>CAWEDU010000015.1:0-197688 GCA_963807965.1 uncultured Thermoplasmatales archaeon
ACGCAACGGAAATTCTGACATCTACATGTTTTTCATTGATAGTGATAATGATGGTGTGGGGAATTCAAAAGATGTTTTTCCAAATAATTCTAATGAATACATTGATTCTGATGGGGGTGTGGTATGGGGGATAATCTAGATCCAGTATTAGACGGAGATGGTGTAGAGGACCTGAGAGATGCGTTTCCCATATAATTCAACGGAATGGTTGGACACCGACCTCGATGGAAATGGGAATAACAATGACACCGACGATGACAATGACGGCATACTTGATACCGTAGATGCAGGCCGCTTCAACCGTTAAATAACATCGAAGGCACCATCGATAATATCGAGACAATGCTGGAAACATATGATCTATTGGACCTCATCGAAGCGAAAACGATCTAACGGGATTAATAAATGATCTTGAGATAAGTATCATCACAAAGATAGAGGGGATGAATGCAACCCTTAGAGAACCCAAATTTCAAATGGGTTATCCGAGGTGATGATCAGATTGGACCCATTAGATTCTCAATCCGTGGTCTGATCGAAGGGATGTGGAATGATTACAATGATACTTCCGCTCTTGAACTCGGAAAGGTGATCAATATTATCGAGATGATGTGGGGTGATATTAACCAAAGTTTTAAGGGAGGAATTAGCGAAATCATTGGATCCATAATATTATCAGAGACGAATCTCACGAATGATATCTCACAACTTGGATCATACCTTAACGGTGAGCTTGTTATGAATAACAATGAGATCCTGGCAAGGATCGAATCCGCATGGGATGGTTTAAATACAACTCTTGAAGACATCAATAATGCGATCCAAACCAGATTGGAGCAACTTGAAATCAATGTTAAGGATGACATCTCAACTCTAAAGGACTATGTCGAACTCAGAATGAATCAGCTTGAATTATATGTTGGGATCGTCAATTCTACGATACATTACCATATTGATCAGATTGAGACCGATATTGAGAATTTAAAGAGAGAATATAGAAAGTCATACAATTGTTTCAACATCTCTTAATGGGATGTGGGATAATAAGACTAAAGAACATGAACAGATACAATATTCCATCCATGAGATGAATTCAATGATGTTATCCTTCAATGTTAATTTCATGGATGAGATGGAATCGAGAATGACTGAGATCAAGGATTATCTTATCGCTTTCAATACCACAAGAGTCAAAAAGAAATGCGGAATTGCTCAATGAATTGATTATCCATTTAATGGCCGTTAACAGGAGTTTTAATAACCATATGGATGAGATAAATACTTCTCTTATGTTGCTTGGCAAACTTGATGGAATAATTAATGATATTGAATTGGTTGATGAGAATCTTGACATGGCCATCGAAGATATCAATGAAGAGGAACCATCCATCAGGACTATTGACATCATCTTGCTTGTGTTGTTGATTAGCATTCTAGGACTTAATATATACATCATTGTTAATAGTTTGAGAAAAAAAGAACAATGACGAGGGAACCATGCCTGGGGGCAGGTAGAACATTAGATATCTCCATAAATCTAAATATCCAAGTATGAGATTACCATTGGTTCACCATCATGACTGAGCCGTCAGTTTAATCTACAGCAAATTAGGGGCTCTCGGTGTTACCTCATGAGATTAACAATGATCTCTTCAATTTTTAATTATTGGAATAATATATATAATAAAATACCAATTATGATATGGATCGAAGTTAGATATTCAAAGAGGTGTGTCATATGACAATTAAATATCACATTGTTAGTATTGTAATTTTTACCATTTTTATATCTGGATTCAGTAATCTTTTCGGACATAGTCAAGAAGTCTATTCTTCTTTGATTACAAGAGATCAGACAATTGTGGGGTCAGGTACAGAATCAGATCCACATCAGATATCAAATGTAGATCAACTCCAGGAAATGAATGAAAATCTCGAGGCATATTACATCTTGACAAATGATATCGATGCTTCTTCTACAAAGAACTGGAACGGTGGTTCAGGATTCATTCCAATTGGTGACTCAACAGATCCATTCAATGGAATTTTAAACGGAAAAGAATATGATATTAATAATTTGAATATCAACAGACCAGGAGAGGACAATATCGGTCTTTTCGGGTATATCGGACAAGGTTCAAATATATTCAATCTTGGCATAATTAATACCATCGCTAATATCAAGGGAAACCAAAATGTAGGGGGTATAGTTGGGCACAATGACGGAGGATCAATTTCTAATTGTTATTATTCTGGAATGGTAACAGGTTCCGATTATTGGGTTGGTGGTTTAGTTGGTTCTAATGATGGAGGGATAATCAAGAATTGTTACTCAATTGGATCAATAACTGGAACCGATAGAATTGGTGGTTTTACAGGTTTAAATGAAAATGGAGGTGTTATTACCTCTTCATATTCTATCGGATTGGTTTCGGGAGGTGCATATGTTGCTGGATTCGTTGGTAGAAATCTCTATGGGAGTAATATATACAATTGTTATTCTACATCAAATGTAATTGGAGAAAACCATAGAGTTGCTGGATTTGTGGGATTAAATTATCAAAGCGTTATTGAGAACTGTTATTCAACCGGGGATGTTAGTGGGTCCTTAAAAGTTGGTGGTTTCGTTGGATTGAATGATTTTGGAAGTTTGTTTAAAAAATTCATACTCAACTGGATCTGTTATAGGCATTCAAACACAAGTGGGTGGTTTTGCAGGAAGACAATTCTGGTAGTCAGATAATTAATTGCTATTCTGAAGGAGATGTAACCAGTGATGATGATTTTATTGGTGGATTTGTCGGTAATAATACCTGGGGTAGTAGAATAGTTAATAGTTATTCTAACGGAAAGGTTAATGGAGGTGATAATTCAGGAGGATTTGCAGGACAAAATTCGGGTTTTCTTTCTTTCTGTTATTCTGAAGGTGAGGTTAAGGGAAAATCAGGTATTGGTGGATTTATTGGAACAAATAATCAGATCATTTCAAATTGTTATTCCAAAGGTAATGTTGAGGGATCCGATGGATCCCATTTTGTAGGGGGATTTGCAGGTATCAATACCGAATCGATTTCAAATTGCTTCAGGTACTGGAAATGCCGATGGTGACAACACAACAGGCGGATTCGTCGGATACCAGAAGTTGGACATATATGATGAGACCGTCGAGATCGAATCCTGTTATTGCACAGGATCGGTAAATTCATGGGAGAATGCTGGTGGATTTGCTGGAGCGGTAATTAATTGGGAATATAATGACAGTCCTGAACTAATCCAATCTTATGGAATAATCCAACATTCATACAGTTTAGGAATTACGAGTGGAAATATAAACGGTGGCGGATTTGTTGGTATTATCGGAAACAAAGGTATCATTTCAAAATGTTATTGTACCGGAAGCGCTGGTGGAGAGGACACCGTTGGCGGATTTGCAGGTTTGCAATGTTATTTTGGAACTCTAAATAAATGCTATAGTCCCGGAGAGACCCGAGGATTCCCTGGATTACCAATTATGATGGATTCATAGGAAGAAGTGAAAATCTTAACTTGGTCAATTTCTGTTACTATGATATTGATACTTGTGATATACCTTCTTTGAGTGGGGAGGGTAAAACAACATCAGAAATGATGACGAAGGAGACATTCATAAATTACGATTTTGAGAGTATTTGGGATATCAAGAAGATATGACATATCCTTATTTGATTAATATTAGACCTTTAATTATACCAAATTTCGATTTGTATATCTCAAATGAGGACAGAACTTACTACATTGAAACCAGGGCTATTGTTCAACCCAGTCATATTGAGAATGATATTGAAACTTGGGGATTAGTAACCAACAGCTCAGGGTGGCTTTCGATAGATGAGAATACTGGAAAACTTTCAGGAATTCGAACATATGATGATATCGGAACATGGAGTGTGAATATTACCATAACAGATACTATCAGATCTATAGGTTTTCTTCATTATAATATCACTGTTTTAAATTCCGATCCCGAGATCATCACGGAAGATCTGATCAATGGAATAGCAACAAACGAGTATTATAATGACTATGATTCCAGCGATGATCGGAGAAGGGGATATTACCTGGGGATTGAAAACAAATGCATCATGGCTATACATCGACCAAAATACCGGGATATTATCTGGAACACCTCCAAACGATCAACCTGGTGAATTCTGGGTGAATGTGTCGGTTGATGATGGACTTGGAGGACAGGATTTCTCTTATTATACACTGATGATTATCGATTTCAATGATGATCCGGTGATCACAACAACCCCTATTGTTTCTGCAATTGAAGACCAACCATATTCAATAAAATGGTTAGCAACAGATCAAGATCCTGTATTGAAAATATTTTCTTGGTCATTACACACCAATGCGTATTGGTTAAAACTTGATAGAGACTATCTGAATGGAACTCCTGAAAACTCCGATGTGGGAAATTATTGATGATGTCCCAGTTGAAGATGGATTTGGTGGATCCGATTTTATCAATTATACACTTGTTGTATCGGATGTTAATGATGGTCCTGAATGGGATTTGCTTCCTAAAGATCAGAATATATCAGCTGACATCAGTCTATCATATGGAATGTTCAGCATCCCATATGAAGATGGTAGTGTAAATAGAATATTCCATACAACATTCCCTCATAACGTACAATAGATCTCACCACTGGTACCATCGATTGGTTCTCTCCTCCTGTAGGAAATTACAATGCTACAGTTATTGCAACAGATGGAACCGTCCAGATATTTCACAATTTCACAATAGATGTTTACTCAGATATTGGGGACATAGAACCTGAGATAAACGATACTGAAACGTCAAATGACACTGATGGGGATGGAATTCCTAACTGGTGGGAAGAATTTTATGGTTTTGACCCTACCAACCCAAATGATTCGCAACTCGAATTTCCTGATAATGATAACTTGACCAATCTCCAGGAATTCTCGGGTAAGACAAATCCATTGAAATCTGACATGAAACAATCATCCGATGAAGAAGATGACACATCTGGAAGATTCAATTCCAGAACCTTAATAACAATATTATCCTCGACAATTATCCTTCTTGTTGTATCGATAATTATTTTCATACTTATCAGGATAAAAACCATGGACAAATCAGACGAGAAGACAGTTTCAACGATATTATTCGGATCTGAAAAAGAAAGTGATAATGAGAGATATATTCATTAGTTATGCCAAGAACAATAGTGAGACTGCTTTCAAGATATGTGATAATCTTGAAAGTAGTGGATTTAAATGCTGGATAGCTCCGAGAGATATTCTCCCGGAGAAACCTGGGGAAAGGCGATCATCAACGGTATCAATAGCTGCAGGCTCATGATAATGGTGTTCTCGGAAGATTCGAATCAGTCCGTTCAGGTGTTGAGAGAGATCGAGAGAGCTGTACATAAGAAGATTCCCATCATCATTTTCAGGATCTCTGACATAGAACCTTCAGAGGAATTTGAATATTATGTGAGTGCTGTTCACTGGCTTGATGCTGTTTCTGAGCCGGTGGATCAGCATATAGAAAATCTCAAAGACGTTGTTATAAGATCATTTAAAGAAGAGATGGTCAGCAACAGCAATATAGATCCAAAGAATCCAATTAGAACAGAACCCAAAGAGAAAAGTGATGTTAATATTTCCTCCAGAAATTATTAGTGAAAAGGAATAACATGATTATAGCTATTAGATATAAAATAGGCAGAGGAGAGAGTATAATCATTGGATGTATGCGGAAATTCTATGAAATAATCCTGACCTTCTTAGAAGTTTAATTTTCCAATATTGGATTATTGAATGTTGTGAGTTTCTTCATTTCTTCCTTTTCATGAAATATAATTGCACCGATCAGAACTGCAGTTCCAAACATTATAAATATTCCAGCAACTATCACTGCGATTAAAGATCCCACATTGATTATCATATTCCTCTGTTTCGTAATCAGGTGTGGTGTCATTATCAACTTGTATCATCATCATCCGGTGTGGTGTCATCATCATCAGGGACACCCGGTATAATTAGGTGGCATATATGTACTTGATCCTGTAGTGAAGGGTAAAGTTCTTTCCACCCTCCAGATTATCGTTTCCCCAGATGAAATTATATGCATCTCCATCGAAAACCTCGATCTCCCCAGAACCGTTCTGCTCGATTGAAATGACTGCCGCCATAATTCAGGTATTCATCTTCGACCTTTCCATACTCGATATTGAATTGCATTTCATGACCTTCAATTCCCCAGTTCAATATCTCGTAGAAGTAATACAATCCATTGAGGACGCTTGCATTATATGTAACATTGACCCGATAACTGGCGATCTCCTCAGGAGCAAGTACGACTGTTTCTTCAAAGGTCTCCTTTCCTTCTATCATAGCAGGGAAGACTACGAGGACCGAGGTCATCAGCATGACATAATATTGGAATGTACATGAGCTTGTATTTCATTCCTATCCCCATTTTCAAATGGGAAGTTGACATTTATATTCTTTTTGTTTATACACCAATGAAAAATCCTTACTATAACATCAACAATCCAAAAAAAAAGAACTTTATTCACAAATTCATGAGATAAGAGCATTTTTCGTAACTTGCTTCCTTTAACAATGTTGAATCAGGAGCTCCATTATACACTTCCCGTCCCAGAAGAATTCCTATTATATCAAATATGATACCAAAAGGGGAGGGGTCCTCGAAACCCCCCCCAAAGATTCCCTTTTATCAGAGGTCCTTGACTTCGATACCATACATTCCCATGGCGAGGACCAGGAGGTCCTCATCGAGGTCCCCTCCTGAAACCCAGCCGTTTCCGAACCAGGTACCGAGCTCATTAATGCTGTTCCCTTCGAATGATACAACAGTATGTGTCATACCGCTGTCGAGGACCACCATCTCGTCTGTTGAAAGGGACACGTAGGCATTCGTCTCGAGCTGAAGAGATGTCGTTTCTCCGAAGAGGCCCTCTTCCAGGGTGATAAGGATGATCTTGGTCCCTTCGGGGACTTCCTGACCACCGGGATATTCATCCTTCGAATCACCGGGAGGGACCTCATAAGGAATTTCACCATCAGTGTCGGATCCTTCCTTGACATCTTCGCCATCATCAGAGGAGGCAGTATCCTCGTAGTCAACATCGTCCTCGAGATAACCATACCTATAGTAAGGGCCCCACCAGTAATCCCAGTTCTGAGAGACCACAACAATGGAATCACCAGTGAACCAAGCACTACTGACGGGACTTCCAACCTCCATGGACTGGAGGAGGACCACGCCATTAGCGGAAAGCCCGTATATGATCAACTTGTAGTGGACCTCATCATCATCCCAGTAGGTTGCCTGCGTGTAAACTCTCTTGAGGTCCTCGCTTATCCCCAGGAAGGACCCGGTGACCTGGAACCTTCCTGAGACATTCAGGGAACCGTCGATGTTGGATAATTCGGTGATCCTGGTCTCAGGAGGGTGCCAGATTTGTGTTACTACAAAGATCCGGTCCTCGTTCCCGGAAATGTCCGTGATATATTCGTCTTCACGGTCCAGAACGATCGATGATATTTCAGGTCCTTCCGCATCCCATGACACAACATGGATGGTGGTCCTTGATCTGTAATCTGAAGAGGAATAGCTGTATTCGGTAAGATACATCGCAACCGATCCATCATCTAAGATCTTCCATCCAAAGGGATCGTACCAGATAGAGATCTCACCGGTCTGGCCTTCATCGGCCTTCCCAACCTCTTCAACGTCGGTATCATCATCACGGATGGGTTTCTCATCATAATAATAATTGTAGGAATAGTATGATTCCGGTATCTGGACCTCCGCAGGTCCGTAATGGACAGGGGCAAGAGGATCACTCAGATCATACATGTGAACCTCGGAAACTGGGATCTCCCCATCTTCCTGCCTGATACCTTTTACGAAGACCTTCTCATCGTGGCGGTCCATCTGGACATATTTCAATCCATCGATGGAGATCTCCTTGATCGCAGCGTAAGGAGTATCAGGCTCGGATATGCGTATGGTCGCACCATCCTCACCCCAATAAGGTTCGAGAAGAGATACAAGCATTCCATCGGAGAAGAACGCATCTGCAACGTTGGATGCAAGCTCCACTCTCCCTAAAACAACAGGTCCCTCTTCTGCAATGTCCACCGTCATGACCATTCTCTGTGACATGGTGACAACCGCACCATTGATCCATCTGGTCCTCTGAACACTGTCATCAGCCACTATGGACCCGATCTCCTCAAGTGTTCCCTCATCCAGATCGAAAGAGACTACCTGAACTCCGTGAACATCACCATTATATGTCCTCCAGTTGTAGGAATCGAACGGGATCAGGACCAGACCCTGATCTTCGAGTATGGTCAGAGCTTTGGGATCGTAGTTCGCGGATGAATATGTGTATCCCTCTCCTATGGTGATTCTGTCATCCAGGACTGCTTCATAGGGGTCCGTCACATCAAAAAGAGAAAGAGCTACCTTCCATCCATCATCGGCGGTATCATCCACTCCAACGGCGATGATGTCCTTCCCGATGACCTCCATATGCTCTACCCAACCTGGAAGTTCCAGTAACATCTGTCAGCTTCGGATCCATCGGGTCAGATAGGTCTATCACATCAAGAGGATCTATGGTCCTGGGAAGATGTATGGTATAGGCCCTGTCCCCCGCAAATCTTGTGGCCATGAGATTGCCGGAATCATCGATGAGTAGAGATGAGACCTTCTTCAAATCGTCAGGGTTCCTGGCATCGATCACATAAAGCGTGGACATGGGAAGGTCCTCCCATCGGTCTTCTGAAGGCCATCTCTGGGTTACTACCCTGAAGGTTCCCCTGTAATGGTCCATCTGATATCTATCCATCAGAAGACCGGGGACGGTTACCTGCCCTCTTACGTTGATATCGCCCTTGGGGTCTGAGATATCAACATAGGTGAACGTTGTCTTTGGGTTGCTGTAATCATTATTGGGTTGAGGAATGTAGATCGCAAAAGATGAGGCATAGACCAGTCCTGCATTCCCGTCGAGTGTTACCTTGTCCCTCTGACCGATCTCGGAAGGATCGTAGAAACCAAAAGATGTAACATGGGTCTTTGGTCCTTCATCGATCTTCTCCTCTTCAGTATTCCTAACCTCCACCCCGTCGTCCATTCCTCCCATTTCCATCATGGGCATATCGCTGTAGTAATAGTATGATCCATACTCGTTGGAAATGATGTATATCACCTCTCCAACCCTTCTGCTGTCCACAGGATATCCCTCAAGCTCTACCATCTTGACTATTCTGGGAGCCGAGTTGTCCATCAGGTCAATGACATACATCATACCGGAGTACTGTCCGGTTCCGTCAAGTGTAGGGGCTCCTGATACTATTACAAAACCCAGGAAATCCACAACATACATCGAGATCGGATATCCGAGGACCTGGACCGATCCTTCGACAAAGGGAGCCTCAGGGTCCTCCAGGTTGACTACCATCAATCCCCTGTAACTGTTCAGAACATAGAGTCTGTCTCCGACTGCCTTTACTATATCGGACTCTTCCACCTCTCTTTCATCTCCGGAGCCTTCTGCTCCGTCGTCCAGGGCCATATCGTCATCTGAATTCTTGGAATCGGATTCCTGAGGAGCCCCTGCACCGTCACCTGACCTGTCATAGGAATCCTGGTCGGATTCCTTGTATTCGACCCCAGACTCGTTCAGACTTGGGAGGTTATCATCAATGACAGGGGCCTCATTCTTGATATTGGATGAGGGGCCATCGAATTCGAACTCTATGGTTGGGGCCGAGGATAGATACTGCTCCCAGGCGTCCTTTGATCCCGTATCCATCGACATATCACCGGTTGGTGAACCCGTTTCATCGATGTATCTGACATTTTCGCCATCGTCATTTTGAAATGATATTATCAGGGCTGCAGCCGGAACAATGACCAGCAGGGTAGCCGAAATTATGATCAGTAATTTTAGGAGTCTTTCGTTCCCTCCTTGATCAATATTGTTACTTCGATGTCTCATATTAATACCTCCTTGGTGAATCATTCACCCGTTTAGATACATCAGGTATTTGCTTGGTTCTTATATATACCGGCTGGAACAACATTCGGACTTGAGTTTCATATTATAAGATTTTCAGTATGGAGGACCATAAACCTTATAACTTCATCCGAACTGGTGGAATGCGTCATGGTTGGGGAAGAAAAGGAAGTAAAAAAGGGGGAACCTCCTGACAATCTGCCATTACGTTTACTCGATATGTTGCTACACTCCAAACGGAGCAATATCTTCCTTGGAGCCATACTTCTATTGATAGCGTCACTTCCCAGGTTCTTCTACATATCAAGGGACATTCACCCCAACGGAGTGGACGAGGGTGTCCAGATAATGGCAGGCCGGATGCTGGATGCGGGATATGATTTCTACACCCAGATCAACACCGTTCAGGCACCGTTGATGCTTTCCATATACGGTGTGATCGAAGGGGATCCGGTAATATTCCGTATATTCTCCACAATTGCATCGCTAGTGATCATGGTTTGTATTATGTGGGTCGGTAGAAGGGTAGGCGGAAGACATGTTATGGTTGCAGCAGGAGCATTTGCTGCCATGGACCTGATGTTCCTCCACGAATCGAGGCTTGCATCCCTGGATATGTTCTGTTTACTTTGGATAGTCATGGCTGTTGGATTTTTCATTAAATATAGACAATCAGGAAAGAAATGGGCAGTCCTTTTAATGGGGGTTTCTCTCGGAATAGGATCCATGATCAAGCTATTCGCAGTGATCGCCGCGGGAATGATGGGCCTGATAATGCTGCTTGATTGGGTGAACGATACGAATACCCCGATATTGAAATCTATCAAGACCGAAAAGCTACTTCCTTACAGGAAATTCCAAAATGTGAGGTTCCTCCATATGGTACTTCTTCTGCTGTCATTCTCCATTGTGGTCCTCTTCATCATGGCAAGGTTCGGGATAACCGAGGTCATTGAGGGGATGTTACTGAATCAACTTCACAGACCGGTATCACCATTCACAACGAAACTGAGGTATTTTGGGATCTTTGTACTTCTCAATAGCATCTCATTTCCATTCTTCTTCCTTGGACTCAAACCTCTCTACAAGAAACCAGAGGGGATCATTGCTATCATCACTATCGGTTTCTTCCTCTACTTCATGTTCCAGGCAGCTACCTGGATACATCATTTCGTTTTCCTTTCACCCGGTCTTTCCTTGACAGCAGGAGTTGGAGTGATCAGACTTGGAAGGATGGTGGACAGGTACAGAAGGAGGAATGCAAAGGTCAGGATAACCTGTCAGAAAAGCTGGTAGAACCATAATCTACTTCCAGGTAATACTGATGCTTCTGGTTGCTGTGGTTGGTGGAGGATTCTCACTTCTGGTCAAGGAAAGGGGAGAATCCGCACAGTACAAGGCCGCATCACTGGTGGAAGACCTGACCGAACCCGAGGATTTCGTGATCTCCGGTGATCCTATGATACCAGTGATCGCCGATAGACACCAACCCCCTCCGGTCGTGAACGTGGCCAGACTCAAATATCCTGATGTTACGAACGATCAACTTAACGAAACGACCATCATCTATGGAGTTGAGGTAGTTATCATAACCTACCACCTCTCAGAAATGGAGGGTTACGTGGACTTCATTGAAAAATACTACAGACAAAAGGCAAGATATATTGATAATGCGCTCCCACTCCTCGAAGAGGAGGAAGAATACAGAGTGTTCTATCTGCCTGAGGATTCCGAACTTCGGGATCATGAGCTCTGGAGGCTTGAAACACTTCCCCCTCCACAGTAAAGGTAGCTCATGGAACCGAAAAGGATATGACAATCCCGCTCAATGACAAAACCGGTGCGATAAGATGTCCTCCAAGGAACGTTTGCTGTCATTTTGGATAGTCATCTGCCTGTTACTTCCATTATTCCCGATCATCGGAAGCACTGAGGCAGATACGGTCCAAGAGAAATCCCAGCGGGGACCAGGTGGTTTGGAACCCTATCCTTTGAACCTGGATATCCCAGAGATCGAACCCCAATATGTGATCCTCTGTCCCGAGAATTTCAGCGATGAGGCCGCTGTATTGGCCGTCCATAGGACATTGATGGGTCTTCCAACTGTCATCTATTCCCTGGAGGATATCAATAACGCGATGGATGGAAGAGATCCCGAAGAGAAGGTACACAACTTCTTATCCGAACTAAAAGGTGACCATCCGTCTCTTAAATGGTTACTGATCCTGGGTGATTCGGAGTTCCTCATGCCCAGACAGTTATGGCACTATGCTTTCACAAGGGGGCAGCCATTCGGTGATTTCTATTACAGCGATGCATACTATGCTGGACTGGACTCGGATTGGGACTTTGATGGGGACGGGAAGTTTGGAGAATTGTATTACAATGGTACGGTTGAAGCAGACCTCAACTGGGACCTTTATGTGGGAAGGGTGCCAGCATCCAATGAGACGCAGGCGAAGAACTACATATCCAAGCTTATCAGGTACGAGACGAACCCTCCCGTAGGGACATGGATGAACAGGTTCTTGAACTGGGGATCCTTGATGGAACCTCCCAACTTAGAAACTACCGTTAACCGATATTACCCACACAAATCCAATGCATACAAGGTATGCCAGAGGGTAAAAGGGAATCTCCCGGATGATCTGGACTATAAGGAACTGTACGATTACCAGCAGCTTGAAGGCGGCAATTACAGTATGTATAGTGAGACCGACACCCTGAACCGCAATAATATGCTGTCACAGTTCAATGGTGGGGCTTCCATGCTGAATTTCGTTGGCCAGGCAAGGTATGATGCTTATGCCCTCAACGATTATGGGAAACCATATGGCGATGGGACCATCTATACCTGGAACGAACCCATGGGCTACCAAGACCATTCAACATTCACAAATGGGGATATGATGCCTTTCATGTATGCATCCACATGCGATACGGCCAAGTTCTTCCAGACAGGTTACTGGGAAGACAAATCCCTGGAAACCTGGTTAACCTCATCATACGGCGGGATCATCGGACTCATCTCCTCTACAAATGTATCTGCCAGAGGTGAAGAGCAGAACAGGACCTGGGGTAACTGGTATCTGGACGAGGAATTCTGGAAGCTGTTCCTGAACTCCCAGGAAACAAGACCCGGGAGGACAATGTTCCTTTTAAAGGAGAGATACCAGGACAAATGGTTCACACCTTCTTTTGAAATCAAGGAGACCATAATGGGCATGATCTACGCCTACATCCTATTGGGCGAACCCTACGTTGATGTTTATACCGATTCGGCAGGAAGGTTCCCCCAGAACATCCAAGAAAAATTGAACATATACCAGGGAGATCATTCCTTCCAATTCACAGTAAAAGATAGGAATGGGGCTCCGGTCCCCAGTGCCATGATGACCATATTCTCCCATTCAACCTACTCCACATTCACCGCAGACGAGAATGGTGTAATAGATGCGGTGTTCGATCCATCGGGAGATTGGATACTGAATATCACTATCACTGCCCACAACATGGTGATGTCAACCTATACCGTGGATGTTCTCGAGGAGATCGCCGACCCGATGATCCAAGCAGATACCATTGTGATCACCCCAACATCCTACGAACATGGAGATGAGGTGAACATCTCCTTCACCATAACAAACATAGGTGGAAAAAATGCAGAGGGCGTGGCGGTCAGGGTCGAAAGTTCCAGAGATGAAGGAGGTAACTGGACCCTGGTAGAAAGGAGAATGATCGGGAGTCTGGAAAGCGGAAAGGATATACTTTTTTCAAATGAAGTGACCGTTCTTGCAGGTGAGGAAGATCTAAGGTTCGAACTGGAAACACCATCTGAAGAGATCACCTCGGATAACAATCGGATAAAGGTATCCTTCAGTATACCTGGACCATCATTGTCCTTCGAAATGGGTACCGGTCTGCTCCGACCGTCCTCTACCGTCAGACCAGGTTCCACTTTATCGATGGATTACGATGTGTACAACGAAGGACCTTCATGGGGGAACCTAGTTTTACAGGTCTTTCTTGGAAATCCCGAAGAGGACGGGATCCCATTGACCGAACCTTTGGACAGGGGAAGGGTGGAGCAGCATTCATGGTCCAATGGTACAATCGACCTATCTGCACCATCTGGGACAGGACTCCTTTACATTGTAATGGATCCGTTTGATGAATATAGGGATTGGATGGTGGATGAACCTGTCAAATCTCTCATAGTTGTAAATGATGCTCCAAGGTCCAACGGGAATCTCACCCTGGTTTTCCTGGAAGATACCGGGCCAGGGAGGATACGTATCGACGATGCCTTCTCTGATCCAGACAACACTACTTCGGACATGGTCTATTCATTCTGGACGGATGAGAATATCACATTGACAATGATCCGAGAAGACCTTGAGACCTACCTGGAGGTCACTGTTGTGGATGACTGGTGGGGGAACGCTACCATTGCTGTGAATGCTTCTGACGGACTTAGCCAGGTTACTACATGGATACAACTCTCAGTGATACCCGTCAATGATCCTCCGATCGTAAAGAACGCAATTGATGGAAAGATTAAACTGACAATGGTGGAGGATACACCATTCTCCTCGGTGATCACCGCTTCTGATAAGGAGGGATCACCTCTGGTTTTCTCCATCGAGGGGGCCCCCTTCGATATAAATGGAACAACAGGTCACTATCAATTGGACACCGGACCAGGAAGATGTTGGAACAGGGGAATGGATCCTTAAGGTCAGGGACAAAGAAGGTGCTGAAACCAATATACTCCTGGAGGTGGAAGTAAGTGAGAGGAACGATCCTCCTACTATTCAACCGATATCCGATATTACATTGGATGAGGATGAGGTTAGATACATCGATCTCACTATCATTGACGAAGAAGGGGCCGATCCAACTGTAAGTACAAGCCATGCCTTTGCTGTTGTTGGATCTGATGGGAAGCTGGTCCTGACCTGGAGTGAGGTTTGGATCGGGACAAACCTGTTGACATTGGAGATATCAGATGGCATTAACACTGTTTACCTATCCTTCAATGTGACCATGTCGGAACCCATTGATGATGACGATGACAACAATGGGATAGATCTCGATCTTATCTTTTTGATCACAGGTGTATCATTGGCAATGATCATGGTCCTGTTGCTAGTTTTCCTGGTGTTAAGAAGGAGCAAGGTCGATGAGCAGGTGAGAACGGAGAAGGCGGAAGCGGACAGGTTGTATGAATGGGAAATGGAGAACATGGAGGAATGATCCTTCGGTGGGATGCAAATGGTCCGTGCTTTCAGTTACCTTCAAAGTAAAATAATTGACAAAGGTCTCTGCACGAGGTGTGGTGGCTGTCAAGCTTCCTGTCCTGTAGAAGCGATATCCTTCACAAAAAGAGGGGTGGAGCTTACCGGGGATTGTATAGAGTGCGGGAACTGTGCTTCCATCTGTCCTGGCGGAGGTATAGACCTCGCTTCATATGAAAAAAGAATTTTCGGTAAGGGGAGAAGGACCGAATGGGGAGAACGATTGGGGATCCACTTAAGGAAAGAATATCTTAAAGCTGGGGAAATTGGCGTTTATAAAAAAGGATATTTCGGTGGCAGGGTGTCAGCTTTATTGATCCATGCCCTGGAAAATGGTACGATCGATGCCGCCTTGCTTACTGACTGGTCAGGGACAGATGCCTTATCGATCGGAAAGGGCGTCATTGCAAGGAATCGGGAGGAAGTCCTCTCGGCCTCATCCTCAAAATATGTTTTCTCTCCGGCCCTCAACCTTCTCAGGGATCTCAAGGATGATCAGACGATAGTTTCCGCAGCATTGGTGGGACTCCCATGCCAGATCCATGCGTTCAGGAAAATGGAGGTGCATCCTGGTACCAGGTCCTTAACGGAGAAGGTACGCATCTTAATCTCCCTTAACTGTGGGGCAGCGAACCTTGATGAGAATCATTGGAAGCGGATAATTGAAAAATTAACGAATACATCCGGATCTGATATCGCACGATTCTCCGCAAAGAAGGTATCAGGTAGGACTATCAGATTCCAAGTTGAAAAGAGAGACGGGTCAATGGTGGAAAAGGACATCCCTCTGACAAAATACGTGAGAGGGATACAAAACTTCGGTGTCTGGCCAAGATGCATGATGTGTCCGGATTACTCGGGTGAACTATCAGATATTTCATTTGGAGCACCCTATATCAGGACCCAACGGGGTTTGGACCTTATTGATTCAGCTAAAAAATCAGGGGCACTGGTCAGATCTGGTTTCAAGATGAGGATGTCCCAGGTCCTGACAGACGCAATTATTGCAAGAAGGAAACTTTGGCATACCAAGAAGAACATTAAAAAGAGAAAAAGAATGGGACTCACCTATCCAAATTATTCAAATTAAACAGGAAAGGAATAAAGTTGGGGTCGGCGATCCTGGTCATATGACATCTAGCGACATGCCTCCCGGCCCTGTACACCGATCCTGGCATGGAAAGAACCTCTCTGTTCACAATTTCTATTCGGTCGCTGGGATCTCAACCTCCTTCTTCTTCTTGACACCGGTTGGGACCATCTTATGCGAAGCGGGTGACGGCTGCACAAGGGATCTGATAGAGCTTAAGAGAGAACTAGAACAAGAGTCCTGTGATAAGGATACCAGCACAGATACGATTCAAGCTATTGTGATCTCACATCAGCATTACGATCATTACGCAGGTCTTCTGAACCTTCTGAACCTATTTCATCTGACACAGAGGAAGGATGCTCTGAAGATCATTTATCCCAAGGGTAGCAAAGCGATAGAGATGCTTGTGGATCATTTCATTGAGACCTTATGGGAAGAATGTCCATTTAAAATTGATATGATCCCCATGGATGAATCCACAATAATCGATCTGGGTGGGATCATTCTATCGACCATCCCAGTATTACACCGATACAGCAGACCGGGGAGGGTCGGTAACAAGGTCCCGGCAATGGCATATTCCATTCGATCAGGGGAGGAAAGGATCTCCTATTCCGGTGACACCTGCGGATCCCTTGAGCTGGATAAGTTCATGGAAGGTTCGGATCTGGCCCTGGTTGAGGCAACCTATGCAAAAACCCCTTCCGGCCATGAGGAAGTTCACTTGGACCTGGAAAAAGCAGTCACCCTGGCATCCATGGCGAAGGAACACTGGTTGGTACATTTCACATCTGCTTCATATTCTGCACTTTCAAAGAGCGAGGACCTCGACCCTGGTGTAATACCTACTGGTCCCAGGGGAGAAATACCCTGAAAATGGAACCTCCCCCTGGATTATCCTCCACCCAGATCCTTCCATTGTGGAGCTCACAGATACCTTTTGAAATTGCAAGGCCAAGACCTTCACCCATTATTGCGGAACCGTCCTCGATCCGAGTGAACCTCTCGAATATCGATTCCTTATGAATATCCGGTACTCCCTTTCCTCTATCGGAAACGGAAAGGACAATACCCTTAAGGTCTGCATTTAAGGATATCCGAATCTCGGTTCCTTGTCCACTGTACTTAATTGCATTTTCAAGAAGATTGAGAACGACCTGTTCCAGGAACTTGTGCCCCTTTATCTCGAAGTCTCCCTTACCCGCTTCGTACATAATAGTGAACGATTCAGTCTTGGGATAGAGCATCTCCAGGCAGTTGTCCACCATGGACTTGACATCTATCGATCCGAAATCAGGTTTGATATTTCCCTCCTGAAGCTGGGCAAAGGTATTTGCTAGGTTTATAGTGTCATTCATTCTTCTTGTTAGGGAGTTTATCTTCCTGATGTAATCTTTTACCTTCTCCTCATCAACATAATCCATCAGTTCTGAATAGCCCTTGACAGCAGAGAGAGGATTCTTGAGGTCATGGGAGAGGACGGAAAGGAGAAGCCGATATGTCCTATTGGTAGCTTCCAGCTGGTGTACCCCGCTTTCGAGGGTCTCCATTTCAACACCAGTCATCCTCACACCCACAATAGGGCCCTCAGGATCCTCTTCGCGTATGGCCCTGAACGTGCAAATGAAGGACCTTCCGCATCCGTTCCTGTCTGTGATCTGGAGGTCTATCTGACCGGGATCACCTGATATGAATGTAGAGGACCAGACGTTCATTGCCCTCTCCCATTCCCTTCCGGGAGGAATGAAAAAGGGTCCGTCCAACATATCAGGGATGACACCCTGCATGTCGATAATTTCCTCTGCCTTTCTGTTGCAGTTAATATCCCAGACAGAATCTTTGTTCCTCCAAACCACTATTATGTCATCCGTCCCGTCAAGGAGGTCCCTGGACCTGTCCCTTTCCCTGCGAAGGGATTCAATTTCAAGGACCCTTCCGAGTGAATGACCAAGGACTTTCCATAAAGGCTCCAATGATCCGATGGTTTGATTAATATCTCTCCTTTCAGAAGATGAGAAGAGGGCAAGTTGTCCGATCCTTTCACCCCTGTATTCAAGCGGGACTGAAAGAGATGATCTCAAGTTGAGGACGATAGGGTCACCATTGGGAGTCTTTCCCCTGAAAGTACCAGTGTAGCCTTCCTGATAGAGAGGATCATCGCATTCAATGATTGGCCCTTCCAGGCAAAGGGGATCATCTGTAACCACTATCCTATCCTTCATTGAAAAATCAAAGGACTCGGGAAGGTCCTCTGATATGAATTCTGAACCTGTATCCTCAAGGTCCACGTCAAGAGGTCTCCAAGAGAGCCTTCCAACATCAAAATCCGTCACACCCTTCATGGTCCTTCTCAGAACATCTCTGATGGAATCGATGTCATCGCAACCGAGAAGTGCAATACCTGCATCAGAGTAGATGGATGAAACAGCCTCCCCACCAAGGGTATGACCAATATCAAATAATCCTGGAAAAATTACAGACCCAAGATTGCCTGTAATGCCAGCAGCGGGTATCTGGCCGCTGTTCTGGCCTGAGAGAGCACCCTGAAAGCCAAGGCTACCCCGGATACTTTCTTCCTTCCATTCTTTCATGGTGGAAGCTCCAAAAATGGCTGGTCTTACCCCCGACCAAATGATGATAAGAGACATGCTATTTCAACATTGGGGGCCATTTCCAGTGCAGGTTTTTATAGGGTGGCAAAGGATATAAAAACTAGTTTGAGAGGATGAAAAATGGGGATGTTAACAAGGGTCTAATCAGGACAGGTCCGATTATCTCATGAGTTGACCAAAAACGATTTAAGAAGTTCCTCTGATTACCGGGGGATGTATTCTTCCAAAGGTCCTGGACCTTTGACATGGACCTACCTGGTGGTTTCGCTGCTGGCTGTGTCATCCCTTTCCTTGGTTCCAATAGATAGTGAATGGGTTGTGACTGCCCAGGGATCCCCATATTCGAACACATCAATGGAACCAAACATTACCGGGAACTTCACCCAGTTCTTTGATTATGTATCCATGACGGAATACCTGAAACAGCTGGAATTGAGATTCAGAGATATTATGAATTTGTGGTCACTGGGAAAGACATACGAGGGAAGGGAGATATGGTGTGTCAAGCTCTCCGACAATCCCAGGTCCACCGATGACGGAGTTCCAGGGTCAGAACCGGATGCACTCCTTGTAGGAGCTCACCATGGAAACGAATGGATCTCCTACGAGACAGCACTGTATGTAATGACCTTCCTGCTAGAGAATTACGGTGGAACAGGTCTGAACGGAACAGAGGCAACCTACCTATTGGATAATCGGGAGATATTCATTGTACCCATGCTCAATGCCGATGGAACCCAGTATTCCCATGATACCGAGAGGGGTTGGAGAAAGAACAGAGAACCTAACTACCTTTACGACCAGATGCCGGGAAGCTTCTTTGATCCGGACCTTATTCCATCATCCTATGGGGTTGACATTAACCGCAACTATGGCTGGATGTGGCATATCTCAGGGGGATCCAATGCTCTGATATCAAGCGGGCCATCATACAGAGGGCCACCTGACAATGTTGATGATGATGGGGATGCCATTGTCCAGGTCGATATAAGGAACGGCATTTTTCCCGGTCCCGATGAAGGTGTGGATGAGGATCCCATAGATGGCATTGATAACGATGGTGACGGAGAGGTCGACGAGGATCCGGCAGGTGGTTTCACATCTGCTGAGACCATTGCTCTGAAGAAGCTGGGAGAGGAATTCAATTTCCCTGTTGCAATAACCTATCATTCTTACTCGGAACTTGTTTTATGGCCTTGGGGTTACACGAATGAGGTTGCTCCTGACGGCCCCCACATGGCACAATTGGGAGAACGGATGGCTGAAATGAACGGTTACTTTCCGGAGCAGGGATATGATCTCTACATGGTCACAGGTGACATGACCGATTGGTTCTACTCCCAGTATGGAACTTATGCTTATACGATAGAGATCGGCAGGACACATCTGGTTCCTGCAGATGAGATTATTGAGAATGCGGACTTAAACCTTGATCCTTCACTTTACATGATCTATTCGGCAATGAACCCCTATATCTCATATATCCGGACAGATGAGAATTCCACAAGGGTATGGAGATCAGGAGATGATATGAGAGTGGAACTTTCCTACATTGACGAGGGATATCCTATACCCATGAGCAATGACTCCTTCAGGGTTGTTTACCGGTGGAATGGAGGACCATGGGAGAGATCCGGACTCATTGGGATTGAAAATGGAAACCTGACAGGGAGTTTTCCAATTGAGACCGATGATGGTCAACTCGAAATCTACTTTGAGTTGGAAGATGACAGAGGTAATGTGATCACCGAGCCAGCATATGCCCCTTACTCACTCATTACCATTGAATTCCAGAGAGACCCACTTTTCGGACTCTATTTTGGTTTTGATACCCTGATCATTCTCCTTTTCACTCTGGGAGTGTCATGGGGAGGATTCACATTTGGTGTTGTAAAATCGATCAGGTCTCAGAAGAGACTGGAGGGCATGTATGGCTAAAGGAGGAGGGACCTTCACGAGCAAGTGGGGTCTGCTCATGGCAGCATTGGGAGCTGCCATAGGGACCGGTAATATCTGGAGGTTCCCCAAGGAGGTGGCTGATAACGGAGGGGGGTCGTTCATGATACCCTATATCATCTTCCTTTTTACCTGGTCCATCCCTATATTGCTTGTTGAGTTCAACCTTGGAAAGAAGACGAGGAAGGGTACAATGGGTTCCTTCGCTTCCATCCTGGGGAAGAACAAGACATGGATGGGGGCATGGATGGCATGGATATCCACTGCCATAGGTTTCTATTATGCCGTGGTCATGGGATGGACCATCAGGTATGCCTTGGGTTCTTCTTCTGGAGGAGTGTCCTTATCAGACTCCAGGTCATCCTGGGAGGGATTCCTGGAATCCCCAGGTCTGGTAGTATTGTTCCAGATAATTGCCATCGCTGTCTCAGCCTTCGTAGTCTACCGAGGAATAGAGAAGGGGGTGGAGAGGGTAAACAAGGTGTTGATCCCAACTCTTTCCGCACTATTACTATTCTCAATGATATGGGCTCTGACACTTCCAGGAGCGTTCCGGGGAGTCGCATACATATTCACTCCTCATGCTGATACTCTGTTCAATGGGAAGACATGGATAGCAGCGCTAGCCCAATCTGCCTGGTCCTGCAGCGCTGGAATGGGAATGGCAATAACATATGGCGCTTACACTCGGAGAAAGGACGATACCACTCTCAACACTATGTTGACAGGTCTTGGCGATACAACGATAGCGCTTGTTGCAGGAATAATGATCTTTGCAACTGTCTTTGCAATGTCAGGGACAATGACACAAGCAGAATCTGCGGTGGAGGCAGGTGGTTCGGGACTGACCTTCATATTCCTGCCCCAGTTATTTGGGCAGATGGTGGGCGGGAGATATATTGCCATCGCTTTCTTCTTTGCAATGGCATTTGCAGCTCTGACATCCATGATTGCAACATACGAGAATGCTGTCAAGAACTTCGTAGATGCAGGATGGGCCAGAAAGAAGGCCATCATGGTGATCACAGGAGGAATGGTCCTCCTGGGTCTGCCCTCCGCCCTTGTTGTAATGAAGGTGAATGGGACACCTATGCCAGTTTTCCTTGACAACCAGGATTTCGTATGGGGCCTAGGTCTTGTGGTCTCCGGAGCTTTCATTTACTATCTTGTTTGGAAGTACGGGATCACCAAATTCAGGAATAATTTCATCAATAGCAGATATGCCGATATGAAAATCGGGAAATGGTTCGATGTCCTGTTCAAATATGTCATTCCTGTGGAACTGGTGGTCATGTCAATCTGGTTCATCTATCAGACCATTATAAGTCCTGGAGATGAATGGTGGCTTGGAGGGATAGTCGGTTTCCTCATAATGATGGCTCAATGGAGCATTGCTATCCTGGGGTTGATCTTCATATCTCAGAAAGGTACAAGATCGATTGGTTGAGGATGATTTTGATCCGGAATCCACCATTGATCAGGATATTGAAAGGGATTCTGGGGAACCTCTTGATTATGGGTCCTTCCCGGATGGTGAAGGAAATCCCCAAGCAGTGGATGTGATCTGATGAAAGAAGAAGAGATGATCTTGGGATTGCTTAAGGATAAAGGCGAATTATCCACTACGGAGATAGAATCAGAATTTACAAGGAAAGGGGAATCCTGCCCGGATGGTGCTGTGAAGCACCTTATGAAATTAAAGGCCAGAGGTCTTGTATCAGGCAGGATAGATAAGGAAAAAAAGGGATGGGTCTGGTCCCTGAAATAGGTTCTATCTATACTACTGTGCAAAAGGTTTAGATATTATTTTCATCGGTTACCTTACTGATACCCGGCCATACTCCGGGAGAAGAGGTGTTCAAATGGATGATCCTTCAGCATTGAGATCTCGGCCTATCAGGGTCCGATCGATCCTTATGACGGCCCTGATGGTCTTTTCGGCAATTATCATCGTATCGGGGGCAGATGAGACAAGGGGGCTATCGATACCAGCAGGAACATTGACAGGTGATGTCACATGGACATTGGCTGATTCACCTGTAGATGTTCTGGGAAATCTGACGATCGGATCAGGATCCACTCTGACCATACAGCCCGGTGTTCTTGTCAATATGGCCGATAACTCCTTCCTGGGGGTTAACGGAACACTCATGGCCCTTGGAACAGAACCAGCAAAGATAACCTTCCAGGGATCCGAGTCGGTAGGATTCGACAGGATCAATGTCACATCAGGAGGAATGGCCAATCTAGCTCTTTCTGTACCTATCGATTCAATGAGAGGAATGTCCTCTACTGGATCAGGAACCATGGTCAGGTTATACAACTCCACCATTCTATCGAATTCCGCTGGTTTCACTTCCACATCGAATTCAGAGGCCTGGCTGATCAACTGCACCTTCTTTTCCACAGTGAACGTTTCAGTGTCTGGTGGAACTGTCCATGAAGGGAACTGGTTCAGTTTGACTGCATTGAAGGATAATGGAGATGGGCCATATACCGTGGGTGTGGACCTCACAATATATGCCACAAAACCACAAGGTGGGAATTGGTACATCTATAATTCAAAGACCGGTGACCCAAAGACAGGATCTGATGGCAAACTATTCCCTATTGCCATTGAGAAATATCTTCATGAGAATTCAATTTCCTCTGATAAGGTCAAAATGACAATCACGATGTCCGCGGAGAACGACAGATGGCGGAAACAGGAGAACGAATGGATAATAGCTGCAGACACCCAATACATCTGGTACATGGATTTCACTCCCCCGGAAGCGCCTGTTAATTTGACCGCCGATGACAAGGGAGGTCATTGGATACATGTTTCCTGGGATTACGAGGGTGATGATACCAGGATCAGCCATTTTGTGATAGAGTATAAAAAATACTGGGAGGGTGATAACGATTGGGACCGGGTGGAACCTTCTCCCAGTAACCGAGAATGGAATATCTCTGTTGAAGATTCTAACCCTTATGGATTGCTCGA
Organism: uncultured Thermoplasmatales archaeon; assembly: GCA_963807965.1. Classification (GTDB taxonomy): domain Archaea; phylum Thermoplasmatota; class Penumbrarchaeia; order Penumbrarchaeales; family Penumbrarchaeaceae; genus Penumbrarchaeum. The sequence goes on from CAWEDU010000015.1 coordinate 24,021, forward strand.
GGAGATGGAATACGATATCAGGATGTTATGCATGGATGGAAGCAATAATCCATCCGAGGTAGTGTCAATAAGGGCCAAGACACTTGATATCACCGACCCTGAGCCACCTGTTGAAGTTGAGCTACTGGAGATCGGAGGGACATATGTCCATGTGAAATGGAACTGGTCCTCATCCGACGATATCATCGACTATGGGATCATCCTGAATGGAGGAGATAGTAACAACGAGTTGATCATTGTCCCATCCGAGAATAACGAGACACAGGTCTACAACCTCTCCGGTCTGGACAGTGAAACCGATTATAAGATCAGGATGGCCGCTTTCGATGATGGTGAGATACCTAACAACTCAACCTGGACCGAGTCATTGACTTTCAGGACCAGGGATATCACTCTTCCACCAAAACCCACACTTTCCCTTGCCTTCATAGACCCACCGATCTACATTAGCGGATCGGGATACTACAATGGCAGCCAGATGGCGCTTCAGGGATCCGTGGCAGGTGAGAACAGGACATTCATTGATGTTTTCGTTGACCTGGAACTATATGTCCACCCTAATCCAGACCTTCCGAGACCATCTTCATACCAGGGTAATTTCTTCTTCTTCATAACCGTAGAAGAAGGAGCTCATTCCATCAAGGTCAGAAGTGTTGATCCGGCTGGCAATAAGGGGCCCTTCTCAGATGAGGTCTCCATTACCATAGACAGGACCCTCCCATTAATAGGAGCAGAGATCCCTGAAAATAGGATGTTCACTGTGGACAGTGATGATCTCTTCATTTTAGCATCGGAAGCGACAGATGACAGAGGCATACATTCCATTTCATGGTTGATAGATGGACCTGATGGTTCTAACAATGAAGAGACCGATGGGACACTATCAAAAACCTTCTCAGAAGGTGAATGGAATATCACTCTCGTGGTATCCGACCTTGCCGGAAACAAGAACTTCACTACCTTCAAGGTAGTTTCACTTGTTCCGGATGATATTCTTCCTCTGGCAACACTTGTTGCTCCGACCTCCAATATCGATATCGACCACGCTCCCATCTTCAAGGTCTCCTTCAGTGAAGATATCCAATGGGACCTTCTTGTGGTCAATATTGAATATGCGCTTGGAGGTGGTTCCGACCCCATCGGAATGATATCGAGTATTGACAGGGAAAATATGACAGTTGAATTCGAGCTAACAAGGTCCCTTGAAGGAGGAATGAACTATACATTCTCACTGACCTCCATACTGGACCTTAGGGGCAACCAGGGAAACAACCTGTCATTTGAATTCAGGACAATCGATGACGACAGAGTTGATTCAGATGGTGACGGGATCCCAGACTATTACGAGGTACTGAAGGGATTCCTAAGTCCCTCCAATCCATTGGATGCAGAAGAGGACGAGGACGGGGACGGCCTGTCCAATCTCAGAGAATATCAGGAGGGGACAGACCCTGCAGCTCCTGACACCGATGGTGATGGAATGACAGACGGTTGGGAGATAGAATACGGATTATCTCCCATGGACCGAAGCGATGCACTCTCAGATCCGGATGGCGACTCATATACAAATCTGGATGAGTTCCGGGCAAATACCAATCCCAATGATAGTGATGATAAACCTTCAGCTTCAGATGAGGATAACACTCTTCTACTCGTAGCAATAATATTCGCAGTCCTGCTTGTATTGATCTTGATCGTTGTAGGGATCTTCCTTGTGATGAGATCAAGGAAGAAGGAGGCTGAAGCAGAGGTTGAAGAGAAAGGAGAAGAAGGTGTCGATGAAGGACCCCAGACCTGGAGTGAACAGGAGGAATCCTTGAGAAGGGATTGCCCTATGTGTGGTGCTTCCCTCGAAGAAGGACTTGATTACTGCCCTGAATGTGGTGCAACGATTGCTGCTCCGGAAAATGATGACATACTAGAGGGATCCATGGACGAAGATCCAATCCTTAGAGAAGATGAGTTGACCACTCCATCCATCGAGGAAGACCTGAAGAAAGATATTGAAGGCGATGAAATGGGAGTGGAAGGTCTTCCGGATATTGATGATGGAATGAACTTGAATGAACCTCCTGCTCTTTAACTGAAAAAAAAATATGTAGAGAAAGACCTAAACTCACCTGCTGATGCCCGATCGGGTCATCCATGATATAATTATTTTTATTTATTACAATAGAAAGGCAAAACTTTAAATTTTCATTGCCTGATTTAAGGGGGATACCGAGGTGGGAGAGATGAAAGTCCGATGCAAGGAATGTAAGACCGAAATGGATTATCCGTTCAAAAAATGCCAGGACTGTGGTTGGGTCCCGAAAGGTAAGTATGCTGACCTAGCGAGGAAGTTCGCACTCAAGTACGAGAAGGAGGAAGGGGTTAAAAAGAAGACCTCCACCACAAGAAAGAAGAGTACCTCTTCAAAGACTGGATTGCGGAAGAAATCCTCCACTACCAAGAAGAAACCCAGGATCGAGGTAGAAGAGGATAAACCAACCTCCACAAGGAAAAAGACCACCTCTACAAGAAAAAAGACCACCTCCTCATTGAAGAAGAAAAGGCCAAGAGTGGAGGTAGAAGAGGATGAACCAACCTCCACAAGGAAAAAGACGACCTCCACAAGAAAGAAACCGAGAATTGAGGTTGAAGAAGATTCACCAAGACCAGCAAAGAAGAAAACCACCTCTTCAAAAAAGAAGACCACAAAGAGCAAACCTTCCAGAAAGAAGTCAACCAGAGGATTCAACCTTGAAGTTGAAGAGGATGAAAGAGCGGTCAGATCGACCTACCGCCCGATAAATTTGGACGATGACGAAGAGGAGATCTTTGTTGTGGGAAAGACCTCCAAACCCAAATCTACCTCAAAACCTCCTGTGGATGAAGAAGAAGAGGATTACGAGGAAGAGGAAGAAGAATACGAAGATGATGAGGACGAAGAAGAAGAGGAGGAGGACGAGGACGAAGAGGAAGAAGAATACGAAGATGACGAGGACGAAGAAGAAGACGAGGAAGAGGAAGAGGAAGAAGAATACGAAGATGACGAGGACGAAGAAGAAGACGAGGAAGAGGAAGAGGAAGAAGAATACGAAGATGATGAGGACGAAGAAGAAGAGGAGGAGGAAGAGGAGATCATCAAGATCCGTTGTAAATGCGGAAACTTGATCAAAGTAAGAAGTGGAAAGACTCCCATCAGATTCAAATGTAGCGAATGTGACAGGAAAGGTGTCATCAAAGCACCACCCGAAGAGGAGGAAGAGGAGGAGGACGAGGAAGAAGAATACGAACCTCCCAGAAGAAAGAAGAGAAGAAGGCCCGTGGATGATGACGATGATTTTCCTCCCCGTCGTCCTAAAAAAAAAAGATAGACGATGATGAGGAATTTGAAACATTCCCAAAGAAGAGAAGCAAACCCAAATCCTCGAAACGTTCAAGCAGTTTCGATTTCAAGAGACCCGAAGACCTTGGGGTGAAGAAGAGAAGTGAACCTTCCAATCTTTTCACTGTAAAAGAAGATGGTCCAAAAAAGGGTGAGACCTGCCCGGTATGCGGGATCGGAATGACCTTCAAGGACAGGGTCAATTCCTGGTACTGCCCCAGATGTAAATCGTTCTATTGAACGGATCATCCAACGAAAAATATCCGGATGAAACTCCACAGAATATATGGGGTGGCGATTCCAGATCCAATACCTGCCAGAGAGCCTGTTACTGCTCGGAGCACATTGTTGGATGTTCTCAATCCATGGAACTGGGTCATCCCGTCCAAAATTAGGGGAGAAAGCATAATTATCATAAATATGAGGATTGTCAGAACAGGGGGCTCAGCTATGAGCAATATTATTATTCCAAGGGGAATAGAGAGGACCAGGGAAGGATAGAAGAATAGGCATCTGGAACACAGGAAGAGGGGATGGCCTCCCTTCCATATTGATCTTTCAGGATCGCCATGGCATATTTTTCGAATCGGCATAGGTCTATCATCAATAATATTCAGACCGATATCTTCCACCCTCATTTTGGACCTGTGTACGGACCTTTCCTGATCATCCTTCACAATACCTTATCTTCTTCTGGATTGATAATCCCATCCCCTATTGGATTCGCATGTGACCCAAAATATATTTATAAGGAATATAGGTTGATTTTTACTGGGTACTCTAGGCCAGGTTCCTCTTGTGAGGATCCCTTTGGACGGGAGGAATTGGATACCCCATAAAGCAAGGAGGTAGAGATCTGTACCGCATAGCATCCTTTTTCAGGATTCTGCCTGTAATAACATTGATCACAATGTCGTTTTTCAGTTTGTTAATTCCAGGGACCAATGTCACTGATGCATTGACCCCCGATGAACTGGAAGGCTGGACGCTGATCAGCAGGGATGAGTTTATGACCATTACCGGACAGACAGGTTCAACAGGATTCGGCTCCGTTGTCGAAATGGGCGATATGGACGGTGATGGAAGAGATGATATTGTTGTAGGATTGCCCACCTACAGCGGTAATGGTGGAACTGGAGCGGTCCTAATCTTCTTCGCTAGGGATATAGACGATATCTCACCGCTAAGGGCTCTTGAGGATGCGGATGTGACAATATTCGGAGAGGACCCCGGAGACCGTTTCGGTCAGAATCTGGCCATTGGGGACATGAATGGGGATGGAAGGAATGAGCTCATCATATCTGCCACCCAGGCATTCGGATGGAAGGATGAGAGAAGGATGTCAGGTGAGGTATACATCCTTTCTGGGAGGGAAAGATCAGAGTATCCCTCAAAATTATGGATCGAGAAGACCCCATTATATGGACATATCCATGGAAGGGATCCCACGGACATGGCCGGGATACGGATGGTAGTAGGTGACCTCACAGGAGATGGCCTGGAAGAATTGGTCCTCGGGACCAACGGTGCCGGAGGATTCGGAGGAACCTCAGAATTTCCTGCAGATTATGAGAACAATGCTCCTAATTCCTGGGAGATTGAGGTGATCCAGGGGGAGAGTCTGCCAATTGGAAATATCGTCCTTGACCTTGATCCCAAGATGGTCAGGTACTTCTCATCCTGGAACTCCACTCTAACCCCGCCCGCCACACACGCAAAACATATCGGAAAAGGAATGGAGGTCAGCGATTTCAATGGAGACGGGATCGGAGATTTAATTTTTTCATGGAGTAGGATGGAAGGACCATCGGATATTAAACCAGTTGAGGAACATATGTCAACACAGGTTGAAGTCATAACCGGGGGGCCAGGATTTCCCCATGTTCCCATCAATACAACTATCGATATAATCATTCCATCATTTGATCCCAATATGACAATTCAACTGAACAAGACCATGACTGAACCCCCGATATTGAAATCAGGTGACCTGGATGGAGACCAATACCGTGATCTGGTAATGGGATCCCCGGAAGGGCTTGATATAATGGAAAGAATGCCCAATGCAGGCAGGGCTTATATCCTTCAGGGATACAACTACTCAGAGGGGGAGACCATTTTTTCAGAGAATTTCACTTCTACCATATACGGTTATGATTCCTCGGATCTGCTTGGATCAAATTTGATCTGCTCAGATCTAGATAATGATGGCTACGATGAGGTGGTCATTGGAGCTCCCGGTGCGGACGGTGAAAAAAACCTACTTCCTGGATGCGGAGAGGGATATGTATTCGATATCGACGGGACATTCCCAGCAGATCTGGAGATCTTCGATTCCTATGAAAAATACATGGGTTCTTTGGAAGGAATAGGGTCCTTCACCACATTCGTTTCAGGAGATATCAATGAAGACGGCTTCCAGGACCTGCTTGTTTCATCCCCGAATTTCCTTTCAGACGATGATGAGATCGAAATTGGTCTATTGTCACTTTTCATGGCAAAGAACGATTTCGAGGCAAAGATCTATGCAGGAATGGATTCAAGCAATTTCGGGAAAGCTTCGGTCATTGATGATTTCAACAGTGACGGTTTCATGGACCTGGCGATCGGCGACCCCCAGGCATTTACAGCCCAAGATGGTGGTGTTTTCCTTTTCTTTGGAGGACCGACAGGTTGGAAACCGATCCTCAACCTTGATTTCGATGCCGATATTGTCTATATGGTGGACCTGGAAGGCAACCAGGCCCACATGGGATCCTCACTGACATCAGGAGACCTTAACGACGATTCATATCCTGACCTTATTGTCGGATCACCCAATTATTACGATGGGATGAACAACTGCGGAGGCTTCAATATTTTCTGGGGAGGTAACAGGACCTATATGGAAGAGAAGAACGGTAAAAGGGTCCTGGGCCAAAGTGTGGAAATGGTCGGGACTGCAGTTTCCGTGGGGGATTTTAACGGCGATAATGTAGATGATCTTGCCGTTTCGGCTATGGGAACCATGGCAACACAATCCCTTGGCCGTTACCATGCAGGGAATGTTTACATTCTCTTCGGGCCCATTCCAACCGGGAATACAAGGATCAATTCAGCCGATGTTGTGATCACTGGATCAATACCGAATGAACAGATCGGGAAAAGCCTCGCTTCCGGAGATATCGATAATGACGGCAGAGACGAACTCGTTATAGGAGCTCCGGTCTCCGATCTGGGTTCTATCACAGATCAGGGTGTGGTATACATCATGTCCGGAAGGGATGTGTGGAATCCGGATTATGATCTCTTGACGGAAGCAAGTTTGAGGATATTCGGTCCATGGCCCTATGATCAGGTGGGGGAATCCCTTGCACTCGGAGACCTTGATGAAGATGATATGGATGAGTTATTGATCGGTTCCACCAGTGGAGATGGTTACCAGAGGACCACGAAAGAAGCGGGTAATGTCTACATCATGATGGGAAATTATCTTTCAACTTCTCTTGGAGGAATGAACCTGAGCCTGAGGAACCAGTTCAACATGTCTGTTTTCGGTGAGACCGAAATGGAGAGGTTGGGCACATCCCTGGGGATTGGGGATCTAGATGGTAATGGTAAGAATGATGTTGCCATCGGAGCAAAGGGATGGACAGAACCGGTTTCGGGCATTGTATCAGGAGCCGTTAAGATCCTTCCGTCGAGAATGATCAGGGATGGTGGAGAGTTGAATTCATCCTCTTTACCCCTCATTTCATCTAAAAGAGGAGAGGACCTTTTCGGGACATCTATCGCCGTGGGAGACCTATCCCAAGATGGAAATGATGACCTTTTAGTGGGAGCCCCGGGATATGATCCTTACGGAACAGGTGAGATCACCGGAGGTGTGTTCATCTGGGAGGGAAAGGAGGTTCATCTTAGGGATATCAAGGTTACCACTGCCAGAGTGTTGGGTTCAGAACCTGTTGATGATCCCGAAGGGATCATGGATCAGGTCCATTACCTCTCACCTTTTTCCGGACCATATGGCATGAGGGTTACAGGAAGGTCCCTTTACGGGTATGATGATGTACGTTCGATCTCGATAACAATGGATTCCCTACAAGGACCTGGAACTTCCACAATGGTATTCAACACCTCGAAAAAAGGTTTTGAACTGTTCAGCACCGGCGATTTCACCGACAGGATCTGGATGGACCTTAATACATCGTCAGGGACCAGTGACAAGGTTGAATCCTGGTATGTGGATTTCTCATTCTATGTTGATTGGGATATGCCAGACCCCGATGTGATTACCACCAATATCAATGGTGGAACATCATCTTACATCAACTATCTCACCAAGGAGTTCAGGATCGATAGAACTGCTTACATCGAGGATGAGGGATTGTCTATAACGGATGAACTTGGAAGCCAGTTACCAAAATGGCTCAATGCTTCCAGCATTATCGAAGTGGGCAATATCTCGTTATCTCACCTGATTAATGGTGAAAAGATCGAAGGAGAAGCTCTTGAAAACATCTCTCTGGGCCTATACAGACCGGATGGTATCCTCATCGGAAGGACCCATGTGAATGATAGTCATCTTGATGTGGAGATCACTTCCGTTGGTGAAGGGATCAACAGCGGTGGAGCCATCTTCAAGATCGCACCCCTGGCAGATGACCCTCTTCCTGAGGGATCCATTTGGCAAAGGGACCTTACCTTCAGCCTCGATGTGGATACACTACCTCCGGCAGAGGTGTCCAATTTCAATATTTTCCCGGATGGAAAGGAGAAAGGGATCGTTCCAGTGGATGATGACAGGTTCGTGGAGATAGGATGGTCAGAGATCAATGACATGGGACCATCTGGTATCAATAGATACATCCTTGAGGTCACCGGAGAAGGATACAACACAACCTATAATTCTGTCCGGCCTGGAGACCTGATCATGATACCAGAGGGTGAAGTCCATTTCAGCCTCTATGCTGTGGACAATGCCCGTAATGTGGGACCCAGGACAGATCGGACAATGATCTCCGATACTGGCTCTCCCTTCTTCTGGTCCCCCCATCCAACAGATGGTTCATGGCTCAACGACCAGCAGGAAGATATGTCCATCATGGCGGGTGATGATGTGTCCGGATTGGACCTGACAACCGCTGAATACCGAGTCTATTATTCCAGTGTGGGTGTTGTGGGTGAATGGATGGATGTATTTGGTCTGGAAGCCCTTGAGGATGGGACGCGCTTAGTAGCCCCTATACCAGATGAGGAAGCCTTCGGTCTATATGTTCAATGGAAGATATCCGACCTGGCCGGATCAACAACTGTCTCGGAACCATTCACATTCAACAAGGATCTTTCACCACCTATCATCGAACCAACAAGAACTTCATTTACAGCGGGACCAGGTGAGATCGTCTTCGAATGCTTTATGGAAGATACCCTCTCCTGGTTGAACCTCTCCACGGTGGAATTCCAATTAGAAAGAGCAGGCTCCCCGGGAGAGACCCCATGGATATCATTGAACCTGGATGGTTTCAGGATATCCGCATCTCCATCGATATCCATAGTTCCCGATTTCGAAGGATATGGTTATGCCAGATGGAGAGTTATGGACAGAGCCGGAAATTCTGTGGAGAGCGATCCGATCACTGTCCTTGTGGACGGAACACTGCCACAGTTTACCGAATTCACCCCGAATTCATCCTTTATCCAGTCCAAGATAAAGGTCGAAGTGACAACCACCATCATCGAGGAGGGCAGTGGTCTTTCATTAGGGGATGTAGAGATATCGGTATCAACGATATCCGGTTGGGTCCAGTATGGGGTCGGTGGTTTCTCTCCCTGGTCAACAGTTGAATCGCTTGAGGAGTTCAACAATAATTATATCGCAACTGCGACCGTTACCCTTGATGAAGGTAGATTCAACCTGGTCAGGTTCAGGGTGAAGGATAGGGCCGGAAACGGATGGGTCATCTCCAGATCACACTCCATTGAAGTGGACCTGATGGAGATCGATCTGCCCCCAACAGCTCTTTTCAACGTCCTTCCCGTTTCTGATATGATATTCAAGGGCGAATCATTGGTACTTGATGCTTCACCATCAATCGATCCTGAAGGGTCTCCCCTGAACTACACATGGTATTCCGATCTGGAGGGATTCCCTGGGATTGGACTTCTAGGCAAGGGGATGAAGATCAATATCACATTGACAGCACTTGGAGTCCACAAGATCTGGGTCGTTGTCACTGATGGAGTGAATACTGTGACCTCGGATGAGGTCAAGATAAGGGTCCGAGATCTGGAACAGGAACAGAGTGAGGCTACGGATACACAGAGATCTCTCTGTGACAAGTTGAAGGATGCCATCATCTTCGTTATCATTGCCCTTCTGATCGGTCTGATACTTGGTGCTCTAGCCGTTTATTTAGTAATTATCAGACGGAGGGAGGCTGAGACCATGCAGGAGCAGCCCCTGCTTGTGGACGCGGTATATGATGATAATATCGTGGTTCCATATTGTCCATATTGCGATGAGGAGGCCAGATTATCAGATGACTACTGTGTAAAATGCGGTTCGATCTTCACAAGTAAGGACAAAGAGAACATGGCCGAAGGCAGGACAGGGAGATCTAAAAAGAAGAAGGAATCCTTAAAAGCAGGGATTGAAGAAGAAGAGGATGGTGACCTCGTTGAGGATTGGGGTCCTCCTGCTATTGAGGATGAGGTCGAACTGGAATCTGAATTCATGGCCGACACGCCAGATGAGCTGGAATTAGAGGAGCTCGAAGAAGAGGACCTGGAAGAGGTTGAGGAGATGGAAATTGAGGAATTGGAAGAAGATGTTTGGGAGGTGGAAGAATGAGAATAATATCGGTATCCATACTCTCAGTCCTGTTCATGATACTACTAGCTTCTCAATGATGAGCGGTCCGGAAGGAGCATTGGCTTTCGAGGACGATATCAAGATTAACCAGGACTCTGGGGAAGCTTCTCAGGCCAATTCTGATGTGGCTGTTTCAAATAATAACGTCTATGTCGTCTGGCAGGATAACAGAAGAGGTAACTGGGATATTTTCTTCAGGTCCTCATCAGACAGGGGAAGGACATTTTCGGACGAGGTCAGGGTAGATGATACAAGTACAACCCCGACCCTCACAGATGACCAGAGTCTTCAGGTGAACCCGGAGATAGCCGTGGCTCCTGATGGCAAGATATTCGTGGCATGGTCGGATGACAGGGATGGAAGGTCATTGCTATACATATCAAGGTCCGAGGATGGGGGAAAGACCTTCAAATCCAATAGCAGGGTTTCCGATCATCCGATCGGGATACAGAACCAACCACATATGGATATTTCACCATCAGGTTATCTATTCATGGTTTGGGAGGATACAAGGGATTCAATAGGTCACGAACAGATCTACGGGGCCTATTCCTCTGATGGCATTTCTTTCGGATCGGCTAAAAGGATCTCTGATTCATCTACCAGCCATTATTGTTACGATCCAACCATTGCTTGGTCAGATGATAGTAACCTGCATGTGGTCTGGACAGAAGACAGGGTCATAGATACTGATATAAGGATCAGTTCCTCAGATGACAAAGGAGCTTCTTTCTCTTCTTCATACATACTGAACAGGGATCCTTCAGCCTCAGACCAGGATTCAGCTTTCATTGATGCCAATACTACTTCTGTGGTCGTTGTCTGGAAGGACTCGAGAAGCTCATCAGCTGATGTATACATGGCCATCTCAAACGATGGTGGAACTTCGTTCCAGATGGAGTTCATCACCCACCCAACCTTCAAGTCAGGGCATCAATATGATCCAGAGGTCATAATCGAGGAAAATGGAGACATCTCCATCTGCTGGACATCGTCACCTGGAATGGATGATACATCAAAATCTGATGTCCAGGTAACCAGATATCTCTCCAATGGGACCTTCGATGAGATTGAGACAGTTAATGACAAGGTATCGGGGATCACTCAAGACACACCCTCAATGGCAGTGATTAATGGGATCATACATATCACCTGGACCGATTATCGGAACAACGGGCAGTCGGATATCTACTATTCCAGGTCAATCTCCTCCGGCGAGGAGGGAGAGGCCCCAACACTTCTATTTGGAAGGGTCAATCCGGAGATCGGAGCGGTGGGTGAGAAGTTCTATTTCTATGTCAGCTATTACGATGAAGAGAACGATCCTCCAATGGGTTACCCAAAACTGGACCTATACTATCGTTCTGGAGGTGAACTGTTCCCTTATCCTGGCTCTCCCTTCAACATGTCGGCTCTAAGGGATGATTCATTCGATATGAATTTCAGGAACGGTCAGAATTATATCTTCTCTATGATCCCGGAAAGGGAGCTGGAGCTTTATTACAGGTTCAATGTAACCGCCCTTACCGGAAACAGGACAACTATCTGGACAGAATTGGTCAGAGGTCCGATACTTGACTGGGAGGGACCATCCTTTGAATTGATCGCCCCAGCTCCGGGCAGCTGGCAGAAGAGCAATATCGTGAGTTTTGAGCTTGAGATAACAGATGGGCTATCAATGGTTGATCCCTGGAGCATCTTCTATCAGAGGTATAATCTAGCCACGGAGAAATGGGACAGCTGGCAGAGGAAGGGGGCCGTGAAGAGCATCGATGAACACACTGTCTCCTACAAGGTGAATATCACACTGTTCGACGGCACCGACAATCAGGTCAGGTTCAGGGCAAGGGACCTGGTTGGGAACGGTGATGATGATCTTGGATATTCAGTTAGTGAGACATACAAGATTTGGGTGGACCCAACCCCTCCGTTCTTTGAGGTGATATCCCCTAAAAAAGGGATGACCCTCTACGACACAGATGTTGAGGTTGTTGTCAAGATCTGGGACCTTGGAACAGGTCTGGATAAGGGATCGATAAACGTTTCCTATTCACTTGGAAGCAGTGATAATTACGGTGAATGGATATCTGTGGACCAGATAGGAGGGATCATCACAGACGATGAAGATGAGGAGAACGTCCACTACCTAACGATGAACCTCTCCTTCACGTTGGGATTCAATAATTTTTTCCGCGTCAGGGCGGGGGACACTCTTGGAAATGAGAGGATCTCCGATGGATTCCAGATAGTGATCAAAAAGAAGGAAGTGGTGGTTGAGGACAGACCTCCTGAACCCGTTTCATCCATTCAACCTGCAGTCTCGGGATCGGTAAGGCCTCATATTACCTGGACACCCACCTACGATCCCGATGGTGACCTTGTAACATATTGGTTCAGTGTTACAGACCTTTCCGATGGCAGTTCGATATTCAACTGGACCGACCTGGGGGCTGGATTGACCTACTGGGACCCCGATGAATCCATATCACTTGTGCCAAGCAGGTCCTATCTCATAGAGATCGTTCCCCAAGCAAACGGATTGAACGGAACGGCCACCAATTCCACCCTTCTGATATCCACTGATGCCAACATGCCTCCATCCTCACCTTCAGGATTGGTCCCCAGGGCTACAAGCGATCCGTCCCCAACGCTAAGATGGGATGCATCCATAGATGAAGATGGTGATGAGGTATTCTATTTCATCAGGATTGGTTCATTCTACAATGGTGGGGACATACTTGGTTGGACATCAACCTTCAATGAACCGAAATACCGGATAACAAGGGTACTTGGAGCGGGAATGTACCATGTCCAGCTGATGTGCTCTGACGGATTTGACTTCTCCACCATATCACATCAAATATTGTCCATAGGTATCTATTCTCCAGAGGTAGAATCCGAGAGGACCTCCATCGTGATATATCCCCCAAAGGATGAGGACCCGAGCAAGATAGATACAAAAAGTGAGAAGATCGAACTTACTGTGTTCAATAAAGGATTCACTTTTGACACCATCAGGGTCCATATCACCGGAGAAGCCACCGAAAGGGATGATATGCAGATCTATACTACTGAAGATATCATCGAACTCTCTCCCGGATCCTCCAAGAACACGACCCTTACAATAATCCTCAATGAGAACACAAAGAAGGGATACTATTCCCTCAATGTGACTGTAACATCCATCGACGGAGTCTCTTCCTTTACAAAGAAGCTAACTGTTAGGATCGTGAACGAGGGAGATCTCAACCCGGGCCTTGATGGAGGTAAGAACAATGATGGGACCAGTGATTCTGAATTTCTGCTTTGGATCTTCTTCGCCCTGCTCTTCATCATCCTTATCGCAATGTTCTATGGTTATTACAGGATAGATCGGAAGCAGAGGGAGGAACAGGTTGAGATCATGAGAGAGAGGGAAGGAAGGATGAAAGCCCTTAAGAAAGGATCTAAAAAGGAACTCAAAGGGAAGAAGAAGGAGAAACCCAAGCTTCCCCCTACAATGGATACTGATGATTGAAATGGTGCTTGATATGATCGATCAGCTTCCTCTGATCATAATGATCTCTGCAATGGCATTGATCATTGCCATCCTGCTGATCATCATATTCGTTCTTTGGAAAAGGATGAAGAAAGATAGGGTATGTGATGATCCTTTTGTAATAATGGGCGAGATTTATTCAGAGGACAAGGATGGAAACGGCATACCAGACCACATTGATGCCATGATTAAAAGGATGAAAGGGGATGGAAGATCCCATCCTGGTGAGGTTCTGAGCCATTCAAGTTCCTATACTGTGAAGCAAACCAGAAATGGCAGGACCTGGGGGATGTCCGAAAGGAATGAAAATGGCAAGATCACCCAAAGAAAATGGGGGGATCCCCCAGACCAAGGTGATGAGTTGTTCTCCCGGCTCTATGATGAATATGTGAACGGAAAGATATCTGCCGAAGATTTCAGGAAGGAAATGGAAACATTGAAGGTAACCTGATCAGCTTGAAGATTCCCTGAGCTCCTTTCTCTTGATCTTTCCTGAGATGGTCTTGGGAAGCTCCTTGACATACTCGACTATCCGGGGATACTTGTAAGGTGCGGTTGTCTCCTTCACATGGTCCTGGATGTCCTTTGTGAGTTCATCAGAGGGCTTGTATCCCTTGGCAAGTATGATGTAGGCTTTTACGAGGATGCCTCTTACACCCTTCGGATCTGGGGCCCCCACAACAGCGCATTCCGCTACTGCCGGGTGCTCCTGCAGGGCTGATTCGACTTCGAAGGGGCCGATCCTGTATCCTGATGACTTTATGACATCGTCATCCCTGCCCACGAACCAGAAATATCCATCCTCGTCACGATAGGCCCTATCTCCAGTGAAATAGAAGTCATGATGGAAGGCCCTATCCATGGCCTCCTGGTCCTTCCAGTATTCCTTCATAAGACCGGGAGGTCTGTCATCACCAAGGTAGATCGCAATGTTGCCCTCTTCTCCCGGAGGAAGCTCTTTGCCTTCATCATCCACGATCCTCACATCATGACCGGGTGTTGGTTTCCCTACCGAACCATATTTTATTGGCATGAAGGGGAAATTGGAAAGAACGCAAACTGTCTCTGTCTGACCAAAGAAATCGTATATATCAAGGTCGAATGTCTCTTTCCATACCTTGATGACCTCGGGATTCAGAGGTTCTCCCGCAGACATGCAGTGCCTAAGCTTCAAGTTGTATTTGGTGAGGTCCTGCTGGATCAGCAGCCTGTATACTGTCGGTGGGGCGCAAAAGGAGGTAACTCCCTGCTTCGCCATTGCTTTCAGAAGACCGTCCGGATCGAACCTGCCAGGTGTTTCCCACTGAATAATGGCTGCTCCGACTATCATCTGACCGAACAGTTTTCCCCATGCCGCTTTGGCCCATCCGGTTTCAGAGATCGTCCAGTGCAGGTCACAGGAGGTAAGGGATTGGGCGAACTTTGCTGTAACGTAGTGTCCCAGAGGATAGGAGTGTGTATGGAGGACCATCTTCGGATTTCCTGTTGTACCTGAGGTGAAGTATAGCAGCATTGGGTCCGAGGTCTTGGTCCTTTCAACCTTGCTCATATCCAATTCCCTGTCAGCCTTGTGCATCTCATCTTTATAATTCAACCATTCGAGAACAGGTCCATCCACAACCATCTTGTGTTCAAGTGTGGGACATTCATTGGCAACCCTTTCGACCCTTCCAACATGAGCGACATCCGTTATCACCATGTTCGCTTCTGCTCTGTTTACCCTGTACTTGATATCCTTGGAAGTGAGGAGAACTGTACCTGGCATAGGTATGACACCTAATTTGAACATTGCTATCATCGTGACATACCATTCGGGGATCGATTCCAGCATGACAAGGATCCTGTCTCCTTTCTTCACTCCGAGTTCCAAAAGGACATTTGCGAACTTGTCAGAGAGGACCTTCAGATCGTAAAAGGTATGATAGTTCGACTTGGAACCATCGCCATGCAAGGAGACAAGGGAAAGCTTTGTTCTGTCCTTTGCCCATTCATCCACAACATCGAATCCGAAATTATAGTACTCCGGAATATCCCATTCGAAATCCTTGTAAAGTGTATCATAATCCATATCTGTAACAGTCCCGCATCTTTCCTGTGACATCTTGATCCCTCCCAGTAAATGCTTTTCAAAATCATTCAACTGGTCCCTGTTCATAGCAGAACATGGGCTTAGGTACGGGTAAATTCTAACATTACTTAATCCTTATCGTATAGATGTCAAGGGGATCATCTTTTCTTTTCTGGGGCGGGGATCTTCTCATGGATCCTTCCCACATTCCTTGCAAGATCGATGTAGCATTCCATATCGGTCGTGGCGTTAAGGACAAGCTTGGCTCCGTCCGGTGAGCCACCACCATGCATGCATCCGGGTACCCCACCTCCGATCGTAAGCCATTCTACCAACCTTGCGATCCTGGTCCTGGTATCCCCATCAACTGCTCCCTTGAGATACTTCCTCAGAAGGTCTCCGTATTCTGGGGAGTGGAGGTCCTCGCATGATGGAACACATCCCGTCTCAGCGATCCCCCCCGAGATATCCTGTGCTATCCTCTTGGTATCATAGGGAAGAGTGGCTACATGGACCTTGTTCACATTTGAAAGAGTAGCATTCGGTATCCATACACCGGAAGGGTGAAGCTTTCCCAGTGTCGAAGCAGCTATCCCCATTCCAAATGTGGTTTCGTTATTGATGACCATCTGTGTGATCTTATCCCTGAAAACCTTTTCATGGAGACCATTGGCCCTTGCCATCAAGGCTGATGCACCCACTATCACATCGCCCTGACCTGCAACGCAGCCGCCTATGGCCGATCTGTAGGATGCAATGAAGTTGAGTACAGCCTTCATGGAGTGTTTCCATTCCCCTGCCATGAAAACCCTTTCGTTGGGGATGAACACATTGTCGAAAAGCAGATACGCCTGTGTGATGCCTCCATATTCAACGGGATTATCGAAACCGCATTCATGATCCCTGGAATCCGAAGGATGTCTGGCTTCGATTATCGTCAGGTTCTCTGCATCTCTCTGGATTACGAATGAAACCGCATAATCCGCATCGGGTTCCTTGTATCCCGTCCCGGGGAGTATAATGATCTCGTTTGCAGCTGCTACACCTGCTATCATCACTTTTGCTCCCCTGACAACGATGCCGTCTGATCTCCTCTCCACGATGTGGAGCGACATGTCCGGGTCCTCCTGCTTTGATGGAGGAAGGGACCTATTTCCCTTGGGGTCCGTTAGAGCTCCGGCGAGGGTGATGTCTGTCTTCTGAGCATTTTCCAGCCAGGTTCTCAACCTCTGGTGATAATCAGTTCCGAGTTCCTTGTCGATGTCGTATGTGGTCGCCCACATCGCATTGATCCCATTGAAGCCGACACATCTTCCCCCGGTGCAGGTTCCTGTCAAATTGAACATCAGACGCTTCATCCTGACGTTCTTGATCATATCTTCCATGGAACCAACTATAGAGAGATATCTGGAGATCATCTCACCTGTGATGTGTGATCTTGTTGTGAGAAGGTCCATGTATTCCTCTTTCTGAGCCGAGTCGAATATCTGTGCATGTCCCTCAACACATCTTCTTGTGGATGGATGTATTGTAATATCTTCTATCAGCTCGCCGAACTTGTAAACGTTCTTCCTCATGGCCTTCAGAGAGGCCTTGTACTCATCCGATGTTCTCATCTATTCTCCCTCCTTCATCTTGAAAATCCATTCGCACCATCTGCCCTCTTCCAGTTCATCCGGTGGACACTGGTTGCATATAACCTCGATGTTCTCATTGAATACCGCTGCAAATGCTTTCAGGAATCCCCATCTGACCCTCTTGCATGGAAAGACATCCAGACCGTCCTTCATCCTGGTATTCTGTATCCTGCATTCAACTGTTTTTAAAAGGATAGAACCGTCATCCCTGTAATCCCAAACCTTATCCTCCAGGTCCATTGCCCATCCAGAATATTTGAGCCCCTTTATCATTGAGGGGAGGTCCTCTCCGAGTGATAGGAATTTCTTGAGTTTTCTTCCCTCTATCTTTCCCATTATCTTCCAGACATTGCTATCTATCTGGGTCGCAGCTTCTGTTCCGAACTGTTCTTCAATACCGAGAAAATAGAGTCCGTCAACCGCCCACATGTTCCTTAGATGCATGAAGGTCAATTCTGCGAAACGGTCCTCTCCCAGTTCTATTAAAAGTTCACTTTCTTCTTTTCTTTCTCCCATTAATATCACTGTCCGATGAAAAGTGGAATGCTCAGTCGAGGGGGATGGGTTATGAGACCATAAGTTTTATCATGATGAGGGCTGCAACTTAGGCTGTTTCTTTGTTCTTTAGTCCTTGATCTTTCATTAAATATATAGTTGATATCTTGGATAATATTTCAAGCATCAATGATAAATAACGATTGAAACTGTAAGAATAATGGATGATCATGACCTCAATCATAGATATTAAAGATAAGCGGACAAAAGAGGATCCCTGGACATTGAAGACGCCACCGCAATCCTCGGAGTTCAACATCTATTTCGATGAGAAAGATGGGAAGGATATCATTGTATGTGTTGTTGGAAAGACCATACTCCATTATGATGCTCGTTGTATTGACGACCTTCACCAGATGCTGAAAGAACACGGAGATTGGATGCTTCTTGGAAGCAAGGATGAAAAGGTTGAGACCAAGGAAGGAACGGTCGAACACTGGGGGAGATCCACCGACAACCCCATTGGCGGCTGGTATGGATTGAAGAAAGGATTCAGAGGGAGATTTGCATTGTACATTCCTCCATTAATGGAAGAATTGGGACTTGCTGAACTGGAACATGAAAGAAGGAACAACAGGATGAGAGCTATAGTTGATTGAATACGGCCAATAGAAAGATCTTGGGTCCAAGATCTTTCTTATCTCTATTAATCCGGCATATAGATATGGGAAAATGATGAGTAATATATTGTCTAAATTCACTTATTGAACATGAATTAACTCCTGAATCAGAAAAATTATTTATTACAGATTAATGATATCAATTCAGTGGGGTATATTGATGTTGGAAGATAGAGGTCTATTTCTAAGGTTCGTAATTATTGCAATGTTGGTTTCTGTACTTTTCACAGGCCTGGTGTCTGCTGATAACGACCATAACGATAACTCTGGGGAAGCAGAGAACATCGGGAAGGGAACATATACCGGGTCAGTGGACTATATTGAAGAAGATTATGCGGATTGGTACAAGGTCACGGGCATGGAGGACCATGAGGTGACAGTGACTGTTACAATCACGAGCTCTGGGGTTGGAGAGTACTATATCAGCATTTACCGTTGATGGATACGGAATAGAAGATGGACAGATCGAGATTGGAGTTGGTCCGGAAGAGAAGAGTGATTATTGCCATTGGAGGGATACTACTGATCGTGGTTCCATGTTTTTATTGGTATCAGGAAATGGAGATTACAAGATCAAGATAGAATGGGGAGATCCTGTTGAAAAGTTTCTTGAATCAATTCTGGCACCCTAGTCGCGGTACCTTGTTTATAGCTGTTGTAATAATCTTAGTAGTGTTTGCTTTATTTGGTCTTGCGGGAGTAATAATTGCAGTGAATTGGTTTAAGAAACAATCAGTTTAAACACCAAACTAATAGAGTGTCGTAGATTGGTTATGGATTAAATATCTAATTTAATAACCAATACGATTCTATCATCGATCATTCCTAGGTTAAAGTTTTCCTTCTATATTGATCGAATATATTTAAAGTGAATACAGAACTGGTAAAGGTAAATATTTCCATCATCAGGTGAGAGCATGGAACGCTGTGGCTGGTGTGTCGGGAACGATATCTATGAAAGATACCATGACGAGGAATGGGGGGTACCTGTCCATGATGACAGGAAGCTTTTCGAGTTCCTGGTTCTGGAATCCGCACAGGCAGGACTGAGCTGGCTCACGATCCTGAAAAGAAGAGAGGGATACAGAAAAGCATTTTCTGATTATGATCCTAAGATCGTGGCAGGTTATGATCAGGATAGGATCGAGGAACTTGTGAAGGATCCTTCCATAATCAGGAACAGGATGAAGATAGAAGCAGCAGTCAACAATGCAAAGAGGTTCCTTGAGGTCCAGGAAGAGTTCGGGTCCTTCGATATATATATCTGGAGCTTCGTCAACAGCAAACCACTGGTTAACCAGTGGAAGGAGTCCAAGGACCTACCAGCAAAGACAGAGCTCTCTGATGAAGTCAGCGAGGATCTGAAGAGAAGGGGATTCAAGTTCGTTGGTTCAACTATAATCTATGCTCATCTTCAGGCAACGGGTCTAATAAATGATCATCTTGTGACCTGTTTCAGATATGAGGAGCTGAAATGAAAGAACGTTACTAATTTTGAAGAATTCCTGAAAAAGAATTATACTCACCTTATTAATTTTTGAAAATGTTTATTCTTGTATCGTCAATTTTCCAGCATCCATTTCCAGGCAGGAACTATCTTTATTAGAAAACCGTCCCGTTCAACCTCTCTTTCTTCTTCGTAAGTTATGATAGTACCCTTTTCGAGATCATAGGTCCTAATTGCATCAATCAAACCCAGGAATTCTCGTTCCCGCGTAATGGGATCTGACATGGTATATGAAACCTGGATTGCTTCAGAAATGGAAAGGCCATCTTTGATTATAAAATCACACTCCCTCCCTTCCAAGTGGAAATAGACACTACGACCTCTTGCGATTAGATGGTTCCCCACAAGGTTTTCCAGGGTCTTTCCCAGATCCTCTGTGAAATTGAAAGATACACTCCTCAGAAATCCGATATCCCCTGCATAAAGCTTGGAAGGGATGGCTTTTTGCTTCTTTATCGAATATGAGAACCTTTCTATCCTTTTTATCAGGTATGCTTCTTCCAGATGATCAAGGTGATTCTTGATGGTGGAGACACTCCTGATACCTGAAATATTCTTGAGTGATTTATAGGAAAATGGTGAACATGAATTCGTGATTATGAAGAGTGAAAGGTCCTTCAATTCCCTTTGTTCCCTGACATGATGTCTAACAATGATATCCTTGGCAAGGATATCCTCAAAATAATTCCGAGATTTCGTAACATCACCGCTTTTTATTACTTCAGGGAAACCCCCAAGTTTCAGGTATTTATTGAACTGACCTATGATCCTTCCTTTTTTCTTCGGTTGATAGCGAGGAGGGATCTTTCACCTCGATCCCAACGAACCTCAGCATCTCCCTGAAATTAAATGGAGAAAGAGCCACCACTTTATTCCTACCAGTAAGGAATGTTGAGATCTCGGAGCTCAATAGGTTTGAATTGGATCCCGTAACAAATACCTTCTTTCCCCTATCATGGAGATTGTTAACCCATCTCTGCCAGGATGGAACGTTTTGAACCTCATCGAGAAGATAGACGGAATCACTGCCGAATAACTCTGATGTTATCTCCTCAATATCTGTGAAATTCCCAATATCAAAATCCGTGAACCGGATGTCATCGAAATTAATGAAAATGAATTTATTTTTGATTTTTCGGGAGATCAATTTCAACAGAGAACTTTTCCCGCATCTCCTGACACCCGAAATGACAATTATGTCATTTCCTTCCAGAATATCATTTAGATCAATATCACGGTCGATCAAACCCTCGGTGGATCCAAACTGCTTCTTCTGGTCCAGGATGATCTGTCGAATTACCCTTTTTTCCATCTTCTATCAATGGATTAGAGAGTTTATATATCTTTCGTTAGTATCGAAAGCTTTTATTCATTATCGTTCTTTATTATCAAACAATATGGCCTATCAATGATCGATCCGAGCAATCTTCCGACCGGTTATATTATGGAAAGATACCTGACACCCGGATCTGGATAAAAAAAGGTTCTAAATGAGATCCGGTCAACCAGTCCTGGCAACCGGCTTTCCATCACTATCAATAACCTGTTTGGATTCAGTTTTATTCTCCCTCTCGAAAGATCTCTGGAGCAGATAAAATAAAAGGAATCCTGACTGAAAGACAAGGTATCCGATCAATGCAAAGAAGAACCAGGCATCCATTCCCACATGAGGCCCGTTTACTACATTGATGATGGGATTGTAAAGGAATAGGACTATCGCTGAGGCCGAGAGGGAAATCGCGGTTGTTACGAGGAGCCATCTTTTGGTATATCCCGCCATTCTTAGGAATGAGTTGGCCATCATGGTCGCACCTGAAAAGGCAAGAAGGAATGTGATCAGGATCACGTTGTACAATGATTCCAGGTAGGAAATAATGAAGTCTCCAAGGGTAAAAAAACCTACAGTGGGTGGAGTGAGATATGCAATTGAAAAGATAATGATAAGGAATATAATAAAAGGTAATACAACTAAAAGTACCACAAATATTATAACAGGAAAGAAACCCAGTATCAAAGCTCCAATGCCTCCCAGGATTATATTTATCAGCGGAAGACCCTCTCTTTTCCAGTCCATGATCCTTCCTCCTTTCAGAGGGGTCATTTGATAATTATCTTTCCCGGTAATGAGGAGCCCATATCCTGATCTCTCACAACTTCCTACTGGCAATGTCTATCCTGAGTAATAATATTGAAGAGAGATAAAAAGAGAATGTGATAAGGGCTGCTGCAGGGACCTGATTATAGCCAGATGTGAAGGGGACCAGTTCTATCCATAACCTCTAAATGAAAAACATTATTAATGGTAACAGCCATTACCATAATGGCCATTACCATGAAAGTTGAAAGAAAGGAGATCAATATAGCCAGAAGATCTCCAGGGAGGCTGTTGATCTATGGAAGAAGGAAGGTTGGAAAGACATTCCTTGCAAAGAATTACCTAGACCATGATATCTTCATCTATGTAAAAAGGGGCGGGGGTTTCTATATCGAAGGTGGTTCGGTCTCCAATATCGACTCATATCAGCAGTTCAATGAAATGCTGAAATTGTGGATCGACGTTGATAAGAAGATCTTGATCGATGAATTCCAGAGACTTCCCGAGGAATTCCTGGATATGCTTCAATTCATTGGAGATAGAGGCAGTATCATCCTAACAGGATCTTCCTTCCACACGATTAGGAAGGTCATATCCCCAAACAGCCCCATCCTCGGACTTTTTTCTGAACTGAAGCTCTCTCTGCTCTCTCCTAAGGATATATTTGAGTCGCTGAAAAAGGAGATGGATCCGATAGAAGCCTACTCCCTTTCCCCTTACCTGAGGGATCCATGGACATTGCAGTATTTCAAGGAGGATGAACCAAGGATATCGGATGTTCTCCAACTGTCAAAGGGAACTCTAAGGTCTCTCATCGGAGAGGTCTTTCTGGAAGAGGAAAAAACCCTCTCACAAACATATGAAGGGATAATTAGGGGATTATCACTGGGAAAATGGAAACTGAGCGGTCTTGCGGATCTTCTCTTCTCTAGAAGGATAATAGATAAACAGGACCCCCATTTGATAAGACCATATTTCAATAATATGGAAGAAATGGACCTGGTACAAAGGATCCCGATCTTTAAAAGCAAGGAATTCATGTACAGGATCCGATCCCCAATAATGGAACTTGGTTTCCTTCTTGATGAAAGATTCAATTTCTTCCAACAGGATCTCCTCCCGTCCAGATTGGAAAACGAGATCAATAATCAGCTTCCAAGACATATTGAACAATTTACAGGAGAACTTGTGGCCAATCTGCTCGGAGGCACCTACAATTACTTCTACTCAAAGGATTTTGATATCGACTTCATAATAACAAGAGGAAAGAAGACGCTTGCAGTGGGGGAAGTGAAATGGACGGACCGACCCTCAAGGAAAGAGATCGAATCATTCAAGAAAAGGACCCGATATTTCAAATGTGACAGGATCATGGTGTCGAAGAAGCATATGAATGAGGAAGGGATCATCTCGGTCACTCCGGAAGATATACTTGATCTGGAGGTGAAATAATCAACATCTACGAAGGCAACATCTTCAGACCTCCCTCTGAAGCAAGATCTTTGATCCTCCAGGTAACGATTGGATGTTCATGGAACAGGTGCACATTCTGTACTGCATTCGATGGAAAAGAATTCAGGGAGAAGACTATAGATGACATCAAGAAGGATGTTGAAAAGGTATATCCCTATTACAGAGATATTGACAGGATCTTCCTTGCGGATGCAAATGCTCTTTGCATGGGAACCGAAGAACTTGTCGCTATAATGGAATATCTTCATTCCAGATTTCACAACCTTCATCGGATCACACTCTACGGGGGACCTATAGACATTCATAAGAAGACCGTAGAAGACCTGAAGAGATTGAAGGAAGCTGGCCTTCATATGATCTATCTCGGATTGGAGAGCGGATCAGAAGAGGTCCTGAAGCGAGTATGCAAGGGTGCCACACCTGAGATGATGATAGAAGGTGGGAGGAAGGTGAAGGAGGCGGGGATCGAACTCTCTGTAATGGTGATCTTAGGTCTTGGGGGCCAAGAATTTTCGAGGGAACATGCTGAAGCTTCTGCGAAGGTCCTCTCAGCCATGGATCCTGAATACGCGGCAGCTCTCACCCTTCTCCTCGAACCGGGAGCGGAGATAATGAAGGATATCGAAGAAGGCAGGATGACCCTCATCACTCCCGAGCAGTCATTGAATGAAATAAAGACCATCATCGAAAGAATGGATGTCACAAACTGCGTTTTCAGGTCCAATCATCCTTCGAATTATGTCCCCATCAAAGGGACCTTGCCTGAGGATAGAGAGAAAATGATCCAAGAGATCGATGAGGCACTAAAAGGATCGAGGTTCAGGCCCGAAGGGTGGAGAGTCCTCTAAAACTAGGTTCGACCTTTTCAATCCGGGAATTGAGTAATAAGATCCATTGTAGAATATACCTTTATCTTATCTTGATTCTTAAGCATTTTATCATTCGTCCATAATGATGCCCCGGTCAGCATTGAAACAGCGAAATATAGACTGTCATTTTGATCAGGAGAAATGGTTTCAGCTTTGTCTAAAATGAAAACTATTTCTTCCATTGGGACAAATTTTATTCTTTTCTTCAATATTGATAAGATCTCCATGAATCCATCTCTGGATCTGTGTGTTTTTTCAAGTAGAAGATCTGAATATTTCTCAATTTCTTCTAATAAATACTCGGGGGCATAAAGATGGATCTTTTCGTGCATGAACAATCTTGCCGATTCTCCATCTTTAATTAATACTGCAAATACCACATTTGCATCGGTAACCAGATCCATCAGGCGTTCTCCTTATATCTCTTGTAAAGTGCCTTATTAACCTTTCTTCCCAACTCTAAAGCTTCTTCATCAGTTAGCTCACTGTCCGATCTGAATTCGTTCAATATTTTCAGCTCCCTTATCCTATCTTTGAATGCTATCCTTGCTATTTCGGACCAGTTCACCCACGGGTACTCATCCATCTCCTCTTTCAGTTCATTTGGAACTGATAATGTCATGTTTACCATTTCAATCACAATGTAATATGTGTGTGCACATATTTTTACTTAATGGCAAGGTATTATTATGTTAATATTATGATCAGTAGAGGATAGATAAACCTCAGTGAAAGAGAGAGTTCAATGAAAGAACTGCATAAATATTTTGAAATCATAATGGTCCGGTGAGGTATTGGAATGGAAGGAAGTCCTATGGATCCAAAGGTTGAAGAATACATCAATAAGCAAGGATCACCTCAAAAGGAGATATGCCTCAGATTGAGGGAGATAATAATCGATACGTTCCCTGATATCAAGGAGGAGATGAAATGGGGTGTACCTACCTACGGGATTGAGAGAGATGGTGAAACATACACCAAATATTATCTGGGATCCTTGAGGGACAAGGTAAATCTTGGATTTTGTATAAAGGGTGTACCTCCCGAAAAACTCAACCTGTTCGAAGGCAAGGGAAAAGAGATGAGGCATATCAAGGTCTTCAAGCTGGCAGATATTGACAAAGAAAGGATCGTGGGACTACTCAATATGATCCCCGATCACTAAATTTAACATTGATATGTTTTATTTATTGAAAGTATATTTATAATACTTATTATATTTTGCATATATGAAAGGACCATATCTTTCTAAAGCAGAGATCATGATATTAAAAGAAATTTCTTTCAAGATCATGACCGTCAGTGATCTCGCCGAAAGAGTTGGCAGACCGGTTCCGACCATCTCCAAATCAGTATCCCATCTTTCTGAGATCGGTTTGGTTTCAGAGGAGCGAAAAGGCATTTCAAAATACATCAAGATGTCAGAGGAAGAGGTAGGTCAAAGGTTCAAAGCATTTGTCTGTGGGAATACGAACATAGACCCTGTTGAAATCTTTCATGGCCATGGTCTATGGATATTCACATTTCTGACAGGAGAGGGAGCATCCACAAGATCCTTATTGAATATAACAGGATTGAGTCGTGGTACCATTATTTCATATCAGAATAATTGGAAGCGATCTGGAGTCATTTGGAAGGAAGGACATGGTGGAAAATATTCAATAAATAGGAACTTTCCCGATCTGGAAAGTTTTCTGGTCTCATTTTCCAAGCATCTTCTATCGGACATGATCATGAAAGGTATGAAGGATCCCCTGATCCTCTTCAATGATGGAAAGGTGATTATATTCTCCTGTGAAGGATCAATTGACTCGAGAAAGTTCGAACCAGCTGCATATTCACATCTGGCAAGGAATGGATTTGATGTGGTTACAACAGATGATTACTACATGTTCCGGTTTGGAAATGAACCTCTCAATGATCTTGAAGCATTGATACAGGCAATACGAATAGATCCGCTTAACCCTCGACCAAGGAAATTATTAAGAAAGATGATCATTGAAGGCAATATTGAATCGGTCGAATTACTCGAAGTCTCACGAAGGTATTGTATTTCAGACCTGATAGCAAATGAGGTGAGAAAAATTGAAGGAAAATAGGTCTTTTCACAAGAATGACCTGATGGAGATATTGGAACAGGTCTCGGTCGAATTGAATAACACTGTCCACTGTACGTTGATAGGCGGTCTTGCCATGATCCACCATGGTGCGAAGGAAACCACAAAGGACATAGACATTGTTTTTAAAAGGAAACATGAGATCGAATATTTCATCCAGGCTTTGGAAAAAATGGGATTCAATAAGAAATACGATCTGAGTGATGATTATCTGGATCTGGCCCCACATAGTGTATATATCTCACAAGAAGGGTTCATGTTCGATATGTTCCTGAACAGGGTTCTGGATGGTTTTTATTTGACAGATGAGATGATGGAAAGATGTAGAGAGATCCATTTGAAAGGGAATTTACACTTTACACTACTATCACCTGTGGATATATTTCTTTTCAAGAGCATTACATTGAGAGATGGAGATCTTCTGGATATGGCTTTCCTTGCTCCAATGATCAGGGATTGGACTGCATATCAGAACGAATTGCATTCACCAGTGATCCCGGAAGAACTGGTATCAAGATCTTATTTAAGGATCCAGGACCTTTTTAATGAACATCAGATCAAGATCCCCATTGATGGTGCAACTGAAGAATTCTGTGAAATGGCAACTGCAAAAACAGTAATTCTTGGTGCAATTCGATATGAACCCAAGGAGAAGGAGTTTTTATTTGAAGGTTCGACCCCATCTGAGAGATATCAACTGGAACAGGCAATAGAACAATTGGTTTTCGATGGTATTATTTTTGATGAAAATGGGGTCATCTCATTTAAGACCTATAGTAGAGAATAAGTTCCATATCCGATTGGATCAGAAAAGCAAACCATGTTCAAGATAGATCTTCAGTAGAATGAATGCACCACACCATCCACTATCAACATCTAAGACCCTGTGTTGTTGCTATGACTATAAAAACCTCATTATGATCCATACGGATGAGTGTTCTATGAGTTACAGGTTCCTTGATCTCTTCCCTGACAAGAAATTACTGAACGGGCATTGTTGATCTTTAATGGATATTTCTACTATTCAGGGGTCAAGGGGAATAATTAAAAAGCCCATTCCTGACCATGGTGGATTGTATAGATGTTGGAAAAAGGTGTCCAACGTGCAGTTCGGAAACAGTTTCCTACCTTATCGATAATAATACAAAAGAGGAGAAGTTCTCCTGCTGGAGCTGTGGGAATATATGGAATAAAGCCAATGATGAGGACCATCCATCTTATTCGAAATTGAGGTCCTTCTTCAATATGGAACAAAAATACTGTAATTAGATCAGACACGGAACCACCTTTAAGAATTCTCTGTATCAATGCAGGTCCACCTTCAAACAGATAGACCCTCTCGGATCGTGGTGAAAAATGGCAAATCGTGTTTACATTGCATCCAGCCTGGATGGATTCATTGCAACAAAGGACGGAGGTATCGATTGGTTGAATGATCTCCCCAATCCTGAAAGAAGCGATTATGGATATTCAGAGTTCATAGAGTCGATCGACGCAATTATAATGGGAAGAAAAACATTTGAAACAGTTCTTAACTTCGATCCATGGCCATATAATAAACCAGTATTTGTCCTAAGCAATACAATTTCCGAGATCCCGGAAGAACTGAAGGATAGAATGGAGATCGTCAAAGGGGAGATCAGAACCATTCTTCAGGATCTTATTCAGCGGGGATATCATGATCTCTATATAGACGGTGGAGGGGCCATACAGAGTTTTCTGAAGGAGGACCTGATCGATGAGATGATCATTACAAGAGTGCCGATCCTTCTTGGAGATGGGATTCCTCTTTTCAGGAACTTGAGGCACACCTTAAAATTCAAACATATTAAAACGATCGTGTATAATGATGATCTAGTGAAAAGTCATTACAAGAGAAAGAAATAGAAAGAGTGATTGGTCACCACTTATAAATTTGAGTTATTTGATCTGTTTTCCTTATTCCTTGAAATAATAATGGGAATAATTATGTGAAATATAAGTGAGAAGCAAATTGAGAAATTGAAATTATCCCAGTAATAATAGGAATAAACCTACCGACTATCGCCGAAGAGGCAACATCTAAATGGTGAGAAAATGATTTCAAATAAATAAAAATGTGGATTCAATCCAGGAAGATTGAATCCTTATAATTTACCTATTAAAATATAACAGAGATTACCAAGAATTACTTCTTTCCTCGCGAGGCTTTGCCTCGTTAACTTTGAGGGCCCTTCCAAGGTGGTCCTTGCCGTTGAGCTCGTCAATGGCCTTCTTACCCTCATCATCATTGGTCATTTCCACAAAACCGAATCCCTTGGATCTATCTGTCATTCTATCCATAATGATCTTGACGGATTCTACATTCCCAAATTCTTCAAAAGCAGTTCTAATGTCATTTTCTCCTGCATCATAGGAGAGATTTCCAACATATATATTCATTCAAACACCCCCTTTGCCTGGTCTTGGGGGCATTTTGCACCAAAAAACAAGCCTAGAGCAATCTTACCAAGACCCTATCCTATTAATAATAACCGGCTGACAAAAAGGCCTATAATTCGACTATTAAACATATTATCCCGGGAATATTTCCCAATTAGTCCATAATTATTAATTCATAGCAATATCAATAACTTCTCATCCCGAAGGAAAAAAAAGAAAGGAACCTTCCACCTTTCGCCAAAATTGGAACTTAATGAGGGTCTCTGAAAAAGCGATCTTGTCCTTATCATATTTCATAAGTATTAAATACTGTAATGTTTCATTACTAAACATAATAAAGCATAATGGATGATAACATGGTTCAAGCAGTGATTAATTTCAATGAACATGAGAATCGGATTATTAACGTAGTCAAGGGAAAATTTGGACTGAAAAATAAATCCGAAGCGATAGAATATATCATTTATCAATATGAAAAGGAGCATCTGGAACCTGAACTCAGACCGGAATATATAGAGAAGATGAAGGAAAGACAGAAAGAAGAGACTGTTAAGGTCAAGGATTCTCGAAAACATTTCGGATTGAGTTAGATGTACTCGATTGAATACAGAAAAACTGTTGAAAAGCAGTTTCACAAATTGGCAAAGAAGAATCCAGCCAAATTGGAGATTATTCTGGATAAAATAGATGAGGTCTGTTTGAATTAAAATCATTATAAAAATCTATGAAAACCTCTCCAACATCTGAAAAGGATCCATGTTGATTCAAGTTTTATGATTGTATTTTCAGTAGATGAAAAAACAAAGACAATAGATGATCTTAGATTTAGATCTATTGATCAATATCCAAATCTTCTCTCATAATTCTTATGATCCAACCATTCTATCGATAAGTTGATATTACAATCACTTCATCCCTAGCAACGGAATACAATAGTCTCCATCCGTTGGGTAAATTATACTTCCAGAGATTGTCGATCTCATATTCTTTCCTGTATTTTTCAGGGATCTGTTTCTTGGGTATCTGAATTCCACAAAAAGCATCATCTGCAATATCATCAAAAGCATTGTCCAGCCAGGAAAGGATCAATCTATCTTCAGATTGGAGCTATTTAATTTCTGATATGCACCTTTAACTCTACTATCTGCAAATACTACCTTTGATCTCAACAACACACTCCATCCTATCTGATGGAGAGTGATTCATCGGATAAATATTTCTTCACAAGATCGGGATTCCATATTCAACAGACCTTTCCATCACGGTCCTTTGCGATCTTCCCGGATTCAAATAGATATTCGAATATCAATGAATAGGTCTGGTACATCATCTTCTTGGAAGGTTCTCCCATAACGATTTTTCTTGAATTCCCCGCTATGTTCTCTAATGAAAGTTTCAACCATAAGAATGGTATCCAGTTGAGGATAGTGAAGGACCTTGTTTTCTATCATCAATTCCATATCATTACCTTTGATTATATAAACATATACAACTAAATAAAACCTTCTTCTAATCAAACCACTTTCCATAGTACCTATGCAATTGGAATGGACCTTTGCACCGGAGGTGAAAGATTATCACTGAACTCATCAATCCTTTCTATCTTTATTCCAACAAGAACGATATCTTCAGGGATCCTCTCTTCCCCCATTCTTTTCGACATCTCCAACGCTTCCATCAAGGTCGCATCATGGGGATTCGAGGAATGGGCCGTCCCCAACTCATCCAAACCCATCACCCGGACCTCACCGATCTCCATATCCTCTATATACACAGCATCAACAAGTATAGCCTTATCATAACCAATGATCAGGTCCAGAAGGTTCAAACCACCGGTATAAGCCTCTCTGATATCTACTTCCAAGATACCCTTTAGGTCCCTTGCGACATGGATACCCACCCCGTCATCACCCAGGATCGGATTACCCACACCGACCACAACGGTCCTCATCTAATCCCTCTTGATGGACCTCAGCAATCTCTCGTTCTTATCATAGATATTTGCAATTAGAGGCATCTGCCCAGGCAATGTATGCGTGGCACAACCGAAACAGGGATCGTATGCACGGAAGGCCATCTCTACCTTGTTCAATAGTCCGTCAGTGACATTTCCGTTCTTGATCAGGCCCTTTGCAGCATCTCTGACGGACATGGTTATCGCGCCAGCATTGTTTGTCGTCGCTACAATGAGATTCGCCTTCTTGATTAGACCGTTCTCATCCACATCATAGTGATGTATCAATGTCCCTCTTGCAGCCTCCACAACACCGAAACCTTCTCCGGGTTCACCCACAGGGTTCCTTATCTTATCGGAGAGAACATCCTCATCATCCACCAGCTCCATGGTCCTCTCTGTCGCATACAACAACTCTATCAATCTGGCCCAGTGGAATGCCAATGTTGAGTTTATGGGATCTCCGCCCAGGGTCTCGTACATCCTGTCATATTCCTTCTGAGCCAGAGGGGTTGCCATCCCGTCAGAGGCATTCAACCTTCCAAGAGGCCCTACTCTGTAGAAACCGGAATCCTTTCCGTCAACAAAGCCTTTCCATCCGACCTTCTTCAGAAACGGGAATTTCATGTAGGACCATTTCTCCACTCTTTCAGCTATCTCTTCTTGATAATCATCCACTTTGAAATTCAGGAACTCATTTCCATCCGGGTCCTTGACCATGATATCGCCGTCATAGAAATTGACCTTGTTCTTCTCATCGACCAGGCCCATGTTGTATGTGTTCAATTGATAGGGGCCCTTGGTAATCAAATCCACGTAATCCTTGTTCTTCAATACGATATCCTCGAAAAGACCCAGGGTGAACTTGGCGAACTCAACACAGGACTTTCCCATCTCCTTGATCTCCTTCACTTCATCTCGGTTCAATCCCTTTGAAACACCACCGGGAAGTCCACAGACAGGATGTGTTGCTTTTCCACCTAGGATAGCAGTTATCTTCTGACCATAGGCTCTGTGTTTGATGACTTCCTTACCGATCTCAACTCCCGCTTTCTCTATTACACCAAGGACGTTCCTTTTTCCCGGAGGAGCATCTGGCCCGACAACGAAATCGGGTCCACCCAGGTAATAGAAATGCAGGGTATGGTCGTAGATGAAGTAACCGCAATTCAAGAGCTCCCTCAGCTTCTTTGCTGCGATTGGAGGATCAACCTTGAAGGCGGAATCCAGAGCTTTTGTGGCTGCAAAATGGTGCGCAACCGGACACACCCCGCATATCCGGGATGTTATCTGGGGCATATCCTCCGCCCTTCTACCCTGAGCGAACTTCTCGAATCCCCTTAACTCTGGTATCTGGAGGTATGCATTTGCAACATTCCCGTCATCATCGAGGAAGATATTGATCTTGCCATGTCCTTCCAATCTTGTAATGGGATCTATTACGACTGACCTCATTTTTTCATCACCTTCCTCTTGATAAGAGCAGAGGGAAGGCCGTATTTGTAAAAGGTCCCTATCGGGTCCACAACCTTATCAATTTGAGCATTCACCTCATCATCGGAATAGTCCTCCTCCCCATCCAATCCAAGGACCGAAGCCAGAGCAGATATCATCTTCCCCCCCTGATCCAGGGAATTGGGTGTAGGGCCTCCACAACCGGTGCAGGCCATGTTCGCTTCTGTACATGGAGCTCCACACCCTCCTCTTGTGGCAGGACCTAAACAGATTATTCCCTGCTCGAGAAGACATTTATCCTCAAGCTTCTCGATCTCATATATCCTCTTGATCTCCGTGATCCTCTTTTCGGATTTTTCGTATTTGCATTCATCACATACTGATTTGGCCGGAGCGATCACCGATCCTTTGGGAGGAAGCTCCCCTTTGATTATCGCATCAACCGCTGTAAGGATCAGATTGGTAGGAGGTGGACAACCTGGTAAGTAGTAATCGACATCCACAGTCTGGTCCAGGGTCTTGACGGTATCAAAGAATTCAGGTATAGTCAATTCACCTTCTTCCACATTTGATGAGGTCTCAGGCACAATACCATCTGGATTCTCTATGGATGCATTATCGTGATAGACCGTATCAAAGACACCTTCCCTATCGGACATGTTTGCTAGCCCAGGTATTCCGCCGGTCACAGCACATGAACCGAATGCAACCAGTACCTTGGATTTCTTTCTCAATAGATGGGCCAGTTCCTCCTGCTCCGAGTTCCTGATGGCCCCGTTGAAGAAACAGACATCGATGAAACCATCTTCCATCTTCTCAACATCAGAGTATTTGGTATCTATTGCCACAGGCCAGAATAGGATATCAGCGACAGCTGCGACCTCAAGGATCTTTTCATCTATGTCAAGGACCGCTATCTCGCAGCCCCCGCAGCTGGCAGCCCAGTAGAATGCGAATTTCAGTTTCTCTCCTGTCACTGGCATTCCCCCTTAAGTGAGTTAGGACCCATCTCTTTGAGCTGTCCCACGAAATCCGTCACAACATCTGCGAACTTCTGTCCCTCGGAAGCAGAGATGAATTCGAACCTCACCCTTTCGGGATCAATATTCAATTCGACAAGCATCTTCTTGATCAGCTTGACCTTCCTGTTGGTCTTGTAATTACCGGATTGATAATGGCAGTCCCCCGGATGACATCCTGCCACCAACACTCCATCGATCCCTTCCTTTATAGCATCCAGAACAAACACCGGATCCACCCTTCCGGAACACATGACACGAATGGACCTGACGTTGGGAGGATATTTCAACCTGGAAGTGCCAGCAAGGTCCGCTCCAGCATACGAGCACCAATTACACAGAAATGCGACCACCGAAGGCTCGAAGTCTCCCATCAGTTACCACCTCCGGAGCATGTACTTAGGGCCTTGATCATCGCAAGTATCTGATCGTCCTTGAATCCCCTCTGGTTTATTGCACCGGAGGGGCATGCTGCAACACAGGTACCGCATCCCTGGCACAATCCTTCATTGATCTGTGCATGGGTCACCTCCACTCCGTCGATCTCCTCCGTCACGGAATCGATGGCGTTGTAGGGGCAGAGCGATATGCAGGTCCTGCACCCAGAGCACATATCAACATCAACGACTGCAATATTGGGTTCCGCTTCAAGGGTAGGACTGGACAATATTGTGGCAGCCCTGGCAGCCGCCGCCTGGGCCTGGTAGATGGATTCACCTATGAACTTAGGCGTATGACAGCTTCCTGCAAGGAAGACGCCTCTTGTGGAGAAATCAACAGGCCTCAATTTGACATGGGCCTCCAGGAAATAACCGTCCTGGTTAATGGGGACCTTCAATAACTTGGCGATCTCCTCGTTATCTTCCACCGGATCCATTCCTGTTGCAAGGATCAGGTGATCTGCTCCAATTTCTATCTCTTCTTGGAGCATGGGTTCCATGACCTTTACAGAGACATTCTCACCGATATTCACTTGCGGTTTGCCATCAATGGAGTACTGCATGAAAATGACGCCAAGGTCCCTGGCCTTCCTGTAATATCTCTCCCAGAAACCGTATGTCATGAGGTCGCGATAAAGAATGTATACCTCTGCCCTTGGATTGATCTCCTTGATCTTCAGGGCAATCTTTAGAGATCCCATGCAGCAGGTCCGGGAGCAGTAGTTCCTTTCACCTTCCCTGGATTCCACGCACTGGATCATGACGAAGGTCTCACCTGATCTGATATCTCCCGGTTTTAACCCTCCAATATAATCCTCTACCTCTAATTGGGTCAGGATCCTGTCATCATCCCCATAGCCATAGGAAGAGGGAACATGCTCAATTGAACCAGCAGTAACTACGATCGCACCGATCCGGTGTTCCTTCTCAACATCATTGCTCTTGATGGTGACATCGTAGTTGCCCACATATCCCTTTAATCCAGAAATTGATCCTCCCAAAATGACCTCGATGTTCTCATGGTCCTCAACCTTCTTCCTGAGGTCCTTCAAGAGTCCATCGATATCGATCCCCTCGACAGTGAACCTGAGGTAGTTCAATCTCCCCCCCAGCTTCTCTTCCTTTTCCAGCAGAACTGTCCTGAAGCCCTGATCTGCAAGGGAAATGGCAGATGTCATCCCTGCCACACCACCCCCAATCACCAGGGCCGTCTGGTCCACGTCGATCTTCATTGCAGGGATTGATTCTAAAAGTCTGGATTTCGCCACGGTCATAGAAATTAGTTCCTTCGACTTCAACGTAGCCAATTCCGGATCTGCATGGACCCATGAGCAGTGTTCTCTGATGTTTGTCATCTCCAGAAGATGAGGGTTGAGACCTGCTTCTGCCATGGATTTCTTGAAGAGAGGTTCATGGGTCCTTGGAGTGCATGCGGCAACGATCACTCTGTTCAACTTCTCACTCTTTATTATCTCTCCAAGTTTGATCTGGGTGTCCTCAGAACAGGTATAGAGATTGTCACTGGCATAGACCACGTTCGGTAGTGTCCTGGCATGTTCCACTACCTTGGGAACATCTACCTGGCTGCCGATATTGATACCGCAGTGGCAGATGAAGACACCGATCCTGGCCTCTTCCTTGCTCACATCTCTCTCCTTGTATTCCGGTCTAGCAGTTACAAGGGATCCTCTCGAATCTCTCAGGAGGGCAGCCGCCTGTGACGCTGCAGCCGAAGCCTGCATCACACTTTCGGGGATGGCCTGGGGTTCCAGAAAGCTTCCGGCCATGAAAATCCCGGGTCTTACAAGGGAAACAGGGTCCTTCTGGTTAGAATATGCGAAACCGAAATCGTTCACATCGAGTCCCAGTTCCTTCAATACCTTGGACCTGTCTCCTGTCATGCAGAGTCCAATCGAAAGGACCACCATATCGTAGGTTTCCTCATGCAGTTCTCCTTCGGTATCCTCGTACCTGATCTGAAGGTCTCCGCAGTCGTTCTCGTATATCTCCGAGATCCTGGACCGGACATATCTGATCCCCTGCTCCTTCTTGGCCCTCTCGATATACCTGTCAAAATCCTTCCCGAACGATCTTATATCAATGTAGAATATCGTGGGCTCGATCGATGACTCATGCTCCTTTGCGATCACGGCTTCCTTGGCAGTATACATACAGCACATGGAGGAGCAGAACTCCTGGTCGATGTTCCTGTCACGGGACCCCACACATTGGATCCATGCTATCTTTCCGGGATGCTTCCCGTCTCCGGGTCTCAGGATCTTCCCCTCATAAGGTCCTGAAGCCGAAAGGATCCTTTCGAACTCGAGAGAGGTAACAACATTCTTGAACCGGCCATAGCCCAGTTCTTTCTTGATCAAAGGATCGAACGGGGCCGATCCCATTGCAAGTATGACAGCCCCCACATCGAGTTCAAGGTCCTTTGCCTTCATGGAGTGGTCCACGGCTCCGGCCTTGCAGGCTTTGGTACATGCACCGCAGTCAACACAGCCTCTGTAGCCCGGTATCCCCTCTTTATCGATAACAAAGGCATTGGGGATGGCCTGTGCATAGTATTTGTATGCCGCTTTTCTCATAACGAGCCCCTGCTCGAACTGAGAAGGGATCTTTATTGGACACACTGATTCACAGTCCCCGCAGGAGGTACATTTCTCGATATCTATGTACCTGGGTTTTTGATGGACCTTTACCTTGAAGTTCCCGGCCTTGCCTTCGACACCTTTGACTTCGGCAAGTGTCATGATCTGGATATTGGGATGCCTTGAACAATCCACCAGTTTCGGTGACAGTATGCACATGGAACAATCGTTTGTGGGGAATGTCTTGTCCAGCATGGCCATTATTCCACCGATCGCCGGACTCTTCTCAATTAGGTATACCTTGAATCCCATATCGGCCAGGTCCAGTGCTGACTGGACACCGGCAATTCCTCCTCCGACTACAGCAACCGCTCCTATGGTACTACCTGCACTCATCATGACCCTCCCTTGAATATCCTTCCTTTATTGCCAGTTCCCTGATCGCGTACATCAGTTTCGGGATCTCAACACCCTGAGGACACTGCTCCAGACATCTGTAATGCGTGGAGCAGATCTCAACGAACCTGTTCTCATAGACCTTCTTCTTCATTCCCAGAAGTGATGCCTTGATGACCTTCCTTGGGGAATATAGCGGGTCAAGGTCCCTTTCGGGGCAGCCTGCAGGTACATGTCCCGCATGAGAAGCAGTTGTAGATCTCCCCTCCGGACTCCCCTTCGGCTATCATGTACTTGAAGGAATCATCCCTTCCTTCCACAACAACCCCATCTTCTTCATCTCTGATCCTCTGCTCCCTTATCTGGTTCATCAATCCTTTTACATTTACCTTCTGGGGGCATTTCTCAAGACATCTATAATGAGCCGAACAGATCCAGATGAACTCCGAGGTCAATACCTCCTCCTTCAGGCCAAGCAATGCCTTCCTGATCACAGTCCGGGGATTCCATTCCTCCTTGACATCCATCTCGGGACATCTCGCAGTACAGGTTCCGCAGGCATAGCATTTCAGTATGCCTTCTCCGCCTTCCTGTTTGGCTATCTCGAACTTGAAATTCGGATCGATCTTCCTCGAATCAACGGCTTCCATCCATCACTCCCCCACATCCTGGAACTCCTCCTCCCTGTAGACCACCATAGGTATGGGGGCCTCCGGATCGGAACCCGGAAGATATTCGAACTCCTTCTGGGCGTTTTCGGCTATTCCGGTGATTATATCCATGAGCGGGATGTTCGATGGGCAGGCCTGTTCGCATAGACCGCACTGAACGCATGAGAGTATCATGTGGTTGAATCTCGTCACATGGAACAGAAGGGAATCCGTCGGGGTCTTGAATGCCCCCTTTCCCTTGGATTTGGACATGTACTTGTTTGCTTCCATATCGAAGACAGAGGACTCGAAGAGACACTCCTTGCAGTAGCAGATCGGGCACGCTCCCATGCAGTTGTGGCAGTTGACACAGGTATCGAAGAACTCCAATAGCTTGTCAACTCCCTTGATATCTGACTTCTCTTTGAGGAAGGCATCCCTGTTCTTCTGCTTCTCCTTCCTTACTTCTTCAACGGCCTTCTTTCTCTTGCCGGAGTCCTTGATCTCCTTGAGTTCCATCCCGTCAATGAGTCCATTTCCGGCATCTGTCATTGTATCAAGTATGAGTCCCTTTTTCAGGTCAGCGCCAAAGATCCCGATCACGATATCCGCACTTTCCACCACTGGATCCTTGCAGTTAAGACAGGCGGTCCTGAGGTATTTTCCCGCTTCACCACCTTTGAGCACCGCATCAGTTGGAGAATCCTTCCCAGGGTAGGAGGAATAGGTGTTCATCGGGAAGGTTCCCGGACAGTCCACACCAACCAGGATGATATTCTTCAGATCTGCCTGGTTCAGCTTGACAAGTTCCACCAGTGCCCTCAGTTCACAGGAACGGAGGACCACTGCCACGGGTTTCTCGAATCCTCTGACCTTTGTCAATCGGGATACCATTGTACCAATGGAAACAGGTAGCAGAGGAGCGAAAACATTCGTGTTCAATTTCGATGGATCCGAGACCATTGCAGGAAAGGCGGATTTGCCCGAGGGGGTCTCCTGCATTGCGATCACGGCATCAACCTTTCCTTTGACCAGCCAATCCTTGATCATCTCATTCACAGTTGTCGGAACGTCATCCTTTATCGGTAGTTCGTAACCTGTCATCTCATCACCTCTAAACGTTCCACCTCTGGCCAAGGGGGTTCGGGCCCAGCTTCTTGGTCTCATCCACGATCTCCTTGACCGTATCAGCGAACTTCTGACCCTCTGATGCGGATATCCACTTGACCCAGATCCTTTCAGGTTCCATGCCAAGGGTAGTGAGAATGTTCTTCAACAGCACCATCTTTCTTCTGGCCTTGTAGTTCCCGTTGAGATAATGGCAGTCAC
This sequence comes from uncultured Thermoplasmatales archaeon, assembly GCA_963807965.1. Lineage (GTDB taxonomy): Archaea > Thermoplasmatota > Penumbrarchaeia > Penumbrarchaeales > Penumbrarchaeaceae > Penumbrarchaeum. Next base: position 62,984 of record CAWEDU010000015.1, read on the forward strand.
CCAGATGGCAGCCGCCAATGAGGATAGCATCAGCACCCTCGATCAGCGCCCTGTTCACATAGATACTGTCAACTGATCCGGAGCACATGACCCTGATCACCCTGATATTGGATGGATACTGTATCCGGCTCGTTCCTGCAAGGTCAGCTCCGGCATAGGAGCACCAGTTGCACAGGAACCCAACGACCTTCGGTTCAAATTCTTCGCTCATTTCCTCCCACCTCTCTCATCTCAAACTTGCATCGATCATGGACATTATCTGTCGCTTTGTGAAGGAAGTCTGCTGGGAGGTGCCGCTTGGACAGATCGCGGCGCATGCACCGCATCCCTGGCAGAGTATCTCGTTCACGTTCACGACCTTTTTCTCTTCATCGTATTCAATAGCATCATACGGGCATATCTGGACGCAAAGCTGGCATCCGGCACAGTTCCGGCTTGAGACCCTGGCAATATTTCCCTTGGTCTCAAGGAATTCCCTCGATAGTATGGTCCCGGCCCTCGCTGCCGTGGCTTTCCCCTGCAGGATCGCCTCTTCAAGGAACCTCGGGGAATGGGCAGTTCCGGCGAGGAAGATGCCGTCCCCTGAGAAGTCTACAGGTCTGAGCTTCATATGTGCCTCTGAGAAATACCCGTCCTGGTTAATGGGGACCTTCAGTTTTTGTGCAATATCAGAATTGTCCTTCGGGACCATTCCGGTGGAAAGGACCAGGCGATCCGGGTGGAATACCACATCCCTCTGAAGGACCCTATCCCAGACCTTGACAGTGATCTCCTTACCCTTCACATTCACCTGGGGTTCCCCTTCGGGATCGAACTGGAAGAACAGCACTCCCAGTTTCCTTGCCTTTGAATAGAGACGGTCCTCCCTGAAACCGTAGGACCTGATATCCCTATACACAACATAGATTGGCAGTTCGGGCTTCATCTCTTTCAGCTTCACAGCATTCTTCAAAGCATTTGTGCAGCATATGCGTGAACAATATGGATGCTCATCGTTCCTTGATCCGACACACTGGATCATAACGACCTCATTAAGGTCCTTCAGATAACCAGATCCTTTGGCGATATCCTTTTCCAACTCCTTCTGACGTATTATCCTGTCGCTCTTTTCATAAGAGAACTCTGTCGGTTCATATGCGTCCGCTCCTGTGGCAACCACCACAACACCATGCTGGACCATCTGTGAACCATCTGAATTACCTATCTTGGATGTGAAATTTCCAACGTATCCCGTAATTTCGAGCAGTTCCGAGGAGGTATAGACGATTATATTCGGATGGGACATCACCTTCTCCACGGTGTTCTCTAAAAGCTCAACCGGGTCCTCCTTGCCAGCCCCTAGGTAGATATCGTTCAGTAGCCCCCCAAGTTTCTCCTCTTTCTCCACCAAATGTACCCTGAAGCCCTGATCAGCCATCGACAGAGAAGAGCTCATTCCGGCAATGCCTCCCCCTACCACAAGGGCTTCCTGGATCACCGGGACCTTGTGGTGTTCCACAGGGACAAGGTCCGCTACTTTTATCACTCCCATACGGACAGTTTCAATGGCCTTTTTAGTGGCAAGGACCGGATCCCCTCTATGGACCCATGAATTCTGGTCCCTGAGGTTGACCATCTCGAAGAGATGGGGATTCAGTCCCGCTTCTTTCAGGGTGTCTTGGAATATGGGCTCATGTGTCCTGGGTGTGCAGGATGCAACAACGATCCTGTTCAAACCAAGGTCAACTATCCTGTCCTTGATGCGTTCCAGTGAATCGGAAGAACAGGTGAACGTCTCATCATCAGACAACACGACATAGGGTAGTGTCTTTACACTTTCCACGACCTTTGGAACATCTATGACACCCCCAATGTTGATCCCACAGTGACAGATGAACACACCGATCCTGGGGAAGTCGTTCATGATGGACCTTTCTCTGGGGTAGTCCTTGATCGTAACATCAGTTCCCCTTGCAGAGGATATATCCCTTGCTGCTTCGGCAGCGGCCGCAGAAGCCTGGGTAACGCTTTCCGGTATGTCCTTGGGTTCGGTTACCGTCCCTGATGCATAGACACCTGGCCTGCTTGTGGTCACATGGGAATATGGATCGGTCTCAACGAATCCGTAACCGTTCAGGTTCACTTTCAAAGCACCGGCCAGATCTCCCAGTGAGCTGCAAGGTTCCAGACCCACAGAGAGCACAACCATATCATAATCCTCTGTCAGGACCTTACCAGAGTCATCTATGTATCTGAGGGTCAGGTCTTTGGTCTCCTTGTTCTGCTCGATACGAGGGACCCTGGACCTTCTGAACTTGACCCCGTATTCGTCCCTGGCCCTTTCGAAATATCTATCGAAATCCTTTCCGAAGGACCTCATATCCATATAGTAGAGATGGGCATCGAGACCGGGGACATGCTCTTTAGCGATAACTGCTTCCTTGATGGAATACATACAGCAAACAGAGGAACAGTAAGGGTTGTCACAACTTTCATCCCTGGATCCAACACATTGGAGCCAGGCGATCTTCTTTGGCTCTGTCCCGTCAGATATCCTCTTCACGTGGCCTTTGTAAGGACCGGATGCGGATAGCATCCTCTCGAACTGGATCGAGGTTAGAACATTGGGATAGATGTTGTATCCATAGCTTCCACCATCAGGTGGAACATATTCCTCGAAACCGGTGGACATGATCACCGAACCAACATCGATCTCTATCTCCTCATCCTCTGTTTCATGTCTCAGTGCACCAGGTTCGCAAACCGTTTCGCAGAACTTGCAGCTTCCATTGATGAAATAATTACAGGATTCACGATCGATCATAGGTACATTCGGGATCGCCTGTGGGAATGGAATGTCAATGGCTCCTCTCTGGCTCAGACCCTCATCGAACTTTCCCTTGATGGGGATCGGTTTTCTGGAGGATATCTCGGAAAGGTCGATCCTTCCTGTGGGACACACGAACTCGCAAGCTCCACAGGTCAAACAGTGGGTAGATGCCTCATCAAATGGGGTACCTATCTTCCTTTTATCACCTCTCCCTATGAAACCGAGGGTAGTGTTCCCGCTCTCTCTACATACATTCACACAAAGTCCGCAAAGGATACATTTGTCATCCACCTCCCTGTACGAAGTAAACCTTGTTGTATCCACACCAAGTTCAGAGGCGAATTCCTTGAGGTCCTCTGAATCTGGGCACCTGGCCAGATAGAGTTCAAGAAGGACCTTTCTAGATCCAAGTACCCTCTCCGAATTCGTAAGAACCTCCATCCCTTCCGAAACCGGGAGTGAGCAGGAAGCCGTGATCTTGGTCCTGTTCCCCTGTTTCACCTCCACGATACATACCCTGCATGCAGAATACGATGGGATGGCAGGATGATGGCAGAGAGTTGGTATCTTGATGTTGTTCTTCTTTGCGACCTGAAGTACCGTCTCCCCTTCCTCTGCCTGGCATTCAATGGAATCGATCGTCAGTTTGATCATCAAACCACCTCCACAGCAGAGAAGTTGCAAACATCGTGACACTGTCCACACTTCACACAGAGTTCCTGATCAATGATGTGGACCTTCTTCTTCTCTCCACTGATAGCTTTTACTGGACATTTCAGAGCGCAGAGAGTGCATCCGGTGCACTTCTTTTCGTTTATGGAATAGGTTGTGAGCTTCTTGCATACGCCAGCGGAACATTTTCCCTTGTTTATATGTGCCTCATACTCGTCCCTGAAATATTTCAAGGTGGTAAGAACTGGATTTGGAGCGGTCTGACCCAGGGCACATAGTGATGTGTCAGCCATTACGGTGGCAAGGACCTCCAGTTTGTCCAGGTCCTCAATTGAGGCATTACCTTCTGTGATCCCGGTCAAGATGATATCCATCTGAACAAGACCCTCACGACAGGGTGCGCACTTCCCGCATGATTCATCCTTGAGGAATCTGACAAAGTATCTTGCAACATCGACCATACAGGTCTTGTTGTCCATGACGATCATACCACCGGAACCCATCATGGCCCCGGCTTCTTTCAGAGAGTCATAATCAACTGAAAGGTCAAGCATATCTCCGGGAAGACAACCTCCAGAGGGACCACCCGTCTGGACCGCTTTGAAATCGTTCCCGGATGCGATCCCTCCCCCTATATCGAAGACCATCTCCCTGAGGGTTATCCCCATGGGGACCTCCACAAGGCCGGAATTGTTTGTCTTTCCAACAAGGGAGAAGAGCATGGTTCCCGGGCTGCCCTTGGTACCTATTTTGGAATACCATTTGGAACCTTTTCCCAAGACCAGAGTTGCATTGGCCCATGATTTAACATTGTTGATGTTCGTCGGCATTCCCCACAGACCGCTCTGGGCAGGGAACGGTGGTCGGGGTCTGGGTTCCCCCGCCCTTCCCTCGATGGAGGCCATAAGTGCGGTTTCCTCACCACAAACAAAAGCTCCGGCTCCCTCGTATACTTCGAGATCGAGTTCCATTCCTGTTCCAAGGATATTATTCCCAAGGAGTCCGTACTCCCTCATCTGAGAGATGGCATTCCTCAACCTCTTGACAGCAAGCGGGTACTCCTTCCTGACATATACGAATCCTTTGGAAGCACCGATGGCATGTGCGCCGATCAGCATCCCCTCCAGTACATTGTGAGGGTTGCCTTCCAGCAGGTTTCGGTCCATGAACGCTCCGGGATCACCCTCATCAGCGTTACAGACGATATATTTCCGCTCACTCTCGTTCTTCCTTGCGAGCTCCCACTTCGGTACCTGTGGAGAAACCAGCTCCTCCTCTACCTCTCAGTCCAGAGGTCTTCATCTCGGCTATTACTTCATCAGGTGTCATTGAAAGGGCCTTGAGAAAGGAGCTGTACCCTCCTAAAGACATGTAATCCTCGATCTGTTCAGGGTCCACGTTCTCAGTATTTCCGGTGATCATCCTCTGCTGTTTCCTGTAATAGGGAAGGTCCTCCATTTTCTCAACAGCTTTCCCTGTTCCAGGGTCCTTGAAGAGGAGGTTCTCAACGGGTTTTCCCATATTGAAGGTTGAATCCAATATCTCTTCTACCTTCTCAGGGTCCACTGAGGTGTAAATTGTCCTTTCAGGGAGGATCAGGAGAAGAGGTTCCTGAGCGCAGTATCCTATGCATCCGGTCCTTCTTACATCAACATCCTTGATCGAGAGCTTCTCAAGAGCCTCCATGACCTTATCATAGACATTTCCGGCTCCCCTCGCATTACCGCAGGTTCCGCCCGGGACCACGATCGTCCTCTTCTTGTTGGCCGCTCTTTTCTTCGAAAGAGTGCCTATCAGCTTCTCAAGGTCAGTTACGGATCCAAGTTTGCTCCCTCCGGTCATTCTTTCACCTCCGGGGGTTCAATAGGAACAGCATTTCCTGACTTGAAATCCTCAAGCAGCTTCAGGAAGGATCCGGGTTTGACCATGTGGTACTCATCATCGATCACAACAACGGGGCCAAGAGCGCAGGTTCCCAGACAGTTGACGGTTTCCAGAGTGAACTCACCATCTTCTGTGGTTTGACCGGGTTCTATCCCAAGCTCCCTGGTGATATCATCCAGTACTCTTGGAGCTCCTCTTACATGGCAAGCTGTCCCGAGACATACCTTGATGGTATGTTTTCCCCTGGGTGTTAGTGAAAAAGCAGTGAAGAACGTAGCAACGTTGTAAACCTGGGAAAGGGGGACGTCCAGTTCCTGTGAGACGAAGCGGAGGGAGCTCTCAGGGAGATAATTGTAATCCTCATTAATGGCTTCCAGTACTGGAACCAGAGAACTCTGGTCCTTTTCAAATCCTGAAATGATCCCTTCAAGCTTTTCGATCTCTTCTTCTCCAAGGGCCTCTCTGACATCTACTTCCTGGGGAAGCTGTGGGACATATCTTACCGGACAGTTTTCAACACATTCCCCACACCCATTGCATAACTCCTCATCAACAGACCTTGCATGTTTCAGGACCTTAACCTTGAAGTTGCCGGGTTCCCCCCGAAGGTCCTTGACCTCGGCAGCGGTGATTATTTTGATATTCGGATGTCTTGCAGTGGCAACTAGTTTAGGAGCCAGTATGCACATGGAACAATCGTTTGTTGGAAAGGTCTTGTCGAGTTGAGGCATGGTGCCCCCAATGGACCTGTTCTCATCCACCAGGTAGACCTTGAAACCCGCATCGGCAAGGTCCAGTGATGACTGGATACCTGAGATGCCTCCTCCTATAACAAGGACCGAACCTCTCTTTCCGATCGCTCCGACAGGTGCGATATCGTCATTGGCAGCTGCCATCTATACCACCTCGTCGATCATTCTGACCATCTGCTGTTTGGTGTAGTTCTTATGGGTGCATGCATTGGACGGACACGCGGCGATACAGGCTCCACACCCCGCACAGAGCGCATCATCCACCTCGGCTATGCCTGTTACCTCATTCAGTGTCCTTGCGCTGTAGGCGCATACCTCCACACAAACTCCGCATCCTACGCAAACCTCCGGGTCCACCCATGCTATCAAGGGATCGTTCTCGAGTTCATCCTTTGTAATAATTCCAAGAGCACGAGAAGCGGCACCACAGGCCTGGGATACAGTATCCGAGATATCCTTGGGGCTCTGGACGCATCCTGCGATGAAAATACCATTTGTGAAGGTATCCATGGGTCTGAGCTTGGGGTGGGCCTCCATGAGGAATCCATCACCGCTCCTGGAAAGACCAAGTATCCTTGCGAACTCCTCCGAATCAGCCCTCGGGACCAATGCAGGGGCAAGGACCACCATGTTGGTGCCTATCTGGAACAGCTTGTTAGTGGTGGTATCAAAGACATCGATAGTAATATCATTCGGGTTCACCCGGACCTCCGAAGGTCTTCCCCTGAAGAGGTTGACACCTTTTCCCCTTATCTTCCTGTAGAACTCCTCGTATCCCTTACCAAAGCTTCTGATATCCGTGTAACAGATGTTGATCTCGGTCTCGGGTCCGAGTTTCTCCCTTAGGAGATATACATGCTTGAGGGCTGACATGCATCCTATCCTGCAACACCAAGTGCACTGGGTCTCATCTCTGGATCCAGCGCAAAGTGACGAATGTGACGGATTTCGGATATTCGCCATTCGAAGGGAGGACGATCTTTCCCCCTGTTGGACCCGAAGAACTGATCAGGCGTTCGAGTTCCATGGTGGTTATTACATCCTTGGAACGAGTATACCCATACTCGAACAATCTGCTTGCATCGAGGAGGTCGTATCCGGTGGCCACGAGGATGGTCCCGACCGTCAACTCCACTTCCTCATCTTTCTGGGTGAAATCTATGGCTTCGGGATCGCATGCTTTCTGGCAGAGAGGACCGTCACCGCACTTCCCGAACTTCAACATGAGGCAATGGTCAGGATCTATTGTCGCTTTAAGCGGTATCGCTTGTGGGAATGAGATGTAGGCGGCAGACCTCTTTCCCATACCCATGTTGAATGGATCAGGGACATGGCCTTTCAACCTGCAGGCAATGGCGCATTCGTTGCATCCGGTACATTTTTCCATATCCACATATCTGGCCTTCTTCCTGACCTTGACCTTGTAATTCCCAACACTCCCCTCTACAGAAAGGACCTCAGAATAGGACATCAGTTCGATGTTGGCGTGGTTCTTCACATCCATCATCTTGGGTGTTAGGATGCAGGAGGAGCAGTCAAGTGTGGGGAAGGTCTTGTCAAGCTGCGCCATCCGGCCTCCGATGGTGGGTTCCCTCTCCACAAGATAGACTTTGAAACCCGAATCGGCTATCTCAAGGGACGCCTGTATCCCCGCGATCCCAGCTCCGATGACCAATGCCTCTGAGGTCACAGGAGTCCTTGATTTCTCAAGAGATTCCAGAAGGGCAGCCTTGGAAACTGCTGCAGCTACCAGTTGTTTCGCTTTGGCAGTGGCCTCAACGGCATCATCATGAGCCCATGAACATTGCTCCCTGATGTTGGTTATCTCAACATTATAAGGATTCATGCCTCCACTCTCGGCTACCCCTCTGAACGTATGCTCATGCATTCTTGGAGAACAGCTGGCAACAACTATCCCGTCGAGGTCATATTCGGCAATTGAATCCTTTATCAGCTTTGCACCGGGGTCAGAACACATGTACTTGTACTCGGTGGATACCACAACACCATCAAGCTTGGAGGCATATTCCGCAACCTCTTTCACATCCACCTTGGATGCGATGTTAACACCGCAGTGGCAAACGAAAACCCCTATCTTCTTCATGGGGCCGCCTCCTTTGGTTCAAGGACCTTTTCAACCGGGCTCATGTTCAATTCGAGTCCCAGTTCAGACCTGTCAATACCGAAAGCAAGTCCCATCAATTGAGTGATGTAAAGGACGGGAACCGAAAGTTTTGCACTCACGGTCTCTCCTGCTTTCTTCTGTTTGGAATCATACATCTTATGGCACCATGGGCAGGAAAGGGCCATCCCGTTGAATCCCTGGTCCTGTATCGATTTCAATTTCTGGCCTGTCTTTGCCAGGGATGTTTCCGGATGGACAGGAAGAAGAGGTCCTCCACAGCAGTCAAGCTTTTCAGCATAGTCCTTGGTCTTCGCTCCCAGCGCTTCCAGGATCCTTTCCATCTTCTGAGGGTTCTCCGCATCGACCGGTCTTCCCAGTTCCGAGGGTCTGTGAAGATGACAACCATAGTGTGTGGCAAAAACAAGGTCTCCCAGCGGACTGGTAACCTTTTCCTTCAATGCATCCAGCCCTACTACATCATGGACCAGGTCGATGATATGGTAGATATTCGAAACACCCTTGAACTCAAGGTCCTCTCCGGAAAGCTTCTCATTGACCCTGGCCAACATCTCTCTATCGCTCTTCAATATCTTCTTCGCTTCGCTCAGGGCCAGATGGCACATGGGACATGGGACAAGAATATCCAGACCTTCCTTCTCGCAGATGGCGATGTTCCTCGCAGATAGTGTGAGTGTCATCATCTGACTGATGGATTTCAGAGGTTCACCACAGCAGGAGAAGCCCTCAAGGTCCAGGGTTTCCACACCAATGATAGGAAGGACCTTCTTCATGGAAATCTCGTAGGCATATTGCTCGGTGGGCATGAGGCATCCAGGGTATACTGCCAGTTTCATTTTCTATCACCTATACTTTCTCCATTGCTACCGTCATTATCATACCCTGGAACTTTGCAGGGTCCCTGGGTTTGGAACAGGGAGATAGTCCCAGCTCCTCTCTCTGTGCGGGTCTCCCCTTCCCTGGTGGGAACGGATTGTTCGGTCCTGCATAAGACCCATGCCCATCACCGATTGGAGCATGGCCGTATAATCCCCAGGAACCTGTTTTCCACTGGCAACAGCGAGATTTTTCAGGGTAAATAAGATGTTAACAGGGGCTACTTTCTGAGGACACCTTTCCTTGCATTTGAAACAGCTCATGCAGGTCCAGATGATCTCGGAATTGATCATCTCATCCACAAGGCCTCTTTTCAGTAGGGCTGCGATCCTGTGAGGTTCAAGTTCCAGCAATTTATGTGCCTCACATCCGGAGGTGCATTTGGCACACTGATAGCAGTGGTCCGAAACCTCCTCCGCGAGCTTTTGCAGCCTCTGGTTGATCTCCAGCCTTTTGGCCTTATCCGCCTCTGCCATAGAGGTCATGTCAGTTATGCTCATGGATTCTCCCTCTGAACGATGGGATGATCATGAAGTGAGCCTGGACCCTACTTCCGGGTCCTGATCGCGTCTATGAGTTTTGGAAGGACCTTATAGAGGTCTCCCACGATGCCATAATCGGCAGAATTGAATATGGGGGCATCGGGATCCTTGTTAATGGCCACTATGATGCCAGAATCCCTCATACCTGCAACATGCTGTATCTGTCCTGAGATTCCGCAAGCAACATACAATTTTGGTTTGACCTTGTGGCCGGATAGACCTATCCAGTGGTCCTCTGAAAGCCATTTCAGATCCGCGGCTATAGGCCTTGAACACCCCAGAGTCACTCCATTCAGGGTTCCTGCCAGGTCCTCTATAAGCTTCAGGTCCTCACTGTTCTTGAATCCACGTCCGCAGGAAACGATGATCTCAGCATCCTCCACGTTCGCTCCTTCGGACCTCATTGTCTGGACCTCAAGTATCTTGGATCCATGCTCTGATGGAAGGATGTCGGATTCTATGATCTCCCCAGTTCTTGAAGCATCCTCTGCAAGTGGATCGAACGTCTTCGAAGGAACTGTCACTATTGCAGGGGAGGATGTGAACATCTCTTTGGAGATGGCGTTGCCGCTGTAGACAACACGCTCCACCACGATGTTCTCTCCCACAAGGTCGATCTTTGTCACATCGGATGCTGATCCTGCATCCATCCTCGCTGCAAGTCTGGGAGCCAGCTCCTTACCGTTCTTGGTTGAGGATATAATTAATATCGAGGGATTCTCGGCCTTTATAATAGATGCCAGGATATCAGCTGATTCCTCAGCCTTGGGTTGATCCATACTGGAACCTGCAATTAGAACCCTGTCTGCTCCGAATCTGATATATTTCTCAGCAATTGACCTTGCATCAGGCCCCATTACCACAGCTGTAAGCTTGGTCCCCTTGGCATCCGCAAGCTCCCTTCCCTTTGAAAGGAGTTCCAGACCGTTCTTCTCATTATCAGAATATACCATAACCATGATATCACCCCAGGACTCCATCTTTGGCCAATTTATTGGCCAGTTCGTTCACTGCTTCGTCAACGTCATCCTTGAAGATGATGTTCTTCCTCTCCATTCCTATACCAGTTATGTCAACCACATTCAATCTTGGCTGTTCCCCTTCCATTCCGATATCCGCCAATGACCAGTTGTTTATCGGTTTATTGGCAGAACCAAGGATCTGCATGAGACTTGGAAGCCTTGGTTCATTGATCTCTTTGGTAACTGTTACAACTGCCGGATAGGAGGATTCTGTCTTCACCATCTTATCTCCCATATTCCGATCAGCAACGATCTTGTCACCTCCTGCCTCAAGTTTGAAGGCATAGGTGATCTGGGGGATGTTGAGATATCCTGCTATCCTTGGACCGACCTGTCCGGAGAACATATCAATAGAAGCTTCCCCACAAAGAACAAGGTCAACACCTCCCATCTTTTCGATCCCCTTTGCCAGTGCCTTTCCTACAAGGTGATAATCAGCCTTCTCAGGAGGCTGAACGATCACTCCCTCATCTGCCCCCATTGCAAGAAGTTCCTTTACCTTCTCCCTTGCATCCGGAGGACCTACTGTCAGGATAGTGATCTTACCTCCAACCTTATCCTTTATCCTGATCGCCTCCTCCACGGCATTCTTATCGATATCGCTTATCTTCTTTGGGATCCCGTCGATCACGGGTTTGTTGGTGGAGGGATTCAACTTGATCTCCCCAACATCCACAACCTGCTTTGCACATACCACGATGTTCATTTATCTCACTCCGATTATTGGATCCGTTTTCATTGATCTTGCACTGAAGTCTCCCATCGACCTTTCTTATCTTACATGATTGAGTTTTCGGTATTCTCTTTACGAACTGCATCTTTCTCGATTGCTCATCTGGAGGGCTAATCTCCTCCATGTTGTTCTGGATATCCCTGAGGACCGCCTCCCTACCTCGTCTCTTTGGCTTAGGATGATGAAGGCCTTAATCATCCCGCTCCCCCCCTATCAGAAGAGGGAACTACTGCGGTATTTTGACCGGCGGGATGTTCTTTCAGAGTGGGATCGACCCCTAAAGGCAATACCCTGTACCATGCCGTCAATATAAGGTCCTTCCCTCTGGGTTGAGGTATGATGGAGGTATCATATAGATGATTCTGGAACTCAGGTAGCTCCCGTTCCAAGATTCGGTCTTCGTTCCTGTGATCCATATCCTCCAAAATGGCACCCCAATGAATTACATCTTCAACGCAAAAGTGCTCCGGATATGACCATCTTCATGACCTCGGATGTCCCTTCATAGATGCCTGTAATCCTGGCATCACGATAGAGCCTTTCCACGGGGTATTCCTTGGTATAACCGTACCCACCATGGACCTGGATTGCCTTGTTCGTAACATCCACAGCGGTCTCAGCCGCGAAAAGCTTGGCCATTGCGGCTTCCTTGCTGATCCTCTTTCCCTGGTCCTTTGTATAAGCAGCATTCAATACGAGGAATCTGGCCGCCTCGATGTTCGTTGCCATCTCTGAAAGCATCCATTGGATGGCCTGGAACTTTGAGATCGGTCTCCCGAACTGCTGCCTGTTCTTGGAATATTCGATGGATTCATCAAGTGCTGCCTGGGCGATACCAACAGCCTGGGCGGCGATCCCGATCCTACCACCGTCAAGGGTGGCCAGAGCGATCTTGAAACCCTCGCCCTCCTTTCCAAGAAGGTTTTCCTTGGGGACCTCCATGTCCTCAAAAACAAGTTCAGAGGTCAGGGAAGCGTTGATCCCTATCTTGTCAAAAATTCCCCCTACGCTATAACCTTTGAAATTGCTCTCCACTATGAAAGCGCTTATACCTTTGGGACCAAGCTCCTTGTTGGTGACCGCAAAGACGATTATTATCCCTGCTTTGGGACCGCTTGTAATGAAGGTCTTCGTTCCATTTAAGATGTATATATCACCCTTGAGTTCCGCAGTGGTCTGCATTGCTCCGAGGTCTGACCCAGCATTGGGTTCGGTCCCTCCGAATGCTCCTATCTTCTCCCCTTTTGCAAGGATGGGGAGGTATTTTTTCTTCTGTTCATCGGTCCCATAGTTCATGATCGGCCATGAGGTCAGGGAGTTATGAACGGAGGTTACAACACCTGTAGATGCACAAGCCCTTGAGATCTCCTCGATCACAGTGGCATAGGTCACATAGTCCAGACCTGCTCCACCATACTCCTGGGGGATTATGGTCCCCAGGATCCCGAGCTCTGCCATCCTCTTCAGGGCCTGTTCAGGGTATTCCTCTTTCTCGTCGAGTTCGGCAGCTCTGGGCTTTATCTCCTTCTCGGCGAACTCCCTTACCATGTTCCTGATCATTCTCTGCTGTTCGTTAAGTTCGAGAATCATGCGGCCGCCCATCGGGATTGAAAAAAATAAAGGTTTCTATCTACTATACCATTGAAGTTGATGATTTCCAGTTGAGATAAGAAATATGGTGTCCTTATTGAAGAAAGTAATAAATCGAATAGGACATTAGGGGAATTTGCCATGTCCTTCGAACGCGGTTATATCCAGGTATATACGGGGAACGGGAAAGGAAAGACCACAGCCTCTCTTGGAATAGGACTGAGGGCTTCAGGAGACGGATGCAGGGTTATCATGATACAGTTCATGAAGGGAAGAAGGTACAGTGAGATCGATTCCGTCGGCTTCCTCCCCGGATTCACCATTGAACAGTACGGAAGAGATGAGTTCGTTTCAAAAGAGGAACCTGAGATGGTGGATATTGAACTCGCGAGAAATGGACTTGAAAGAGCAAAAGAGGTCATATTCAAAGGAGACCATGACCTTGTTATTCTGGATGAGATCAACGTTGCTATCGATTTCGGTCTGGTGAAGGTCGAAGATGTTCTAGACCTGGCAGTTAAAAAGCCCATTGGGATGGAGCTTATTCTTACCGGAAGGTACGCGCCTCAGGAATTGATCGACATCGCGGACCTTGTTACCGAGATGCGGGAAGTGAAACACTTCTATCAAAAAGGTGTGGCTGCAAGGAAAGGGATCGAATTCTGAGATCGAGGTGTTGGTATGTTCGAGAAAAAGGTATTGGACGAATTGGAAAGAAGAAGGCGTGAATGGGAAAGGACCTGCTACATGCCTCTCAAGGAGAAGAAAGGTGAAATGAAGGAGAGTTTTGAGAACCTTTCCTGGACCGAGATAAAGGAACTCTACACACCCCTTGATGTCTGCAGAGATGACTATCTTGAAAGATCCGGATTCCCGGGAGAATATCCTTACCTCCGTGGAGTCCACTCTACGATGTACAGAGGCAAGGTCTGGACGATGAGGCAGTTCGCAGGTTTCGGAACAGCTGAGGAGACAAATCGAAGATACAAATATCTCCTCGAGCACGGAGAGACAGGATTGAGCGTGGCCTTCGATTACCCCACACTTTACGGATACGATTCCGACCACCCAATGGCAAGAGGGGAGTTCGGCAAATGCGGGGTTGCGATCTCATCACTAAAGGACATGGAGATCCTTTTCAAGGATATATCTGTTGATAGGATCACAACCTCCATGACCATAAACGGGCCGGCCCCCATCGTTTGGGCATTCTACATTGCCAATGCTGACAACAGAGGCATTTCCCGAGATCGGATAGGAGGAACCATTCAAAATGATGTTCTGAAGGAATACATCGCACAGAAATCCTTCATTTTCCCTCCGGGTCCTTCAATGAGGCTAACTGTGGATACCTTTGAATTCGGATTCAAGGAGATCCCAAAATGGAATACGATCTCCATTAGCGGATATCATATCAGGGAGGCAGGATCCACTGCTGTCCAGGAACTGGCATTCACCCTTGCTGACGGATTCGCGTATGTGAAAGCCGCAATGGAGAGGGGACTGGACATCGATGCGTTCGCTCCCAGGTTGAGCTTCTTCTTCAATGCTCATAACGATTTCTTCGAGGAGATAGCAAAATACAGGGCCGCCAGAAGGATATGGGCAAATGGGATGAAGGAACTGGGAGCAAAGAAACAGAGGTCCATGCTCATGAGGTTCCATACGCAGACCGCAGGGGTCAGCCTCACTGCTCAGCAACCTGAGGTCAACCTTATCCGTGTGGCTATCCAGGCCTTAGCTGCGGTAATGGGTGGAACACAATCTCTTCATACGAACTCCATGGACGAGGCTCTGGCCCTCCCCTCTGAGAAAGCTGTTAGACTTGCTTTGAGGACCCAGCAGGTAATAGAAGAGGAAACTGGAGTTACTGCCACTGCAGATCCTTTGGGAGGTTCCTACTACCTTGAATGGCTGACCGACCGTATGGAAGAGGAGACCATGAAGTATTTCGACAAGATCGAGAGCTTCGGGGGCGTAATACCAGCTATTGAAAGGTCCTTCTTCCAGAGAGAGATCGCCGAAGCCTCCTACAAGCTCCAGAAGGAGATCGATTCCGGAGAGAGAACCGTTGTAGGCGTCAACAAATACCGGTTGGACGAAGATGTAGGGATACCTATCCTCGAGATGGACAAGAAAGGTGAAGAGATCCAATTCAATAGATTGAAGAAGCTAAGAGCGGAAAGGGACCAGGCCAAAGCCGATAAAGCATTGGAAAGATTGAGGAGGGCCGCCGAGGGTGATGAGAACACTATGCCGTATATCCTCGAGTGTGTTCACGCTTACAATACCCTTGGTGAAACCTGCCAGGTCTTGAGAGATGTATTCGGGGAATACGAGGAACCCGCAATATTCTAGAATCGAACGGGAGTGATGAAGATGGAAAGGAAGATCAGGGTACTGGTTGCAAAACCCGGTCTTGACGGCCATGACAGAGGTGCCAAGGTCGTTGCAAGAGCACTCAGGGATGCAGGAATGGAGGTCATATATACAGGTCTCCACCAGTCCGCGGAAATGGTGATACAGACAGCTATCCAGGAAGATGTTGATGTCATTGGCCTCAGCCTTCTTTCTGGAGCACATATGACCCTCTTCACAGATGTAACCCACTTGTTGAAGGAAAAAGGAATGGATGATGTTCTGGTCGTGGGTGGAGGCATAATCCCAGAAGAGGACGTTCCGGAACTGAATAAGGCAGGCATCAAAGGAGTGTTCGGACCCGGGACCCATATGGAAGATATCATCAAATTCATTAGGGAGAATGTGAAAGAATGATCGATATTGCCCGGAGGGTCCTCGAAGGGGAACCAAGGGCTGTTGCAAGGATGATCAGCCTTGCCGAGAACAGTTCTCCGGAGGCCATTGAACCGATGAAAAAACTGCACAAAGCCAGTGGTAAAGCTCAAGTCATCGGTATAACGGGTGTGATGGGGGCTGGAAAATCGACATTGGTTTCTGAGATGGCGCTCGAATACAGAAAACAGGGAAAGAGCGTCGGAATAATCGCTATCGACCCAACCAGTCCGTTCAGTGGTGGAGCTCTCCTTGGTGATAGGATCAGAATGATGAAATTGGCCACAGATGATGAGATCTTCATTAGGTCCATGGGAACCCGTGGGATGCTGGGAGGGCTGACAGGTGCTGTTTACGATACCGTGGAGATCCTTGATGCATCTGGAAAGGATGTGATCATGGTCGAGACCGTTGGGGTGGGACAGGCAGAGGTGGATGTGATCAAGATCGCGGACACGACCCTTGTCGTTCTTGTTCCCGGACTCGGAGATTCAATCCAGGCCATCAAGGCTGGAATAATGGAGATCGCAGATATCTATGTGATCAATAAAGCTGACAGGCCCGGAATAGAAAGGACAGTTGCCGAGATCGAGAGCCTGGTAGACCTGACCACTGATAAAGGCGATAGGAGGGTCCCGGTCTTAAGGGTCATTGCTAAGACTGGCGAAGGGATCAAAGAAGTGTCCGATGAGATAGATTCACATCTTGAACATCTCAAGACTACAAACCAGTTCAGGGGTAAAAGGAGAAGAAGGTACGAAGCTGAACTGGTGGAGATAATCAGGAAGAGATTGATGAACCTGATATTCGATGAAGCTGTCTTCAAAGAGAAGGTGGAAGACCTTATCGATAAGATAGAGAAAAAAGAGAAGGACCCCTATTCAGTTGCAGAAGAGGTCCTCTCCCAGGTCCTGAAGTGATCACCTAAGAAGATTGGAGGCTATCACCATTTTTTGTGCTTCTGAGGTCCCCTCATAGATCTCGGTGATCTTGGCATCGCGGTACAATCTCTCTATCTCCTTATCCCTCATGTAGCCGTAACCACCATGGATCTGAACGGCTTTATTGGTGCAGAAGACTGCAGTCTCCGAGGAGAACAGTTTTGCCATGGCGGCTTCCTTTCCGAATCTTACCCCCTTGTCCTTCAACATCGCTGCATTTATGGTGAGCAGCCTTGATGCCTCGATCCTGGTAGCCATATCGGATATCATCCATTGGATCGCCTGCAGTTTGCCGATCGGTTTGCCGAACTGTATCCTCTCCTTTGCATAGGAAATGCTGTGTTCGAGAGCGGCCTGAGCTATACCAACAGCCTGAGCGGAGATGCCGATACGGCCTCCGTCGATACTTGAAAGGGCGATCTTGAATCCGTCACCTTCACTTCCAAGCAGATTTTCCTTTGGAACTGGCATGTCAGTGAAGAACAGTTCTGAGGTTTCCGAGGCCCTAATGCCCATCTTCTCGAAGACAGAACCCACCTCGTATCCCTTATACGATGATTCCGCGATGAATGCACTGACCCCTTTGTATCCGGCATCGGGATCCGTAAGGGCGAATACTATCGTCGTTCCGGCCTTAGGACCAGCTGTAATGAAGGTCTTCGATCCATTGATTATATAATTATCACCATCGAGGACCGCTGTGGCCTTCATCGAACCAAGATCGGTTCCTGCGTTAGGTTCGGTTGCCGCAAATGCCCCTATAACCTCTCCTTTTGCTAGTAGGAGGAATATATTTGCGTTTCTGGTCCTCTGAACCATACTTGTAGATGATATAAGGGGCCAGGGAATTATGTACCGATGCAATTGCACCGGTAGATGCGCATGCCTTTGATATCTCCTCGATAATAAGCGCATAAGTTATCGAATCCAGACCTGCTCCTCCATATTCCTTCGGGATCAGGATGCCCATCAATCCAAGCTCGCCCATACGTTTAACATTCTCAATAGGGAACTCCTCCGTCCTATCATAATGTGCCGCCATGGGAGCGAACTCATGGATACACAGGTCCTTCACCATCTGCAAGACATTGTTCTTTTCCTCATCAAGCTCCAGGTCCATAAGGGGTGTAGTCTGTACCCTTTAAATAATGGTTTAGATTGAACCTATGCAAAGAAGCGAAATGAAAGAATGGATGGCTTCTGTTGTAACATACCTATCGAACCAAAATATATATGATAGACCATCTTTCAAGAGACCCGTAGTGACCTTTCGAAGATGCCCAGTTCAAACAGGGAGGCAGGTGTCGATATGTCCGGACTAGACGAGAACTCCAGAGAGATGATGATCAACAGCATCAAGATGTTCGCAGAGAGGAACCTTCCCAAAGATATGCTCCTGAAATTGGACAAGGAGGATAAGTTCCTTTCCAAAGAAAAGATTAAGGAGATGTACGACCCGACCAAACTGGGGATCAATCTCCTCCTCATTCCGACCGAATACGGAGGCATCGGGGCCAATAACTTCGACATGTACCAGGTGTGTGAGACCCTTGCGGGGATAGACCTCGGAGTAGCAACAGCCGTTTTTGCAACCTTCCTGGGACTTGACCCCTTAAGGGTCGGAGGAACACCTGATCAGAAGAAGAAATGGTTCACAAAAATCGGACAGGAGGGATTACTGGTTGCTTATGGTGCTACCGAAGCTGAGGCCGGAAGTGATCTGAGCAATCTCAAGACCAAAGCCCTCCCAGTTGAGGAGAATGGCGAGATCGTCGGATACAAGATCACAGGTAACAAACAATGGATCTCCAACGGTGGAATCGCAGATATTTATCTGATACTTGCCAAGGACTCGGAGTCCGTGGGATGGTTCATTGTTGAAAGGGAGTCCGAAGGCATGGAGTTCAATAATCCCGAGGAAAAACACGGGATAAGGCTCTCGAACACAGTTGCATTCTCCATGGACGAGGTCTATGTTCCCAAAGAGAACCTGGTGGGTGGTGTTGAGGGTCAGGGTCTAACACAAGCTCAAGCAGTTTTCGGAGCCACCCGTATCATGGTTGCGGCCTTTGGATTGGGAAGCGGATGGGGTGCCTTAGGAAGGGCTGTAAGCTACTCACAGGGCAGGGTGGTCGGAGGAGAACCGCTATCTGAAAAACAGGGTTATACACACAAATTGATAGTGCCAAATGCAGTGAGACTCGAAGCATCCAGGGCCTATATCGAGTACATCGCAGGTATCCTCGATGAGCAAGGGCACGGCTTCCAGACAGAGGGGGCAATTGCAAAGTGGTGTGCAACGGAGGCTGGCAATACGGCAGCTGAAGCTTCCATTCAGGCCATGGGCGGATATGGTTATGTCCAGGAGATGGAAGTGGAGAAGTTCAAGAGGGACGTTAGGATCACACAGATCTATGAGGGTGCCAACGAGGTCCTGGAGATCACCATTGCCAGGGACAGGTGGCAGGAACATCTGAAATCTCGTGGAGCCTACTTCAACGATCTGGCAAAGAAGGCAGAAGAGGTCCATTCCACGAATTCCGATGTCGGTGGGGATATAGCCGCTCTGGCGTTGAAAGCCCTGGCAAATATCTTCGAAGAATGCAGGATCCAGAAACTTACAAGGAATCAACATATCATGATGAGACTAGGGGAACTTGCCGCATGGGGAGAGACCGCAGGGATCTTCTCCATGAAGGCTTCCGAAGAGAAGTATTCAAAAGGTGTAAGGTTCGACAGGGAGACATGGCAGGCCATGGCCAGGTCCTATGCGAAGGATGCAGGATTAAGAATTGCAATAGATGGTATCAAACTGATAATGGGATACGGGTCCGGTGACCCTTCAGACCTGGAAATTAAGGTCCATCTCCTTGATATGATGAAATTACAGACCGGACAAAAAGAGGACAGGGACCTGATCGCACAGAAGCTCAAAGATGTCTTCAAGATGGCATGATGCGGTTTTCGATCTGCTCTTTAATTTTGGTGGGACCTTGATATAAGAGGTCGTCATAATAAGCAGCATGAATGCTCCCGATTGCGTCTTGCCTACCCTTGAAAGGATGTTCAAGCCCAGAGGTATCGCTGTGATCGGAGCTTCCGCCGATCCTAAGAAATTGGGTTTCAAACTTGTAAAGAACATTTCCCAGGGTGGATACAAGGGAAACCTGATCCCCGTAAACATCAAGGGTGAGACCATTTTCGGTTTACGATCTGTAAAAGATCTTTCTCAGACATCAGCGGAGATCGACCTTGCCATCATTTGTTTACCCTCACATTTGGTAAAAGGATCCCTCCAAGAGATTGGAAGGAAAGGGATCCCATTTGCTGTGATAATATCCGCGGGTTTCAGGGAAACTGGAAATATTGAGGGGGAAAAGGAGCTTCTATCAGTGGCGAAAGAGAATAATATTCGCATTTTGGGGCCCAACGTCTTCGGACTGATCTATACTCCGGTTTCCCTGAATGCACAGTTCGGACCTGGAGATATCATGGAAGGGCGGGTTGCGATAATCACTCAATCCGGAGCACTGGGAGCCGCCTTGATGGGAAAGGCCTTTGAGGAGGGAATCGGAGTGAGCGGTGTCGTCTCAACCGGGAACAAGGCTGATATCTCCGATGAAGAACTGCTTGATTTCTTCTGTTCCGATCCCAACACCGATGCGATCCTGCTGTATCTTGAAGGCTTGAAGGACGGTAAGAGGTTCATGGACACCGTCTCCTCTGTCTCCAAGGTCAAGCCGATCATCGTGGTGAAATCCGGAACCACCGAGAAAGGAGCACGGGCCGTAAGGTCACACACGGCATCCCTGGCAGGTGATGACCGTATCTTCGACGGTGCTTTCAAACAGGCAGGAGTAATAAGAGCACCCACTATCAAGGACGCGATAGACTGGACCAGGGCCCTCATTGATATGCCGCTTCCAGATCATCCGGATGTCCTGATCATTACCAATGGCGGAGGACTTGGAGCTATCGCAGTGGACGAGCTTACCAAAGCAGGGATCCCTCTTTTCAACGACAAGGATTGGATCGAACGTGAGATGGGAGAGATCTTCCCACCCTATGCTACTATGGACAATCCAGTGGACATCACAGCTCAGGTCCCATATGAGGTGTATTTGAAAGGAGTGAAGAAAGCACTTGAATATGACAGGATCGGGTCATTGATCGGAATATATGCTCCAACTTCCGGAGCGGATGTTCCAGCGTTCACCAAGATGATGCTAGAGGTCATAGGCAGACCTTCGAAACCGATCATGATATGTACTTTTGGCGGAAGGGCTGCCATGGACCAGATCCAGGAATTGAAGAAGTGTGGCATAACAGCTTTCTATTATCCGGAAGAAGCGGTCTCATCACTTGCAACTTTGTACAAATACTCGGATCATGTAAAGAGAGAAGCCCCATCGATGAAAAGAAAGGGGAGGTGGGGATCGAATTTTATCGATCCTGATCTCGAAGTGGGTGGAGATGGATTCATTGGACCGGCGGAAAGCCTGGAGGTCCTTCAAAAGGGTCCTTTCAAGACACCACGCTGGGCCCTTGTAAATAACATGGAGGAGCTTCTTTCAGCATCATCTGAGATAGGTTATCCTATAGTCATGAAGACTGCAGATAAGGAACTGGTCCACAAAACCGATTCCGGAGGTGTGGTTATTGGAATTTGCAATGAGGAAAAGCTGATCTCCAGTTATGGTAGGTTGAAAGGGATATCCAAGAAGGTGATGATCATGGAGCAGGTTTCCGGGACCGAACTCATCATGGGGGCGGTGAAGGATCCTGTATTCGGCCCTGTGGTAATGTTCGGTCTGGGAGGCACCATGGTGGAAGTCCTTCAGGATGTAATATTCAGGGTAGCTCCTCTATCTGTTCAGGATGCCATGGATATGCTTGAAGGCATCAAAGGGAGCAAGGTCCTTGATGGATTAAGAGGAGGTAAGAAAGCTGATAGGGTCCAGTTAGCGGATCTTCTTATCTCCCTTGGTGATCTAATGCTGGAAGATAAGAGGATCGAGGAGATCGAGATCAACCCCCTCTTCCTTACCAAGGAAGGACCTGTTGCAGCCGATGCAAGGATCAGGTTGTCACCTGAGCGAGATATTTGAAAACATAACAATTCAGGTAATACCCATATATTCGAGACCGGTTCTATCAGCCCAAGGTGGGAAGATGGACCTGGACCTTTCAAAGAGCGAAATTCAGTTCAAGGAACATGTGAAGAATGTGATCCGTGACAGGATCGCAATTGAATATCCCCAGTGGAGAAAGGATAAAACCACTCCAAGGAGAATGTTCGAGATATGGGGGGAGGAAGGACTCCTTGGATTCGTGGAGGATGGAGGTGAGATCAAGCAGATCCCATGGCTTCAGAACATACACCTCTACAAGGAACTCGCCAGGTTCTCCGGTGGTTTGGGAATTGCCACTTTTGTTCAGGGCCAGCTTGGTAACCAGGCCCTATTCCTCTATGCTAACGAAGCTCAGAGAGAAATGTATCTAAGGCCTGGGACAAGAGGTGAACGTCTATTCGCTTTCGCAAACACCGAACCCTCTGCGGGTTCGGATGCATCCTCCATCAAGATGAAAGCGGAGGACATGGGCGATCATTTTCTCATCAATGGCAGGAAAGCCTATATCACCAACGCGGATTTTGCGGACGATATCATATTTACTGCAGTTACAGACCCTAATGCAGAGAAGAAGCACAAGGGAATATCCATGTTCATAATCAACGGTGATGTGGAAGGATTGACAAGGACCAGATTGAAGAAATACGGCTGGACCGAATCACATCTTTGCACATTGAACTTCGAGAACGTCAAGGTCCCGAAGGAGAATATGCTTGGGAAGGAAGGAAAGGGATTCTATCAGACAATGGAGATATTCAATAACGGCAGGATCGGTGTCGCATCCCTTGCTTTCGGATCTGCCCTTGGAGCCTATGACAATGCATTGAAACATGCCAAGAGAAGGATGGCCTTCGGAAGTACACTTTTCGATCATGAATCGAAACGGAACGAGTTCGCAGACAACCTTGCCCTTCTCCAGGCGGGATGGCTATTGATCCAGAAAGCAGCTTTCGAATCTGATAAGGGGAGGGATTTCAAACACTTCTCCTCCATGTCAAAACTGTTCAACACCGAAGAGGGAATGAAGATAGCGATATGGGGAGCCGTCACCCTTGGTGCCAGGGGGGTAATTGAACAGAATCCGATATCTGACTTCCCCCATGACTCTCTTGTCTCCATTATCGGTGAGGGAGCTCCCGAGGTCCAAAAGAAGATCATTTCCCAGTATATTGATGAGATCTTGAGAGGAATTTAAAGTCATTTTTATTAATTCACACACCAAATCAATTTTGATCTCTTGGGTCTATCACAGACAGTTCCTCCATCAGGGGAAATATATGGTCAGTTGAGATAATTGAAAGTCCATGAATGATGGATGTGGCGGCGTGTATGGAATCGAAGATCCCTAAAATCATATTTTTTCAAAAGCTGGTTTGAAACCTTTTCAACTTCTGGATCCAGTGGAAGGAAACAGATGTTCCACTTCTGGATTGACCCATCAATATCATGGATCCTGTTTCTATTCATCTCCCTGGAAATTACAAGCTTACATTCGATCACAGTTAGGATGGACGTGTAAAAAACGTGATGAAATTCAACGATCCTCTCGACGTCGTTCTTCAGCCAATCTGTATCCTTTATCAATGCCAATACACAATCCGTATCAAGATACCTTTTTACCACGTTCCAACCGCTCCGTTACCTCCTCCAGGGCATACAAAGAAGATCATATCCCAGCACATAGACGAGATCCTGGATGGGATATAGACCACTTCCTCATTTTAGCAATAGACGGAAATGATGATCCTTGTCAGTTCAATCCAAACTTGCCGAACCGCCTGAATGCCAACTTCCGAAGCTCTTCGCATCCAAGGATCACCGCACCGAACCCGATCATCCATAGAAAATACTGAGCCGGGAAAGATCTTGTGCCCAGTATGGTTTCAAATACCGGGATATAAGCGAACATCAGGAGAAGCAGTATTTCAGACCCGATCCCTACCAGTATGAACCGGTTTGAGAGGATCCCCTTTGAGAATACCGACGCCCGGCTCGTCCTGCAGGCGAAAACATTGAATGCCTGGGTAATGACCACAGTGCCAAAGAATCCGGTTACGGCACTCATGTAAAGGCCGCTGGTGATGGCCAGGTCTTCACCCCAGGTCCATCCTCCACCGAATAGGATGTAGAAGAAGACGAAATAGGCGAATGTCGTCTGAAGCGGGCCAATGAACCCATATGATCGCGCGATCATCTTCCAGTTCACGATCTTTCTTTTAGGGTCACGAGGTTTCTGGTCCATGATGTCCGGTGATGCGGATTCCATGCCCAGGCCAATGGCCGGGAGCATGTCAGTCCCAAGGTCTATGCACAGTATGAGCAATACGGGTAATGCAAGAGGCCATGCAAATAGAACAAAGAACAGGAAAGGGACGATCTCGGGTGTGTTGCTTGTCAAAATATACAGAATGAAACTCTTGATGTTATCATACACCGTGCGTCCCGATTTGATGGCATGTACGATGGAGGAGAAATTATCGTCAAGTAATATGATGTCAGCGGCCTCCTTTGCTACCTCCGTCCCCGACACTCCCATGGCAATGCCCACATCGGCCTTACGCAGGGCCGGGGCGTCATTGACCCCATCCCCCGTGACCGCGACGATCTGACCGATATCCTTGAGGGCGGATACGATCCTGAGCTTGTCTTTGGGCAGTGCGCGGGCAAAGATAACCTCGTTCTTGCTAACTATCTTCCGCAATGCGTCATCATCGGTACGAGTGGAGCTCATCACCACGGACTATGAATGGTTTGGCAGATGAAACTACACCTACTTGACGGGCTATGCTCTCCACGGTCTTTTCATGGTCTCCTGAAATTACAAAGATCTTGATTCCGGCCTTGTGACAAAGGCGAACGGCCTCTGGCACTTCCTTACGAGGTGGGTCCTGCATGATTATCAGACCCGCATAGCAGTATGCTGGCTTTTCGAGAACCTTTTCATCAGATGACAGCGGAACCTCCTTGAACCCAGCCCCAAGGATGCGAAAACCTTCTCCAGCGTATCCCTCGTTCTCTGCAAGAACCGCATTTCGGTGGCTATCGGTTATGGGAACCGGTGAACCATCGATCAAAATATGGGTGCATTTTTTTATAACGATCTCCGGTGCACCTTTGAGCAAAGCCAGGCAAGAATCACCAAACCTGTTTGACGTGATCATGTATTTCGTCTCGGATGTGAATGGTATCTCATGTATGCGAGGATGAGTCTTTTCGGTCTGTGTAATTTTCATGAATGAAGCAGCGTATTTTTTAAGGCAAATCTCGGTTGAATCGCCGAAACTTTCCTTGGTGTCCTGAACATACAGGCTATTATTGCACAGGGCCATGATCTCATTCATCCTATCAAGACCTTTAATTGACCCACTTTCTACCTTTTGCCCATTCAATGTCAGAAGTGACTTTGTCCGGTCGTAGCGGTATAATTGTCCATTCATGTGGAGTCCGTGGACGAACAGGTTGTTCTCGGTCAGAGTGCCTGTTTTGTCAGAGCATATAATGGTGACGCTGCCCAGAGTTTCAATGGAGTCGATATTCTTCACCAGAACCTTATGTCGAGCCATACGCTGGGCCGCGATGGAAAGGGTCAGGGTCACTGTTGGGAGCAAACCCTCGGGTACATTGGCCACGATAATGCCAATGGCGAATACAATATTGGTCCAGAAGGGATTATTAACGACGAACATGCCTAGTAAGAAGAACGTAACCCCCAGAAAGATTGCAATGTATGAAATGACCTTGATGAAATATTGTAGTTCTTTCTGAATGTGGGAATACTGGCACATCGATTTCGTGTGTGGTCTTTGCGATCTCTCCTATCTGGGTATGGTCTCCGGTATTGACCACCAGAGCCTTTCCCGAACCCGATTGGACAAGTGTCCCGCTTAATACCATGTTCCGGCTCAAAAGGATCTTGTCGCTGGTCGCTTCGGTGCTCCTGAGCAGGGGTTCGCTCTCACCGGTCAGTGCGGAGTGATTCACTTTCAGACCGGCGATCTTGAAAAGTCGCGCATCCGCCGTGATCTTGTCACCCTCGGACAGGAGCATGACATCACCGGGGACCAGCTCTGCGGAATCGATCTGATGGCGCGCTCCATCACGCAGCACAACTACACGAGCGGTCATGAGATTCTTGAACGATCTCATGGCCTTCTCTGCTTTATATTCCTGAATGAAGGTGAACACAGCATTGAGAATGGTAACACCCAACAGGGCAAGAGCTATGAAGATGGATCCCTCCCCGGGCTGAAGCCATTCACTGATGAATGACAGTAGCGCGCCGAACAGGAGCAGATATGAAAAGAAATTATTGAACTGTGA
Organism: uncultured Thermoplasmatales archaeon; assembly: GCA_963807965.1. Taxonomy (GTDB): domain Archaea; phylum Thermoplasmatota; class Penumbrarchaeia; order Penumbrarchaeales; family Penumbrarchaeaceae; genus Penumbrarchaeum. The sequence continues at coordinate 89,193 of CAWEDU010000015.1, forward strand.
TAGGAATTTGATAATCAGGGGCCGTTCCTTTTTTTCCGTAAGTTTATTCGGACCATGGGAAATGATACGCTCCCCGGCCTCCTGGCTGTTCAAACCCGTAGGTGAGGACCGGAGCGATTTGAACATCGCCTCGAGGGGGACCTTGTGAATGTCCTCCCCGAAGTTCTGAAATCTGCCGATATCCGCCACCATGGCGGTATTGATTGATTGTTCATGTATTTATTGTTGACAAATCATAGATCTCCGTACAAACTGCAGGCATAGTAATCTATGACCTTTCACTGATAGTAATAGGCTATATTGCCGTTATAGGATCTATAGGCAATTAGGACATTACTCATCCTTGAACTCAGGTTTTCTCTTCTCTATGAAGGCTTTCATGCCTTCCTTCTGATCATAGGTTGAGAAGGATGAAGAGAAATACGATATCTCCAATGAATTAGCAGTTGCCAGATCTATATCAGCCCCTTTGTTGACCAGTGCTTTTATGAACGATACCTGGACCGCTGACTTGGAGGCGATCTTCCTGGCAAGCTCCATTGCCCCCTCCATCAACTGCTCAGGTTCGAAGACCTTGTTGACAAGTCCCAGTTCGAAAGCATCCTGGGCTGAGATGTTGTCTCCTGTCAGAAGAAGCTCCTTTGCCCTCAGTCTGCCTATGTGCCTTGTGAGCCGCTGGGTTCCTCCGAATCCTGGACTGATCCCTAGATTTATCTCCGGCTGCCCAAGCTTCGCCTTAGCTGAAGCATAGACAATATCACATGCCATCAGAACTTCGCATCCTCCCCCCAGGGCGAATCCGTTGACCGCAGCGATATAGGGAACCCTCGATGACTCGATCAGGTTTAAAAGTCCATGTCCGTACTCGGCGAACCTCCGGGCCTGAAGTGGGGTTAGCTCGGACATATGCTTGATATCCGCACCTGCTATGAACGCCTTACCCTCTCCTGTCAGGATCACCACTTTAACATCTGTGTCCTCTTCGAAGGTCTTAACAGCATCAATTAGCTCAAAAACCGTCTGCTCGTTCAGTGCATTGAGGGCCTGGGGTCTATTAATTTTTAATATTGTGACCGGTCCATCCTTTTCAACAATGATATTCTGATATTCCATCCATCTCACCCCTGGCTGTAGTCGTAGAATCCCTTTCCGGTCTTTCTTCCCAGCTGGCCTGCCTGCACCATCTTCTTCAACAGTGGGCAGGGTCTGTATTTGGAATCCTGGAATCCTTCATGAAGGACGTTCATGACGCTCAGGCAGATATCCAGTCCTATGAGGTCCGCCAGGGCCAGAGGTCCCATAGGATGGTTCATGCCAAGCTTCATTACCTCATCGATCGCCTGAGGCGTTCCTACCCCCTCGTAAAGACAATAGACGGCCTCATTTATCATTGGCAGAAGCACCCTGTTGGAGACGAATCCCGGACTATCGTTCACCTCTATGGCGACCTTACCCATCTTTCCTGATAGTACCTTTATGGTTTCCGTGGTCGGATCATCGGTCTTCAATCCCCTGATCACTTCTACCAGTTTCATGATAGGCACAGGATTCATGAAATGCATCCCTATGAACATCTCAGGTCTTTTCGTTGCAGATGCGAGATCTGTGATTGGAATGGTAGATGTGTTCGATGCAAGTATACATCCCTCCTTGCAGATCCCATCCAACTTCGAGAACAGATCCTTCTTGATCTTCACGTTCTCAAGAATGGCCTCTATCACCAGGTCCGCATCCTTCAGGTCCTCAAGGTTTGATGTTCCAGTTATCCTGGCCATTATCGTACTTTTTTCGTTCTCATCCATCCTGCCTTTTGCCACGCTCTTTGACAGGAACTTCTCGATCCTGCCAATTCCACCTTGCACGAATTCATCATTGATATCGTTCAGATATACATCGAATCCGGCCTGCGCGGAAACAAGAGCTATTCCGTGCCCCATCTGTCCGGCGCCGATCACAGCGATCCTCTTGACTTCCATCAAATTCACTCCCTTTCAATGATCATGCTGACTGCATTACCGCCACCAAGACAGATGGTGGCAAGTCCCCTCTTCTTATCCATGTTCTTCATGGCATGTAGCAAGGTAACAAGGATCCTGCTTCCACTTGAACCAATTGGATGACCAATTGCCACCGCACCGCCGTGGACGTTCATTTTCTCCTTGGGGATGTTCATTTCTTTCATCAGGGCTACTGACGCTGATGAGAAGGCCTCGTTATGTTCGACCAGGTCAATATCATCCATGGTCATTCCGGTCTTCTCAAGAAGTTGTTTCACTCCCGGAACAACAGCATACATCACGAGTTCAGGTTTGACCCCAACGGTGTTATAATCAACTATTCTCCCAAGTATCTCCAGTCCCATTTCCTTGGCCTTTTCCTCGCTCATGACAACAACAGCAGAAGCGCCATCGGTCAATTGGGAAGCATTCCCGGCAGTGACGACTCCACCTTCTTTGAAGAATGGCTTCAATTTTGCCATTCCTTCCTGTGATGCGTCATATCTGATACCCTCATCCTTGTGGAAGATTATCGAGTCCTTTCTCTTTTGAGGGATCTCGATGGGGATGATCTCGTCCTTGAGATACCCATTCTCGGTGGCCTTAGCAGCCTTTTGATGGCTGCCGACTGCAAACTCATCGATCTCTTCTCTGGTGAGATCGCATTTCTCGGCGACTATCTCACCAGTATGTCCCATGTGAAAATCATTGTAAACGTCCCAGAGACCGTCCTTCACCATGGAATCGATAATCTTTCCATCGAACAACCTGTATCCGAACCTTGCCTTGTCAAGAATGTAAGGACAGTTGGACATGCTTTCCATTCCTCCTGCCACAATAATGTCAGCATCTCCGCATTTTATAGCCTGGGCAGCAAGGATCACAGCTTTCAGTGATGAGCCGCACACCTTATCCACATGAAAAGCTCCAACCTCATCGGGAACACCTGCTCCCAATGAAGCCTGTCTTGCTACATTCTGTCCCTGGCCTGCTGAAACAACGTTTCCCATAATGACCTCATCGATATCGGAAGGAGCTATACCAGCTCTCTCGATAGCGGCCTTTATCACTATGCTTCCAAGTTCTGTCGCCTTGTAATCCTTAAGGGCGCCAGCAAACTTTCCTTGAGCTGTTCGAACTGCTGATACAATCACTGCCGGTCTCATTAAATTACCTCCTTTTAGGGGAAAACGCGTCGGTAATGCCAAGCATTCTTAAAACATTTCCTCAACATTGGGACATCTGGTAAACCACAAGATCTTGCTAAGGCCGATCAAGTTACAGTATTCACTGTCTTTAGAAACCCTTAAATAAAACCCTAACTCATCTATACAATTGGTGTGCGGCATGAGCCGGATGATAATGTCAGATAACAGCCTATACTCCCTTCAAATGAAGTGCTTCTATATCAGTTCGGAGTATACAAGGCCTAATGCGCCTCCAGGGACCAACTACCTGAAGGATATCTTCGATGAATGATAGAACTCAAAGACCCTTTTTTCGGTTGAGGGATACGAACCATACTCCTTAGTTGAAGCTTTCCATATTATTTTTAAGCAGTATCAGAGATCTCCGGATGTCACCGAATTCTACCAATTGAAGTTCATTCCATCTGGCAAATAAGAAAGGACAACAATGTCATTTTTCTTCTAAAAAGATATCAATATTGAATGGTATGGCCTGGTAGATGTCCAGCGATGGGGATAGCAGATCCGATGTTATCATTGTCGGAGGTGGACCATCTGGATCCTGTGCGGCTCGTGAACTTGCCCGAAGAGGATATTCCGTAGCAATGTTCGATTCCAGGAACGAGATCGGCACTCCCGTCAACTGCGGAGAGGCACTTTCAAAGAATACTTTGAATATTGCAGGATTGGGAGAAGAAGGACCCTGGATAGTGAACAGGATGGACGGATACAGGATCATCTCGCCTTCAGGTCAACACCTGTTTTCCTCGACCGACGGATACAACATCAGAAGGAATATCTTCGACAGGACCCTACATGATAGAGCGGTGGAAGAAGGTGCTATTGGATTTGATAAATGCCCTGTTTCCCGAGTAGAACATGCAGAGGATGGATGGAAAGTTGGAACCCTAAAGGGTAATTTTGTTTCGGATTTCCTTGTAATGGCTTGTGGGATGAACGGGGCGCTAATCAGACAGATCGTACCTGAATATGGACCTTCTACCATGGCATCACTTGGAGCAAAGGTCCCCTTCAAGGATGATGGAAAAGAGCTATTATTCTTTGTTAAGGGGGATTTATTAGGTGGATATGGTTGGTACTTTCCAAGAGGTGATGAGGTAAACATAGGAGTAGTTACACCAAACGATCCAGTCAAGGACCTGAATTGGTTGATGGAACGGACAGGCATCGATCCTTCCACTGCCACAAATTACCATGGAGGTCTGATACCAATAGATGGAATGCATTCTATCAATAATAATGAGAATGCGATCCTAGTAGGTGATGCTGGAGGATTTACCAATCCGATCTCCAAAGGGGGAATAATTGGAGCGGTCCTCTCTGGAAAGGAGGGCGGAAAAGCGGTTTCCGATCATCTATCTGGAGATGAATTGAGCTTGAGATCTTGGGAAATAAAAATGTCTGAACATCCGGCTTTCGATCCATTGAACCTGAAACGCAAGGCCCTTCTCTCATCATTAGGAGATGACCTCCTGGATGACCTTACATCAATAGCGAATGGAAGGGATATTTGGACCATAAGGAGTTCAGAGATCCTCAAGGAAGCTTTTAAGAGAAAAAAACTATTGAAATCCTTCAGAGGATCTCTCCAGTTGATCAAGGGTGGTAGGGAGTGGGCTAAATGGGCGTTCTGATCCTCTTGTTCAAGGGCGCATATAGGTAGAAGCTTCCCCCAGCCAGACAGATATTGTCCTCCTTTGCCAATTGCAACCAAAGGTCGAAAGCCTTGTCAAGTCCCTTCCTGATATGAATGTCCGTACCTGGTTCGAGCCCATCAGCCATCTGGCATGCTACCTCATCTGCAGGAATGGCCCTTTTATCCTCAATCTCCGTGACAATGACGGATGAAACCACTCCGGATACACCCTTTGCATATGAGGAAGGGTCCTTTCCTTTCATCATTGCGATCAATAACGGAAATCTCTTCCCCGGATACATCTCGGAAATAGTTCTTCCAAGGTGGAATGCTGCTTCCGAATTATGTCCCCCATCGAAAAGGATATTCAACCCATCCGTTTTTAAAAGGTCCAACCGTCCTGGAAGATATGTCTTTGAAAGACCATCTTTTATCTTCTTTCGAAGTTCCTCCGGTGGGAAAGCTTGGAGAAAATGGTCGGAACAGCTGTTCATCATATCCTCTACTGCCTCCGTATGTCCCTGGCGAATTCTCTCATTTGAATGTGTCATTGGCAGACATAAAAGGGAAAGGCAGATAGAAATGGCCATATTATAAGCTTGGACCGTTCCTAACAAAGGAGTTTTAAACCTGCCATCAATAACATTATCCAGTATACCTAAAAGGTCCTCATATGAGCCATCATTATAAAGTCTTTCAACATCAAGGGAAGTGGATACACCAGATATGGTGGGATCTATGTTCGATAACTTCACGATCCTTCCGTCCGGTATCGCCCTTGTTGTCATCAGCGATCTCAGATCATCGGTGTCCTCTGCCCGAGCGACAATTATTACAGGGGATCCGTTCTCAGTGCAGATATCCAAAATATTTATCAGAGCCCTCAAACCCCCTGGCCCACCGTCATGGAGCGGACCTATTACCACCGGAGTTGACGGTTTGATTATGCCCGCTTTCTCCCTGGCGATCTGATGTACCTCATCCCCCAGATAGTCCTGATGGTCAAGGGAGATCGAGGTTATACCTATTGCAAGTGGTTGAAGGATATTCGTTGCATCGAACCTACCCCCCATTCCAACCTCCACGATATTGATGTCAGATCCCATCTCTTGGGACATCTTGAAGAATAGTGCTGTAAGGACCTCGAAATAGGTGGGAAGGTCATCCTCTTTGAACAGAGGGTCCGAGGAAAAGAATATCCTTTCCAATCCATTCCTGAGGACATCCTTTTCGATATGTGATCCGTTGAAGGTTATCCTTTCTGAAATATCGATAAGGTGAGGGGAGGTATATAGTGCCCTTTTCAACGGGAATGATGAGAGGATCGAATCCACCATGTGGCAGGTAGACCCTTTGCCATTGGTCCCCGCAATGTGGACGGATGGAACCTGGACCTGAGGAGATCCCAGTTCGTTCATGAGCCTTCTGATCCTGCCAAGACCCATCTTCATCCTGAACTGCCCCAGAGCATTCAATCTTTCAAGGGGGTCCATGCCGGTTAAATGATCATCAATGAAATATAATCTTCTTCATCCTTTATTTAAATCAGTCTATTTGACCTGGTCTAAATTGGAAAAAAAAATAAACCTACTGAGGCATTCCATTAGATAACTGATGAAAAAGGAGAGGAAAATGAAAAGCACTCAGTTGAAATCTTTCTGTCCGATATTGATTATGATCATATCGGTTTTCTCATGGGTTTTTACAGCTGATTGTGAAGGGGCGAACATTTCTTTCGGAGAAGGTAACGGAACCCCGATAGATCCGTACATCATAGAGGATGTATGGGATCTTCAGAATATCTCCTCGAACCTGAGTGCCCATTACATTGTGAAAAATGACATAGACGCTTCGATAACCCGAACATGGAACTCCGGAAAGGGATTCGCTCCGATTGGAAATTATTCGGATGGGTTCAAGGGAAGCCTGGATGGTTCCAATTACACCGTATCAGGGTTGTTTATGGATCGATCGGAAGAATATGATATTGGATTATTTGGTCTAATCGATGAAGGGGGGATCGTGAAGAACCTGAAACTTGACTATATGGAAATTTTAGGTGGAAATTCTACGGGTGGTCTGTCGGGAGAAAATGGGGGAGTATTATTCAATTGTCATGGAAAGGGGAACATAACTGGAAACTGTTTCACCGGGGGACTGGTCGGTTTCAATGACGGATATTCCAATGGTGGAATAATTACATTCTGCAGTATGGACGGAAATGTGAAAGGACATGAGAATGTGGGTGGAACGGTTGGTTATAATCAAAATGGCCAGATATCAGACTGCAAGGCTAATGTTAATGTTACAGGCAGTCAGGAGGTTGGAGGTCTCTTGGGAAGTGATAAGGGGGGAGTAAAGATATCACAATGTTATGTTGCGGGAAACATAACAGGCAAGGGTAACTATACAGGTGGATTGATAGGACATCTTCATCTTGGATGGGTGACCAACTGCCATTCCATGGTCAATGTCACAAGTGAAGGAGATTGTACCGGAGGGATAATCGGCTTTTCCAGCTATGGTGCAGTGTTATATTCATTTTCCGAAGGAAAAGTTCATGGAAATGAATCAGTAGGTGGTTTGATAGGTTCTTGTATGGGACTAATAACCAAATGCTATTCGAATGCAGATGTTTTTGGAAAAAAATTGGTAGGTGGACTGGGAGGCCAGGTAGATGGGATCAGGGATTGCTACTCATCGGGCAATGTCACAGGAATTGAGTGGGTCGGTGGACTCGTAGGGTCATCTTGGGAAGTAGAAAATAGCTTCTGGGATGTGGAAACCTCCGGACAGAATTCGAGTTCCGGTGGAACGGGAAAGACCACCAGGGAGATGATGACAAAGAGCACGTTCGCCGAAGCGGGATGGAATTTCACGGGAATATGGGGGATCATCGAGAACAAGACATATCCCTTCCTCGGATGGCAGGACACCCATCCACCGAAAGCGGATGCAGGTCCCGATGGAATCGTAGACAAAGGTACTTATTTTTCATTTGACGGAAGCGGTAGCAGTGATGATCTGGTCGTCGGTAACTGGACGTGGAGATTCGATGATTATGATAAAAGTGTAATTTTATACGGATCGAATCCGTCCTATCTCTTCGATAACCTGGGTGAAATCAATGTCGTGCTGAACGTGAGTGATTTCGGAGGCAACTGGCATATGGATACCGTGAACGTGACCGTCATGGACCTTTCCCCTCCTGAAGCAAATGCAGGACCGGATCAAACCGTGGACGAGGGAACCGAGGTCACATTGAACGGAAATGCCAGCAGGGATAATGATATAATCCTCAAATGGGCCTGGACATTTATTGATATTGAACCGGTTTCATTTTTCACTGAAAAAGCGACTTACAGGTTCGTCAATCCCGGAATTTTCACCGTAACGCTCGATGTTACGGACCCGGCAGGTCACTCTGACACGGATATCGTCAATATAACCGTGAATGACCTTACAGATCCAATCGCAGATGCAGGTCCGGATATGGTCGTTGACGAAGATACTGTTATAAGACTCGACGGAACCGGAAGCTCCGACAATGGTGAAATCTTGAACTGGACATGGAAGTTAAACGACGGACAGGAAATTGCATTGTACGGATCGGAACCAACATATATCTTCAATGAACCTGGGCAATTCGTTGTTACCCTAAACATCACTGACAGGGGAGGCAACTGGGACTCTGACACGGTTGTTGTAACCGTAATTGACACCACATCTCCGCGTGCCGAGGCCGGACCGGATCAAACAGTCGATGAGGATACCAAGGTTGTTTTCGATGGAAGTAGAAGTGTCGACAACGTGGGAATAGCAGAATGGAATTGGCATCTCTTTGACGGAAAACCGGTTGAATTGAACGGTATCAATTCAAAATACGTCTTCGATGATCCGGGAATATTTGTCGTTACCCTAATTGTTTCAGACGAGGAGGGAAGCTGGGACACCGATACAATGACCGTTACTGTTTTGGATATCACTCCACCGGTTTCCGATGCCGGACCGAATCAAATAGTCGATGATAATACAAAAGTCATCTTCGACGGAAGCGGAAGCACAGATAATGGGGTGATATCAAACTGGACATGGAACTTCAAGGAATTGGATCTGATCTATCTTTACGGAAAAGATCCCACATATATTTTCGAGGACCCGGGAGTATTCGTTGTTGAACTGACCGTTACTGATTCTGAGGACAACTGGAATATCGATACGATGATCGTTACCGTCCGGGATGGAACCAAGCCGACGGCGGAAGCCGGAGAGGATCGGGACGTTCCCGTTGGAAGCGAGGTTATACTGGATGCTTCTCTATCGTCCGACAACGATTTAATACAGGACCATTCCTGGTTTTTTACCTATAGGGGAGAGGAACGGAATATTCGGGGAGAGAAAGCAAGCCACACCTTCGAGGAAGCTGGAGTCTATGAGATCACTCTGATAGTCACGGATAGAGCTGGAAATATTGATCAAGACGTTATCACAATAAACGTTGTTGATACCGGGAGAGTAACAGGAACGGTCCTCTACGATAATGGTTATCCCGTATATGGCGCAGGCGTATGGATCACTGGATCCGATGGAAGGACATACCTGACAGGAACAGATCCCAACGGAATATTCTCAATCGATGTCATCGAAGGTAATTTCAATTGGAGGATCACCTTGGAAGGATATGTGCCAATATCAGGTACCTCCTCTGTGAAAGCAATGGAAGAGACGGAATTGGACCTTTCCGAAACACCGCTGAAAAAGGAGTCCGAAGAAGGGCCAGGCATATCGATCCCTTTGATAATCACTCTTATTATGGTAATTCTCGTGGTGATTGGGTTATCCGTTCACTTCATAACGGGAAATAGAAGAAACGCAACATATGGCATCCGGCATGAGGAATAGAAGAATTCCTCCATTATCATGACACCTTTTAGGGTCCCTTCTTCGATAATCTGATATACCCATAAACCCTGGATGATATTCATGAAGGACCTCGTTCTGAAGCGAAGGACCAAGTTAAGGTCTAAGGATGCAAAGAAGATAATATCCTGGATGGAGGATGAATGGGGTATTACTATGGATCCTGGAACCGACATGGAAACAGGCACACTTGGAGGTAGGGCCTCATACCTTCTGGGAGGAAGGATAATCGGAGTGGAGGAGGAAGGTGGCCTCCTGTTGACCCTTCATGGTATAATGGACCTCTCACCTTCAAGAAAACATGTGACGGTGGATATGGGTGCCGTCCGATTCCTCGCAAACGGTGCCGATGTCATGTCTCCTGGAATTGTCGATGCGGATCCATCTATCGATAAGGATGATCTGGTCTACGTCAGGGATGTAAACCATAAAAGACCCCTTTGTGTCGGAAGGGCTTTGATGGGAGGAGGGGATATGGTAAGATCGAATACGGGAAAAGCCATTAAAACGCTTCACTACGTGGGTGATGAGATCTGGAATGCGGCTCTTTGACCGATTCCTTTCTCATGGTATTTTAAAGGCATCACCTCAAGGTCAGTTGTTAGACCTATTACAAGCATTTGGACATTATAAAGGGCAATCCAAATCTATCTGGATGGACCGATATATTAATGGGGTTATTCTGAATACCCCTATCTATCAACTTGATCCCAATCATAGGAGGAAGATAAGATGGCATTACCAATTTACGAGAGTCTCTTTTCCAATAGAGCAAACAGGATGAAGGCTTCTGTTATCAGGGAGCTTCTAAAACTTACCCAGAAACCTGAGATCATATCTTTCGCAGGTGGACTCCCTAATCCCCTTGCTTTCCCGGTGGAAAGGATCAACGAGATCGTAAATGATCTCATCAAGGACCAGCCTCAAACCATAATGCAGTATGGTTCGACAGAAGGTGTCCCCGAGCTAAGGGAAGAGATAGCGAAAAGGTTGAAGAACAAATGGAATATCGATGCTGACCATGAGAACATACTGATCACAGTAGGATCCCAACAGGGGCTCGATCTTCTGGGGAGGGTGTTCATTGGTTCGACCTCATCGATAATAATGGAAGCACCCACTTACCTGGGAGCCCTCAATGCATTCAATGTCTATGATCCAAGCATCATTTCGATACCATTGGATGATGACGGCATGGTAGTGGACCGTCTTGACGACTACCTGAAGACGGTCCAGAAGCATTCCATCCACCTGAAGTTCCTCTACACGGTCCCGACCTTCCATAACCCTGCTGGTGTTTGTATGAGCTTAAGCAGGAGAAGGAAGCTGATCGACCTCTCCCATGAATATGATTTCATGATAGTAGAGGATGATCCCTACGGTGAGCTGAGATATGAGGGAGATACCCTGGCACCCCTTGCGTCAATTGACAATGAGGGGAGGGTGATCTATCTTGGTACCTTCTCCAAAACCCTGGTCCCGGGTTTCAGGATCGCATGGACCTACGGACCCAAACCGGTGATAGAGAAGATGGTGGTCGCCAAACAGGCAGTTGACCTGTGCACTCCTCCTTTCACACAGCATATTGCCAAGGAGTATCTGAAAAGGGGTTATATCGACGAACATCTAAAGAAGATCATCGAGCTCTATGGTCGGAAGCAGAAGATCATGACCAAGGCAATGAACGAAGAGATGCCAAAGGATTACATCAGATGGCCGGTGCCTGAGGGTGGAATGTTCCTCTGGGCTACACTGCATGAGAATATCAATACCACCGATATGTTCCATGATGCCATTGCAGAGAACGTTGCATATGTGATCGGAAGCGCTTTCTTTGCCGATGGATCAGGAACGAACTGTATGAGGTTGAACTTCACCCATGCGGACGATGACAAGATCTTGGTAGGGGTAAAAAGGCTTGCTGGAGTGATCGAGAAATGGGGCAAGGAAATGGTTGATGACGCCCAACCCAACAAAGAAAAAGAAGTAATTACAGGAATATAAGTAATTAAGGGATATCCATCCACTTACCTGAGGCAAGTCTTATATCTTTTCCATCTCTTTAGCGAAAGTGTATCATTCTTATGTGGGGGCATAAATATGGTAAAAGATAAAGGGTCAAAGAAGAAGAAGGAAGAAAAGAAAGTGGAGGATGAGGACCTCCAACCCGAGGAAGCTCCTCTTCCTCCGGAAGAAGAGAGTAATGATAAGCCCGATGAGGAGGAAGATGAGAAATCCTCTGAAGATGAAGAGGGCGATGAAGATACCGAAGATGAAAAGGAAGAGGAATCCGAATCGGATGAAGACTCTGATGAGGAAGATTCTGATGAAGAGGATGAGTCCGATGAGGAGGGATCAGAAGTGAAGGATAAACCCAAGAAAAAGGCATCCATGATGAATGAACCAAAGAAGAAGGGTAAGAAGAAGGAACTGAAGGAATCCGATGATTCTTCTGAAAAGGGAGAGAAATTCGCAAAATTCGCAGCCATGGCTGGTGGTGTTGCTATTGTCATCCTCCTTCTCTGGATTGCACTTGATGTTCTCGCTAATGTTCTCCCATTTGGAGGATTTTTCATCGGGTGTTTCACTTGCTTCCTTTGGCCGGTGAGACTGCTGGGTTTCATAGGTGCTGTCCTGGCAATAATCCTTGGAATAGTATCAATGGTCCAAGGTGCAGGCAGTAAAAAGATGATGGGATTACTCGGTATAGGGCTTGGGGCTGCCTTTTTCTTCGTAGGGTTCGCCTGGGCAATATTCTCGTTTTTTGCTTTTTGAGCCGGTTTTTCAATAGGGAGGTCCTAGACCTCCCATATTTTTTCTTTTTCATGATTCAAAATATTTATAATAGACCTACATTTAAGGGGAGTCTATCCAATGGAGAGTTGAAAAATGTCCTGGACCATGCAGCAGGTGAGAGAGCTCAAGGTCAACAGATACATCGTTATCGATGACGAGCCGTGCAAGATCATTGAACTTACCACATCCAAACCCGGGAAGCATGGCGAGGCAAAAGCAAGGATCGTTGCCACCGGCATCTTCACCGGTAACAAGAGGTCCATGGTGGCTCCTGTCACCCACAAGGTCCAGGTCCCCATGATCGAGAAGAAGAATGCCCAGGTAGTATCCTTACAAGGAGAGGAGGTCCAGCTCATGGACCTTGAGACCTTCGAGATGTTCAACATAGATATTCCCGAAGAGTTCAAGGGAAAGATCGAACCGGGTCAGGAGATCTCCTACCAGGATGCCATGGGTAAAAGACAGATCACGAGGGTCTGATGGGAGGCACGGTCCCAATGGCTGACAGGGACCTTGAACTTCAACAACCTGAAAAGAAGTTCGCTGATTGCGACAATGATTTCAGGACAGGCAAATACGTTGTCTATGGTGTACCATATGATGCAACGGTCTCTCATACTCAGGGAGCAGCATTAGCTCCTGAAGCGATCAGAGAAGAGAGCTATAATTTTGAAACATACCTCATGGACCTGGATGTGGACCTTGAGGACATACCTATGGTGGACATAGGGGATCTCGTCGTTGATAATTCGGAGGAAGGACAACAACGGATTATGTCAGATGTCAGGTCTGTTTCCTCCTTCATCCTTGAAGAGAACAAGTTTCCCTTGATGATGGGGGGAGAACACTCGGTTTCCGAAGGTGCCATCGACGGATTCATGGAACTGTTCCATTCGAAAGGTGGGATCGTTGTCATAGTCGATGCACACCTGGATTTCAGGGAGGATTATCTTGGTAATCCACATTCACATGCTTGTGTTACAAGAAGACTTCTGGAACGGTGGGGTAATGACTCTATAGTAGTGGTAGGTGTAAGGTCAGGATGCAGGTCTGAGATCCTGGATGCTGATAGATTGGGACTCCGCTATGTTACTGCCAAACAGGTGAGGCAGGAAGGGATCCACTGGGTCGTGGAATCCTGGGATGGAGCACTCTCCCTCAGAGATAGACCTGTTTACCTTTCAATAGATATTGATGGAATAGATCCGGCCCATGCACCTGGAACGGGTACTCCTGAACCCTGGGGGCTGACTTCACTTGATGTCCTTGAACTGCTTGAGGAATTGAAAAGAAACACCATCGCCATGGATGTGGTCGAGGTATCTCCAAGAGTTGAAAGGTATATCACTCCAGGACTTGCTGCCAAACTTATGAGGCAGATGATAGGTCTAAAAGAGATGGTGGACAAGAATCCTACCTGGCTTGAGAAGGTTTGAGATATCTTCGGCCCCCTCTCCCCCTGCCCCCTTTTTAAACTTGAATATTGGATGGCAATAGAATGGGTGTGGACTACGAGAGGGAGCTAAAGAAGCTTCTAGGAGGAGACATGGCCGAGCTCGCCAGGATGAAGAAGACCTGTAATGCTCGTCAATGTGAAGGATACGAGGTAATGGAAGCCTATCCGTTCATGGTCATCAGGGGGGCTGGTTCCTTCGGCACTGATCTCGTAGCCTTGAGGGGTGAACTTGCATTTCCCATCGAGGTTAAATCATCAAAACACCCCAAGATGTACCTTAGCCAACCCAGATTGAAGGAACAACTGGAAGTGTTCCTTGATGAATGCAGGAGGTCCAATACATTTCCTATCTATGCTTTCAGATATAAAGGACACAAGGGAGATCCGTGGATGGTCTTCACAATTGAGATCGAGGACCTGAGATATTTCTCCAGGATCCTGAACCGGAAGATACCAGCCCTTAGAGAGACACCGGGAGGCAACTATGTCATGGAATGGGAACATGGAATGCCTCTTAGCGATCTGCTCCGGGAAATTGGCAGGATCTGCTCTTCGATCAAATGAAGCGTCACCCTTCTGCCAATGGTTTTATATCAGTAGACCCCAAATCCTAAGAGACTATTCGGGGTCTGTCCATGAAGATCAACCGGCCATTGATGGCCATTCTCATCCTCATTACAGGAACGATGAACTTACTCGGTTCTTATTCCGATGGAAATGAACCGATTTTCGAACCTCAGATCGAGGATCATATTCTAAGAAGTGATGTGGAACCCATTGGTCTCTACGATGGGATCCTCACATACGAGGATGTTGCTCTGATAGTGAACGACAATTCGGATATCTCCAAGGAGATCGGTACCTACTTTGCAGAAAAGAGAGGGATCGATCCGTTGAATATCATCAATATATCAGCTCCTGCTCAGGAAACCATCAACCAGGCCCAGTTCGATGATATGGCAGGACAGATCAAGGAGAACCTCTCCCTGAGGGGTTTGACTAACAAGATCAATTATCTGGTGACCACAAAAGGTGTCCCCCTTAGGGTATCAGGATCGAACTGGAACATGGCCTCAGTGGATTCGGAGCTGATGCTTCTTGACGGCCAGTATGAGGGGCAGATCCATTCCTCAGGATTTTTTGAGAATCCATATTACCAGCCGGACGTACCCCCCGAGAACATGGAGGCATTCTCCCGAGATGATTTCGATATCAGACTTGTCACAAGGTTGACTGGTTACACGAAAGAGGAAGCCATGAGACTTGTGGACCTTTCCGAGAATTCTCTGAATTCAAGAGGCAGGGCACTCCTGGATATGGATCCCCGGAAGGGTATTAGTTCAGGAGGATACGGCATAGGAAATCTCTGGATGTACAATGCCAACACCTGGCTTGATGACAATGGTTGGGATACTCACCTGGATAACAACAATACTTTCGTTACAGGATGGAACGATACAATTGCTTATTTCTCCTGGGGCTCCAACGATGGTAACTGGGGCATATCCCAGATGACTAACACCGGATTCGAGTCTGGTTCCAGTGGTGTTCCATCCTCGTGGACGATACAGGATAGGGGAGGTGTGGTGGAGAGAACGACAGATACCTCAGATTCCGGGAGCTGGTCCCTCAACATGACCAGGACCGGTGACGGAACACTAAGGGCTTACCAGGACATCACCCTGAACTATCTGGACCACAGGTTCATAGCAGATGGTAAGCTCAACGCCGAAGGTGTCACCTCCCCGGGAGCCAGAATAGTTCTGGAAGGCTACGACATGGGAGATTTACTTGTCTGGACCCATGAACTTGCCAACAGGTCAGGGACATTCAACTGGGCCTCATATCAGGACCCCTTGGAGAATGATACCAGTGTTGTCAAGATAAGGTTCATCTTGGAGCTTTTGGGAGAAGGCACGGTTTTCTTCGATTCGATGAACCTCAGGGTGATCAGGCCCCATAACGAATGGGTCCCGGGTTCCATAGCCGAGACATGCGTATCAACAGGAGGAAGGTCCCAGACCTATGGAACAAGGTATGGGCAGTCCCTGATCGCCGACCTGATCCGCGATGGTGTCACCGGGGTCAAGGGATATGCATGGGAACCTTTCCTTTCCGCTATCTCCCATGCTGATATCCTGATGCCGGCGTATTACAGCGGATTCAGCCTCGCTGAATCCTTCTGGATGGGGTCTCAACTCGCCTCTTGGATGGGGTATGTGGTTGGGGACCCCAAATGTACACCCTTCCTGAACGAAAGACCCGACATGGGATTCATGGAGGGAGTGGAACCCGTGGAGCCTTTTGTGGATGAAGAAGGCATGCCTCATCTTTCCATCAGACTCCATAACAAGGGTAACAATGATGTGGTGGATGGAAAAGTGGAGCTCTTCATCGAGGGAGATAGCATATGGAAGGATTATGTGGACATAACAGCCCACGGGGACCTGATCATTAATATCTCATCAGATGACGAACCAATAGCAGGGAACCATGAGTTCTCCGTGATCCTGAACGGGGACACATCCATTTTGGAATATGATACCAAGAACAATTTATTCGTTGGGAACCTGACAGTGAACTCGATCCCTGATCTTAATCTTGTTATTGAGAGGACCTCCCTCAGGAGGACGGAGGTCCTAAACATCACAGCAACCATCCAAGATGAGGATGGGGGCATATCCTTTGATCACCTGGACATTGTGGTCGAGGGCCCTCACGGCCGCAAATTTGTTCCTGACCTGATGACATCCGACCTTGGTGATCAAGTTGTGGATT
The DNA here is from genome assembly GCA_963807965.1 of uncultured Thermoplasmatales archaeon. Taxonomy (GTDB): domain Archaea; phylum Thermoplasmatota; class Penumbrarchaeia; order Penumbrarchaeales; family Penumbrarchaeaceae; genus Penumbrarchaeum. The sequence continues at coordinate 105,984 of CAWEDU010000015.1, forward strand.
ATCAGATAAGTTTCACTCCTCCTTGGAATGCAAGCCTGGGATTCTATACAATAATGGGGACCTATACCGATTCGGGTGGATCCTTTTCAACGAGGTTACTCTCTTCCTCATTCAGGGTCCTCAACTATGGACCTTCTCTCCTTGGAGAAATAGGATCATTGGATGTTGAAAGAGGGGGGACTTTCATGGTGAATCTGACATGGGATGATCCTGACACACCTGATGGGGACCTAGAGGTTACAATGCATGGTTCCGATGCCCTGGGGGGTAAATTGGAACCTTCAGGATTTACATATATATCGTCCCATCAAGGTCAGTTCGAATTCACGATCCCTGCTGATGAGGGGTCCGGGAACTGGATGCTCTCTGCCGAGGTCAGGGACAGAGATGATGCTATTGCTACCTGGTCCGAGACCATCCGAACCTTCAACCTCCCTCCCTCCATGTTCCTTATTTATGGAGGCGGGATGACGATCACAAGGTTGGAAGATGCCACATTCACAATTGGTTACTCCGATCCGGAAGGTCTTCCATCAGGTTCGATCTCGGTGCTTGTTGTCGGACCAACAGGGTCTGGTGGAGGGACACCGATCCTTGAAAAAGATATCGAACTAGGTGACGGCGAGAACCATACCATAACAGTAGACGGAAAAGGACTTGCAATCGGTGATTATAGTCTGAGGGTGGATTACCAGGATGATGAAAGGGAGGGCGGGACCCTCACCATTACACCGATATTCACCGTGATCCCCCTTGCTCCTGAGATCTCAACACCTGTAGTCACTTATGGGGCTTCGAACGGTGATCCCGGGGGATCATTCCTCAGAGGAGATTCCATCTCATTTTACATCCCTATCGAGGATAAGGACGGAGGAACATTACCATTAGATGTTGAAGCTTATCTGATACGACCGGATGGAGGATCCATAGATGTATTCTTGGAGGCCAGGGGAAACAATGAATACAGAACCAGGATCTCCACGGATGGTTCCTGGGGAATCGGACCTTATTCGCTTAATGTTGAGGTCACAGATGGAGATGGTCAGAATACTACCCTTTTCCAGGAGGTCCTTTTCATACTTGAGGCCGATCTTCCCCTGTTCGATCAAGGAGAGGTATATGTCAGTTTGAACTCAAATTTCACTTGTACAATATCAATTCAGTCATTCCAATCCTCATCCAGACCAGTTTCTGTGAACCTATTTCTCTTTGATGAGAATAGAACGGAAGCAGCATCGATCGACCTTCTGGAAGAAGGCGGATTCGGGTCCTGGAAGGGTGAAGGAACTGTTACTACCACACCTGAAACAGGATCTCTATGGGTCATAGATGACCTGGGAAGGGAATTCTGGTTGAACGGTACATTTGATATTGAGATCGAGAAAGAAGAGATACCGATCGATACCAGCGGGGATGATGGTGGAAATGATAACTCCTTGCTGATGGCTGTCATCATTTTTTCCTTGATCATCCTTCTTATCCTCATTACCGTAATGATCCTTGTAATTGCAAAGAGAAGGCGTTCTTCAGGAATGATACCTGCTCCACCCATGGCCACACCCCTAAATGGACAACCTCCACAGGCAGGTCTCAGTGGTTATATTCCTCCCTCACTACCATCCATGGGTCAATCACGATCAGATATAGGACCAAAGGAGACACCCACTCTTCCACCAGGATCGATCATGCAGGACGGGGGATCGTACCATCGACCGATGGGTAAGGAAGAAGACCCCAACCTAGCAAAGACCCAGAATACCAACCTGAATTCTCAAATTTCACAACCTGCACCGGAAGGGACCCCTGCTCAGGCAGGGACAGGAAGCGGACCATCTCCCTAACAAGGTTTAATTACGAGTAACATGTGGCGCCAATCGAGATGTTCCAAATACCCACCATCATGACATCCGAGGAATTGCTCGGCAAGGCCTTTCGCAGAGCGCAGAAGGTACAGGTAACCGACCCGGATTACAGATTCCGCATGCAAAAGCTGAACAAATCAAAGGTCGACAGCCTTGCCTCGGTGGTGGATACGACATTGGAGAAATATGTCAAGGCCTTCCCCTCTTTCAACAATCTTTCCCCATTCTACATAGCTTTGATCGATATACTCGAACCGATAGATGATATAAGGAGAATGCTGGGTCGTCTGGATGGTGTTAGAAAGGAGGTCAATACCATCAAGGTCAAGACCATAAGGCAGATCACCAGGACCTCCAAACCGGATTATATGGACCTGAAACGGCATGAAGCCTTCGGAAGGATCGCCTCCATGGTAAGGGCTCTCGATTCCGACCTCAGACGCTTGAACCAGGTGAGGGAGGTTTTCAAGACACTCCCATCCATATCCACCAAGCATCCCACAGCGGTTGTTGCAGGATATCCAAGTGTGGGAAAATCCCAACTTGTAAAGATGCTCTCGACTGCTGACCCAAAGGTTGCATCCTACCCGTTCACCACCCAGGAGCTTACAGTAGGCTATTTCGAGTACCGCAGAACCAGATATCAGATCATCGATACACCCGGGCTTCTGGACAGGCCGTTCGAGGAGCGTAACACCATAGAAAGACAGGCCATCCTCGCGATCAATCTTCTTACAAAAACCTGCGTTTTCATGATAGACCCTACAGGGCACTGCGGGTTCCCGTTGGAACCTCAACTCGAGCTCCTAAGGAAGACAGTGGAAGCAATTCCGGATATGGACATAATAATAGTTATCAATAAATCCGATCTGGACCTTCCTGAGAATGTGACACTCGATCCATTGGATGAGACATTGAAGTCAATTGGTGAGAAATTTATTGGTAAATACCATGTCTCGGCTGATTCGGGAGAGGGATTGGAAGAGCTTCGAAAAGCAGTGGTCGATGCTTTGATCCTCCATGAGGATAAGCCATGGGAGAACTTCGAGGAGGATTAAGGTCCGCCCAGGAGCTCTTCGATCTTCAGGTTCTCTTCCAGATAGTTGATTATTCTCCTGAGCATCTCTCCTGATATCTCACCGTCGATCTGAATATCGATATCATGACCGAAGTCAGTATGGACCCTGTCAACTTTGATCCTGGCTTTGGTATCCCCTTCAACATGTTCCAGGATGACCGCTTCAGCCTCCTCGGCTTTGGAGAAATCGTGATCCAGGTCCTTAATGTTCTTAAGGACCTTTCTGAGATCGAAATCCAGCTCAGGATGTTCATAGACCTTCTCCCCGTCGAAGTTCACCTCGGCAAGGTTCTTGAACTGGGCTTTTGCGAATGCTCTCAGTACCTTCTCCAAAACCGAAAGGACCTCGAAATCCGCCTCCTTGGGATCCAGTCCAATGATGTGGAGCATTTCCTCGAAAGCACCACGGTCCTTCTTAAGGTCCTCCACATCAAGATCTATCCGGAGATGGGTGTCCTTGATCCCTTTGAGTATCATTCCCCTCTTTTCAACATGCCCTTCACGTGTCTCTATCTCCAGGTCAGTGGAGGGGAATATACCGAGGAACTGACCTTCCAATCTGGCGGAATGTCTGGATGATCCACCTCGAAGCATCTTCAGGTCCTTTTCCATACCATAGGGTTCCTGTGTGGTCATACTGAGGCCAATGCTTTCCATATATTAATGGGAAACCATTCAGGCATGCTAGAAATGGGCTGATTTTATCAACCACAAAGAAATAATATTAGATATCGCGATATTCCGATGATATAACATGGCTGAGATAGGGGACAGTTTGCATCTTATCATTATAGCTCTACTTTTTACTATTACTATCGTGATGTTCTCTGTGGTCCTGATAAGGATAATAAGGAGAAAACTCCGCATTAGAAATGCATCCAGAGAGATCGCCCTTTTAAAAATGGACCTGCTATCAAAACAGGCCCATCTGGAGAACCTTATCGAGGACTCAGTGGAATGGACCCAGAAGGACCTCAGGGATTACGATGAGACCATTGAGAATACAAGGGTATTGAAGGGAAAGCTTGACAAGGGAATGGTATTGGCAGATGCCAGGACCAAGAAGTTGGAACTGATGAACGAGACTGTGGACCTTTTCGAGACCCTTCATAAGATCAAAACATACGAGGATAAGATGGAATCCGGTCCGGGAAGGGGGTCCTGAACATGGCAGAGGTAGTAAAGAAGGCAAAGAAGACCTCTGTCCATAAGGACCATGTGGAGGTGTCCGGACCTGCTGCCATGGCAGTGAGGGAATTCACCCTGGCCCACAGGGAAGGACATGACAGAAAGGACCTCGAGGCATTGAAGATATACCTGGTGGACCTCTATGATATCGACCTATCCATTGAAGGTCTGCATGCCTTAGTGGAACAGGCAAAGGTCGAGATCAGGTCCCAGGCTGTTGCAGATGAGATGGAATCCATACTCTTTTCCTCCGAAAGACCTGCACCTAAATTCAAACTGGGGGCTGCCTTCTGCCCCAAATGTTCAAGGTTCAAGAACTACAGAAAGGAATGCCCCTTCTGCACCCATCATGAAATGACTCTGTGAGGTAAGGGAATGTTTGATCCAATGTTGAATCCGTGGCTCCTTGTCAACGATGCCATCTCCGACAACATAGTCTTATTGCTACTCTCACTTTTCATCTCTATAATCATAATAGCGGTTCTGATGGTGATCGATCAATGGTCAAGGCTCTCCAGCAGGACCAAACTGGATGAACTGGAGGCAAAGGTCCAGAAGCTGAAGAGGTATGCGCAAGACCAGAAGAGGAAAGCATTGAGGGATTCGATCTCGATGCTCAAACCCAGTGAGAGGGAACATCTCTATTCTATCTGGGAGGATAGCTCCGTTGTTTCACGAAAGGCCATCTTCCGATTGAACGAACTCGAGGACCGGCTCCGCAGGTCTGAGAGAGGTGCGGAACTCAGGTGGGCAGAAACCCGTATTGACGAGATCAAAGATACCGAAAAGAAACTTTTCCCCCAATCTGGAAATGGAAGTAAAGGGAGGAGGTGAGCACCATCGTGGCCAGGAAGGAACCCCTCTATAACAAAGTCCTTAAAAGCATCAAACTGGTCAGAAAACAGGGTGATCCCCCTGAAGAGGACCTCGAAACAATGGAGGGATACGTCTGTGATCTGTGCCTGAGATCTGTCGGGAGGTCGGAGATAATCCAATGTCCCTTCTGTGGAAGATGGATCTGCAGGTCCGAATGCTACAGCAGCGAGGAGCTCACCTGCGTATCCTGCGCAGGGGTCATCCGTTTGATGCGGGAGTCCGTCGTCCTTGAGGACCTGGCCAAGCCAGAGGAGAACAGGAAGGAAAAGAAGAAGAAGGAATGATTCCTAATTTCCATTCAATAGCCGGAAACTTTAAATCAAGAAATTACTGGAAAATAACCATGGATCGACAGAATCTCTTCCGTATCGGTATTATCATTGCTCTGATCGTTGCCATATCAGGAACCGCTTTTTCAGCATATATCGTGATAGCGGATGATCCTTTCTCAGAAGATGTTCCAGATAAAGAAGAGACAGGTGAAATCAAGGATCCCTCTGCACCTGATCAACCAGCTGAGATCAGGACCGAGGAGGAGATCCCCAACTGGATATTGGGATTGGTAGCTGGAAGCCTGATAGCTGCTACTGTCTTCCTAACATTGACCGGGATGGTCTATATGAAGGCCAGGAGGGGAGAGAACATCGTCAGAATGGACCTGCTGGACCTGATTACAGTGAATCCGGGCATCAATCTTACTTCCATAAGAAGGGAGCTCCAGCTTTCCCAGGGAGCCGTATCATATCATATCATGAAACTAGAAAAAGGTGGGAAGATCCTTTCAGAGAAGGGATCGAAGGAAAGGAGATACTATCCATCCTCCATGGGTTATTCCAATGCTATGGCAAAGGCCCACAGCGACGAGGTCTCTTCGATCCTTTCAAATGACACATCAAGGAGCATTGTTGAACTCCTTAGGGATGGTTCCAAGAGCCAAAATGAGATCGTCCAGGCCCTGGATGTATCACCCTCTACGGTCCATTGGCATATGGAGAGGATGAAGAAGGCTGAAATGATACACAAGGAACAGAGAGGGAGGTCCGTTTTCTATGAGCTGCTGGACCTACCCGATATCAACACATGAATTACATATTCACCAGTGGTTTCCTTTATCAATTGCCGATGACCCCAAGAAAAAGGATTTAAGCAAGAAGGTCCTAGGTCACTTCGGTGAAAAATTGACGGTCATTGTTCAGAACCCACTGGATGTGATCATTGCCCTCGATACAGAGGAAGAATTGACCGGGGAGCAAATGTTCAATCTTGCAGATGCTCTTGACGGATATGAGATAGTGAAGGAGATAGAGGACAAACTGGTCGTTGACATCGTGGAGATCTCTTCAGCTGCGGTTTTCGCCGTCCATATCATCCCACAACAGATGCTGACATACAAGGATCTGATTTTCTTCATAAACGACATGGTCAGCAATGCACTCAAGAGTGAAGATGTTCCTTTCGAAAGTTTTCATGTGAAGAAGGTCCTTTTCCGGACCGCCGAACCGGGCAAACCATCAGAGACTACAGAGGACCTGACAGAGATCAAGGAAAAGGTCGCCAAGATGTGGAAGGGATTCAAGAAGGATTCCATGAGGTCCTACGTTTAGGACCCGGGGTGCTTCTATGGAATCTTCCCCTTGGAGGTACAGGACCGATATAATTGATGGGCCCACGATCTGCGGACAGCTTGAAAGGGGAAAGGAAAGGATCGACCTTCCGATCCTCATGGACCTTTCTGATAAATGCAGGGTTCTCTATCCCCTGGACCCTGAACTCGAGATAGAACATGATATCATAGAGGATCTTAACCAAAAAGGTCCCATCCAGAATGAGATACAAAGGACCCTGAAACTTGCAGGAGCCATCGACCTTGGAACGGGTATTGGCCTTTACCGGAACATGTTCAAAATGGGGAGGAATGGGGACCTGACCGAGATCCCTTTAACCTCCGATAGGCTCTCATCGGTCATACTGGATGACCCTCAGGCTGTCACAAGGGTCCTGGAAGAAATGAAGAGGAGCGGGCCTTCATCATCACCGGTATATATTCCTGGAGCCGGGGACTCTGAGGACCTTGAGGTCCTCTTCTATCTGGGTGTTGAAATATTCGATACCTCAAGGGCGAAAATGGATGCCTATTCGGGTCGTTACTATACCATGTCGTCACATATCCGCTCGGAGGCAGTTTTCGGAATGGGTGGGGCAGAAGCGGTCTGCTCCTGCAAAGCTTGTCGGGCGAGCGGAAAGGATGAGATATCCCCTGTTTCGGTATCGGATCACAATGTTGGAATGATGGTCCGAAGGTTGGCCATGGCTCATTTAAGATTGAAAGAGGGCAGACTCAGGGAGTATGTGATGGGGGTCCTATCAGGAAAACCTGCCTGGATGTCTGTCCTGCGAAGGATAGAAAGAGGTGATAATTGGGATATATTATCACGAACTCATACATGGAGAAGGAACGAAGAGGTTCCGGTAACATACCAAGATGATCTGAAATCCCCTGATTTCAGGTCCTGGAGGGAGCGTTTGAAGGAAGATTTCACTCCTCTGGAACATAAGAAGGTCCTCTTGCTCCTTCCCTGCTCCGCCTCAAAGCCATATTCAGGATCCAGGACCCACACCAGAATAGCAAAGGAGCTTTCTTCTGTAAAAGGATGGAAGGCGATATGCCAGAGGCTTGTCCTGACCTCACCCATCGGAGTTGTTCCCATGGAGCTGGAAAGCCTCTATCCGGCATCTCATTATGATATACCGGTATCAGGGTCCTGGTTCCATGACGAGATCGAGATCATCAGGGACCTGACCTCCTCGGTGATCAAGAAGGGTGATTTCCAGACCATCGTTTCCTTCCACAGGGAAAGCAGGGAATTCTTCCCTGAAGGACCGGATGGGATCTTTGACGGGGTCGAATTCGTCGATGTTCATCTCCTTGCCGAAAAGGAAGGGAGAAGGCCTGAGGATGTTTTACGCGAGGTCCTCGGATCAAAGATGGAGGACCAGGTGATCATGGACAGGAGAATGAACGAGATCCTAGAGGCTCTTAGGCTCATTGAATTCTCACTCAAGGTCCGTCTTGAACCAATGGAGGGTTTCCGGATAAAGAGAAGCTGGAGAGGGATAGAACTCATGAAGGGGAAGATACCTCTCTTCGACCTCCAGAAAGGTGGCCCTGTCCCAACTCTACAGGGAGCAGAATTGATGTGGAATTGTGAGGGAATGGAGAAAAAGGTCCTTATCGGAGATTTCACACCTAAAGGAACACTTTTCTCACAGGGAGTTATGGAAACATCAGGAGATATCAGATCGGGGGACATTGTTCTGATAGGTCATGGAGAGGAACTCAGGGGAGTCGGCCGAGCACTTATTCCAGGTGATGTAATGACATCCGGTATCAGTGGAAAGGCGGTCAAAATGATCAGTTACAAGAAAGAACGTTCATAGGTCCAGATGTGAAATGAATGCTGGGAGGGATTCGATATCCTTGATCCACTTACCAGTGAGAGATGCTATCTCCCTTCTGAGCTCCAGATCGAACCGTACATCAAGATGGAGGCAGGCCTTTTTTAATCTGGAGGCAAGCATGCCCCCCTTGCGGTCCCAATCTGTTAATATGATCACAGTTCCTTGAAATGCTGACTTGGAATCTCTGAAGTTTCCTGTTGAAATGGATGATATTAGATCAAACAAGTTCACTCCTTTGTTCAGGATAGATATTTCATGAACGATGCCCATTTCCCTGAGGGCGTTCAAGTCTTTTTTTCCCTCCACGAGCACCAGGGCTTCCTCCGGAAATGAATTCACTGAATCGGTCCATTCAAGGACCGCTTCCCTCATTTCCTTTCCATTTGCGGGGAACGTAGTGTCATGTTCTCCTATTCTCAGGCCCCCTGTTAGTTGTTTCCAACTCAAAGTAAAAACTCCGAAAGTGATATATCATTGTTTTGTGATGTTTCGAAAAGGACACTGGAGGGACTCACTTGATAACCGATTCAATAGAGGGAATGGACAATATATTCTACTCCGATATATTCCAGGGAGCAATTGTGATCGTTTACGGACCTCCCGGGTCACTCAAATCAGGTATGGTGTTCTCGATCATGTCCAAGTATCTCCAGACAAGCGGAGAGTTCGGCATGTACCTGACCGTGGAGGAGAATACCATCTCACATCTAAGGAACATGGATTCCCTCGGAATAAAGGTCCCTGAGAATCTCCTTATCTCTGATTACAGTGATATCAGGTCCCGGTTCGAGACCCACGGGGACGATCATCCTGATTTCCTTGAAATGGTAGATGGTGTCATCAAGTTCTTCAAGGACAAGGAGGGGGACAACTTCACCTGTTTCGGTCTTGATTCCCTTGGAGGATTGTATTCGCTGATTGAGACCGGAAAGCTCAGATCGAAGATGTTCCACTTCTTCAAGAAGCTGAGAGAATACAATCTCACATCTTTTATTATCATGGAGACCCCTAGATTCTCCAACATCATCGAGGGTCAGGGAGCTGAGATGTTCCTGGCAGACGGGATAGTCGAGATGGGACCAATAGAGCACCAGCATGATATTCATCTGTATATGCAGGTCCTGAAGATGAGGTCCTGCCATCATTCCAGGAAGAAGCACCTTATCGATATCGGCGATACAGGCATCTCCATTCTCAGCCCCGTAGTGAATTGAGGGGGTAGGGGTAAAAATTTTTGCTTTTGTTTTAGTATAACCTAAAACTATTAGGGTAACAAAATTAATTAATAAGAACCCAACCTACAGCATTTGAGAATGCCCAGCCAAAGGATAAGAGTTGCACTCGCGGGAAATCCCAACGTTGGAAAGACAACGCTGTTCAATCAACTAACGGGAGAGAACCTTAAGGTTGGGAACTGGCCAGGAGTAACTGTTGAAAAGGTCACTGGGATCAAAGAACATAAGGGGAGGATCCTAGAGATCGTTGACCTGCCAGGGACGTATTCCCTGACGGCATATTCTGAAGATGAGGTGATCTCCAGGGATTACATCATCGATGAAGGACCTGATGTCGTTCTTCATGTGGTAGACCCTTCCAATCTTGGAAGGAACCTTTATCTGACATTTCAGCTGATGGAACTCCAATGCAACATGATACTGGTCCTCAACATGTGGGACCAGAAAGAGAATAACGGATCGGAGATAGATATCCATGGTCTTTCCAGAGAGCTTGGTGTTCCGGTCCTGACGACATCTTCCACCACGGGAGAGGGGATCAAAGGATTGCTTGATGCAATAGTCAGCGAGGCAGGTGCTGGAGCGACTTGTGGTAAGATCATCTCTTTCGAGGACCCAGTTGAAAGAAAGGTTAGAGAGGTATATTCCGCATTGAACGGAAGATCTCCGATGCCGGGACATCATCACAGGTGGATGGCGATCAAAGCCCTTGAAGGGGATCAAAGGATATGGACAAGATTGAAAGATACTGGATTGGACAGGGAAGCAAGAAGGGCAATTGGAGATACCGATCCCTTAGAGATGGAGATCGCTATAACTGATGGAAGGTATCGTGAGGTTGACAGGATCCTGGAGACAGTGACATCAGGAAAGAAGGCCAAAGAGAACTTCTCTGACATTATTGATTCCGTTGCCACCAATAGATATCTGGGGATCCCGATATTCCTTGTAATTATTTGGACCATGTTCAGATTGACCTTTGAGTTTGCCCAACCCTTCTCCGAGATCATTGATATCCTCTCCGCAGGACTATCTGACCTGATCCTCGATAATGTGGGCCCAGAATGGTTTGCATCACTCCTTGGGGAAGGGATCGTTGGTGGTGTTGGCTCTGTCCTTGTCTTCCTTCCCAATATAATGGTCCTGTTCCTTGTCATATCGTTGATGGAAAGCTCAGGATACATGGCACGAGCAGCATTTGTGATGGACAGGATAATGGCCAGGATCGGTCTTTCCGGCAAATCTTTCATTCCAATGATCATCGGTTTTGGTTGCAATGTGCCTGCTATAATGGCGGCAAGGTCGATAGATGATAAGAAAGATAGATTGGTAACCATTCTTGTCAATCCCTTCGTTTCTTGCGGAGCCAGGCTTCCAGTTTACATCCTTCTTGCAGGTATTTTCTTCAAGGGATCAGGCGGCCTGGTCATTTTCGGCCTGTATATTTTCGGAATTTTCATTGCAATAATATCTGCCAAGCTTTTCAGATCAACTATACTGAAAGGGGAACCTGCCCCGTTCATCATGGAACTTCCACGATACAGAGGACCGGATCTCAGATTTTCACTCAAGTCAACCTGGGAGAAGGGGTTCCAGTATGTGAAAAAAGCAGGGACGGTCATACTACTGGGTTCGATCATAATGTGGTTCCTGGCAAGTTTCTCCCTATCCTTCCACAGGGTGGATTATGGAAGTACATCATCTATGGCTGCATCTATCGGCAAGTTCATAGCTCCGGTCATGGCTCCTCTCGGTTTCGATTGGAAGATCACCATTGCACTTCTCTTCGGATTCGTTGCAAAGGAGATAGTAGTGGGTTCTCTTGGTGTTTTATACAATGTTGGAGACGACCACAGTGCCCTTTCCGATAGGATCGCTGCCGATTCGGGACTGACCGCACTTGGAGGTCTCTCACTGATGGTGTTCGTTCTCCTCTATGTACCCTGCTTAGCCACAGTGGGAGCTATCAAGCAGGAGACGGGATCGTGGGCCTGGACCATATTTTCTATTCTGTACACAATGTCGGTTGCATACATTTTGACCTTATTGGTCTATCAAGGGGGGCTTCTACTTGGTTTCTAACAGGGATGCCCAACCTCTTGGTGTGCCTCAGATCCTAAAGATGATCTGTGCTATACTAGGGTCAATATACTTGGCTCTGGGCATATTACAGATCATGATTTCCACAGCAGCCATTAATGATCCATATGGCGTCCTTGATAACGACCTGGTGGGAGCATTTGTTCTGTTTGTAATATCCTCCACATTTTGGTCCGGTGCCCTCTTTTCAGGAGGAAAAGCAGGGGATGTAAGGTCATATTTCATAGTCGGAGCTTTCCTTGCAGTGGTCCATGGTCTTACCGGACTTCTGATCTCACTTTCAAACTTACTTTCGGAACTGATCGGGACCAGAAATGAAGGCTCCCACTTGCTGGAATTCGCGGAACCTTCAATTATCCTTGCGTTGATCATCATACTGTCTGTGATCTTATGGAGATATCTACGTTCAAGAACTGACCTTAGGAGGGCAAAGTAATGATGGCTCAACTTCTGAAATATATCCAAGCAGGAGGGAAGACACTTTCACAGATAGCCGGAGAGATGGGATTGGAAAGAGAAGAGCTCCATTCGAGGGTACACATGCTTGAAAGGTCAGGATATATCAAGGAGACCTCGATCGCCAGTACCGATTGTGGAAGCAGGTGCTCGAACTGCCCAGTAGCTTCCACCTGTCATGACGATGGATCCCATCCGAACTATCTCGGTACTGACGGAAAAAGGAAGAAGATACCTTCAAGGTCATAAGAAAAAGACCTCCTCTTAATTTGAGAGATCTCCCAAGCTCCAAGTGGTGAATTATGAACATATTCACACCTCCCGGCAAAAGGATTTTAATAGATTCCCTGTATTGAGAGCACAGCGATTCAATATCGTGGAGGTTTGAAGATGGCCGAGATAGAATTCTACGACGTGAAAGCTAAAAACAAGTTCAAGACCGACAAGTTCGATATCAGGGAAAAGAAAGGAAGGTACTTCGCAGTAGCAAAGTCCCTCTCCGGGCCCCATGAGTGCTGGAGGATCCTTTCCGAGAAGCAGGCAAAGGAACTGAAATAGACCGTTCTTTTATAATATCTATATCGGGCGGAAATTCCGCCCATTCTTCTATTATAATCTTGAATTTCCCAATACTTTTTTAACCTCTTTTTTTATCCTATTCTTGGAAAAAGGTGATACTCTGGCAGTTGGGAATGGGGGGATAAAGTGGACCAAGGTCCCTTTCTATCCTCTCTTTTTAGTTATCATCGCCACCTTGATCGTGATCGGACCGATCAGTGCTTTGACCATACTCGAAGGTATACCCTCAAGGGGAGTCGATTCATGTGATGGCTGTCACGGTGGAAAATATGATCTTGTGATCAACGATCCGGTAATTACCGCACCCGGTGATATCGATGTCGGAGAGGATGATAAGGTAACGATCTCCATCGATGTTACCGCAGATGGGACCAATAGCTACTGGCAGTTCGACATGACGGTCAAACTCGTATCGGTCAACTCCAGGGTATATGTTTCTTCGCAGGTAACATTCAACAATCAAAGACCTTCCGGTTCATCCCAACCTTATAGATGGACCAAGGATGTTGTCTTTGATATTTCCGGATTGAAGGGAGGTCCTGATACACTGCGGGCAGAGGCGATCCTCAATGCCGACCATTTTGGAAATACTGTCAAAAGGACCGATACTTCATCCATAACAGTAATCAACGATCCACCTGAACTTTCTGAGGGAAGAGTATCTCCCGGATCAGGTGATACAGATTCTATCTTCACTTTCGAGGTCACTTACAAAGATATCAACGGTGATATCCCCAGTCCCATTTTTGCTGTTATCGATGATACCAAGCATACATTGACTCCAATGGATGGATCACAGGATTCCATCAAGACCGGGGAAAAATATTCCGCATCAATCAAGTTGGGGATTGGGGACCATTCGTTCCACTTCGAAGCAACTGATGGCTCGGTTACAGTAAGATTCCCGGAGACCGGAGAGATCTCGGGACCAACGGTTGCGAGGGTGAATACACCACCTATCCTTTCGGACCCTGACGTATCCCCTGGGTCCGGAAACTGCAATGATACATTCAGATTCTCCATAACCTACACCGATCCCGAAGGAGACACCCCTTCCGGAGAGGGTTTAGTCCTTATTCTTGAAGGTATGAGGATGAGCCCTGCCATGTCTCAGGTTGGGGGGAACTCCAATTATCTTACCGATGGTGATGTATCCAACGGGGAAAGGTATGAGATCGAACTGAATCTTGACTGCGGTGATTATGATTTCTCTATCAATGTTTCTGATGGACAATTCCAAACAGAGGTCGGACCCTTCCCGGGGCCTCTTGTAAGTGAAGAACCGGTTATTTCAGCATCCATAATATCACCAGAAGATGGAACGATCTTCCCTTACAACACTACCATCACCTTTGATTCGAATCTTGATTCCAACGTGTTTGTCACTGATGCTGTTTACCTTTGGAAATCTAATATCTCCGGGATCATAGGTAATGGACCATCCTTTGATAGTATCTTGGAACCCGGATCCCATACCATAATTTTGAATGTGAGCTCTTCGGAATGGGGAATATACTCAGAGGAGAGCATCACCCTTTTGATCGAAGAGGAGGTAGTATTTAATGATCTTATCCTTGGATTCTCACCCACAGGTAGGCAGACCGTCAACGAGGGTATGGAACTGAGGTTCGAGGTCCTCATTGATATGGAAAGGTTCCATGATATCAATGCAACCGAATGGTTGGTCGACGATGAGGTTGGATACCTTGGAGGAGGGGGATTCGTTTATAGGCCTGGTAACGATGATGCTGGAGAACATATCGTGACCTTCATATTACTGGACATTGATTCCGAATCTGTTCTTGAAAGGATAGACTGGATAGTCGATGTTTTGGATGTTAAAGTTGAGATCATCATCACCGGTGAGATTGATCCTGACCTGGGGGAGTTCAATAAAAAGGAGTATCTCCATATCGTGCTTCCTGTCAAGGATCCATCCGGAAGGGACCTCAATGTCGATTGGTCGGTGGGTAACAGGATCATTGACACCCATGACATCTCCCTTGATCTCAAGCTACATCAGGGCCCATGGGGGCAGATAGGAGAACATAATCTCACTGCAAGAGTGACAAATCCCGATGGTGATGTGAAATGGTTCAATTTCACCTATACGGTCCTGGAAGAGGAGATCGTTGATCCCATACCCATAGATCCTGAGGATGGAAATGACACCATAGTACCTCCTTCGAAAATTGAGGATGATGATAACAAAGGACCATTTTCTTCCATTGAAGGAGACCTTGGTGCGGGAATGATCCTTTTCCTTGGAGTGGTAGCATTACTTGCCAGTATCAGCTGGTCCTTCTTTGTTCTGGTCAGACCCTACGGTCCGAAGGTGAAAAATGAAGAAATTATCTCAGTTGTGGTCGATGAAGATGATGTGGAGGAATGGGATTGAAGGTCCTGAAATTGATCTTTCCTTCACTACTTCTGGTCACCTTCTTCATGATCCAGGGATCAGCTGTTGGAATATCCTGTGAGGACTGCCATTCTTCTTCAAATCCTTCAGGGAACTGGTTGTACCATCCACCCATCCTGACGTTCGTTCACGATCCTTTCTATCCCCCCAATACAACATTTACAATGAGGCTCAAGGTGACCGGAGCCAGCGATTATCAGATCAAGGACCTTTCTGCAACTCTGGATGAACGCATGGACAATCTGGAGGTCGTGGGAGAACTCCAGGGAAGAACTGGTACAGATGCGGATGGAGACCATATCGTCGAATGGGAATTGAGGACCCTGGATGAAGGATGGAGCAATGTCTCTGCAGAGGTCCGCTACAAGGTATATTACAAGCACAATTCACCAGGAGCGAGCAATGAAGCATCCTACGTTGAAAGGATCTCCACATCCCCGCTTTCTGCGAATTTCGATCTCAGTGTTACTCCTGGTACGCTTTTCTTTGATACGACAGGGCAACAAAGAGAATTAACTCTCACCGCCTTGAACAATGTAACAGATATCAGGTTGGAAATTATCCCAGGACTGGAGGATATCTTTTCAATAGAGGTCCCCAGATCCGATCTTAACAAAGGAGATTCAATGACCGTTATGATCACTCTTCAGAACATGACAGATATGTATCTTGGATTGACATTGAAATGGAAGGAGGGGGAGACCGAGAGGAGATTGCCCATACGTATATTGATATCCGACCCAGGCCAGGGATCGGGTGGGAAGGATATCCTATGGGAGGTGGGGAAGTATACCGGAATCGCAGCCTTCACTCTACTGGTGATTGGATATTTCACAGGAGGTGCAGTGCTAAAAGAAAAAGCGAACAAATTCTTCAAAGGAGCAAAAAGAAGGGTTGACTTCCATTGTGCCCTCTCATATGTACTTCTCGTATTGGTCCTGATCCATCTGTCCACTCTTTTCTATGGGCCCTACAGGGAGCTTATCCTTCAGTGGGAAGTGGTACTCGGATGGGTGGCCTTAGGAATAATGATGATAATAGCCTTGAACGGTATATTCCAGAGATGGCTTGTCAAGAAGGATCGGATTCCAGAACTGGAAGAGAATGCATTCTTGGGGATCTGCCACATCAAAGGTACTAGTGATAATTCACATGCTTCTTTTCGGAACGCATTTCCTCTGGTTCAGGGACCTTATCGGTTACTAGGTGATCTGAATGTCCCATGAGCTCGATTCCATCCTGATTCTCATACACCCCCCGCTCGCCATCCTTGGATATATTTTCACTTTCATTGCGTTCAAGAAGATAATGGATATAGTGATATTGAAGAAGAGGTCAAATGTAACTGAAAAGGACCTCAAGATATCCTTGACAATAGCATGGTGGTTGACATTTGCCGGATTGATAACAGGCATGATCTGGGCCCAGTTGGCCTGGGGAACCTTCTGGAGCTGGGACCCGAAGGAAACCGCCACACTCGTTGTTTTCGTCACACTGACAATTGTATATATCATGAATCTGAAAAAGGTCCCGCTCAAGGTCCAGGCAGCTTTCCTGGGGATCAATATCCTCTCGATCCTCGGAACGATCAGTGTCTCATTCCTCGACCTGGGCCTTCATTCCTTCGGTTGATCCAGGATCTTCCCAGCCAGTTTGAGACAAATTAGATATTCACACTTTCTCCCGGATTTTTCCTCTCCCTGATCAAATTATAGAAAGATTGAGGAGAAAAAGAATAAAAGTATCAAGCCTGTAAATTTCAAATATAAGGTTGGTCTTGGGTGAAATCGCCCTGGAAAGTGTCAAATGATATTTGGGCCGGTAGATCAGCTCGGTAGATCGCTTGCTTCGCAAGCAAGAGGCCTCGGGTTCAAATCCCGACCGGTCCACTCACCTTCAATTGTTTTATTATTAGAATCGGAGAGTGGACCTATTCCGCAATGGTTTTCTCTCGTCAATTCCAAATTTATACGAAAACCATTGCTACAAATTGCTTGTACACAACAAAAAATGATTATAATATAATGAGAACCGTTTTTTGTTTGGCCCTTTGAATCTTGCTGAATCCAGTTTCAAGTTTGATGTTATCATCAAGTTCATTTCCAGTAACATACTTGATATCCATTCTCCCAAGAGGATATTGGGCTTGGACTTTGACCTGTTCATCTTTGTAACCAATATCGGTTAAAATCCTCATTAGAAGTCTATCGATATCTGTTCTCACATCGCCCCAATCTTTCCCCTTATCAATGTGCCTGTAATTGAAATCCAGATCAACGGATAACCTTGGAACTTCGTTATAATGAATGAAATTCAAAGCAGTTCCACCATAGAAACATAATCTATCTGATAGGAACTTCACTTTACTGATCTGTTCGAGGACATCGAACAGCCTTTGTATCTTTTCAACCACTGTGGATGAATATCCTGACAGATTCATTCAGCGAACTCCTTGGAATAATTCTCTGAAACCTTCTGGAATGTAAAGTCTCCATCGTGAGACATATTCTCCTTTCTGACCACGGGTCAAATATGATCTACCTGGGCCCATCTGTTTCTCGATTTTGTTCAGGTCTTTTTCTTCAATATGTGAATAATATGGTGATCTTTCTTTAAATTCTTCCAAGAAGAAACCTACAGATCGGAGAAGAATATCAGTCTCGTATAACTGCAGAATTTTTTGAACACCATTAATTTCCACACCGCCTAATGATTCTAGGCTTTTGTAAATCTCTTCATAACTAATACACAGATCTGGCCGGTGGATACATTCAACAAAGGTCCTCGATGGCGATGAAATTATAATTTCATTCTTTTCAATACTGCGAGTTTCTACTTCCAAAGATAGATCATTCGTGACCACAGGATAAAATTGATATTTAGAATAGTTGAACTTCTTGAATCTTTTATTCACATTTACTGAGATATAACATCCATTGTGGATCGATTGTGCTGATCCTAATAATTCCAGGGCAGTATGATATCCAAAATAATAATCAGATCTGATCTTTGATCCGATCAAGTACTTGTTTGGAATGCCAATATCATCAATGTATACATTTTGTGCATAGAACAATCCACTCTTGATCTTTTCAACTTTTCCTTGCTGGATCAACTTGAAAAGGAACTTTCGATAGAGATAATTGTAATCAATATTGAACTCATTTTTTGCATATTTTTCAAGTTCAATTCTACTCACTACACCCTTTTTCATGACGAAGGAATATAATTTCTCATATTGAGGGAATTCCTGATTAATTACATTCATGTTCCAATACGTCCCCTATGAGGGGATGTTCTGGCACATATATGTAATTTCTTATAAAAAAACTGGACTATGTTCCAACAGTGGATAATTGGAGGAAGCTATTTTGACTGCCCCCCTCCGATCAGAATGCCAGATCAGAGTGATAATTGCAGGGATGATAAATTTTTCGAGGACTCATTAACCTTTTGGATCATGTCCATTTGAAGGCTAACCTACCTCCAAATCATAGTTATATTTTCTAAAGAGTTCTAAACCCTTTTGGGGTTAGACCCCGACCGGTCCACTTTTCCGATCATTTGGCTTTATTTAAGATCCTCTTGGCGATGGTGGGATTCATGCCCTCGATTATCATCAGGTCCTGGGGGATGGCATCATTCAAGTCCTCTTTTCTTCTGTATCCCATCCCATAGAGGCCCTCTGCCCTCTTCTCATCGATATCAAAGTCCATCATGAACTGAAGGATGGTCTCATCTTTCTTAGCATCCTTTTTGAGTGAAGGGAGGGATCCTAGGGCTGTTGTATCCTCCTTCTCTTGAGGAACGGTCTCTGTTTTCTTTCCGAATCCTCCGAACAACTTCTTGAAGAATGATACCTTCTCTTCCTTTTCCTCTTCAGGAGCTTCATCTTCTTGCTCCTGCTTCTTCTCCGTCTTCATTGGAGCAGAGAGGGCCATCTGTTCAGCTTTCTTCTCTATCTCGGGTTCGGATGAAAGGTCAATTTCTAGGTCCTCAACAACCTTTGTATCATCATCCTTGTCCTTGCCAAGGAGGACCTTCTCCTTCTTTGGCTTGGCAGGTGTCCCAAGGAGTGTGTGGCCTTTCTTTTCGTGATGGTCACTCTTTGATTCCTCTTCGGCCTCATGGATCAGGGATAGGCTCTTCTCATGGGATTTTCCCAAAGTTTCTCTGATCTTCTCTTTCTTCAATGCGGACTTGGTGTGGACGATATCCATTTTGTGGGTGGCTTTCTCTTCCCTCTTCAGCCTTTTGGCGAATTTCTTGGCCGTCTTCTCCTTATCCTTGAGCCTGGCCCATTTACCACCATCTATCGAGATCTTTCCCAATCCTACCTCTGGGTCCTCTATCATGACTGCTGTTCCGAAGGGGACCTCTGTGATCCTCTGTCTGATATCCAGTTTGTATTCCGGAGCCACTTTGAGGTCGATCAGACTTGCCACACCGATGAACAAGAACCAACCTAGGATACCGAAAATATATGCACCAAGGGCTCCAGCAATGTATTTGACGTAGTTCCTCTGGAGAGCATCCCACCTGGTGGGGAACATGCCATCCTTCCTGATGGGGTCCAGATGCATCAAGTATTTCCCAACGGTCCTCCTTGAATTGGATTCTCTCCATGAATAATAGAATGGGAGCAAGAATGACTGGAAGATGACCATCACGAGCATGGAAAGGAAAGGAGTGGTCTCCTGAACTCCCTGGACCTGCTGTTTATAGAAGAAAGGTCCGATCAGGCCCAGAAGGACCGTCATTGGATTTGCCTGGAGAACACCCAGTCCGAAGAAGACATACAATATGAAAACCGGGATCCCGACGATTAAAAGGTCAATAAAAAGGGCGATCGTCCTTCTGGCCAGATTCTCCTTGAGATCATAACTGTACTCCACCATTATTGGGTATTTGGCCATGGACTGCCCCCATATTACAGTTCACCATAAACTTGCTTCAAATATTAACGTTTCCAAATCAACTATGAAATAAAATCATATTTTGGTCCTTCAAATTCCTTTTTGAGCCACTTCGAGGAAAAACTTTAAAGGAGGCCTGTGATTAAACCACGGTGCTTCCCAATGGTCCTGCCGTTCAATACCATCGACGATCTGGATCTCGAGGATAAAACGGTCCTGATGAGAGTGGACATCAACTCTCCCATCAATCCAGAAACGGGAGAGATACTTTCCCTGAAGAGGATCGAAGAGCATGTCAGGTCCATCAAGAGGTTTCCTCCCTGTAAACTGGTACTTCTAGCCCATCAGAGCCGTCCCGGAAAGAAGGATTTCGTGAGCTTGAAGGAGCATGCGAAGGTCCTATCCGACCTACTGGAAAGGGACGTGAAATATGTCGACAGCCTTTTTCACAATAGAGCGGTGGAAGCCATCAGGTCCATGAAGGTGGGAGAGATCATTCTTCTTGAGAACACCAGGTTCTATTCTGAAGATGTTGTACTCAATGATGCCCCGATAGTTTCCCAGGAGAACTGTCATATTGTAAAGACACTTGCAGATGTATCAGATTTCTTCATTAATGATGCATTTTCAGCTGTTCACAGGTCACAGCCCTCTCTGGTAGGTTTCTGCCAGATCAAACCAAGCGGAGCAGGTCCGCTAATGGAGAAGGAATTGAAAGCACTTGCCAAGGTAACCGAATCTCCGGAGAGGCCCAGTATAGCGATCCTTGGTGGTCTGAAGGTTGATGACTCCATCAAGGTCGCAGAAAATTTGCTTGGGAACGGAATAATCGACAAGCTCCTCACCGTTGGTGTTGTTGGTTCAATGTTCCAGTGGGCTGATGGATATGATCTGGGAACCCCTAACATCAATTTCATCAGATCGGAACTGCCAGATGCGGATGAACTAATCGAAAGATGCAAGAAAATGGTCGAAGATAATCGTGGAAAGATCTTCTATCCCACCGATATGGCAGTGAACAAGGATGGAAAGAGGGAGAGAGTGCATCTTTCACAGCTTCCAACCGAATTCCCGATCTATGACATATCCATCGATACCATCGCCAGGTATTCCATCATGATCAAGGAAGCGAAGACGATCATAGCGAACGGACCTGCAGGAGTGTACGAGATACCTGAATTCTCTGAGGGGACCATAGAGATATTCAAGGCCATCAACGGTTCGGATGGTTACTCGGTGATGGGCGGAGGTGAGACGACCCAGGTCATCAAGGATCTGAAGATGAAAGGGATCGATCATGTCTCAACAGGTGGAGGGGCCCTTATCAATTACCTTTCTGGGAAAGAGATGCCTGTACTAACAGCTCTCAAGAAGTCCAGGGAGATGTTCCATTCCATCGAAGAGGATCAGGAAGAAGGAAAATAGATTTTTAATAAGGGACCTTCTCAGATTTCCCGACCTTCTGAATGAATCAGGAATTCTGTCACCTACAAAATGATTAATTATCATTATCCATTATCAGCAAAAAATAATGCCACCGTAGCATACCCTGGTGTTTCTTTCCCCGAAAGAAACACAATATAGTTTTCTCCTCCATCGAACTGCGTCCTCAGTCGGATAAAAACCCCCAATCCTCCAATTAATGTCTTACCCACCTACGGTGGGGTTCATTTCTTTCAAATGAACGGCCCTGTTGGGGATTTCCCGAAAGAAACACAATATAGTTTTCTCCTCCATCGAACTGCGTCCTCAGTCGGATAATAACCCCCAATCCCCTAATTAATGTCTTACCCACCTACGGTGGGGTTCATTTCTTTCAAATGAACGGCCCTGTTGGGGTTTCCCCGACCTTCTGAATGAATCAGGAATTCTGTCACCTACAAAATGATTAATTATCATTATCCATTATCAGCAAAAAATAATGCCACCGTAGCTTAGCCTGGTAGAGCGTCTGATTCGTAATCAGAAGGTCGGGGGTCCGAATCCCTCCGGTGGCTCCTTTTATATCCTTCATCTTGAAAAGGTGAAGGATATTGATCGGATTCGATTCGGACCCCTTGGGTCTTGAGACTCGGATAAAATGACAATTCGGGAGAGTCTCAAGATGAGCAAAATTTCAAATTTTGCGGAAGTCCGAATCCCTCCGGTGGCTCCTTTCATTTTACGTTTATTATTAGGCATTATATAATTATATATAGAAATTATGAGGGCGAAATTATTTCCATTTTCTTTATTCCGTCATCATTTCAATGACTTCTCGATGATTTCAAGTCTCCTGATATGCTCCTTGATATTAAGTCCGGCAGCAAGAGCAAGGGTATTCTCCAGTTGCCCACTCTGAGAGATCCTTCCCTTCAACTTTGGTATTCTTCGCAGGACCATTTCCTTCCAATCATCGTTTTCAAGAATTGCTTTGCTAACCAATTTGATGTTGCTTCTCTGTAGCAACATTGCAGCGTCATGATTGTTCTTGTAATCAACCGGTAGACCAAGTTTCACTGCTGCCATGTGTTCGATCGGCGGCACCTTTACCAATACTTCTCCCCTTCCATCACGAAATGAAATCCCTTTTATTTCAAAATCGCTCAAGCTAAATTCGAAGAAATGGGGAGTTTGGAATTCTGTGATCCTTGGTTCTGATATCTCGATCCTGATCTGGATCTTTTCAACTTCTTCTCTGATAGCTTCCGAAATGGTGACAATTGGTTCATACTTCTTAAGGAACTGGATCCCCCATTCCGGGTGATGAACTTCGAAACCATGTTCCACCATCTCACCCCGAATGACCTCAATATTCTTCTTATCTGTCACTCCATCGACATCAAGGGTGTATCTATGATGGTTCTCACCAATATGAGCCCTTACTGCCCATCCTCCGATCACGACAATCCGATCCTTGATCTTGTCAAGAATGGACAAACTCTGGTCCTCGATATCGTTCTTTATATCCGTTGGAAACTGTTCAAGGTTCATGCTGATCTCACTCCGTGTCTGATCGCATCAAGGTCAAGGTACAGATCGATGTTCCATTTCTTCTCATACTTGTTTTCCCACCCGCTTTTCCCATATGATTTCTCCTGTTTCAGGAACATTCTCTTCTTTTCAACTTGTGATGGACCAATGAATCTCTCTATGATCTCATTCGACACCAATTCGCCTTCGATATCATTCAGAATATCAAGGTAACACCCCACAACTGATACCATTTCACTGTTTTCAGATCGCTCAAGAAGTTCTTCGAAATCTATTTTGCCTGTTTTCAGGAGCTTGATACAAAGGTCTTCAACTCCTTCTGTTGTTAGGAGCTTCTTCAAAAAAACCTCTTCTGGTGTTGGGATCTTGTCAGTGCTTTCCAGGATTGAAATAGTTCCTTTATCATCTTTGACAAGAAAACCTGTACCCTTGACCGAGATGCCTTCCTTGATCTTGTTGAACAAAATCCTTTCAAGGTCTTCTGGTTTGAGATAATTTTCTTCGAATGGGATTGTTCCCGGATAATGATATGATTTTCCTTCCTCCTTTTCAGAAAGAAAAATATTCAATTCCCTATTGACTGGGTGGTCATCCTTTCTTACAGCGATCACGGGCTTCCTTTTCTTGTAGATTACAAGACCATTCTTTTCAAGATGGGAAATAACATGCTTGACGGTTACAAGTGAATATACTGTAAGGTTTTGAACTTCTTTGTATCTGCGCTCCTCTTCTAGTACTTTCCAGATGGACAGTGTGCTTTCTCTTAGAAGGAACTCGGGATCAATACCATGGGAAAGCGATAGAACATGGATATCGGCAATCTTCTTCGCATGATAACCTTCAGCAATGATAACCAAACCATCCTCTACTTCTACCAATCCCTTATCTTTCAGTATCCTTACTGCTTCATAGATTGTTGAAGGTGCATAGGGCAATCTGTCTACCAAATCATTTAATACATGTGGTTTGATCGCAATGATCGATAGGACTGCTGATTTTGAATCCATAGTAAAGTAATATCATAATGCCACTATATAGATTTATGGAATTACTTTACGATATAGGACTTTGCTACAATTGAACCACCAAATATGGTGATTTTTATCGAACCCTTGACTTCTTTCTAGTAGGTTGTCAATGAAAAATAATTATCATATATTATTCGTAATTATATTATTATATAATTTGATTATTTTATTGCTCCTTTTTGCCGGTAAAAGTTCCGGACCAACTCCGGTGGCTCTCTTATCTTCTCAATATAATCATTGCTATATCTGAAAAGATTAAAGCAAGCAAAATCACCAGTCTAGCATTTTCTAATTTGATTTTGCGAAACCTGAGTGCCATTGTTCATTAACATATTCAATGGTACCCAGAGTAATATCAATGCTCGATTTCTTCATTAAAAAACTTGATATAAATGGAGTATTGCCATTTATTCTGAATTAAGATCGTCCAACTTATAGGAATGGAGAACCTCTTCAAGATCATTCTTCCATTCGTTATCTCTTGTCCTATCTGCCATCTCTGCCATCCCAGCGTATGATCCGGTTTTACTGTAAAGGTGGCTTCCATAATCGGCAGGATACCCCCAACTTCTTACATCATTCCAATTATCAGGTTCATTGTTGGCTGGCTTCTCGGGATAGTCATTGTCAAGTGTGTCGTTCAGATCTCGGAAATACACATTATCGGCATTCATTCGAACCCATAGGCCAGCTGTTTTACTGAAGCCATCGTATGCTTGGTGAATATGAGGTTTATCCGGTGCGGATTGAACATGGTCATTGCGGGCAAAAACAAGGATGACCTTTAGATCTGGAAGTTTCTCTCTTATCAGATCATAGTTTTTTACTGCAACACGGTAAGGCCAGAATGAATTGGTCTCGTTTGGAGTTGCAAGACCAACGGGCCATGATCCCATTGTAAGAACACCATTATTGTAAAGAGCGCTAGTCAGAGATCTGGAGAAATATTGCTTGCCTTTAATATGTGGACCATGTCCACTGAGTATGTAAGCATTACCCTGATCTAAGTAGAAGCAGGGTATTCCATCGGGATGATCATCATTCTGTATCCAGCCCACGTTTGAATAATTCACTGAAATTCGTGTGGACGTGTAACCTTGTGGATCATAGTATGGATTGATCACTGGTTTTCTTTGGTCATCGAAATGACCTATTTCAAGGGCATACATTTCATCACTGGTTGGATTCTCTCTCCCCACGAAGTATTTCACCGATTGAAGTTCATCTCCGTAATAAGCCATAACATTCGTAGCTACCACTCCTGCATGAGACGATGCATAGAGTCCAAGATTGTCTGTCAGCGGTACGATGTCCAACAATTCAGTGATATAATATCCATCAATGTCCGGTTTATTTCCACCAGCAAAGAGGATTGTATCCCTGAGAGATCTGATGCAGTCTGGGCCTCCGTAATCATAACTTCCTTCACTTTGTATCTTTGTTTCTGGATCCGTTTTTCCTGGCCAAAGATTGGTGACCGATATCGCTCCGATTATTGTTGGATCGTGTTCCAGATGAAACGTAGAATATTCGCTGTTGTACTTATCAACAAACCATGTTGATGCCATAACTACTATCGGTGCACCATCATTGTACCGAGGTTCAATTGGCAACTCAACCCGGATGGCAATATTACCAATGCCTTCGGAGAACACATGCGTGTAAAGCAATTCTCCGGCATGGGTTTTCTCAGGTTCAGAGTTATCATTCCCACCATACAAAAAGGAGAAGAACAATATTCCACCAGTGACAAGGAAGACTACAAAGAGGACCGAGACAATGATCACTATATTACGTGATTTTTCCATTAAAAATCACTCCCAACAATGATTTCAATTGAGATGATAGAACTGCCGATGATATATATTCTTGGCCACATAACATTTGTTATAACTTCTTTTAGTTCTTTAATAAGATCTTTTATTAGACTCAATCAATTCTTTCATGAAGGCAGGAAGATCATTATTCTGGTGCCCTCACGATGACCCCCAAAAACTCGGTCCTCTATCCAGACCTTTCCTGAATATCTCTCGGTGATCTTTTCAATGGTACTCACACCAAGGCTAGCTCCAAGTAAAGGCCCATCTGTGTCCAAGTTTCTTTTGAATATCGGTTACATTATCGGTAACATGGAAATCCATGCTGATCTTTTGATATTGTATCGCGTAATAGGGATCCTAGGCCATGCTCAGAGATCCTTGGAAAATCAAAGATTCTCCGGATGTCCTCGCCTCAAAATAATAATATTTGATCTTCCAATCGAACATTCCCTCCGGTGGCTCTCATTTTTATAAAGCTCCTCCAGGTCGAATATCGTTTGATCGATCTCATCCCATTCAAGTCCAGATTTGACATAACTCTTATTTAGAATATTAACATTATTCCCATTGTTAACAATTGGATTGGGCTGTAGGATTCAATGTTACATTAATGTCAAATAGGGGTTATCAATATGAAAAGAACGATTCCATTTACAATTATATTACTGCTCATAAGTAGCTCGATCATACTATTGAATGGCCAGACCGAGATGGTCGATGGGAATGAGGTCCCAACCCGTGGTATTAGTGAATTTACCATGGACATGAAGATCTCTAATGCTTCCTTGTCGTCATTCATCGGCGAGGCTGCAGAGGATAATTCAGGATATTCGGTCTCCGGAGCAGGTGATGTGAACGGGGACGGATACGACGACATCCTCATAGGAGCTTCTTATAATGGTGAGGGGGGGAATTCAGCAGGCCAGACATATCTTATCCTTGGCAGGTCTACAGGATGGAGCATGGATAAGGACCTGTCCACAGTGGATGCGTCTTTCATCGGCGAGGCTGCAGGTGATGGTTCAGGGTCTTCGGTCTCCGGGGCGGGAGATGTGAACGGAGACGGGTTTGACGATATCCTCATCGGAGCTAAATACAATGCCGAGGGCGGGTCATCAGCAGGCCAGACTTATCTTGTTCTGGGACGGTCTACGGGATGGAGCATGGATACGGACCTTTCCTCAGTGGATGCATCGTTCATTGGAGAGACTGTAAGTGATTATTCAGGGCAATCGGTCTCCGGAGCGGGAGATGTGAACAATGATGGATACGACGATATCATCATCGGAGCTAATCAGAACGATGAGGGAGGGGCTATAGCGGGCCAGACTTATCTTATTCTGGGCAAGTCTACGGGTTGGAGTATGGATACGGACCTGTCCACAGCGGATGCGTCGTTCATTGGTGAGGCTGCGGGTGATTATTCAGGGCAATCGGTCTCCGGAGCGGGAGATGTGAACAATGATGGATACGACGATATCATCATCGGAGCTAATCAGAACGATGAGGGAGGGGTTAAAGCGGGCCAGACTTATCTTATTCTGGGCAAGTCTACGGGTTGGAGTATGGATACGAGTCTATCGACAGTGAATGCTTCGTTCATCGGAGAGGCTGCGAGTGATTATTCAGGGCAATCGGTCTCCGGAGCGGGAGATGTGAACAATGATGGATACGACGACATCCTCATAGGGGCTCCTAATAACGATGAGGGTTGGATTGACGTGGGACAGACATACCTTGTCCTGGGCCGGTCTACGGGTTGGACCATGGATACGGACCTATCAACAGTGGATGCGTCGTTCATAGGCGAGGCCTTAGGTGAGTATTCAGGGTCTTCGGTCTCCGGAGCGGGAGATGTGAACGGGGACGGATTTGACGATATCCTCATCAGTGCTCCCAATAACGATGAGAGCGTATCAGGAGCAGGCCAGACATATCTTATTCTGGGTCATTCGACGGATTGGAGCATGGATACGGACCTATCCACAGCGGATGCGTCTTTCATGGGAGAAGGTGCAGATGATTTTTCAGGAAATTCGGTCTCCGGAGCGGGAGATGTGAACGGGGACGGATTTGACGATATCATCATCGGAGCTAATCAGAACGATGAGGGTGGAAACAATGCAGGCCAGACATATCTGATATCGATGGAGGGGTTCTCTGGGCCATTGGAGGTATATGGGGTTAAGGTCCGGAATATGATCGGTCAGAATATTAGGTCCGCAGACAAAGAGGAGTTTGTCGAGATAGAATTGGTAGGACTTGATAGTAATAATTCGCATATTGATAGAGCCAGGGTCAATGTCACTTTTAGTTCTGGAGATCCGGATCCAACCATTGTCAGTCTATTGGAAACTGGAATGGACACGGGAATATACAGAGGAGTTTACCAGGTCGATCAAAATTCAGAGTATTTTGATATCATGAGGGTCTCAGCCTATATTGACCTGGGTAAATTCTACAATGTAGGTGTTGACTATCCATACCGGCCAGAATCAATTAACTTGCTGGAATTATATTCATCATTATCTTTCTCTACATCATTGGATAAGCTCGATTTCGGTGAGACAGGTTATATCTTGTGTATGGGAGAGGATGCAAACAATATGGCTGTGGACAAATCCTTTGTCAATATCACCTCTGATAAGAATTCAAGTCTGCATCAAATGATAGTATTGACAGAAACAGGTCTGTCCACCGGGGCCTATGCTTCTGAGTTCACAATACCAGATTCTATGCAGTATTTTGAGAATATCACCCTGACATCGGTTGAAACACCTACCTTTGAAAAGACTTTCATGGTCCACACTCCTGTTAAGATAAGAACACAGGATGATTATCATCATGCCAAGGAAGATATGGAATACAAGGCGGCCTTCGAGAATTTCGGATATAGTTCCGCCATATGGAAGATCACGGAATACTGTCCGTGGGTGGAATGGGACAATAATGGTAAAGTACTCCATGGTACACCTGACAACAACCATGTAGGAGATTGGTGGGTTCGTGTGAACATTACCGATGGGTATAACCATTTCGATGAGTGGTATTTCCTGATCACAGTGGAAAATACTGCCCCGGACATACTAACAGAAAATCTCCTTAAAGCCAAGGAGACCGAGCAATACTATGTGGATTACAATTCCACCGATGACGGACAGGGGGATATTTCATGGACCCTTGATACAAAAGCCGATTGGTTAGAGATCGATGAGGTTACAGGTGAGCTCACAGGAACACCAACCCTGGAGGATGCAGGTTGGGTTTGGGTCACGGTCCAGGTCAAAGATGGTCATGAAGGTCTCACCGGAACTTTGTTCAATCTGTCAATTATTAACAAGAACATTGCACCAAGGATCACATCTTCAGATGTGTTATCCATCTCTCAAAATGAACCGTTCGTCAACCAGTATGTGGTCTATGATCCGGATGAGGGGGATGTACCCCACTGGTCCCTTATCACCGATGCAAACTTTCTTTCAATTGACAATGACACCGGCAGACTATCAGGCACTCCGGGCCCTCTCGACGTTGGTATCTGGGATGTGAATGTGACCGTCACTGACAGTGGAGGCCTTTCAGCTTCATCCAATTACCAGCTTGAGGTGAGAGACGTCAACGACATACCCTATTGGACAGATATTCCCGAGGATTCAGAGGTAGTATATGGTAAGGAATATATCTTCGATGTAAATGGAAGCGATTATGATGAGGGAGGATTCCTTGTCTATTCCATATCGACAAAACCTCCCAGTGATATCGGTATAGATCCGGATTCCGGATTGATCCAATGGACCGCATCCATGGATTTCTTCGATGAGGGGGAGGATACCCTCGAGGTAACCATCAAATTATCGGACGGAGAGTTGTTCAACCAACACAAGTTCGAATTGAAGGTACTTCCAAGTCAATCACCATATGCAACCCTAATAGGACCAGTAGATGGACAGAAGGTGGTCTCCTCCTATGTCATCCTGACCTGGGAAGGAGTTGATCCTGATGATGATCCAGTCACCTATTCCCTCTTCCTGAGTGAGAATGAAATATTTGTTGAAAACCAGAGAGAAGAAAGCCGTCTTGCTACGAACCATCAGTTCAACAATTACAATGTGAGCGGGGTCACTATCGGGAAGACCTTCTACTGGACCGTTGTCCCGGATGACGGGTGCTCCTTGGGAACGTGTACAAATGGGATCCAATCATTCAAGGTCAACACTCCGCCAAAGATCGATAATATTCCAGAACAGATCGCCACTGTTGGCAGCAATTACAAGTTCAAGGTTCCAGGTATAGATGATGATCCCGAGGATCAGTCTTTACTGACATACACGCTTATCAGTGGACTTGAAGGGATCGATATCGATCCGGATACCGGTATAATTACTTGGAAACCTTCAAGTGAACAGACCGGCAGGACAATGGTAGAAGTTTCGATCAGTGATGGATACCAGACTACTGTTACCTCTTTCTATATCGAGGTCTCCGGTTCGGATGAAAGTGGTTTCCCTATCGCTATTGTGATCATTGCCATCGCAGTTCTGCTTGTTATCATCATTTTGGTGGTTTTCCTTGTCCTTAGAAAGAAAAGTAAGGATGAAGATGAGATGGATGAAGAAACAAAGAGGATCCAGGAAGAGATCGAGCAACATAAAAATGAACTCGAATGGGAAAGCGGAATTTACAAGAAAGGTGAAACAACAAGCAATAGGATGGTCGAGGGAGAAGAGGATAACAGCAGTTTGAGTTCCGTCCCATTAAGTGCGACCGAGGCCCATGCCCATGATCATGACAAACACAAACCACTCGGATACGAAGATCTTTACGGACAACCGGCCATAGAAAGTGAAGAGGGTGATGTTACAGCAGAAGAGTTAAAGGACCATATTGACAAAGCTGTGAAGGACCTGGAAAACATAGAGGTAGATGAAGAGAATTAGGATCATGACGACCCAATATCTAATATGACCAGGCCCCTAGATATTGAAACCGATCGTCTGGAAATATGGGATGTCAAGGGTCACTCCGGTGGCTCTCTTATTTGAAAGATCAAATTCCCCAGAACAGATTGGTCAGATAGATACCCCCAACCAATGCCAATGTTCCAAGGATCAAAAGTATTATAGACCCGCTTAAGAGGTCCTTAGAGGTCTTCTCCTCAACTTTATAGGAGAGGACCATCACTCCCTCTTTCCTGATGGTAAACGGATTGACAAGGTAGTTATCCTTGACCTCTGACGGGATCTCGATATCAACGGCATCACCCAAGACGTAAAGATATTTCTTCACAGGAACGATACTCTCCCGGACCCTCAAGGTCCTGTTGAATATCCCAAAGAAACCTTCCTTCCTGATCTTCCTTGACTTGATATAGGTCCTTGCGGAATCGCTCAGTTCATTGAATGTTCCCTGCCTTTGAAAAAGTGAAAGGACCGATTTCATCTTCCCACCCTTAGGATCTACAACGACCATGCCTGAATCATCTTTCAACAGGAAAGGACCACCTGCTCCCTCTTTGTGTATGGTGCTCCAATGGCCGCTGTTCTTACTGGAATGATATTCTTCCACCTTTACCTCGTAGCTGATACATGATCTACCTGATACAGGAGCTGTGAGGAGCTTTCCGGGTATAGGAGAGATACGACCTTCCACCTCGACCCTACCAGGCTCAATATCCACAATTTTACTTGTCGGCGTATCCTTCATTGCCTTCCATTTCCTCAATCGAGCGATCCCAAACCCAAATGATATACCTGCAAGGACCAGACCCAACATCATAGAGATGACGCTCAATATCACGAAATCACCGTTATCCTTCCTCGATCATTCCCATTTTGAATATGATATTAGATATAAAAAACAAACCAAAGCCTTGAAAAACATCGATCTTCCTTCCAAGAATTCTTTTAACAATGGTCCATCAGATCCATCATGTTGCCAGTATAAGGAAAATTGCAGAGATCGCCCCGAAGAGGGCCTCACCGATGATTAGGCCCACCATGATAATGTATGAATCAATTGTCTTGATGGTGATCTCCCGATCGGTCCAGCGGAATCTCCGGGCCCTTTTCATCAACCATCTCTTCTCCCACAGGTCCCTTCCCACTGCTCCGATGAATATGCCGAGTGGAATATGGAATGGTATGAACATACCGATGGCAAATGCAGTTCCCAATCCGGTCAGAAGTTCGACAAAGACACCTATGAATAGGCCCAAACCCAGCAGGTTCCATGGTATGTCTCCACTCATAACCCACTCCACCATACCAGCAAGCATCCTTGCTTGAGGAGCCAATCCAGGGTCCTTAATAACGAGTCCAGATAAAAGGAAAGCAAAGAAACCCGCAAATGAGATACCTAACAAGATCCCAATAATTTGACCTTTCATCAAATGATAGGGCCTTGTACCTGCATACAATCCCGTCTTGAAATCAAGGATCAGATCTGCGGATAGGGCCATTGTGCAAAGAAAAATTGTTGCTGAGAGTAGAACCATTAGGATGATGTCCCATCTTTCATCTCCAGAAGGTGATAACAATATCCTTAGAATAATAATGAGCACGAATACAAGGAGAATCGATATTATGGATGTTGGAGAAAGGCCGATCTCTCCTATGATCTTCACACTTACAGCACTTAAAAAAATCGTGATGGGTATAAGGACCAGACCTAACATGACAGAGCTGAAGATATCAAATCCACCAAACAGTGGGAAAGCCAATATGATCGTAAGGAAAGCAGCAAGGAGAGCTGGGATGAGGAATCTCTTCGACACTTCATACCTCTCTTCATTTCTTTCAATTCTTGGATCACTCATTGGATCGGTTTTCTTAGACCTCTTCAAAGTAGAGACCATTCCAGGAAGTACCTTGAATATTGCCACCAATCCTGCCCCCAGGATCACACCAATTGCAACAGGATTAACATAGTTGCCAAAAGCTACCTCGGAGACTGAAGAGTTGAGACCGAAACCAAAGAGGGGGAGGTCATTATAGCTGAGATCGTTCAGTCCTATGGTCATGGGCCCTGAATCATCTATAGGGTTGACCTCGATGGGGAGACCAAGGATCACTGCTGATGGGACCATAACGAACCAGGAGAGAAGTGAGCCAAATAGTATCACTGCAGCTCCTTTTTTCCTCAAGAACCAGCCTACTGCAAATAGAAGTCCGGAGATCTCAAACGAAGGTCGAGAAAGGGTCGATATCCTTGGAGGGGTGCTTATAATACCATCATTGATCCATCTACCAAGGTTAACGGAATGGAAAAGTCCATCTATCAATGGTTTGACAAAGTCTCCTATCTTGATCAATGGAAGGTCTGTAAATATACCAAGGAAGACCATTCCAAGGACGGAATACCCGATCTTTCGAAATGTTCCTTTCAATTCGTAAGTTCCACCCGATCGAATAGTATCTGATATGTGAAGTAACTTTACAGTTGCCTGAAATCCAGGAGTGGGAAGGGGATCCTCGACGATCCATAATCTTCTCAGGACCACCATGTACATCAGTCCAAGGAATGATGATACGATTGAACAGATGATTATCAACATCATCATAGGAAAAGAGGAGAAACTTCCACCGCTTACAATACCATGCCCGTTCAGATATCCACCATAAGCGAGGATGTAGATTGCAGGAAAAGTAAAAACGAATCCTGTAATTGTCTTCTCAGCGGCTGTTGCAGCTCCGGATCCAATATTGATCTCTGTTGGAGACCATTTCAACCCCAGGCCAATGATATATGAGATATAGAAGGCCCCACCAAGCATCACACCGGTTTTGAGGGTCGCATACTGGGTGATCAGAGTGAAAGGGAGACCTACTAATATGATCATCAAAAGGACCTTTTTCAGGTTGAAATGAGATAGTTCGATGGATTCGGTCCTGTTCCTGTCCTCTAAATACTGTTCAAGGACCCCGGTATTGAGATTGGCGAACATATCATCGTCGAACCTCTCAAGGGTCCTGTTCTCGATCTTCCGGAGGCCCTCTGAGGTGGTGGGCTCCCTATAGGCGGATCTCTTTACATCTCCCAATTCCAATCACCATTATCGACCGAATTGGAATTCTCATCTCCAATTCCAAAACTAATATGATCGAATTGGGATTTATTATTTTGGAATAGTGACCCTCCATTTCCTGAGACACAGTTTTAATATCTTCTTTCCCCTTTTGAATTAATGATTGAAAAATTGGAATTGGAGACGATCATCGACATCAATGAGGAGATCTATAAAAGGTCACTCGAGAACGATCAAATTGAATACGGATCCAGATTTGAGTATCCGATCCTCAAATCCAATATAGAATGCTTGATAGGATATTCACCAAATGGAGATATTATCAATATTGCTTCTTATTATCTGAAGAATATAATTCTTCTCCAATCATTTCCTGACGCAAACCATAGAACAGCATTGATCTCGACGACACTTTTCCTCAATAAGAACGGTCAAAATCTACGTTATACTGATAAAGAAGCTGTGGAATTTCAGAAAAAAATGTATTCCCTGAGATTGAAAACCTATGGACACTATGGATCACATACTGTTGATGTGCTTATGGAAGAGAAAAATGAGGTGGATGATCTATGTAGAGATTTCATTGAAGAGCATTTGATTTAACTCAGTGATACAAGCATATCCTCATACTCATCAAGGAGTTTTCTGATCATCTCAAGATCCCGTTTTCTTTCCTCTTCGGACATTTCACCATATCCATGGTCCCAAGGAATATAATATACTTTTTCCACTATGATAACTTTGGATATTGAATACCTGTTGAGAAGAAAACATAGTCATTTCCGCAAGGGATGCTTCCAGAACTTGTTAATATTGAACCGCTTTTCAAAGGATCCTTGTTTCATCTATGGGCATTGGAGCTTTCACAAGGACTCTAAATACATTCATTATATTTCACGGCATTAATGTGAATAATGGATCGGGAGCTTTCCAATCTCCATAAAGGGTTTCAGCGACTGCTCTACACCCTCCTCTGCATTTACCTATCATATCACAGCCATTGCATTCTTTTGGTATCATCTTTCCATCCCTGAATTCTTTCAGGATCGGAGTTTCCCATATCTCTTCGAAATCCTGTTCTCTCAGGTCACCGAGAATGGTAGGGGAATGATTGCATACCCGGACCCTACCTGTTGGATCCAGAGTCACCCAATTTACACCAGCGCTACAACCCGTCATATAAAGAGCTTTGAACTTATCCTCTGGGAATTTACAGGGTATGTTCGGGACACCCATGTTTCCATAAATCCTGTATCGGTTCAGGACCTTGTCGAATTCAAATAAAAATCTTTCGTATTCCTCAGCATTCAACATGAGGTCAGTGTTTCTCAATCCCTCTCCTCCGGGGAGGAACCTGATGGCCAACAGTTCAGAAGCTCCAAGAGCAACCCCAAGTTCGAATACTTTCTTGATCTCACCAATATTTTTCTTATTACCAACAACGGATACGGCATAATCAAGTCCATGTTTCTTCAGATAAGCTATCCCTCTCACAGCCTTTCTGAATCCACCTTTCACACCGACCAATTCATCATGGGTCTGTTCCAATCCATGAAGAGGAACCTGAACAAAAACCCCTCTCTTCTTGAATCCCTTTGCCCACTTATCATCCAGCAGGATACCATTTGTCAATACAGAAACGTGTTTGACCTTCTTTTGAAGAAGATCTATCAGATCAAATAGGTCCTTTCTCAGAAGAGGTTCACCACCTGAAATTGTGTATCTTTTTACATCCGGCATCTTCTCTATCAATGGTTGCCATTCATCAACACTCAACTCAGGACCTGGATCATATCCATCCTTCCAGCAGTTGTAGCAGAATACACAGGCTGAATCGCATCTGTAGGTTACCTCAAGAACGACCTGAATGAGAGTGATCTTATTCATAATCCTTCTCCTTCGCCTTCAGGACCTTATCGAATTCTTCCGGGATCAATCCTTCTTTCCTTAGCTCCTTCTCAAGTGTCTTCTTTCTGATTCCGGCAACAATACCCATCAAACCAAGATATCCAGCTGAAAAAAGAAGAGGTTTGATGAATCCTTCTTCCAATATGAAAATTGGAAATGCAACATCATGACATGATTCACTTCCCCAGCTGGACCTTCTATAGATCACATTATCCTTCGCTATCTCGAAATATGCTATTGAGATCGCCATGCAGATCAAAGGTGCTGCAACAAAAAAGAAGATAGCCAGATATCCATACAGAAGCCCTATCTTCTTTCCCTTGTAAAATTTCACATAACCATATATCCCCATCAATGCTCCAGCAACTGCAAAGGCCCATGGAGCTATCATCTCAAATAGATCAGGTTCGAAGATAAGAAATGGAATAAACATCAGGATCAAAGCTGATGGTATCCTTGTGAGAAAGGAGAATCTTGACAGGTCCTTTTCAAAGATAGCATGGACAATTATCCCCAATCCAATTGGAACTGTGATCCATATGAGGATGTTTATTAGCTTATCATAGTGGCCTGGGCTTTTAAATAATTCATAGAGAAGAAAACTGATGAAAACCATGGCTGGGAGTGGGAAGACCACTAACTGTAAGAAGGTCCTGGCTTCTTTGTTCTTAAGGTAATAATTGATGGCTACTCCGTAATAGATGAAGGGTGATGCCAAAATAAGTAGAAGACACAACTCTATCATTTTCTCTCCCCCTTCATAATCTTTCTAATAAAAATTGCAAAGAAGATGATAACGATCCAAATTGCTAGAGAGATAACGAAAACAGTCGTATACATAATGAATAAGTCAATATCCCTATTCGGATCGTAACCTTCAATGACAATTGGTTCCCCGATTACCCAAAATGAATGTGTCTCGGTATAGAGGACCTGGGATCCGTTTTTTATCTGTAATTTCAGGATCATTTCAAAATCTTTGTCCAGATATTCTCCATATATGATGAATCCAACAGTCTCTCTATAGCTGTTATCGGTATCTAAAAGGTCCCCATTCTCTTGGCCATCCCACCTGTAATATGCATCTGGATGCTTTGCTGATCTCTCCATATCATATTCGTCGAGATATCCCAATTCACCATTTGTCATTGTAAAATCTATGCTAGTCACATTTCTGTCAATCTCCATGATCTCGAATACAATACTGATATCCTGATATATCACATTAGGAACTGACATGGAGAGGATAGTATTCCCACTTACATTTGTGGTTTCAAAGGTATATACCTCCGAAGATGAGGCTCCTTGTGAACCAGGGATCAATATCAATACAAGAAGGAGAGCGGATATCAGGATAGATATTCTCCTGGATACCATTATTTCTCCTCCGTCTTTTTTTCAATTTCCTTTCCTTCAAGTTCTGCTTCCATTTTCTCCTTTTTCTCATTTCTTTTCTTCTTATCATAACCTTGGGCTATAGCTGCGGTAATGAATCCAGGAATGATCATAATAGCAAATAATACAGCGAAACAGCTTATCATATCCTCCGGGATCTCATCATCTGAAAGATCAGCATAAGCATGATATTCATCCCCTTCTCCATGAATATTATAGGGAATGACCAGGTAGTAATTTGGTCTGTCTGTCCATGGATCGGGGTCTTCCCAGGTCCTCACATCAGCAGGAAGTCTGTCAACTTCGACCTGATCGTCATAATTCCTTCCCTTCTGTATAATATAACCCAGGACGTCGCTTCCCCCATTATTGGCAGGTTTATCCCACATTAAAGTGACAGAGTTTTCAGTATCTCTTACATATAATCCGTTAACACTTGTTGGAGGTCCTTTGAGATCTATTGTCACTACCTCACTTTCATTTCTCAATCCATGATCGTTCTCTGCGATTATCTTGTATGAATATGTATTCCCTCTGATCAAATAAGAATCATAAAAGTAATGGATTTCGGCCATATGATTGTGGTTCACAATTCCGATGTTGCTGAATCTCTCTTCATAATTAGTAGACCTCATGATCAAATATTGAACCTTGAACTTTACATTCTGAGACGATTTTTTCCACTCCAACTTCAAACTATCTTCTGACTTAGTGATCTTTACATCACCTGGTTTCGTAGGAGGTAATATTGGTAGTAACCAATCGAATTTAACCTTGTCAGATTCACCATGGGAATTGAATGCTGAAACCCAGTAGTAATATCCTCCTACAAAATGGACATCTGTGTCAACGAAT
This sequence comes from uncultured Thermoplasmatales archaeon, assembly GCA_963807965.1. Lineage (GTDB taxonomy): Archaea > Thermoplasmatota > Penumbrarchaeia > Penumbrarchaeales > Penumbrarchaeaceae > Penumbrarchaeum. The sequence goes on from CAWEDU010000015.1 coordinate 144,154, forward strand.
CTGGTTTCATTTGGTCCGATATCCTTGAAAAAATGATCACTGTTGTATGTAGTTCCACGGTATATCCTGTAACCGATCAAGGAATTATTCTCATGTCCCATCGGAGGGTCCCAGGTCAATTCACAATATTCGATCTCTGCAAAACCAACAGGATTCAGGGGAACATTGGGAACATGCAATCCAACATCCTCTTGATCCTCGGCTTTTGAATTGGAAACATAAAGGCCAGAGGAAAAGGAAAGTGAAATTAGAGTGATCAAGGGGATCAGGTGAAATGATCTTCTATTTATCCTGATCATCAGATTATCTCCTTTCTTCTGTGAACCTGCAATCGTTAAAACAATGTCAACACTATTTCAATATTGTCTATTTAGGTGAATTGGAACGCATCTTTTACTAAAAATCCCTTCAGATTCCTCGGAGGTGTTGGAGGTCGACCCGATTCAGCAGGTTACCTTCTCCCTGGATCAAAAGGTTTGATAATGGAAGCATTAGCAAAGGAACCAGGGTTAGGACCATGTAGAACTTGAAAAACATTCGCCTCGAGGATATGATCTTAACATCCCCCCCATAATATTAATCTTACAGTTTTATCAAACATAAAGATATTATTTCAAACTTATCTACAAATAAGGATTGGAATGATTCTTTAACTATCCTCATAAAAGCGAAGGTCCTTTCAAAGGATCCTTGTTTTTCCTGTTGGCCTTGGAGCTTTGACAACTAGAACCTGAAAAATGGGACCCTTCTGATTCATAAGGGAATGAACAATGTCCTTGGGGCTTTCAATTAGCATTCCTTCTCTTACATCCTTCACCTCGTCACCAACCTGACCTGCCCACTCCCCCTGTGGATGAAAAAGAAAACATCCACAGGGGTTATATGGGGAAGGAGGGATTCTCCCTTCTTCAAGGTAATGAGGACCGCATGCGCATTCTCATGTTCGTAAAGGGACCTTACATCCACTTTGTGTGGGGTCTGCTTTACTTCCACTTCCTCCGGGACCACGATCTTCACAATAACACCGCCAGTAATCTCTCAAGCCACCATATCAGCAAGGTCCTGTTCAACGGTGGTATTCGGACCCAGTTGGAACTTCTCCACAAGAACGTTCAGGACTGTTGGTGATACAAAAGCAGGAAGGGTTGGTCCTAAACGAATGTTCTTGACGCCAAGTGAAAGCAATGCCAGCAATACAAGGACCGCTTTCTGTTCATACCATGCGATATTGTATTCGATGGGTAGATCATTGACATCCACTCCCATATGGTCAGCAAGTTTCAAAGCAAAGGCTGCAAGAGAGTAGGAATCGTTGCACTGACCCGCATCAATGACCCTAGGGATTCCATTGATATCATCCTTTATCAACTTGTTATACCTGAATTTAGCACAACCAGCAGTCAGAATCACAGCATCTTTGGGAAGGGCCTTTGCAAATTCCGTATAATATTCCCTTGACTTGTGTCTGGCCGTCACATCCAGCCATTACGAAGAACTTCTTTATCTTGCCACTTGTGACTGCTTCCAGGACCTTATCCTTGACCTCCCAAAGGGTCCTGTGGTTGAAACCACCAACGATCTCACCTGTCTCAAGTTCCTGTGGAGGATCGCATTTCCTGGCATGATCGATGATAGAAGAGAAATCCTTGGTCTTTCCCGGTTCTCTGTCAGGTATATGGGGTACTCCTTCGAATCCGACCGTACCAGTTGTGTAAACCCTATCCTTGTAGGAAGGAAGAGGAGGGACAAGACAGTTGGTCGTTAGCAGTACTGGACCCTTGAAGGTCTCGAAATCCCTGATCTGATACCACCAGGAGCTTCCGTAATTACCTACCAGATTGTCGTATTTCTCAAAGAATGGATAGTAATTTGCAGGGAGCATCTCACCATGTGAATACACATCGATACCTGTCCCTTTTGTCTGCTCTAGCAGTTCTTCAAGGTCCTTCAGATCATGACCGGATATCAGGATGCCTGGATTGTTCCTCACCCCGATGTTTACTTTATGTGGTGTGGGCACTCCATATTTGGAAGTGTTTGCCTCGTCAAGTAATGCCATCGTTTTTACACCTATCTCACCACATTCCATTACAAGCCCCAAAAGAGATCCAACATCCATTCCAGGATCACGGTATGCCAGGAGACCTTTGTTCATGAAAGCGAAGATATCCTCATCTGTGGAATCGATCACATATGCATGATGGAGATAGGCTGAGATCCCTTTGACCCCATAGAGCAACAACAATGACAGGGACCTGATATCCTCGTTCTCTATGGACAGATGACCAATGGTCCTTGACTTCTCAAGGGCCTGTTCCTCATTTTCATAGGTCCAGACAGCATGGTCCGGGAGGTCATGGAATACCTGTCCTGTTTCTTCCAATTCCTTCCTTAGTCTGTCCCTGATTTTAATGGAATCCTTAATGAACCCTATCATCCTGTTCCTATCGAAATTAGCATTGGTAATGGTAGCAAATAGAGCTTCCATAATGATCTCATTTGCATCCTTGTCAGGATGACCTTCTTCCCTCTTAAGGACCTGAAAGTATGAAACACCCCGCATACAATGGATCATTAGGTCCTGAAAATTTGCTATTTCATCTGTCTTCCCACAAACACCTCTCTGGGTGCACCCTTCATTCTTCATAGTTTCCTGACACTGGTTGCAAAACATTCTATTCACCTGATATCTTTATACTATCTACTACCCTAATGATACAAAAGTATATCAATTAGAGAGTTTCTAATTGTATACCATGCACTCGGACTGCACAGTATATAAGACCATCGACCTGATAGCAAAGAGATGGTCCATGGTGATACTCCTCGAGATCCACAGGGGAGGAGGGGGAGCGAAGAGGTATACAGACATCAAGAACGGTCTGTGCGACATTACACCAAAGATCCTTTCCCAGAGATTGAAGGAGCTTGAAGGATCAGGTCTGATAACGAAATCGATCGACGCAACCAAGGTCCCGATAAAAGTGGAATATGGTTTAACCAAAAGCGGATCTGAACTTATCGATGTGATCAAAGAATTCAAGTGCTGGGCCCTGAAGTGGAAAGTCGATAACAAGGTCTGTGAACATCTGGACTGTTCCGATTGTCGTATTGAATGACGATATTTGATCCTGGTCATTTGGATTTCTTGGATCATTCAATTTAAATCATATTCGATCAATGAAAACTAACAATAATTGCTGAATATTATTAAAATTACTTTCAAATTGTAATAAAGATATATTATAAATAACATATAAACTGTGGAAGAACAGTATATCATAGGGGTGTGGGAATGATATTCAACCGCAAACATACAATTTCGATTTTGAGTGTATGTGTTCTTCTGACCATGGTTTTCCTTCCAATTGTACATGGGTGGATCGGAGAAGAGGAGAAGGATCAGACAAGATATGACATTGTTCCAGGACCGTACAGGAACCTTTCCGGTCTTGTCGAGGATCTGATCTCAGCAACCATAGACATGACCGATTCTGATGGAGATACAGTCCCGGATTCCGTTGAACTGGTTATCGGTACCGATCCACTATCAGAGGATACGGACAATGACAAGGTTACCGATCCTGTTGAGATCTCCCTGAATACGGACCCCCATAAGATGGATTCCAATAACGATGGATTACCGGACGGCATGGAGATGATCGGTGTCCCGACGGATGTGGATGGAGATGGAATTTCCAATGCCTGGGACAGTGACAATGATAATGATGGTCTGGAAGATACAACCGATCTTTCTCCCTTTTCAAAGACAGCTGTCAAGAGCTCATTCCATCTGGATCTAAACACTACATCAGAATATGTATACCTCTCATTCCAGATCCGACCCCAGAATCCGTCCCACATGAACATGATGATCGGTTCCTATGATTGGCCCTACGATGATAAGGCGATGATGAAGGACCTGGACAATTCCACGGAAGACATGTTCATAAACCCGATCATGAAGATCAAAATGAGCGATGCTCCGGACCAGGACGATGTGATAGATTATGGAATAGTGGTGGATGGGGATACATGCATCATCCCGATGTTCCCGGAGAGGGAATACGGCCAGATCGTTGCACTCAGGGGGAAGATGTTCATCCCCGCCGGGGAACCGGTCGATCTGGACCTTGACCTCTCCTTCGAATGGTCAGTGACCGCAAATACGGACCAAAAGGTAACTTCCATTAAAGCCAGCAATGGGAAATACCTTTCATCTGCAGATAACGGAAAACCCAATGCAAATGCCTCTTCCGTATCTGACCATCAGGGATTTGTCATCGAGGAACTGGGATCGGACCAAATAGCTTTCAAAGCAATGAACGGAAATTACATTGGAACCGATGGATCGGGATTCCTAACCGCATCCTGGAACGAACTCGGTGAGAATTGCAAGTTCCAGAGATCAACGGCGGGAGATATGGAATATCTGATAACAAACACTGGAAAATATCTTACCCTCCAGACCGATGGAACATTGAAAACCTCCACCTCCTCTTCCGGTGAGAATTCGAAGTTCAAGATAGAGGATGCAGGGATCAAGACCCAGATGATCAACCTCATAACATATCCCGAAAAATTCTCCATCGTCGGATTGAGGGCATCGGAGAACTTCGGAACCGAATTGGGTGTTTTTTACGGTAATGACCTTGAGGAACTTTTGATGTCCCTTGTGATATTATCAAGGGATTTCATGAGGAATGATACGTTCCAGATGGGTGATATGAAATCCGTGCTGAGTGATAAGAACCTCACTCTTGACAGCATAGGGGGAACTTACGATCATCAGGATGAAGCACTTCTTGATTCTATCAATCGGATTTCCGGAGAGGCCGTTTCAGCCCTCCCTGACGGAAGCATACTCCCATTGATCACCCTTATTGAGGATTCCTCCTCCATCATGGACCTCAGAGACCTTGATCCTATAGATGGACGGTCCTTTGTGATAGACCTTGGAAATGAGCCAGTGATCAGATCGAGGATGATGAAGACTACCTGGTATGAAGCTCCCTCGACAGATCCCCTTGACCCTGGTGAATTGATCGGTGAGGTTGCCTCCTGGGGATTGAATAGGAAAACGGGAACGGATACAGCATCACTGTTGTTGTTCTGGGCGATTGGGGATTCCACTGTGATTTCCGTGGGTGACCAGGTTACCAACTGGAACGTTCCCGAGGTCAATCTGGACGCATACACCATTGGAATGAACATATTCAACACTGCCAAATGGTTGGTTGGAGCACCCATGACCATCATGGGTGGTTTCAAGGATATCATCGAAATTGGAGCTAAGGTGGATATCCTTGCCAAGGCCGGGAGTTATATTGGGGACGGATTGAAATCGATCATCACAGCCCTTAAGATTGTGAAGGTAGTGGATACTGCAAAAGATATCCTGAAATTCCTGGATACGATAGGACCCATACTGGATATCATTGGTCTCATCATTGATTACGGGATCGGTGTCTTCAATCTGATCATGATCTGCTGCAGCAACGGATGGGACGCTTTCTCAGCTTCTGTTGCTACCGCTCAGTTCATGCTCCAGATGGGATTTTCCATTGTCATGTTCTTGATCGGTCTAATACCGATAGTAGGCACCATAGTGGGGATAATAATGCTTATCGCGGACCTCGTTGACCTCATCCTCACCTGGATCCCGGGGGTCTCAGGTTACCAGGATATCATCATGAACTGGATCCTTGGACTAGTTGCAGGCGCAAGGACCTTTTGTGATCTGGATCTGGAAATAGTTACTACATCAATGAACATGATCGACAAGACCAGTAACGGTCTTGATGCCGGTGACAGGTTCGAGATAGAAAGTATTGTCAATACGTCGGTTGTAAGGACCAGATGGGGAGGGGAGGAGGATGTTGAAGAAGGATACATCAAACCCAGCTATATCATTTACATTCCTTCAAAACCCGCCGAAGCAGGCCATACTGGAACAAAATGGTCGAAGAGAGGCACTTATCAAAATGTGATAAAAGAGACAGAGACAGATCAGAGTAAGGACACACAATGGGAGATAGGAGCCTATGTTGAACCAGGGTTCGGGATGGTCAATTATCCTGTTTCCACCATTTTTAAAACGGAATACAAGGTCTTCTACGAGGAATACAATTACGTTGCCTTCTGGTTCCCAGGACTCTGGGAGAGGAAGAATGTTACAGATACGGATTATTCTAAAATGGATACAATGTACTTCGACATAATGCCCGAGAACATGGACGACCTTTCCAGATGGGGATATCTGAAGAGGTCCGATCCCGACGGAGATACACTTAATGCATCTCAGGAGACAGGGACCAGTCCATGGAAATGGGATTCGGACGGTGATGGTCTAGGTGATCCTTACGAGCTTGAAATGGGATATGATCCAACTGATCCTGACACAGACCTCGATGGATTGAATGACAGATTGGAGGTCAAGAAAGGGATGGACCTTCGAAAGGATGATACAGATGATGACGGCCTAACGGATTACCTGGAATTGGAAGGTTGGGTCGTAAATTTCACTTATGACGGGACGCCGTTCTACTGGCATATCGTATCCGATCCGACATTGAATGACACCGATGGCGACGGACTCAACGATCTCTTGGAATTCTACTGTAACTTGAATCCGCTATCAATGGATACTGACGGAAACGGTACCAATGATCTGTTGACAGATTACACCACCATAGATATCGTTGAAGATGAGGTCATAGGCGATGACGAATCAAGGAAATTCGCCGAGTGCAATGAAATGGCGGTCGGACCGGATGGAAGTTTCTACATCAAAGGTTACAGCAGCGATTACCTATTGAAGATCGACAAGGACGGGTACTACAAATGGGCTAAAAAATTCACACAATGGAGCGATACATATCTTGATGAGGTCTCATCCGTATTCGTCGGACCGAACGGAACGATCTATGTTGGAACATATGGATGGGATGGAAATATCAAACTTTATCTTCTGGATACGAACGGCAATATCAAAGCGAAATGGTACAATAATCATATCGGGACCGTTTCAACGATGTGGGTTGATGAGAAAGATAATGTTTATACAATGGGAATAGGTCCAGGAGAATGGCCGTACATTGTGGTCTTCGACCCGAATGGAACGGAACTTGGTTACAAACAGTTACCATACGGTTCAGGTTCCACCAGTATCGGAGCCCTGGAAGGCAATTCAATTGCTGTCAATAGTTTTGGAGATATTTTCCTTCTGGATATAAAGAATAGAGTGATCCATGTCTACTATCCGGACCTCTCGGTGAACTTTACTTGGCAGGTTCCCCAGTTCGGAAAACCCGGAGACATATTCATCGATGAAGAAGATAATATCTACATCTGTGACGAAGACCAGATATATGACAGGATTCAGGTCTACGACAAGAACAGAAGGATGCTGGCGGAATGGAATACCGGTCTTTCCGAGACCTCCATCTATGTAGGAAATGATGAAAAGATCTATGTGGGTGGTAATACAGGTTCAGGCACCTACAAAGGGAGGATCATACTTTTCGATATGCTCACCACCCTGCATAGGGTCGATGAGGACCTTATTGCTGATGATACGGATTCGGACGGCCTCCTGGATGACGAGGAGATGATAGGCTGGTTATGCAACGCTACAACCCCTGATGGAGATATCTCCGAGGTAGTCCTCTCCAGTCCAAAGATATTCGACACGGATGATGATGGTTTGAATGATTCATATGAGAGGGACCTGGCCACTGATCCTAATTCCACAGATACGGACAAGGACGGACTCGGTGACCTATTCGAACTGGAGAATGGGACCGATCCGCTTCATTTCGATTCAGACCGGGATACATTGAGCGATTCCCTTGAACTTGCCTGGGGCGGCGATCCTCTCCTTTATGATACCGACGGTGATGGGTTAAGCGATAAGTGGGAATTCCTTTTAGGAACCAATCCCCGGGACATTGATACAGATGACGACGGATTGAGTGATAATGAAGAAAAACAGATGGGCTATGATCCTCTGGACCCTGACCCGGATAGGGATTCCCTCTTTGACGGTGAGGAGTTCGATTTGGGTTCAAGCGCTTACAAATCCGATAATGATGGCGATGGGATCCTGGACGGGATCGAGATAATATACGGAACCGATCCGACCTCAGGAGATAGCGACGGGGACCTTCTTCCGGATGGTTTCGAGATCGAAATGAAGTTGAATCCCATCAACAATGACACGGATGGGGACGGAATGATGGACTCCAGAGAGTTGGAGATCGGATACAATCCGTTCAGTAAGGATTCGGATGGTGACGGGATCCCGGATGGATCGGACCTCGATTTCACGGTGGAGCTTGAAAATATAACCTTCATCTCTGATAGCACCAAGGACTCTGATGTCCTGAAGACAGGCCTTTCCGGAGAAGGATCCGTTATCATTAATGAGTTGGCACCTGGCGAAGCGGAGGGGATTACCGATCAGTATATCGTTATTGTTGGGAAACCTTCAATGGATCCAGGTACATCCGGAAATCTGATCCTTCAACTACTGGAGGACACCCCAGACCTGTTAGAGGCCATGAACTCTTCCATGGAAAACAGGTGTGTTGTCAGATACGGTATATGGTCCCCTAACCAGACGGTGATATTGATTTCGAAACCACTCCAAAATGACCATAACAGGATCCTTGGAATATTCAAAAGCATAATGATGTCCGTTGAATCCGGACATGTGGTCTCTGATTATATGACTCCCGTGGGATTCATCAACTTCGATTCATTGGACCTTACAAGAGCTGTGGATGCTGCTCTCTTCTGTGAATTCAATGGAAATACGACAGCAACACTGGAGTTGACCAGTCTTGATGAATCCCCCATTCCAATGGCAGTATCATCAGGGATACCTCTCGCTAGATATCCAATTAACAGGTTCATACAGGTTGACCTGACCGGAGATGTGGAGATCAGCTGGGCAGAACTGAGGATCTATTACACTGTTGATGATCTGGACAGAAATAATGACGGGGATGCCGATGATACGGGTGATATAGATGAATCCACCCTAACGATCTACAGGTTGGAGAACGGAACCTGGATGAACCTTTCCTCGACCTCAAGAGTGAACACCACCGATCTCAACTTGAATGGGATGGATTATGCAGGTTATATTCAGATCGATCTGGATCATTTTTCGATATTTGGGATCGCAGGAGAAGCGTTTGAAATTGGTACATACTCACTGACCGTTGGACCGATAATCGATGAGAACGGAACGGTCCTGGAAAATGTCTCGGTTTCGATCTCCTTGGAAGGTTTTGAAGACAGTTCCCTATCAGACCTGGATGGGAATACATACTTCATCCTTGCAAGATCGTCATATGGCATTCCAGTTATGATCACCCTCTTCAAGGAAGGTTATCAAAACCTCACATACTCCACGAATATCACCATGGAGGGTCTCCTGGAGACATCACCACCTCCTATGGTCAGGATCCAGGAAGTGATTGAAAACATCACCGTTTACTTCATACTAACCGTGGGTCCGATAAGGAACGAAACGGGTTCGGTTCTTAATAATTGCAGGATCGTCATTTCAATGGGGACCATCATCCAGGAGAACGATACAGGTCCAGACGGTATTGCGGAATTCAACCTTTCTAAGGACCTTCTTGGAACGGATGTCAACATCTCGATCTCTTTGGATGGTTACGAGCCTATCCAATACAGAACGAAGATCTCAATGGAAGGTCTCCTGGAAGAAGGACCACCATTATTATCATTGATAGGTGAAGAACCTCCGATCGAAAAACCCGGATCGGATGATGATGACAATGGAAATTTAACATGGATCATTCTTGCCATACTTGTCATTCTGCTGATATTGATCTCTGCGATAATCATCATATCAAGGAGAAGCAAACCAGCAGATGATGAAGAATAACTGATCTTCCTTAAGGTAGGGGACTCCTACTGTCCTGCATACTTATCGCAGCTGTTGCAGTAGTACATATTGAAGTCTGTCATGTAGGTCAGAGTCGTTCCACAGTTTTCACAGGCATAAGCTCCACCTTGATCGGAGACCTCCACCTGCATATATTCCTCTTTTCCACTCCTTCTAACAAGCATGAAAACGACGATCGCTAATATGGCAAAAACAACGATCCCGGCGACAATGATGATGAAAATGGTATTACTGTTCCCCTCATTTACCGGAATACCAGGAATAGACCCTCCATCATAGGTTACCTTGCCGTTGGAGGCAATGGATATCGAAAGGCTTTTGATCAGGTACTTCTCCGTCCTTTTCCACAACACATGAATATGTCCCTTCGGTCAATCCCATTCCAAATGTGGCATATCCATTTTCATCTGTGATGGATCTCTTTTCATCGGAACCACTTGTCAAGATTACATCAGCACCTGACAATGGTTCTCCGTTCTCATAATTGAAAGGACCTAATCGTGGATAGAATACCTGGTAGGATGCTTCAACTGTTACCTGATCCGGATCGGAATCATCCCCATCATCATCTGTGACTATCAGTCGGAACTTATAGGTCCCTTCTTCATCAGGTGTGAAGGAGGGATAGACTGTGTCGGCATTTTCGATGTCGATATTTCCATGCGAGGTGCATGTCCACTCCCAATCAACTATCTCTCCATCGGGATCGTTGGATCCGGAACCATCAAGTTCGACTAGGTCACCCACCGTTACATGATCGGGATCTCCAGCATCAGCCATTGGCTTGATATTCCTGGTGGGATCGATTACGGTTATCCTTACAGTGGAGGTCTGTGACCATTCATCGTCATCATCCATGACCCTGAGATTGAAGACATAGATACCCTCCTCGGAGGGTGTGAAGCTTGGTGAGGATGTTTCGACATCTTCTAGATCCACATCATGAGATGTACACTCCCAATCCCATTCCATGATCTCTCCGTCAGGATCCCAGCTTCCAGACCCGTCAAGTGTCACCATTACACCAATATCCACAGTCCTATCAGACCCAGCATCCGCAATAGGGGATGTTCCTTGTAGGGAGGAAAGAAGCCAGGCATCTGCTCCATCGTCCCAGGAACATCCTGCAATATCCATTTGACCATCGCCATTCCAATCCCCGAAATTGGCCCCATAGGCATCTCCACCCACTACAAGTTCATCAGTGAATATCTGTACCAACCACCGGGAAGATCATTGATGAAGCAGTGAACAGTTGACTTCGTGTTAATTGCTGCTATCAGATCCGGTTTTCCATCACCGTTAATATCCGAGAGTTCCACCTGGTCCCAGGCGCCGTCTATAGAAGGGAGCCCTTCACTGCCATCAGTACATGGAAAGCTTGTGAGAGTTACCTCTCCCTGTCCCAGCCATACCTTGATCCCCTCATTCAAGGTTCCATAGACTACATCGTTGTTGCCATCAAGGTCCACATCAAGGATCTTCACCCCGAAACCAGCCGAGGTTTCTTTGAATGGAACATCTCTCCAGCTCCTTAGGTTACCTTGCACATACATCTCCACATCCTCGGACCTCTGATAGGGTGTACCCACAATGTCAAGGAGACCGTCCTTGTTCAGGTCACCGATGCCGATCCCAGATATCTCGGTACTTTTCAGATGAGGAGGGCTTTGTTCGTTCCATCTGGTTCCCGAACCATCTCCGAAGAATACCTTGATGCCAGAATATGTGGAGACTATTATGTCCGTGAAACCGTCATCGTCCAGGTCGGCAACCTCCACTTCATTTGAGGAGCCCATTTGTGAATCGTCAAGAGGAATTGTATGGGTGAACTCAAATACGCCATTTCCATTACCGGTGTAAATATCTATTCCATTCTCCGAATAATCCATCTCATACCATCTGGATGGTTTCGGGGCTGAAATGTCCATATTCTCCATCGTCATTGACATCACCCAGTGCGATAGCCCCGTAGTAGACACCAGAACCAGGTCCTGGAAGACCTGACCCAAAGGGTTCCCATCTTCCTTCTATCCTATCATATTCATAGGCTCTGATACCTTCTGTTCGGATATCTCCATCCCTGAATCCGGATCCTCCCATGAAGATCTCGTCGAGACCGTCACCGTCCGAATCAAAAACCTCCACAGTTGAGAAGGAATCTGTTTCCTGGGGAAGTCCGAATGATGCTTCCGAAATTGCAAGGGTTTCATCCCCCATGGCATGGTTTAGAAATGATGTGAAAACAACCGATATGAAGATCAGCATAACGGTTATCTTCATCAGAAAGTGATATCTCACAAGACCAGCTCCATCAAATATCGATTCCAGGTTGATTATTTAACATTATTGAAGGGTGTATGAAATCATCTCCAAGATACATATCTATATTTTCATTGCCATTATACGTCGTGGGATTCACGATAGTATATGCAACTGACAACTACTGGCCAAGGGTCAGCGGGATGGCGGTTTCGATTGACTCCTTCAAGCATGAACTGGAGAAGAGGGGACATACCATCCACGTTTTCGCTTCCGAATACCCGGGAGGATACGAAAAGGATAGAGAGATGGGGAACACCAATGTTCACAGGTTCAAAGCCCACAAGACCCCTATCTCCGATGAGGACCGTATCGTGAACAGGTCGGAAAAGAGTGAGGTCTGGAAAAAGTTGGATTCAATATCACCCGATATCATCCATGTCCAGACCGAGTTCAATCTGGGACGGATGGTCAGGTCCTATGCATTGGAGAAGAAAATACCACTTGTAATGACCTGCCATACATATTTCGAGCAGTATATCCACTACTACGTTCCATGGCTTCCCAAAGGAATAGCAAGATGGGTCGCCAGGAGATACACATTCAACTTCTACAATAAGAACGACAGACTATTGACACCCAGTCAGTTGATGGTGGACGTTCTCAGGTCATATGGGATTAAAAAGGATATCACCATCATTCCTACCGGGATCCCTGAAGAGGAGTTCTCTGGGACCTCAAAGGAGGAAGAAAATAACAATTCAATATTCTTTGAAACATTCCCGGAACTCAAAGGTAGGAAGAGATTGCTCTTTGTGGGAAGGATAGGTGGAGAGAAGAATGTTCTTTTCTTATTGCCAGTTCTTGAAAAGGTTTTGGAAAAGGCACCTGATACCCATCTGATGATAGTAGGGGACGGACCTCAAAAGGAGGAGATGAAGGAGAAAGCGAAGAAGATGGGGATATCCGAAAGGATATCCTTCCTGGGTTACATCGATCGCAAGGATATCAAACACGCATTTACCCTGGCTGATGTATTCACATTCCCTTCAAAGACCGAGACGCAAGGTCTTGTGACCGTCGAATCGATGATATGTGGAACACCTGTTGTTGCCATAGGAGAGATGGGTACCAGGAATGTTATGAAAGGAGATAACGGCGGATTCATGGTGAATGAGGATGTGGACGAGTTCTCCCTAAAAGTGATCTCACTCCTTACGGATGAGATACTCTTCAGAAAGAAAGCTGAAGAAGCTTATCAATATTCGAAGCAGTGGACCATGAAGGTCGTGGGTGATCGAATGCTTGAGGTCTATACGGATCTTATCAGGTAGAGGTGATAATAAAATTTGGATTGTCGATGATGATCATGACAGGACTATCTTGTTGATTCCTAATCTCCGAACTCTTTATCCAACCAGGCAGAGATCTCATCCCTTATCATTCTGAAGGCCGGGATAGGTTCCATCCCTGCTTCGATAAGATCGGGAGGGTCCCTGAAATCCATATGCAGATATTCCCTCGCACCTGGAATGAAGGGGCATGCTTCCTTTGCATGATCGCATACAGTAACAATCATGTCAATCTCCATATTGATGAATTCATCGACCAACTTGGAGCGAAGCCCGGAGGTGTCAATACCAAGTTCTTCCAGAACCTTGATAGCTGTAGTATCCACCCGGGTCGCCTGGATACCCGCGCTATAAGAGATGTATCGATCACCATAATTATGACCAAGAATTGCCTCGGCCATCTGGGACCTGCATGAGTTGTGTGTGCACAGGAACAGGACCTTTGTTCTTTTCAATATCATCACATCCAGATCTGATCTCACTACGGTACTCAGTTGATCTCGATATGCTTTCCTTCGACCTTATAGAAGACCTTCTCTGCGATCTTGCAGGCATGGTCGCCGCATCTCTCCAAATATCTACCAACCATTACATAATGCATGCACCTTGTTATTGTTCTAGGGTCCTCCATCATGTAGGTAAGGCATTCCCTGAATATCGAATACCTTTCCTCATCCAGGATGTCATCCCTTTCCCCGAAGTCCTTTATCAGAGAAAGGTCCCCGGTTTCCCATGCATTGAGGGCATCCTCGATCATTCCGTCAACGATCATTGCCATATTCGGAATATCGATAAGCTTTTTGACATGGGGTTGATCGGCCAGTTCCATTGTGACCTTGGATATATCGTAACCATATCTCCCGATCCTCGTAAGATAGGTGATCATTTTCAGAATGCATGCCAGGTTCCTCATTTCCTTTGCCATTGGTTGATAGAGGGTGAACATTTTCAATGTCTTCTCCTCGATCCCGTGATCCAGATCGTAGAGTCTTTCCTTTCTTTCAAGAACCGTATTGGCTTGAGGCCTATCACGTTTTTTAAGGGATTCAACTGCATCAACAAGCATTGATCGGGCAAGATTTCCCATTTCCCTAACACTGTTATTGATCTCATTCATATCCTTGTCGAACTTATCCGGCATAATATCACCTATCCGAACCTGCCTGTAATATATCTTTCCGTTAGCTCTTCTTTAGGATTTTCAAAGATCTGCCTGGTCTTTCCGACCTCCACCAATTTTCCAAGGTACATGAATCCCGTATGGTCGGATATCCTCGCAGCTTGCTGCATGTTATGAGTCACAATGACTACCGTGTACTCTTTTTTAAGCTCGTTTATTAGGTCCTCGATCTTGGCCGTTGCTATGGGGTCCAGAGCAGAACATGGTTCGTCCATTAAGATGACATCGGGTTCCACGGCAAGGGCCCTGGCGATGCACAATCTCTGCTGCTGTCCTCCCGATAAACCCATGGCGGATTCCTTTAACCTGTCCTTGACCTCATCCCAGAGTGCGGAATCCCTCAGGCTTTTCTCGACTATCTGGGCAAGCTTCTTCTTGTTCTTGACACCCATAAGCCTGGGACCGTATGCGATATTATCAAAGATGGATTTCGGGAATGGATTAGGCTTCTGGAAGACCATCCCGATCCTCCTTCTCAGCGAAACAGGGTCCACCCTTTTATCGAGAATGTTCTGTCCGTTCCAGATGATGCGACCGTCGAATGTACAACCCATGATCTCCTCATTCATCCTGTTGATATTTCGAAGGAGTGTTGATTTTCCGCATCCAGAAGGACCAATGAATGCTGTTACCTTCTTCTCTCGGATCCTTATCGATACTCCATCGATCGCCTTTTTCCCGCTATAATAGATATTTAGATCATGTATCATTATATCGTTTGGATTGTCAGAAGATATGTCTGTTGTATTTGATGATCTATCTGGATTCACCTTGTTACTCTTAGAACTTGCCATATTGAACATTACCAATCCCTCCTTTTCTGGGATCTATACCTGATGACGATCGCAATTGCATTCATCGATAGAAGCAGGACCAGAAGGACAAGGATGGTCCCCTCAGCATATGGTTTGTAATCATCGACTTGCCTTGACCAGAAGAATATGGTCAGCGGAAGGGCCACGAAGCTGTCCATTATCCCCGTGGGTGCGGTCTTTGCATATATCGCCCCTATGAACAATATTGGAGCTGTCTCACCGATTGCCCTGGATAAGGCCAGGATGGTCCCGGTGATTATCCCCGGAACAGAGTTGGGAAGAACATGGTCCTTCACCGTCTGCCATCTCGTCGCTCCCATTCCCCTTGCAGCTTCCCTGAAACTCTGTGGGACGGATTTCAACGCCTCTTCCGAAGCGACAACAATGATCGGCATTATCATCAATGCAAGTGTCAAACTTCCAGCAAGCAGGCTCGTTCCAAAATCAAAAATCCTGACGAATATTGTCAATCCCACAAGACCGAATACTATCGACGGGACCCCTGCAAGGTTCTGTATCATTCTTCTAATGAACCTCGTATAAAATGTATCAATTGCTATCTCGTTGAAGAATACTGCTGTAGCCACACTAACGGGAACAGCGAATACTAGAGTAAGGGCCATCAAGGATAATGAACCTGTGATCGCTGGCATGATACTAAGCTCGCTGACTCTCCAACCTGGCTCAGAAGTAAGGAAATCCCAGGTGATCACCCCTGCTCCCCCTCTTAAGATATCGATAAGAAGGTAGATCAGGAATATCACTGCGATCACCAGGCTTGAAGCTGTTATCGTTTTTCCGATCAATCCCTTGGCTTGCCGGACCTTCAGTCTTCGGTCCTGCCCTTTTTCGGTGATCATTCTGTTTGATCTGTCGATCTTTCTGACCTTTGATACTGTTTCCTCGATGATGATGGGTTCTTTATTCAGGATCGAATCACGGATGAACATTATTTTCTTCATGAGGAAGGATGGTTCCTTTTCAACCACACTTCCCTTCTTTATCCTAATGACTATCTGGCCTGCAATCCTATTGACCAGAAATGTGAGGATGAAAAGGATGAAGGCAACAGCGAAAGCGGCCTCTGATGCAGGTGTTCCCGGAGGAATATCTCCGGTTGCAGTTTGAGCTATGTAAGAGGTCATGGGTTGGATCTCTTTGAGGAAATTGAAATGAAGGTCAGCAACACTCCCAACCGCAAGGGTGACGACCATGGTCTCCCCGATGGCCCTTGCGATTCCGAGAAGGATGGAAGCGGTAATACCGCTGGAGGCTGCCGGGATGACAACTTTGAAGGAGGTCTCCCATTTTGTAGCCCCCATTGCAAGGCTTGCCTCTCGTAGATACCGTGGAACCGCTTTTAATGCATCATCCGAGATGCTGACGATGATGGGAAGGACCATGAATGCCATCACGATGACACCCTGAAGAATATTGAAATATGTGGCCTCCGGGAAGATATCCCTTATAATAGGTCCGATAGTGAATAGAGCGAAGAAACCGTAGA
Source organism: uncultured Thermoplasmatales archaeon (assembly GCA_963807965.1). Taxonomy (GTDB): domain Archaea; phylum Thermoplasmatota; class Penumbrarchaeia; order Penumbrarchaeales; family Penumbrarchaeaceae; genus Penumbrarchaeum. The sequence continues at coordinate 161,213 of CAWEDU010000015.1, forward strand.
CGATCGAGGGGATCCCAGCAAGGACCTCCACCACAGGTTTGAGAATTGTTCTCAATCTGAAGGGGGCATATTCGGAGAGGAAAAGAGCAGCACCCACTCCAATAGGCCCGGCAATTATGATCGTTCCTCCTGCTACCATTAAGGTTCCTGTGATCAGGGGGAGGATCCCGAATTTCGGATCCCTTCCGCTTGGTATCCATTCGGTCCCGAAGAGAAAATCAATTAAATTGACTTCATCAAATCCAAAGAACTTGAAGGACCCATCGAGTAATGTATAGACGATCGCGATGGTGATGAAAACTGAAACACTGGAGGCGATGAAGAGGAAAGCTATGATCCCCCTCTCCCAAAGGCCGGCGACCTTTTTCGTAAGGGGAGCTCTCATGCTCTTCATATCGCCTCCGGTGTTCTTCATATCCGATCAATCCTTTATGCACCGAGTTTTGAGAGTTGTGTTGACACAAGGGATTGGTCCACAAGGGCCAGGTTTACATATCCGACCTCGGGGACGAGTGCCTGTCCATCAGGACCAAGAACAAATCTGAGATAATCATTCCTGATATTCCCGGGCTCGGGGATCCCATCGGTATAGATGTGGAGAGGTCTTGCCATCGGATATTTTGCAACGTTGGCAAGGGAAGGCTCCTCATAGTTATCATCTTCATCCGCGACCTTTACTGCTTGGACCTTGTCGGTGTTATCCTTGAAATAGGCAAAACCGAAGTATCCGATCGCATACTGGTTTTGATTAACTGCATTGAGGATAACATTATCATCCGCTGAGGGATGGTAAACACCATCTCCGCCATTGAGCCTTGTATCAGCAACCTGTGAATCTTTACCCCAATCGGGAATGATCTCCTCAAAGAAGTAGTCGTATGTTCCGCTTGCTTCATCGGGAGCATAGATCTCGATCTTCTGATGAGGAGCAGTCCCTTCGAGACCGGGAACCTCGTCCCAATAAACTGCAGGATCATCATCTGTAAAGATCTTGTAAAGCTGGGTGTAATTCAATTCTCCTGCCCAATCATTATCATTGTGTATGATGGATGCGAGAACATCATAGGCTACGACCCACTTGTAAGGTTTTACACCCGTGGAAGCTGCACCAGTGGCCTGTCCGTCGGAAGTTACAAGAGAGGCATCTCCGCCAACCTTCTCGTAGTCGCTTCCTTTCATCAACCTGGAGGCATCCCCTAGATCGGCCTCTCCGTTGAGAAGAGCGTTGATGCCGTGGCTTGAACCGCCACCTGAGACCGTGACCTCAGCATCATCGTATTCAGCAGCCCATGCTATTGCAAGGGGAAGGATAGTGCTAGAGCCCGTTTGAACGAGCTTTGGTTTATCATCGCCTCCGCCAATACACCCGGCCGCAATGACCATGGCAATGACGAACACACCTAATGGAGCTATCAACCAGTTCCGGTTTGGTATCAGTGGTATCACCGGAGGTGACCAACGTAAGAGGGGATTTATTGTTTCTGACTATAATATATAGAGAGTTACGTTGACGATATATCTGAATGTAATCTATATATCTCTATATCTTTACAGATCACCATCTGACGTTCAATTCCTCGGGATCTCCCTTCTCCTTGAACTGCAGCTCATATTTGATGTCAAGTCCGAAGGTGTTCTGTGTATCGGAGACCTCTCGAAGTCCCAAAGGATTGATGATCGGTTCCTGATCACCAGTCGATAAAAGCTCCACCTCGATCTCTACAGATGAGAGTGGAACATCACCTGCCATTGCGACCCATATCAGGTCCAGGTCACCTGTGCTACCCTGGACCGTATCGAGCTCCTTTCCTCCTCCGTCCCTTAGCGTCAATCTGAAGCTGTCCGGTCTGTTGACATATCTTGGTCCGGCTGCAGGCTCATCCTCCCAGGTCAAAGTTAGATTAACCCAGTTGATCGTTGAGTTCGAGGAGCCAAGGTAAGTAGTGTTCATCTCATGGTCGCTTAGTTCAGCCCCTACCAACACCCTGTATTGCTCCACCTTCAGGACCATCTCCCCTGCACCTTCCTCCAATCTATCTATTTGAAGGTTCGGATCATCGGTGCCAATCACACCCGCGAATGGGATCATAAGTAAACAGAATATTCCGGTAACAGCGACCGTGAATACGACCGGTCTTGAGGGCCAGTCACCATGGTCCCTCTCCTTCAACCATCTGAAAATACGGATCTTTTCCCGGGGTGTGTCCTCAGGAGATCCCGTTGATATGATATCCCTCCTCCAGAATTTGCGATATATCATGTAGAAGACCGGGAGGAGTATGATAAGGGTGATTACCGTGTTTATAAAATCTACCATCCCGAAATAGGCCCCGGGATTCTGGGCGAAATCATAGGAGAACTCTCCCTTTATTGCAAAAAGTGAAAGGTACCAGTCCCAGAGTCCATGGATAAGGATGGGAAATATAATATTGCGGGACCACTGGTAGATAATTGAAAAGAAGAATCCCATGACCACAAGGACAGCCATATACCAGATGATCTCATCAAAGGGCATCTTGTGCATCAGGATGGAGATCGGAAGATGACCAATTGCAAATAGAATAGCTGAGAAGGTCATGGCCTGCCACATGGGAAACACCCTGGCAGCTTGGTCCTGGAGGAATCCCCTGGAGAAGAGCTCCTCAGCAGGTCCTGTCCCGATCATGAATGAGAACATCATGGCAATTATCAAGCCCCATCCTACCTCGTCCCATCCGGCAACGAAATGGAAATTGGTCCCATATCCCATGATAAGATTGTGGACCACGTATACACCTGTGGCCACGAAGAAGAAGACAAGCGCCATGAGGAATCCGAAGAACAGTGAGGAGGCTAGGTTCTTCCGTGTAAATCTGAAAGGGCTTCCCTTTTCTTTGAACACATACCACCAGAGGATGAGGAGAGGACCAAGCTGGAGGATGGGTTTCATGAATGTTCCCATGGCGAAGTTCAGCTCTGGAATGGTGAACGGATAGATATTCCCGGTTATGAAACGGTAGAATCCCCATATGACGATCTTGACCAGGAATACGATGAGTAGGAGGCCGAGGAACCTGTTCTTGTTGAAGATCTCCCTGTTTCCAACAGGTGGAACCCCGTTCCATTTGGGGTCCTTCATCATCTCTTCCTGAGTTCCTCTTGGTTCCAGGGGAGGCCGCATGGATATCGATCGGGATATGGACCTCCGGTAGAAATAGTTTTTAGAAATAGGGCTTCAAGTGAAAGAGATTTCAGATGAAGAAGAAGGCCAGAATGATGGGACCCAGGACAAGAAGGATGGCAAATGCCATGAAACCGATCCCGATCCATCCAAGTTTGTTGCCTTTCTTGATCATACGTTCCCCAAGATAACCGGAGATCCCCGCAAAACCCAGAGAGACGAATATCATTATGAAATATACTCTTCCTGAAAGGATACCAAGGAACACCACAAATACAGGAGAAGTGAAAAGAGAGGCGATCCCGACAATGATCATTATTATCAGTTTGATCTCAAAACCCTTTTTCTCTTCTGAAGGAGCAGTGTCCTGCTCCTTTTCTTCGGATATGGTATTGAAATCGTACCCGCCAGACTCTTCCATGACCACGAAATATGATGCAAATATTAAAAATATTCCAAGAAAAAGCCCCCTAAAATGGGGGTTTCTAATGAATATGTCTATTTATTCTTCAAGTCATTTTTGATCAGGGTTTTCTCTTATCACAATTCATACAAAAAGGAACACTTTCCGGACCCTTTACAAGATCGAAACCACAAACATCACAAACAGAACCCGGGAGAGAATTGTTCCTGTAGGCAAATTCGAATGCATATCTCAGATTCCTGAATTTAAACCTGTAATATTTCACTCTGTTCTGGCCAACGAGCTTCTTTTCAGTCCCAACATCCAATTTGACAGATGGTTCCTCAGCCCTGTTCTTGGTGAATAACCTTGCAATAGGGAAAAATGCAATAGCAAACAATGCTCCCATCAACAACCCCATACACCATCCACTTCCGGGTATCATGATCGTCATTGTCAGGAACATCATGAATCCGATTGCGATTCCGATAAGTGCGATGATACCTTCGGTCTTTGTGGACGAGATCCTCTTCAGGCAATCTTCACAATAGGGAAGACCGGGGATGGTGATTGTTGTATACTTGCTTGCCACTCCAAATTCTGCGCTCTTGAACTTTGTCTTGATCTCTTTATTGCCAGCGACAGAAGGTTTACAACAAAGAGAACATCTTGAGGGCCAGAGGACCTGTGAACCGTAAGGAACTGCAACTCGAAATAGAGGTTGTTTTCTGACCTTATCTATCGATTCGTATTTGTTTGTCTCTCCCATCATTCCCATTCCAGAGTATCCGGAAAAACCTCCAAACCCAAGGTCCATATTGGTGAAATATTGAACTGTTATAGAACAATTTCGTCAAATTTAAAAGCAGAAAATGTGTTCATGATCCCATGGCATCACTGAAAACCAGGTTCTTCCTTTTTGGTGCAATCTTTGTTCTGGTGTTCCTCTATCTCACCATTAAGGAGATAGGCAACTTCATCGGTTTTGAGATATCAGGATCACTTCATATTCTCTGTATGGTTCTAACAGTAATATCCATCATAGGCATCATCGCAGTGGCGATTGCCATCGGGTCCAGAATAAAAAGAAAGAAGGACCTCGAAGATGGAGGAAAAGGTCCTTGTCCTGTATGCAATTCCAGAATGATATATGTTGATGGATCAGGTTGGTATTGCCAGAATTGCATGGATTACCGGAAATGATGAGGCTTCATCTCTTCCTTAGTTCCTCTTGGTTCCAGGGGAGCTCCCATAAGGTCCGTTCGGTATCTAAACCTCCGGAAGAGATCGTGTTCAGGAGGGAGTGAAAGCTTTTAACATTGTAAAATTTTTATGACTGAAAAATTGAGTGGACATCCCTTTCCCTTTAGAAATTCGATGGTGATGGTTTCTTGTATAGAAAATCGTTTTTTATATTAAAACCCGCATAAATTTTAAGATCAAGAAGAATAATTTTTAATCGATCAGGTACTAACCTCCTTCAGAGGCATTATGATACTTTCAAGGATGAAGTTGAAAATGATATTGGGAATTGCGTTAGGTGTTATTATCGTTGAAGGTATGGACTTCATTTTCGATCATATTTTCAATGTTGAGATCGGGAAGATATTAAAATTTATTATTTACATGATCATAATGGGAATTATTATTGGTTTAATTATTTTCTTTTTTCTTAAAATTGAGTCTCATAAAGAGAAGAAAAAATTTGAGATCAATACCACCATCTGCTCCAGATGTGGAAACAAACTTACAATTACCAGACATGGATATTACTGCGAAAAATGCATGAAATATGAAAAATAGCCCTCTTTTAATGTATCCTATTTTTATCGCATAATATGCAATATGACTTCTTTCTCCCCTTGAATTTTATTTTTCCACAGGTGGAACATCTTTTTTTGGACAATCTTTCATTTCTTTCGGCGAATTCAAAAGCATAAGCGGGATTCCTGAAATTGAACGTTATCATGGTAGGTCTCAGGTCTCCAAATGTTTTCTCTTCTGTCGAAATTGAAATACTGACCGCATCCGATTCTATCGAATCCAGAAATAATGAATTAATGACTAATACTAGGACGGTTGGAATAACCACACCTAGTATTACAGCTAAACAGATTAGATCCATATTGATAATTGAAATTATTATGATTATTCCCATGCCTATAATGAAGGCCAGTCCCAATAATATCAAGAAAGAAGTATCCAACTTCACCCTTTTAAAACAAGTTTCACAGTACGGGATCCCTTTTATCTCATGAAAGGAGTGTTTCCTGGATATCGCATATTCTTTGCTTTTGTACAGTTCCTATTACACTTTTCTTTTCTTTGGCAACAGGATTTCGGCATAAGGAGCATTTTTCGGGCCATTGATAGAATTCCCGGTATGGTGCAGTAACTTTGTATTTGGGTTTTGGTTTTACCCCGCCCCAATAATTCTCATCAAATTCTGTTTCGGTATCCGACTTACTGTAAATAAAAAACTCTTCCCCCATTTCAAATCGAATCGATTAACTACAATATCGAATAATAAATTTATTATAAAATAGAGAGATAAAAAAATAAAAGAGATCAATGAGTCGAGACTTACAAATTCAGAATGGTCACTCGGTCTTTCGCGCCTGCGCAACACCTGCGATAACAGCTTCAACGGCAGCCATTGCAGCTGCCCTCTTAGCTCCACCCTGCTCTGCTTTCTTGGTTTTGTAGTACTCCACCACGGTCTCCATGATGTTGTACCTGGGTATGAAGGAGGTTGTGTAATCTCCCTCAACGAACTTGGGATGATCGAGGACCACTTCATGGAACGGAATGTTGGTTTTCACTCCACCGATCTGCATTTCCCAGAGAGCCCTTTTCGACCTCTGGATGCAGTAGTTCCTGTCCTCACCCCATACGATCAGCTTTGCCACCATGGAATCATAGTATGGCGGGATCGTATACCCTGGATAAACACCGGAATCGATCCTTATCCCGGGACCGGAAGCCTCGGCATACTTCACGATCTTTCCCGGGGCAGGAGCGAACTGGTTCATGGGATCCTCAGCGTTCAGCCTGAACTCGATGGCATGACCGGTCTGGGTGATATCTTCTTGAGCGTACGAGAGATCGAGTCCGGATGCCACGTAGAGCATCTCCCTGGCAAGGTCTGTCCTAGTCACCTCTTCGGTGATGGGATGCTCCACCTGAAGCCTGGTGTTCATTTCAAGGAAGTAATATTTCCCGTCCTTGAACATGAACTCACAGGTTCCGGCGTTCCAATATCCTGCTGTGGTTGCTGCTAAGACAGCCTGTCTTCCCATTTCTTCCCTTATCTCGGGAGTAAGGGCACAGGAAGGGGTCTCCTCTATCAGCTTCTGGTTCCTTCTCTGGACAGAACATTCCCTCTCGTAGAGATGTATGGTATGACCGTTCTTATCCCCGAGCACTTGGTATTCAACGTGCCTGGGATCATGGATATATTTCTCTATGAATACGGCATCATCCCCGAAGGAGTTCTTTGCCAGCACCCTCACTGAATCAAGGGCCTTATCCATCTCCTCCTCGTTCTGAACGAGTTGAATACCTATACCACCGCCTCCTGCGGATGCTTTCAGCATCACGGGGTATCCGATTTTATGTGCGATGTCCTTGGCCTTTTCATGATCGGTTATGGCTTCCACAACACCAGGAACGACACTTACTCCGGCATCGATCATGGATTTCTTCGCATCTATCTTGGATCCCATAAGCCTCATTGCGGATTCAGGAGGTCCGATGAACTCTATACCATTCTTGTGGCAAAGCTTACAGAAGTCCGAATTCTCCGCAAGGAATCCGTATCCAGGGTGTATGCCTTCAACATCCGCTGCAAGAGCGACATCTATCAACTTGTCCTGGACCAGGTAGCTCATCTTTGCAGGACCCTTGCCGATGTTGTAGGCTTCATCTGCATATCTTACGAACAGGGCATTCTTGTCAGCATCGGAGTAAACAGCCACGGTGGCTATGTCCAGCTCCTTGCAGGCCCTCATTATCCTTATGGCTATCTCGCCCCTGTTCGCTATCATTACCTTGTTGATCAATCCCTCTTTGGTCATCAAGATCACCTCAGAGGATCTGCATCATCAAGGTGCCGGTCTCAACTGCGTCTCCCTCACCGACATAGATCTTCTTGATCTCTCCACCATGATCGGCCTTTACCTCGGTCTCCATCTTCATAGCCTCAACCGTGGCTATGATCTGCCCCTCCTCAACCTTGTCGCCTTCTGCAACCTTAATGGAAAGAACAGTACCCTGCATCGGGCTCTTGAAACCGCCTTCAACATCAGTTGGGGGGGCTTCTGCTCCGCCGCCTTCTCCGGCAACGATGAATCCACCCTTGGGGTTGACCTTGACCTCGAACATCTCACCATCGACCTCGACATCGAACTCTGTAGGTATCGAAGCTGGGCCTCCCCCTCCCTTGCATTCTTTATCGTAGAGGTAGATCTCTTTCAATTCGGGGAAGAAAGACTTCACCATTGCTCTTGTAGCAGGATGGTCCAGAGGAAGTGGGAGCTCATCTGATGTGAACTCGGCTTTAGCCTCACCTTTGAGATACTTCAAACCAATCTGGGGATATATCGCATAGATCAGGACATCCTCATCTTCCTTGTAAACACCCATGTCCTGGAGCTCTTTCTTTCTCTTGTCCCATTCCGGTTCCAGGAGGTCAGCTGGTCTGCAGGTGATGATCTCATCCTTCCATTTGGGGCCGAGGATGAGGGCCTTTATCTCATCGGAGATAGGGGCCGGGGATTTTCCATACATTCCCTTTACATAATCTATCGTTTCCTTGGGAAGGTTCTTGTACCTTCCGAAAAGAACGTTCATGACAGCCTGGACACCAACAACCTGTGATGTTGGAGTAACCAGGGGTGGATAACCCAGTTCTTCCCTGACCTTGGGTATCTCCTTCAACACCTCATCGAGCCTGTTCACGGCCCCCTGCATCTCCAGCTGGGAGACCAGGTTAGATATCATTCCACCGGGGATCTGATGTAGTACTATGGAAGGATCGGGTCTGAGCGCTTCCATCCTTATAAGATGCCTGTATTTTCTCATCACTTTCCTGAAATGGTCCCTTATTTCCATGAGAAGGTCCATATCCAGACCTGTGTCCCATTCCGTACCTTTGAAAGCATAGACAACGGATTCGGTTGCCGGATGACCGGTTCCCTCAGCAACGGGTGACATATCAGTATCCATAACGTCAACGCCAGCTTCAGCGGCCCTCTGATATGCAAGTCCCGTCATTCCGGATGTAGAATGGGAATGCAAGGTCCACGGGGCATTTTCCTCCCTGGTCCTTGTATCCCTTAATAATGTCATAGGCCCTCTTGGGCGAGATCATACCTGCCATGTCCTTGATACAGACTGAATCCGCTCCCATCTTCTCAAGGTCCTGCATGAATTTTATGTAATATTCAGTGGTGTGGACTGGAGAGATCGTATAAGAGACGCAGGCCTGGAGATGAGCACCCTCGGCCTTCACCGCTTTCATTGGAACCTCCATGTTCCTCAGGTCGTTCAGGGCGTCGAAGACCCTGAAGACATCTATCCCGTTCTTGTGGGCGTAGTGAACGAACTTCTGGACGATATCATCCGGGAAGTTCCTGTAAGCTACTATATTCTGGGCCCTGAGAAGCATCATTAGTTTCGTGTTGGGCATCATCTTCCTGATGAGCCTCAGCCTGTCCCAGGGACTCTGGTTCAGGAACCTGAGAGGTACGTCGAAGGTTGCCCCTCCCCACATCTCTACTGCCCAGTATCCGACCTTGTCCAATTTGGATAGTATCGGTTCCATATCCTCGGTCCTCATCCTTGTGGCCAGGACCGATTGATGCGCATCTCTTAAAATAAGTTCAGTTAATCCGATCTTTCCCATGAGATTCCACCGTCCATGTATTGGCTTGGACGGGCTTGAAATTGGGAGGTCATATTAAAGGTTTCCTTATTGGTATCATGATTATGCAAAAGTATTGTTACACCATGAGAATATGATGCATGTAAAACGGGACGTTTTGACAACAAGTTCGAGCCGTTCATTCCAAAAACGGAGACCTGGACGATATCAGAAAGCACATCCTTTATTATCACATTCAGGGTTGAAGCAGAAGTCGCATCTCCCTTGCCGGCCAGGGTTGTCTGCCCGCACATCCGGGCATTGGGAAAAATGGTTGTCGAACATGCAGAAAACCCCTCTCAATGGAAGATTACAAATGAAAGCAGTATAAAAAAAGGAAGATTGGGGGAGGGACCGAAACAGAAAATCACAATGATCACATATTATTCAATCATTCCAAGATCCAAAAAAGATGACCCCCTCCTCATCATAAATGCTATTTATAACAGAAAATGATGATAGAGGCAGAGATTAGGTGGTTTCATGCTGGAGAGACTGAGGCTCAAGAATTTCAAGGCCCATAGATACGGGACCTAGGACCTCAGACCGATCATATTGTTTTCATAGAACCAAACAATTCCGGTAAACAGAGGTTCAAATTATATGAGAAGATGAAGAACATGGTAAGAGAACATCTGTTGGAACTATATAATAAAATATCTGAGTCGATTGGATGATTGGACTTGCGTAATCGATTAAAAAATAATATTATGTGATACTTACTTTGTTATATGCGCATAGAATCTGAAAATTATTTCGGCGATATGCCGTTAATCAAAATTATGAGACATAATCATTGCAATGGAATATGATAAGCATTTGGACAATTCAGAAGATAATTATATCAAAATTTGATGATAACTATCATTAAATGATAGTTTGATAAAAATGGAATCAAGTCAAATTTTACAATAAAGCATATACCAATTGATTTACAATGTAATATGGAGGGGGAATTTTGATCCATTTGAAAATAAAAACTTTTCGGATCCATGACGACTTTCCAATGAAGAAAGAAGTAAAAATAATTAAAATTATCTGATCACAATATCTAAGATCAGATTACTAATCGATGAAAAGTATACATTTATCGAGGCCATAAGAGGATTTGAATTAATTATGAAGAGATCACGAAATGTAAATAACAAGAACTGCAATATTTGCATACCTCAAAGGTCAATGTCCTTGGGAAATTTCTTATCTTCCAATTATGAGATGAAGGATAAGGTATCTAACTGGTTCAATGAACTTAGGATTTGCGGAATTATATACTGAGGTGAAATAGGGGAAATATGTAGTAATTAAGATTAAAATAGAAGAATAAATTCCAAATAATAAATGAAGGCCTTGGATCACAGCAGATGCTACACATGTTCATCCCCATCGCCTTGGCGGATGAACTGGATACTATTATGATCGAGGAACCGGAGATACATCTCCACCCTAAAACACAGGCGGAGCTCATGGAGCTATTCATCAAGGTTTGGAAGGAGGAGAAGAAGCAGTTTATCATGTCCACCCACAGCGAGCATATCATCTACCCGTTACTTTCAGCCATCTCCAAGGGGGACCTCAAAAAGGAGGATGTAAACATCATCTTCTTCAACAAGGAGAAAGGTGTCGTGAAAACTAGGGCCCTTGAAAGAGATGACAAAGGTCGTGTCAGGGGAGGTCTACCCGGATTCTTCGAACAGAACCTGGATGAGATGATACAATTCCTCGAGAGCTGATGGTTGGTGGTGGGGTTGGTCTGTGAGAAATGCAAGGTTATCGATGAGGATGTGCTCACATTCTCGATGAGAGGTGAGGAGCCTCACCACGAATTCATGTCAGAATTTATCGATCGAAATTGCCGACTGTGCATGAGCGCCAAGATCAGAGAAGGTTACAAAAATAAATTCCGAAGATTCATGGGAAATAGAGAAGAATTCAAAGATGAACTGATGATCAGGAATATTAAGGTCGCTCTTTTCAGATCAGGCCAATTCGATGAATGTCCGTTTGAATTCTGTTCGGATGAGATGGAGGAAGACAGTAAATTCGAAAAGATCCCAAGAAAAGATCGTTATCTTGTCACGATATCCGAACATTACGGAACCTCGATAATAACTGATGATGATCGTCTATATGATTCGGTGAATTCCGATAAGGACCTGATATCAGAATGTCTTAGGTCCTCAGAGGCACTTAATCGAATGAAAGAAGGTACATTTAGTTCTTCCTCATTTCCAAGGCGATCTCCTTCGCTTTCTCAACAGCTGGCTGGTCGAATGGATTCACTTGCCTTAATAAAGCGAAATAATATGCAAGGTAATGCATCATTCCGACATAGAATCCAATAGATCTCTCTGATTCATCCTTGAATGTAATTGACCCGTATGGAGCTCCGATCTCCTCCATGGAACCCATTACTCCCTTGGCCTCAGAAAGAATAGCCTTCTTGAGATCATATCCTCCCATCTCATTCAATGGGATCCCTTTGAACTCCACCGAAATATCGGGCCAGGATATCTCCTCCCCTCCATCTCCATCAACAAGAACGAAGAGGGTGGCGATGTCCTCAGGTCCATCCAGGACCCTCTGGTTCGTGTGATGCTGGCATTCTGGTCCTTCGAAACATAGAACTGTCATTCCCTTCCTCGATTTCGATAGCGTCTCATGGAACAGCTGTGTCACAAGATCGTTGAAAGCTGAATATCCCTTGGAATAGACAGGGAGGAAGATCATCCTCTTTCCCACCCTTTCAACCAGGTAAAAGGCACCGCTGAGATTGACCATCTCATCATCCTCCCTGGCGGACCTGTAAGCTTCTTTCATTCCCTCAATGAACTCTTCAACTTTGATCCCTAAGACCATTGCAGGAAGAAGAGCAGAAGCTGTACCTCCTGAAAATCTGCCCCCGATCTCTTTAGGGTACATCGATCACTGTCCAATCCCTTGTTTTGGATATTTTCCTCAGTGCCCCGTATCCCGGTTCCGTTACAGCTGTGGTTGGATAATTCAGGAATACAGAAAGGAGCTCCAGGACAGTTAGTGTGTTCCCTGATTTCGAAATCGCGATAACATGAGAGTCTTCCGGAGAGGTCCTGCTCTTGATATAAGCAATATGTGCAGGGTCCACAGTATCAAGGAGAAAGAACTCCCGATCACCTTTGTAGAACCGTCCAAGCGATCCAAGAATACCTTTGAAAGTGGTGATCGATCCTCCGTGCCCAAGGATTATGATGTTCTTCTTCCCGGAGATCCTCTTTACCTCGTCTTTGAGTACTTCCAGGTCCTGGTCCTGGGATGCGAACGCAGGGACCTCACTTCCTTTCAACTCCGCGAGAAGACCATCGATCAGATCAAGGGAGTGGCTGCTTAGATTTGAGATATTCAGGTCCATTATCTTTGTCATCCCTGAACACCCCCGGGTTCACCTGGTCCTTTCGAAGCAGGCGGCCCTCTCTTTGTGGGAGCGCAGTTGAGACAGGCAAAACCGTTGTCGTCCAGATGTCCCTTGCAGGCAGATCTTCCGCAGAGAATGCATGTTCTGAATGCGGGTTTCCCGCAGATGTGACAGATGCTTGCCATCATTTAATTCACCTCCTGATCATCATCCTTCGTCCAGCAACCGAAGATCCTTTCCTTGCCATCCTCATATGAATCCTTTCCGCAAAGCATGGTGGCCACCACTGGAAAATGGTTCTTCAGGACTGTGACCATCCTATCGGATAAGTTCCTTATCTCATCCTGGGCATGGATATCGGACCTTAGACGAACGAAATGGTATAGCTCTCTTAAATTCAATTTGAAGATCACCTTTCTCATATGGGCGTTCGTAAGTACATATGTTGCCACTTCCCTGCCCATGACCTTCTCCACTTTGTGGAAGAGATCTTCAGATCTTCTCATGATCTTGATGTAATCAACCGCGATCTCAGGATCGGACATGCAAACCGGGGGAGTAAACCATCTTGAAGGATCATATCCCTTGACCAGTATCGTAGCAAGTCTGTGACGTTTGAGCTGTGCGAATCCAGAAGCTGATATCTCGAAATCAAAGGTCAGGTCCATCATCTCAAAGGCCCTTGGAAGGGATGAATGGACCGGATATTCCGAAAATACTGGTCTGAAAAGGTCGAGGAGATCGTCATCGGTCATCTCCATTGCAGTCCTTCTGCACTCCTCAAGGTCCAGATCCGTGATCTCGAAAAGCAGAGCGGATGCGATCTCGGACTCGGGATCGTCGCAATGGGCAGGACGGTTCGAACAGACAGAAAACCTCCTTGAATCCAGGATATCCTCGAACTCATTTTCCATTCTCAATCTATCGAGGTTCTCATTTACCCATTCCTCCATCCTCTTCCTGGCAGTTGAAATATGCTCATTGGGCCCTGTATACTTGATGAGAGATGGAGCAAGATGACCAGCTTTGGAAAGCAGTTCTTCAGCAAGTTTCCGGACCTCCACAAGACCATGGGCTTTACCGCATGATATCAGAGTACTCCAGCTCCCTGGCGTTTATCGTCAAACCCAGGTCTGTTGGACAGGTCAGGCCTAATACATATCGTGCCTGCTCCAGTAGCTTGTCCCCGTACTTCTCCTTAAGATCCTTATCTTCACAGAGCTTTTTGTAAAAATGGAATTTATCAGATTCGAGTTCTCTAACCTCTTCTTCGAATTTGCTTCCCATCAATTCCTCGGGGACCTGAAATTCCTTGTTACCAAAGAAAACGTATCTCTGGGACCTTTCAGTGAATGAAGCTAGCCTATGATGCTCTATGAATTCAACTAGAAGTCGCGACGCATCCTCCACATCGATATTGAAGACCGCATGTTCAGCAATGGAGGAATGGCCCATCTTGTAAATGATGTTCTCATTGGATCGTCTGGATCTCTCTATTTCCTTAACCGCGATCTCCCGCAGTTCACCAATTCCCTTGGGACTATGGGATATTCGGGCATAGGCTGCCGAGATGGTCTCCGGTGAGGCGGATGGATCATCCGGCCAGAACCTGCGGTCCAATGTGGCTCCTGCGAGGGTTACCTTCATCTACTATCTCCAAAACCCTAGATGGAACGGGATGATAAAACCGTTTGGGACACTGCTCCTAAAGCCTCTTCTTCAGCTTGTAGATCGCTTCAAGCGCCTGGAGTGGTGTCATATTCGCCGGGTCCATGGACTTTATCTCGTCGATGAGAGGGTCCTCGACCTTTGGAGCAAGCATTTCTTCAGTTGGGAAAAGGACCATCTGAAGGGGTCCTTTTCTATCTGTGGTTGCGGGGGTGGCCTCGATGGGAACGTTGGTGATCTCGGCGGCCCTCCCCTCAAGAGAGTCCTCTTTCTCGATCCTTCCAAGGACCTCTCTGGCCCTTTCCACGACCACAGTGGGAATACCGGCGAGGTCCGCGACCTCCACACCATAGGACCTTGATGCAGGTCCTTTCCTCACTTTTCTGAGGAATGTTATCCCATCTCCTGTCTCCTTGACGGACATCGAGAAGTTTACAACACCATCCAGCTTACCTTCAAGTTCTGTCAGATGATGATAGTGGGTAGCAAAGATCGTGTTAGCTCCTATCCTTTCCTTGTCAGAAATGTATTCTGTAACCGCCCAGGCAATGGAAAGACCATCGAATGTGGAAGTGCCCCTTCCTATCTCATCTAGGATGACCAGCGATCTATCTGTGGCCGAGTTTAGAATATTTGCCAGTTCAAGCATCTCCACCATGAAGGTGGATTGTCCCCTGACCAGATCATCGGAAGCTCCCACCCGTGTGAAAATTCGGTCCACCATACCGATCACAGCCTCATCGGCAGGTATGAACGATCCCATCTGTGCCATGATTACGTTCAATGCGGTCTGCCTCATGTAAGTGGACTTACCCGCCATGTTTGGACCCGTAAGGATGATGAAGCGGTTGTCCTCTCCGTCAAGGAATATATCATTTGGAACAAAACCCCATTCCACCCTTTCCTCAACGACCGGATGTCTTGACCTGGTCATTGAGATCCTCCTCTTGTCATCCACAGCAGGCCTTTTGAAATTCCTGGCGGACGCGACCTCGGCAAGATCGCTTAGGTACATCGATCCTGGCTATGGATGAGGCTATAGTCTGTATCCCTTCACTCCTCTCAAGGACCTTTTGCCTGATCCCATCGAAGAGGGATGACTCGAGATTCGCCATCCTCTCCTGCGAGTTGAGGATCAGTGATTCCTTCTCCTTCAGCTCTGGTGTTATATATCTCTCAGCATTGACAAGGGTCTGCTTCCTTATGTAATCCTGAGGAACATTTTCCAGGTTGGACTTGGTTACTTCGATATAATAGCCGAAAACATTGTTGAACCTGACCTTCAACGATTTTATTCCAGTCCTTTTCTTCTCCCCGGCCTCGAATCCCTTGAGCCAATCCTTCGAATCACGAGCTGAGAGGGCGATCTCGTCCAACTCGTCGGAATATCCCCTTTTGAACATACCTCCGTCAGTGATGGAAAGAGGAGGTTCATCAACGATAGCAGAGGAGATGAGTTCAATGATCCCGCTTTCTTCCGTAAGGTCACCTGATAGGTCCATCAAGAGCTTGGAGGTGCCCAGGCTCTTTGAGGCAACTAAAACCTCTTTGAGCTTCTCAGCGGACTCAAGGGAGTTTCTGATAGCGACCATGTCCCTGGCCGACCCCCTGCCAAGGCTCAGCCTCATCAGGGACCTTTCAATATCGTTAACGCCTTTTAAACCGTCCTTGATGTCCGATCTGAGGAATAGATCGTTGTAAAGAGACTCCACCGCATCCAATCTCTTATTTATCCCGTTGATGTCCATCAATGGCTGCTGGATCCAGGACTTCAACAGTCTGGACCCCATGGGTGTCCTTGTCCGGTCCAGGATCCCGAGAAGGGTCCCTTTCGTTGACCCGTCGCGGAAGGACCTCATTACCTCTAAATTGCGCAAAGTGGTGGAATCCAGGACCATATATTCCGAACCGCTGTAAACCCGAATATCTTTTACATGCCTCAGGTCGGTCATCTGGTTCTCCCTGGCATAAGCAAGAACAGCCCCAGCAGCCCCTTGTGCCAGTTCCAGGTCCGAAAGACCTAATCCCTCAACTGACAGGACCGAGAACTGTTCTT
Source organism: uncultured Thermoplasmatales archaeon (assembly GCA_963807965.1). GTDB lineage: Archaea > Thermoplasmatota > Penumbrarchaeia > Penumbrarchaeales > Penumbrarchaeaceae > Penumbrarchaeum. The sequence continues at coordinate 177,811 of CAWEDU010000015.1, forward strand.
TGAGTACCGTCTCGGAATAAGACCTTAGGAAATTGTGGTCCGGAAATGAACTGATCACAGTTTCCGTACCCATCTGGAGTCTCAGCTCGGAGATGAAATCCTCGTTCCTGAAAAGTGAAACAGGAACGATGATCTCTACCGCCTGGAACTTCATCAGTTCGGAAATGAGCCTGTTGAACGGCTCTGCACCGGATATCTGCGTGGTTAAGAAATCGCCAGTAGAGATATCAAGGTGGGATACTCCATACATGGCGTTCGGAAGGATGATCCTATCCTGAGCTGTCCCTTTGTTCTCCTTCAGCTGTAGCTCACCGCCTCCGCCTTCCTCCACATTCCTTAAGATAGCGCAAAGGTATGTATTTGCCCTGTCATCCGAGCCTTCGGGGAGGAGGAGGGTCCCTGGAGTTGCTATCTGGACGACCTCTCTCTTTACGATTCCCTTGGCTTTTTTCGGATCCTCCACCTGCTCAACGATCGCCACTCGATATCCCTTTTTTACAAGCTTGGGCAGATAATTATCCAGTGCATGGTATGGAACCCCCGCGAGTGGGATCTTCCCACCATAGGGCCCTTTATCCCTAGCTGTGAGAGTGATATCAAGTTCTCTTGCGGCTACCTCCGCATCATCGAAGAAAAGTTCATAGAAATCTCCCATACGATAGAGCAGGAGCTTGTCCGGATGCTGCTTCTTGATGGAAAGGTACTGCCTCATCAGGGGGGTGAGGTCCTTTTCATCGATTTCGGGGATCGCCATGTGAACCTACCTTCAAGGGACAACGGGTCCTTGATATTTACCCTGAAAGCCGGATAATGTAAAAAGGTGACTACAAAATAATATGTGGGAATACCTGTTTAGGGTATACCTTATCAGCTCTACTGCCCGGTGATCCCTCATGAGACCACATTCCACGATCCCCGCACTGCTTCTGACCATGATAATTCTCACGTCGATGCCTTTGATCAAGGCTTCCGATCAGGACGGGTCGAAAAACCTTTCCAGTGCCCTAGGAGAAGTATTCACCATGGATATCGAACCTGGACCCTTATCAATGGATGTTAAACTGATAGATGGAATTAGATGGTCCATACCACAACTTGAAAACTCCATAAAACCCCCGGCAAACGGAGGGCCATCCGTACCTGTGATCTCCTATCCTTTACAGGTCCCGTATGAAATAGAGGATATCAAAGTGGTTAGAGGCAACCCCACGACGATTCCGCTTTCCTTCCCGATCGCCCCTTCGGTAAAAGGGGTCCATCTAACCGAAGAGGTCTTTTCAAATGAGAAGACCACAGGTCTCGACCTTGATTGGTCACTTTATCTGAGAGGTACTTCATATCCTGAGGAGCCCGTCCTGTGGTCCCATATCGGATATGGATGGGAAACAGGGGAGAGGTTGGCCCATTATTCGATCTCAGTCTCCCCCTTTGACCATGACCCGGTCCATCAGACACTCACTTTCTATAGAGATATCGAACTTGTCATTGAAAGATCGGTTGGACCGGAAAATGAATTCAATTACATGACAAGGGCCGTGGAAAGACCCGAAGATGTACTGGAAGGGACCGAGCTCCTGGTGATATCACATGATCCATTCATTAACGATCTCGAAGATTATATCCAATGGAAGAAGGAGACAGGTCTCATTGTCACAGTAATGAAGTATAGCAACGTGAACTCGGAATACCCTTCACTGGATGGTACAAAATCCATCTGGCAGTTTCTACATGACACTTTCTTCGGCGATGGAAAAGCCCTGAAATGGGTTCTTTTGATGGGGGAGAACAAAGTACGTGCCAACATTGATGGCCTGGGACCAGGACCCATACGGAAGTGAACCTGATACGCTACCTGCTGACACCTATTATGCCTGTCTGGATGGAACCTATGATGTCTGGAATGAGGATGGAGATGACAGATGGGCGGAGACCAGGGACATCCAGGACTTCATTCCCGATGTATTTGTTAGCAGGGTTTCAGTTGATAATGATAAGAAGACAGCGGACTGGGCCAAGAAGGTAGTAAGATACGAGAAGAATCCTGAGATAGGGGATTGGACCTCAACTGTCGGTCTTTTCGGTTCCACGACCCATTCATATGATGATGGTCCCACACAGTGTGAATATTACTGGTCAGATTACCTGAAATATGTTTATGATACCCCGGATAAATATTACTCTTCCGGCAACACACAAACAGGAACAGGTGCCAAGGTCCTCAATTACAACAACATTTGGAACGGTTTCAACTCCGGTCTATCCACAGTCGTTTACATGGGTCATGGAATTACCAACCTTTGGTCAGAGGGTACCCAGGAGGATTCCACCCTGATATTCACCACCAACGAGGCCTCGGACCTTTCCCAGTCTCCACGGTTACCGTTCATATCCGCGATGTCATGTGAAACGAACTGGTATGACAATGGAAATTGGGATTCGATCTCAGAGGAGTTCATAGAGAACGACAAGGGCGGTGCTATAGGCTATGTTGGAGCTTCAAGGACAACAGAAGGTGGAATTGGATACACCGGAGAACTTCCCGGAGCACCAGGGATACAACAGGCCCTTCTTCTTCAAATGAAAAACGGTTACAGGTCCCAGGGTGAGATATTCCATAAGGCAAAGGAATCATATGTAGACGAATGGGGAGCTTATTTCACACAGCAGCAGTGGTTCTATAACGCCTGGCTTGAACACAACCTTCTGGGTTCTCCGGAGACCATGATCTGGACAGAGGATATCTCAACCTTCACTGTCACCGTTGATTACGTCAATGACCATTATTCAAATTTCACAGTGATAGTCAAAGATGGATCCGGAATTCCAGTCCAGGAAGCCGTTGTGGCTGTTTATTCGGAATCACTTGACAGATCCTCAAAGGTGGAAACAGACGGGTCAGGAAAAGCAGTAGTTCCTTTCGAAATATCAGGCCCTGCTTACGGTTATGTGACAGTCACCAAGGAGAACTTCAAACCATTCCAGAAGGAGTATTATCTCACCGATGACACACCTCCAGTGACCACTATCGACCTCGTTAGACCCTACCCTGATGGGGAAAGGGGACTGGTACAAGAACGATCCTGGTATCGGATTCTCCTGCAACGAACCCGGAACCATACGGTACGATTGGAACGGAGGTCAGGAATTCGAGTTCTCCGGTGATGTTCTCATCCCGAAAGGTGAAAGCACTCTTGGATACTGGACCGAGGACCTTTCCGGCAATATAGAGGTGAAAAAGTCAGCGGTGGTTAAGTTCGATCCTGACACCCCGAAATTAGCCTACACCGTCACTCCAGGTTCTCCCGATGGTATCAACGGATGGTACAGCACACTTCCAATAATTGAGACCTCTGCATCAGGTGATGAAGCATCTCCCCAGAGGGTCGAATTCTGGTGGGGAAGAGGGACCAAAGAGATCTCCAACGGAACGATCCATGCTCTCCAGGGTGAGAATGAACTTCACATCCAGGCCCTGGATGATGCCGGGAATAGGGATTCAGAGATCACATTGGAATTCAAGGTCGATTCCATTTTTCCAATTGCGGAGATCGACCTTGGAGGCGACATCCCCAACTCATTGGGATGGTACACCGAGCCCATGGTAGTGGAACTGGACTGCACCGATAGGACCGCCGATATGTTCTACAGCTGGAATGGAGGAGAGGATTGGCTGGAATATGATGATCCCTTCGAACCTCCGATGGGGAACCACACACTCCTCTACTATGCGCAAGATGTCCATAGCAACAGCGGACCAATATCAACCATCCTGATACCATACGATATCACGGTCCCCAAAGTGGTCACCACCATTGAACCATCCGCCCCGGATGGATCCGTGGGATGGTATACCTCCCAACCTGTGATCACACTTTCAACCGACGGTAACGAGGGTGAGGTCATCTATTACTACATCGATAAGGTGCCTGAGCAGATCTATACATCTCCGGTGACCATCCCGGAAGGTGAGCATACACTTTTCACATACAGCATTGACCGAGCTGGCAATCAGGGAACGAAAGTACTATACCATTTCAAGGTGGATTCACACAAGGAAGTTACCACCATATCCATGGATTCCTCCCCCAACGGCGAGGGGATCATCACTGACGTTCCAATGATATTCCTGAGATCCACTGAGGGGACATTGATCTTTTATTCCTGGGACGGCGACTTCTTCACAACCTATGGAGGAGCCCTCTTCCCTCCGGGTGAGGAGGGTGATTTCACCCTTTTTTATTACTCCATGGATGAAGCAGGGAACAAGGAAGAGACCCGATCGGAGGAGTTTTTAGTAGATGCAGTAGGCCCCCAGGTCATCCTTACAGGTCCTGTATCTGCAGATGCAGGAAATGAGATAATCTTCGACCTATCCATGACCACTGATGGATTCGATGTGGAGGATTATTTCATCGATTTCGGTGATGGAACCGATTCCGGATGGGTATCATCCCCAACCATCTCACACGAATATGGAAGCGGGGGAACATATGAGGTAAAGGCCAAAGCCAGGGATACCTCTGGGAATGAAGGGGAAGAAAAAACATTGATGATAGAGGTAAATGAGGGGGCTGATAATACGATATTTTACATTGGCCTTATCGGTATTGCCCTGTTGATCGTGGTCCTGATCGGCATACTGCTGGCCTTTGCCCTAACAAAGAAGAAACAGCATTACATGCACACCCATCCCATCCAGGGACCAGCCATGACGAACGGCATGGGTCAGGGAGCACTTCGAGATGGGAGGGGGCAGATGGTGGTGGGAGGAAACCTTCACCAGAGAGCTCCACTTCCCCCAACAAGTATACCACCTCAGACGATTAAGAACAATACTTCTCCTCAAATACCGAAGGATGCTGGACCTTCCGGTCCTTCGACCATCAGGTCTCCTCCACCACCACCCAGGATGCCAGAGATCCCGGGACCTCCAACACCTCCAATCTAAAGATAGGGTTCATCCATGGGTGGAAAACTCCACCTCTTGCGGAGCTTGATATAGTTATCGAAGTTCCAGGTCCTTCTTATCCCCGCCCCGTCCTCTCCCCTCAGGGTCTTGAGGACAGTGCTCGCACCATTCAAGAAAAGCTGTTCCTTCTGCTCCCTTGTTATTCCGAAATCCAGAGTCCGAATATCTCCAGTTGGTATCTCCACCAGACGGCAGATACGAGTTGGATATTCCAGGAAAGACATCCTTGACTGACCGTATCTCATCGTATCGAATATTGCCAGTCCGAAATGGAACAGATCACCGGTGTTCATGGAGGGGTAAACCTTGGAAACGAGGCTCAATCCGAATGTGGGCCATCTCACCTCCGAAGCATCTGGTTCGTCAAAAGTCTCCAATGGCAGGTTCGAAGCGAATGCTCCATCCACCACCAGGGACCTGTGGAGCTTGTAAGGTGTGAAGAAGAATGGAACCGATATGGACATCCTCACAGCAGCAGCTACAGGGAAACTTGGAAATCTCAAGTTCCCGTATCTATCAAGGACCAGGTCCCGAGGCATCATGATCTCGCATGAATGGGTGATGTCCGAAGCCATTATCTGCAGTCTGGGAGCATCCCTGGGTTCGAGCTTGGCCAACATACCGACATCTCCAAGAGGGAGCCTCCCGAATGTGTTGGCATCCTTTTCAACAAGCATTTCCTCCAACCAGATCTGAAAATTCTCACCGTTGTACATTCCGTAAGTGGTCGAGATAGCTGCGATCCTTGCGAACTTTGGAATGTGCTGGTCCCAAAATCCGTCCCTTAGTTCCATGAAATCAAGATCGAAGATCTCCTCACATAGTTCTTGGATAGAATAACCCGCCGCTACAAGGGATGAATTAATGGCTCCAGCAGATGTACCTGATAATCTTTTTATCTTGATCCCAAGCTGATCAAAGGCCCACAGTGCACCCAATTGCGCAACACCTTTCGCTCCTCCCCCGGACAGTACAAGGTCGCAGACATCCTGCTCATCATCACCGCTGACCTTGAACTCGGGATCATTGCGGAGGTCCGCCAATTTCTTCTCGAACCTGCCAATAGACTCCCTGGTCTTTTTAGAGAACGATTCCATGTCTTATCCTTCCGGGGTATCCTTCTCCCCATAACAGGAAGGTATCAGTCCCATTTCACCGTTTCTATCATAGGAGAAGCTGGTCTGAAAGGTTGGTTCCTCCGGATCATTAGGACAAGAAGGGAGCCATCCTCCTGGGAGCCCATGACAAGTTCATCTTCTGATTGAAGACCGATGGACCTGAACCACTTGGTCAGACCACCTCCGATCCTGACACCACCTGTCTGAGACATCATGCATTTCGATTCAAGCGAGGCATCCTTCCTTATCCAAATAGTGACCGGACCCTCTTTCAGTAGTACTCCCTTTTCTTTTGGTATATAGAGGAAACCCTGTCTTATCGAGGTTCGGGATATTGGTGAGATAATTGTCCGATCCTCTGGAAAATCGTCCTTAGTTATTATCTCCTCGACCATTTGGGTAGGAGGTTCGATCAAACCCGGAAGGGCGAAGTCCATAGCTTCTGCGGAGGTCCTTACCACCTGGGCAATGTCATCTTTGAGAAGTGGAAGAATGGTGAGGTTCGATGTGTCGAACGTCTCATCAACGACTTTGACCGTCCACGGATCCAAGAGATACATGTACTTGTAGGAAGAGGCCTCATCAGAGAGCTTCTCAATGTTCCTCTTCATGGCATCACTCTGCCTTCCACCGAAGGTACTCTTCCCATGAAGGCTCATTGTCCTGATCCTGGCTGTGACAATTACATTACCGTTCTTACTACCTGTTACTGTGGATTCGTCCGGTCTGGATATTATCTGCCAATCATCGACATCTCTATGCTTGCCTTCAAGGTCCCTTCTGGCAAGGTAAAGGGAGGTGGTCCTGATCCTGTCATCGAGGTCCTTCAGGCCTTCTTTCAAATTGAAGAAGAAGACCAGCTGTGTCCTGAGCTCATCTCCGAAAAAATCGTCATTTGCCATGGTATCGCAATGGAGAAAGGGTACTATTCAATAAGTTTTTTGGTTCGGCTTACATTGAAAGATATTGATATCGATGATATGCGCTGTAAAGAGAACGAGGGGAGGAGAATTACAATAATGATATGATATTCCCATGATAAGCTTACCCTTGGAATGGAGGAAGTGACACCTTGATGTCGGCATCAAGATGGATCGCCATGTCATCCCTTGCTGCAACAGTATTGACCCCTGACCTTTCTGCGATCCATTGGGCCTGTTTTTTGGGTCCATCCTTCAGGAACCTCTTTCCCATATGTGTAAGGAGACAGAGCTCAGGTTTGATCTCCTGTGCGAAAACCGCAGCATCCTCTGTTGATAGATGGTGAGGGATACGGGATCGAAGAGGTCTGGTTACAGCCAGTATGAGGATCCTTGCATCCAAATGGGTTTTAATGATCTCTGAACGTAGCTCCGTGTCGGCTACATAGGATATGTTCCCTCCAGTGGTATGGAAACTGAATCCCACTGCATCCGGGTCGGAATGCATCGACGGAGTTGCCCTTACATCGAGACCGTTTAAATTGAAGGAGTCACCTGAGGATATTGTCAGAACCTTCTGAAGCTTGTTCTGGTGGTATTTGGAGACTGCGGGTCCTATTCTTCCGCTTCCTTTGATCACGGACCTCGGCCCCACAAGGGTTCCTCTTTTCCCCCTGCGGCCAGTCACCATGCCCTCGATAAGGGTCTCAGCATTGGCATAGTGGTCCGGATGGCAGTGGGATATCACCAGAGCATCTGTCTTCGTCGGGTCTATCCTGTTCCTCCTAAAGGCATGTAGCGCTCCCGGGCCCGGATCCACGTGGACCCTGATCCCGTCCTCGATGTATAGGCCTCCCGTCGACCGTTCCTGCATGAGGGTGACAAACCTGCCTCCCCCCGGTACCGAGGAAGGTCAACTTGGCCATGATACATCCAAAAGCACCCTTCAAGGTTAAAAAGGGTTCTCTAGAATGATCGGTCTTGACGCAAGCAGTGACCCTTTCATGTCTAAAGATTATAAATACAAAGAATAGATGTTCTGTTGAGAGCTGTAGTTGCGACTGGTTCGACACGAAGCATCCCACTTCAAGATTCAAAGGCTCTTGACATAACCGTTGGAGGAATAAGATGTACGGTAAAAGGAAGAGTGTTCTCCTCGCGCTTGTTTTCATGGCCATGCTCATAATACCGGCTGGTCTGGTAGGTGCTGGAGTTAACATAGAGGCAAATACCGGTTCTGATGAGATGATCGTGGAAACCGATCATTCCGATGATGCCGGCAATGTGAACGGCAAAGCGATCGCAAAGGACGGGGCCACCATTAAGAAGATCGATGGAAAGGAGGCTATGTCTGTTTTAGGAGATGATTTCCAACTTCCTGATAGAAGGAATGAAGCAATTGGTATGAAGGTTGTCAACTCCGATAGGGATAATGACCTTAATAATAAAATTTCAGGTTTGGATATCGACTTGAAAGGAATTGAACCAAGGGTGCCAAAAAGTATGATGGTGGATCTGAATTCCCAACGAGAGCATCAGATATAGAAAATAACGATGATGAAGGGAATGGATCCGTATTGAATATCAATCCTTCAGAAAGTGTTTCAGGTGATCTCTTCATAGATGACGCTCTTGTTAATCCGCAACATGATCTTCTTGATTGGTATAAACTGAGGATACCACAGGGTGATGTGAATCCAAAAGGCGGTTCAGCAGGAAATGTCCAGAATTTTTCAATTACATTAACTGAATTCACCTCAAGCGATGCTACACTTGAAGAGATGGCCTTTGACTCTGAAGGTATGATGACAAATGATTATACTGATACACTCGAGATATGGGTTTATACCTTAGAAGGTTGGGTAACTGGATGGAATGATATGGGCGGTCGTGTCATGTATTATGATGATGGCGATCCAAATGATGGATGGGTAGCAAATGAAGAGGATAACTGGACCGTCCATTTCAGACCTGCAATGGATTCACAAGGAACAACAGAGGATATTGATGGATTCACCAACTCTTTGACAGAAAGAGGTTGGATCTATATCTGCGTGAGATACTTCAATATCCTAATCAATGCCGATGAAGGAAGAGGTGTAGATTATACGATAGATTACACCTTCGAAGTCGAGAGAACCTCTGACAGTGAAATAAATAACTATCCCATATCACCCTCTACAACAGAAGGTGCCGGTAATGATTGGAAGAATGCAACTACAACAATACCCTCAATAACCGCAAGATCCCATTCTGCATGGAACTATGTGGATTGGTATGAGATGTCGGGATTAGATAGAAGTAAAATCTGGAACATGACCTATAATTTCTCCATAAAAAACCAATTCGGATATGGAAATCATCTTGGCTTGGAACTCCAGATGACTGGTATGTATATCGTGTCTTAATTCTTATGGATACGACGGTGCTATTTGGAGGCACCGAGGATGACGGATGGGTATATACCTTAAGTCGTATTATCACCTAGACTGACAACTACCAAGGTATCGGATATGAATATCGGTGAATATGAAACGGCCTTCAATAATCAGAATCCGTAATTCGAAATGACATATTGGTTTCCAATGGAGATATCCTCCGACTGGACCTCATGGAAATGATCCAAGATCGTTTTTCATCGCAATCTCGACAAGGACATATAATATGGCAGTCGATAATCAGCTGGACAACACTACAGGGAATGTTTAGTGGAATCAACGCAAGGGACAAATGATTATTCATCGATTTCATTACCGAGAAAGAGAACCGAATGTTACCCCCAGAAATAACTGACATCACTGTCGAATCCGACTGGGACCAGGCAGAGACCGGAGGATATTACGATACAGAGTTCACAATTTACGTAACCTACCTTGATGTTGAAAATGATGAACCGTTGTTCATCTGGGTGGAGATAGATGGAGACACACCGGTCGATCTTCTCGAGGAAGGTGATCCACTTAATCCAAAGGACAAGGATTATACGGATGCTGATCCCAATCCTGGAAAGGTCTATTACATAAATTTCCTTGGAGAACAGTTAGATGAGAATCCATCACCCCATGAAATTAAGGTCTGGGCATTTGATAAAATGCCTTTGAATGATATTCGATCCTCAAAACGTTCCAACGACCTCTGGGATTTCAATATGACCGTATGGGATGATGATCCTGTATCCATTATAGAAAACTGGGAAGGGATCCCGACACTTACAGAGGATGAACCCGAGAGGCTCATTCCTCTGGAAGGTTTTGAGGGCGCATTCAAAGATCCTGAGAACAAGTTCAGAGGTTTCAACATCTGGAACGAATCACTGAACGGCGGTGACGGTGACTGGGATACGGATTACGATTCCGATCTCATGAGGATCAACATCTCCAAGGTCGACGGGATCTGGCAGATGAAGATCAACCTCAAGCATAACCAGTGGACCTCCGAAGGAGAACCGGTCATGATAAGAGCTTATGATGACCACTCCGAGGTCAACAGGACCACCAGGATCTTCGTCAACTCCGTGAACGATCCTCCCATGGTATACCACATTGTCTATGATGGAATGGAATATGATGTGGACAACGAGATAGATCCAATGAGACCGGTCCTCCACATAGAGGACAGCGATGACATCTTCCTGACCCAGGATGAGGAGTTCACCTTCGAGATATTTGCCGAGGATACCGATCCAGAAGATGATTGGGGAACCCTTACCTACGATTTCGAGGACGGTCTTTCCGATAACTGGAAGGAATCTCCAGATGTTGGATACAATGACGGTTTGGTGACCTACACACCTGTCAATTACGATGTTGAGAAGGAGAACTCCAAGATGGCATTCTCCGTCTCCGATGGTGATTCTGACGGAACCATAATCCTCACTGTCTTCTTCAACCTGAAGAACAAGAACGATGCACCATCGATATCCATACCCGCAACCACTCCAAGGCAGTATACACAGTACCAGGGAGGCGGAATAAGGATAAAACCGATAGCAGAGGATGACGACCTGAAGCTCCCCACATCCATGAGGGATTCACTGACCTTCAGTGTCAACTTCGAGGATTCCTTAGAATATGAAGACGATGAAATAGACTCTCTCGAAGACCAGCTCCCGTATATGGATTCAACAAAGGACATCGACTGGGGAATTGATCCCAACACAGGTGAATTCTGGTTCAACCCCAATGACCAAAATATCTGGAAGACCTCAGCAGGCTGGGTCAAATCGGTAGAAATAACCCTTGTCTTCCAGGTTATGGACGAAGCAGGGGATACGGCCACTGATAAGATCATCCTGGTCCTGAACGACCTCAATGAGGAGCCTCCGGCACCGGATGCGGTCAAGATGGACCCAAGCTCCACGGCCGACATCTACATCGGAGATGAGATCAGCTTCACAGTGGATGCTGTCACCGATCCCGATGGAGATAACATCGTTTACAAGTGGGACTTCGGAGACGGATCCAGATCCGAGGGACAGAACGTCACACACACCTATTCCAAGAAAGGTTTCAAGACCGTTCAGGTTTGGGTTTACGACGGACAGTTCGAGACCGAGAAGATCTCCCAGAGGATCGAGATCCTTGAGAAGATCGGTGATGACACACCAACTGATGATGATGACACACCCATCAACGCAGGCGGTGGCAGCAGCAGCGATGATAATACCATGTTCATCATCCTAGCAATAGTTGCGGTCCTGGTGATCATCATAGTTGTGGTCATACTCGTTGTTGTCCTTAGGAAGAAGGAAGCACCTCCTGCACAGCAGTATGCGATGTATGATCAGAGCCAGCTCGCAGGATACGATGCAATGGGACTTCCACCGGGACAGGCACCAGGCCTTCCAGGAGGAGAGACACCCGAGCTTCCCCCAGGTCAGACCGATATGGAGCAGCCCCAGGAGCTTCCACCTGCAACCCAGGAGATGGCACCCGCAACTCAAGAGATGGCACCTCAGTATGAGGCACCCGCTCCCCAGATGGAGACACAGGCCCAGCCGGAACCCGCACCAGGAAGCGCATGCCCCTCCTGCGGATCCCAGGTTGATCCGTCATGGTTCCTCTGCCCCAACTGCAAGTCCCCTCTCCAGTAGATAAATTATGAGGGACTCAGGCAGGCGGTTTTATCCGCCTGCCTTTTTTTTTTAAAATAATTAGTTTTATCGTTAAACGATATTTAAAAAAAAGAAATAGCCAAAGCTTCTCAATAATGAAAAATAACTCCCTGAATTATTTAATTCAGGGATAAGAAACCTTAGTGTTATCAGGATATTACGCGACCAACGACTATTGTCCCGGATACCTTCTCAACCTTGATCCTTACGGCGGCACCCTTGGCAACACCAGGGACGTAGATGATGAACTTGTCGACCTTTGCAATACCATCACCCAGCCTGCCAACATCCTGGATCATGACATCGATCTCGTCACCCGGAATGAGTATCTTCTTCTTTTCCTTCGCCCGGAGACCTTTCTTGACCTTTACTGGCCTCTTCGCACCGCAGGCCATGCATTCTATGACATTGATCCGGCCTTCCTTGACTAGGTGGGTATCGGGCTTTCCGCATTCTCCGCAGATAACGAAGGTGGAGACATACTCATCCACCTTCTCCTTGAGCTTATCCTCGGAGATAACGGATTTCAAAATGAGCCTTCTGCCCTCCTGTGATCCTGCGGAACCAAGGCCCCTGAGAATATGCCCCTGGATGTGAACCGCTTCCCTTCTGACGGAATCGACTATTTCCTGGAAGTTCTTCCAGACGGTCATCCTGCCTTCGTACATGATGTCCAGTTCCGGTACCGACCATCTCTCCTCATCGGTAACCTCTTCTTCGGGCATGGAATCATGGGCTCTCTTTAGCAGCCCTTCATAATCGAACTCATCAGGCATAGGAACGACCTCAAGAAAGCCCATAATAGGTCACCTATATAAATATCGCTGAAAAAGGGTCTGTTTCAAAGTAGTGTGAAATTAGGAGTAGAAAACAAACTATTGCTTGATGGGTGATAGTAGGTATGGTGTAATAATGTCACCCAGGACAAAGAAAATGGACGAAGACATCTACCAAGTAGAAGTTGATACTCTGGAAGAGGAATTGGGTGACGTATTAGACGAACTCAACAATTATTGAATCTTCCCACAGTGGAGGATGGATCATCGAAGAGGACCCCAAGAATGGCCATTTCCCTTCAGCGCTCAGTTTGAACAAGCTCAGAAGAAATAGGGACTCATTATTTGATCAATTCATAATATGCACCTTTATATTCTCCAACTTTTCGTAAATATTTCTTCTCAGTCAAATCATTCAGATCCTTAACAGCTGTGGGAATAGAAATACCAAATAATTCCGAATATATTCCTGATTTTATCATATTATGTTCTGCCAGATAAGCCAGAGCTTTCTTCTGTCTGTCATTCAAAACCACCTCTTCTTCAAATCCCCTATCCGCGATTCTATTTTTCAATGATATTCTGAAGAAGTTCTCGGTTATTAGAAACTCTGGATCTGCCAACCCCTTTTTTCGCATATATTCCTTCATTCTTGGGATACCTGTACCTAATCCTTCAACATATCCAAGATCTCTAAGAAAATGATAAAGGATCTGGTTCCGTTGGATGGAGATCGTCCCAAACAACTCCCGTTCAAGATCACTGGGCAACGACCCAGGATTGGTGATCTCAATACGATCATCGAATATGGATATCTGTATTGAGTCCTTACTGAAATAATCACGATGAACTACAGCATTCACGATTCCTTCACGTATCACTTCCAGGGGGTATTCAAATATCTCCTCCCTTTTTAAAGAGCCGTCCAGTATGATCTCTTTTTTTATATTTCTTAGAATGAAGGAAATTGATTTCTCGATGATATTGATCACATCATCCGGAATTATTTGATAATCAGTGATATTAACTGGTTCATTACCATTGAACCTGACCAATTTCAACTCAGCTTGAGGGAAATGATCTGTTGGTTCCTTTCCAAATAATAGGACCGCGGCATTCTTGACACTGAAATCTGTTATCTTTCCCGCTAGCTTGGAACTTAAAAGGAATTCCTCAAGACTTCTTTCCTTTAAAAAATCCTTCTGACCTCTCGATTCTAGATATTCCTGGACCTTACCTTTATCAATATCTTCAATTCCCACTCCTATCGTTGAACTCTCATCAAACGATAAGATCTGTTTTCTCCTCAGAAATTCTAACTGAGATTGGCCTTCCAACCTCCTTGTGGTGCTACCAACCCTTACATAGATCGCTCCTTTGTAAGTATAGTACAGGTTCTCATCAGGTTTCTGGACAATGACTGTGAATACCTTCATTTCTTCAATTATATTCTCTTCTATCCTCATTACAGGAGAAGGATAGATCACATCGATTATGGATGATATCTTCTGTTGAACCAGATCTGCGTCCGCATCAATACCCGTAATTATTCCATTATCATTCACACCAATGAATAAAACACCACCTCTGGTATTGGAAAAAGAACAGATAACTTTACTTATGGCTTGAAGATTACTTATGTTCTCTTTAAACTCAACCTCTTCATTTTCACCTTTTCGGATCACGATCCTGACATCATCTTCATCCATACTTTGCTTAAAGTAACTTAAAGTATTTTAATGTATTATTTAAAGTAAGAACAGACTTATAATAAATGAACGTTAAAAATGGATAATATCTGATTTTAAACATAACGATCGAAAAAGATATCATTTAAAGGGAACAGCAGCCTTTTATCTTACGATCATGTTCCAATAAATCACCGATATGGGTATGTTCTTAAACATATATGTGATCATAAATACGCAGGATCAATCATTGACTTCAGATCCTCCTAATGTATGTCCAGAGCACCATTCACCTAGTGCATGTTCCGCTCTTCTGCTGTTTATTCCAAGCAAGCACGCAAGAGACAGGGCCTCATACGACAAGTGCCTCTCAACTTTGATTTCCAAGGATCACATGGATGTTGGTGCCTTTATACCCAGGATATTCAACCCTGTTGCAAGCACTTCCCTTGACATCTCCACAAGGCCTAGTCTCGCCTTCCGCCTCTCCGGGTCGCTTTCATTGATAACAGGGCAGTCCCTGTAGAAATCGTTGAACGATGATGCGGTCTCCACAAGATAAACCGTGAGGAGATGCACCTTCCGATCCTTTGCACTCTTCAAAATAACCTCATCGAATCCCGACAATCTCTTCACGAGATCCCTCTCGGACCTTTCCACAAGCTTGCTCCAGTCAATATCCCCTACCTTATCATCGGATGATCTTCCAATGATAGAACAAGCCCTGGCATGTGAATATTGAACGAATGGAGCTGTGGACCCTTCGAAATTGAGCGCTTCCTCCCATTTGAAGACGATCTTCTTTTCAGACTGGACCTTGATGATATTGAACCTCAACGCACCTATCCCAACAGCCTCGGATATCGTATTCAATTCATCTTCTGTCAGATCGGTCCTCCTCTTGTCGACCTCGATCCGGGCCAGATCAACGGCCTCGTCAAGGAGGTCGTCAAGGAAGACGACCCTTCCCCTTCTCGTGGACATCTTTCCCTGTGGAAGTGAAACAAAGGAGTAGAAAACAGCCTCGGGGACCTTCTCCGAACCAAGCTCCTTCAAGGCGAGATTCAGCATTTGGGACTGGTATCGGTGGTCCTCCCCCAATACATTGACCGCATGGTCGCAACTGTCCAGCTTCCATTTGTGATAAGCCAGGTCCCTCGTGGTATAAAGGGCGGAACCATCTGATCGGGTGAATACGAACCTCCGTTTGAAATTATCCTCATCACCCCCTTCGATAAGCTCAGAAAGGTCCAGATACCTGGCCCCATTCTCTTCTCTACAGAGGGAGCTCTCATTCAATCCCTCTATTATCTCTTTAAGGGATCCATCCTCGACAACACGGGATTCGTAGACGAACTCGTCGAAGGTGACATTTAAACGCCAAAGGGACCTCTTCATACCCTCCATTACCTTGTTGCAGGCATTCCTGACATCGATAGCCTTGATCTCAGGTTTACCAACAACAGAGATCACACGTTCCCAGTCCCTGTCACCAACGGCCTTCTCATAATTATTCAGAAGATTGCCTATTTCGATCTGGATATCATCGTTCTCTTCCATGATGGCATTGGCTTTCTGATAGGACCTTACGAGGTCATGGTCCTCCTTTGCCCTATCAGCACTCTCTAATTCAGAGCCTTCAATATTATGGAGACCCCAGACAAGGATCATTACCTGCTTACCCATGTCATTTATCCAGTATTGAGATGAAACATCATATCCCGCATGGTCCAGCATCCTAACAAGGGTGTCACCGATTATCGGGTTCCTGGCCCTCCCCACATGGAAGGGTCCGTTTGGGTTTGCGGAAGTATGCTCCACTATAATCCGATCTTCCTGAGAAGGTCCTCTTCCGAGGTTTCCCCTACGGGACCAGAGGAATCCCGCCATATCCGAGCAGTACTCCGAATCGTTGAATATACAGTTCAGATACCCCCCCATGACCTCCAGTGAGTAGGTTCCGGCGGATCCTATGCTTTCCCTGATCTCCTCAGCGATCTCTTGTGGAGGTCTTCCCAGATCCTTGGCAATGGGAAAGCAAACAAGGCACAGATCTGCCAGTCCTTTATTGGGCCTCTCAATTACAGGTTTGGTGGTCACACCCATCTTAAAAAGGGCTTTCTCAACCCTTCTGACGAACTCTCCACCATAACGGTCCCGCGGGTCCATACACGTCGAAAAGGACCCAAGTTCTTAATATTAACCTCTATTACAACGGACACAACCTTTTTTAATCAACATCCGGATTTGGTCATAAGAAGTTGGTCTCAAATGCAACCCAGCAGAGAGAACGTTGTACCATCAGAAGACCTCCTTTTCAGACTAAGGGCTAAGATGGAGGATAATGCCTACCAGCTCCTGGATGACGGAGGTAAAAAGCTACTAGCTTTCAGGATCCCAGGGGAGGGCATCGACCTTCTCAGGTCCCTTGAATATCTTTCTGAGTTCCTTGTCCCGGACTCGATAGAGGGCGTTGAGGACCTTGTGATCATCTCTGACAAGAACTTCGAGATAACACCCGTTTCCATGATAGATCCGAAGCTGGAAGAGAAGAAGAAGGAGGACGAGAAGCTATTCTCTGAGCTTAAAGGCAAGTTGAAACAAGTCCTGGACCCAATTGTCTTCACAACAGAGAACGATATCTTGGAAATTTACAGGACTGCCATCCGGGTCGAAGGTTCCAATAAAAGGTCCGATTCATCCATAGGTCTGGACCTCTTGAAGGTAGAACTTCCCGAAGAGGGGGAGGTGGTCTACCTGATCTTCGAAGACGGTTACAGAAAGATGACCAGGGCGACCTGCGAGAAGCTTGTGGACGATGCACTCACATCCTTACGGCAAGGTCCTTCCCTCGCAAAGGATCCTCCAAACAGCACCCTCTCCACAACAAGGACAATAGTACAATCAAGATTGGATGAGAAGAAAACATTGGAAAGGAGCCCTCCGGTGGAAGGAAAAAGGATAGCCCCTGTCGGTTCCCAAAAGTACCATGGACCCGAAAATATTGGCAAGGGAGTTCTCCAGGCAGATGGCTTCCATGGGTTACAGGAAGGATTCAATGTTCTCAAGGAATGACGTCCATCAGCTGTTCATGATCGGTCTCAAAGGACCAGCGGTCTTCTTCAAGGTCCTCCAAAGTGAGGATGAACTCGATTCTTTCCTCAGGGTTCTCTCTCACAGAAAGGATGCCCTGGGAGTCCTGATCTCCGAGACCTGGGACCCTCACCTGGAGGCCCTATCAAGGATCAATGGATTCATCTACCTTGATGAGAAGAGGTCCGGAAGGGCCCCAGAGGTGATAAGAGAGGTTCTCAGGGAGGGTGGAGATATTTGAGTAGGGTTCCCATTGGGTGTGAAGCCATTGACAGGATAATGGGAGGGGGCATCGAAAGCTCCGCAATAACTCAGCTCTATGGTGAGGGAGGTTCAGGTAAGACCAATATCTGCCTCCAGGTCACAAGGAATGTGGTCCAAGCTGGTCAGAAGGTCATTTACATCGACACTGAGGGTGTGTCGATGGAGAGGTTCCAGCAGATATGCGGAGAAGATGACCACGAGAACATATCCAGAGAGGTCCTTTTCTTCCAACCTCTTAACTCCAACCAGCTTAAAGATGCCATGCGATCAACAATGAAGCTTGTTGAGAAGGACCTTCATATCGGTCTGGTGGCCCTGGATTCAGCAACGGTCTTTTACAGGATGAACCTTGGTTCAGGAAGGGATGAGGATGGAAGAAGGGAGATCTCCCAGATACTGCTGGATCTTATGAATATCTCAAGGAAACTGGATATACCGGTGCTGATAACGACACAGGTCTATTCCTCAATGGGTCCTGGAGATGTAAGACCCATAGGTGGTCATTCCCTTTCCCATAACTGCAAAGTGATCTTAAGGATAGATAAAGTTGGAGAGAAGGGGATCCGCAAAGCTACTGTGGTGAAGCACAGATCAATGCCAACCGGGGAAGAGGTCCATTTCAAGCTGACCGGAAAAGGGTTGGAAGATGTGGAGGAAGAAGAGATCAATCTTGAAGTACCACATTATCGCTGAGTGAAAACTAAAATTTCTTTGTATTAACAAATGAGATTTTCACAATGCAAATTTCATACGATCGGTTTCAATATGAAATTAAAGCGGAAGCCTTGAAAATATTGATGTCTACGATAATGAACCGCCTCCTGATCCCGAACCTGCATCCAGAGAAAAGAAAAAGGCTGTCCAAGATCTATCGGAGATAGAACACGAGATAGATGAATTGACCGATTGGGAGGGTTCCTGATTGGAACCTCTTATAACCGGATCCCTGGTAATTGTCGTCGTAGCGGCCCTCATACTCGGTTACCTGGGAATGAAATACCCAAGGGGAAAGAAGGACTGGCCCTATGAAAGGGAAAGGACCTTCCAGTACATTATCTCCGGAGTGATCTTCTTTATAATAATGGGGCTCATATACTGGATCACAAGATACTGGGACTATCCCCTTTCAGGAAAAGGTGTGTTCTATCTTGCATTGTTGATAATTCCCTTTCTGCTGGTCCTGGGCCTGGTCTTTCCGAAGGGAAAACAGGGCTTGCTTCAATGATGAATCGGACTTCCTTGTATCTACATCCAACTCCATGTTAGCATTTTGACATAGGACATGCAGTGAGTTGTTATCTCAGTAACTGTTTGTTGACCTCATCTGTGAATGCAATGGGATTTATTGTCAGTATATTTATTCCTCATTCTTGCCTCATTATCGCCTCATTCTTGCCTCATTCTTGCCTCTTTTTTTCAGCATCCATCTTGAACCTCTTCCAAAACCTGTGTTGACGACAATGTCTTGATCCTTTAACACTGAAAGATCTTTCCTGACCATTCTTTCTGATGGAGGATTTTTCAGCTTAATCATGATTTCTTTCATCGAAACTCTATCGATCTCTGCAAGAATTGATAAGATCTCTTTCTGCCTGTGAGTCAGATTTGCCCCGATTACTTCAGTTTCAATATCATCAATGGACCTGAACCTTATGCCTACAGAATTCCTTTCCTCTATGAACTCCGGTTCGGACAATCCAGCCTTCATGCAATCCTCGATAATGTTGTTGGTGCCTCTTCCCCACATCTCGATATATCCCCCCCTGAACAAAACTTCTGCTATCAATGGATTTCTGGGTCTGGACAGGTGGTTTCCCTTCAGATCATCGATGGTGAGATCGAATGGTAATCCTCCAGTACTCCATATCTCCAACCGGTCATCATAAAGAGCAATATCAACGCTTCCGCCCTGGAATGAATAATCCCTGTGACAGAGA
>CAWEDU010000016.1:0-22199 GCA_963807965.1 uncultured Thermoplasmatales archaeon
CCGAAAGCTTTGCTTGAGGTTAAGCGCCGTTGGTCGGATGAAATGCGAAGCATTTTATCGGACATATTCCGTCAACGATTTTCACGAAGTGAAAAGGGTTGGGGCCGAGCTTAGCTACCTCTGCATGTAGTTTTTGGCAGCAATTGCAGAGGTTGCATATAAGGTCCACGGCTCAAAAAAGCGTTGAATTGGAAAATATTGACCAATGGTCACATTTAAATCGACTCTAGTCAATAGCATCCTGAGGAAGAAGATGGAATGGAAGGGAAAACTTCTGGTGTTGATCCTGGCCATCTCATTTGCCTCAATTTCTTTTCCCTCCTCTTCAAGGGGTCAATCGGGACCCCTCGCAATACCAGAGATCAATATAAAACTGGACAAGGAAACATATGAGTGCTCTGTAGAACCTGATGTAAGCGATAGAGAGACCTTTGTGACAGGGAAGCTTTGGTGCAAGATACCTTCATCAATACCAGAGGGAACCGGATTTGTACCGTTGTATTGATCCCTAAAATAGCATTCTTCGATATCAATGGAGAAACCGAGTTCAAATTCACAAGATCAGATGAAGTTGCTGACTTGACCTTTGTTGTAATAGTGGAGGAGGGTTATAATACAAATTCCAAACAGGTCCTCCAGATAGGAGGTATCTGGGAATATGACAGAGGCTATGGTGATGGAGAGGTCAATCCAGCTAACTGCATGATCAAAGCACTTCCCTATGGATCAGTGGACCTTTCCATGCCTCTGGATATGGGATATACTGTTACAGTAAAGGAAGGAAAAGAATCCAGTGAGGTCCTCTGGATACAGAATCAGGGAAATTCCGAGGATTTGATCAAGATAGAGGTCATCACCGAGATGAAAGGGATCAGGGTGGTCCCGGACCAGGACATAATAGGAATGAAAGGTGGATCCTCAAGAAGATTGAACATCAAGATAGTC
This sequence comes from uncultured Thermoplasmatales archaeon, assembly GCA_963807965.1. Classification (GTDB taxonomy): domain Archaea; phylum Thermoplasmatota; class Penumbrarchaeia; order Penumbrarchaeales; family Penumbrarchaeaceae; genus Penumbrarchaeum. The sequence goes on from CAWEDU010000016.1 coordinate 946, forward strand.
GCAGAGGATGGAGCCAAAGGTTCTGGGCTTGTAACCATCAGGGCTACTACTACAAATCCCGGAGTGAACAGTGTGGATGAAGTTCCCCTGACCTTGATAGTAAAAGAGAAAGGAGAAGAAGCTGTGAATCTTATGATGGGATTCACCTTGTTCCTCCTTGTTTTTGGTCTGGTCCTTCTGATAATCATTGGATTGTTGACAAGAAGACGAAAGAAGAAGAATGGTTGATCTCTTCTTTCCAAGTCATGTTATCCTTTATATTGGGGTTCTGTATTATTTCTTTGATATTGTGAATAAAGAAAATAGATCCAAAGAAGCTGTGAAGGTCACCTGGATCGGATTGGCTGTTAATCTTTTCCTGACATTGGTGAAGATCGCCTCAGGGATACTGGGAAACAGCGGTGCAATGATAGCTGATGGTGTTCATTCCTTTTCAGACATATCTACCGATATTGCAGTCATCTTGGGTCTTAAAGCTGCAGGAAAACCTAAAGATGAGGACCATGATTTCGGCCACGGGAAGTTCGAGACCCTTGTTACAGCCTTTATCGGTCTATTTTTACTTGGTGTGGCAGCCGGGATCATCTATTCATCCGCCTCTATTCTTTGGGATTATGGGGATGGGGTGATACCCCAGAGGCCTGGTTGGATAGCTGTTGGAGCGGCCCTTCTTTCCATCATTTCAAAGGAAATACTTTTCAGATACACGATAGGCTCTGCCAAGAAGTTGAGGTCCAAAGCAATGGAGGCGAATGCATGGCACCACAGGACCGACTCAATGTCGTCCATCGCGGTCCTGATCGGTGTAGGAGGAGCTATCGTCCTCGGGGGGAAATGGACTGTATTGGATCCCATTGCCGCATTGGTGGTCAGTATATTGATAATAGTAGTGGCATGGGGTCTTCTAAAAGAAACGGTGATGGAACTGACCGAAGCTTCATTGGACCAAGAGACAGAGAAAAAGATAATGTCCCTTGTGGAGTCAGTTGATGGTGCAATGGAACCTCACAATCTGAGGACCAGAAGGATAGGTTCGGGAATTGCCATAGATATCCATATCAAAGCACCTGGAGAACTCCAGCTCTCCGAGGCACATGATATTGCACTGGAGGTTGAGAACGCCTTGATCAAGGAATTCGGGGAAGGGACGTTCGTTCATGTACATATGGACCCGATGGATGTCTAGTGTTTGTCCCGAAAAGGCTTTTATCTGAATTACAATGGACCATACATGAGGAAATGGCCCGTCTTCTGGATCATTATTGTCCTATTGATCGGTGGATATGGCGCTTTTGCATACTATTTCATCAATGAATACGGAAAAGAGGACCTCAGGGACTATGACTATATTCCAGCGGGGGACATGTCCCGGTACAATTTCCCGGATGATGAAGGTTTGAACACTACAATAATGGATTCTGTTTTACTTGCAGGGGATTATCTTCTCCAACATATCGTCAAGGATGGAAGCTGGGACTATGAGTTCAATGCTTCCTCCGGAAAGAGCAACGGCGGATACAATGTTCTCAGACATGCAGGGACCACATATTCACTTGCGCTGGTCTTTAAGTATGGAAGGGATCCGGACCATTATAATGGGACGATCAGGACATTGAACAATCTCTTTTCCAGATATCTTGATTTTGAGAAGAGGGGTGGAAGAGAGATTGCCATAGTAAGGTCAGGATCAATTGCACGATTGGGAGGGCCTGCCCTTTCCTTACTGGCATTAATTGAAGTGAAGACGGTCAACCCTGATGCTGGATATGATAGGGAGCTCGAAGGATTGAAGAACTTCATTGTGGAGATGAAAAGGAACAATGGTAGCCTTCAATGCTACTACGGTGGTGATGAGGATAAACATTCGGATTATTACCCGGGAGAAGCTCTACTGGCCCTTTCGAAATATCATCAAATGACAAATGACACTGAGGTCCTGGATACCCTCAGATCCGGTCTGGCATATTACAATGATTATTTCCCGAATAGGTACACAGCATACTCTCCTTGGGCAACTGAGGCAATTACATACCTCCATTCCATAGAAGGAGATGAGGAACTGAAGGAGAAGGGTTATGCAATGGCCGACGCCTGTAAGAGAGGTCAGATAGGTACAACAACCACGAGTGATCCCTTCTTTATCGGAGCTTTCTCATTGAATGCGAGGTCCTCCACTGCAAGCAGGATCGAGTCGGTTTGTGATTCATATCTTATGGCATTCAGAGCAGATGATACGATCCAGGCTTCAAGATACAGAACCTCAATGGACCTCTGCGCCGGTTTCCTGATGAGGCTTCAGATAGATGAGGAAGATGCCAGTTCACTCCCTGATCCTGATCTGGCAGTAGGGGGTGTGCCGAATACCGCTGAGGACCTGACCATCAGGATAGACAATGTCCAGCATACTGCGGTGGTCCTGATCAAGGTGATGGTATATCAGAGAGCACCTGATCATATATGAAGCTCAAATGGATGGATCGATGTTGAAATAATTGAAGATCGGTGAAAGAATAAATATCAATTAATTCCATATATACCAATTACGGGTGTAAATAATGTATGTTGGTGTGATATTGTACAAGTTCAAACTTGATAAGATCGACGAAGCACTTTCTGAATGGAGAGAAAAGGTCCTACCGGAAGCGAAAAGGCATCCAGGTTTCATCAAAGCAGAGATGTTTGCAGATAGGAGAACCGGAAAGGCAATGGATATAGGTTATTGGCAAACCGGTGAGAATGCCGCTCGATTTGAGGAAAGCGGAGCATATGACCTCCTGATGGAAGAATTGAAGGATTATTTCGATCTGCCTCCAAGCAGATTGCAGTTCGAGAGGGTTCTGGAAGGTTAGAATTTGGTTATGATGTGATCCAGTACCGATTCGAATACCTTTCTACCATCTCCTTCCTCGGGCCCTACTCTCCTACGATACCAGTCTGGGTGTGTATTCCTGAAGAAAACCCTTTCCGGATGGGGCATCATACCGAAAACATTGCCCTGATCGTTCGTGATCCCCGCAATGTTATACCTGGAACCGTTCGGATTGAAGGGGTAACTAACATCCGTATCCCCCTGAAGGTTCGAATATCTGAATACGATCCTGTCCTCCTCGAAGAGCCTGTTATAAAGTGCATCCTCCATCTTCTGGTCCGTACCAGGGAGCATGAACTTCCCTTCAGCATGGGCACAGGGGATCACACGTAGATCTCCCTCCTTCAATTTCGATGTCCAGATACATTTTCCCTTGTTGACATGTTTGAGGACCGAGGGTCTGCATTCAAACCTTCCCGAATCATTTGCATGGAGGACAGCTCTTGGGTGATCGGTCATTGTAGAATCGAATGCGGGAAGTATTCCCAGTTCCACCATTATCTGGAATCCATTACAAAATCCCCCTACCGCCTTTCCATCCTCTATGAACCTGATAAGGTCTCTCGGGATGGATGCTTTCAATCTTGCAGCAAAGATCGCACCTGCCCTGATATAGTCCCCGGCTGAAAACCCTCCAGGGAACATCAGGATCTGATAATCATCGAGTGATCTCTTCTCTCCCAAATTTGTATCTCTTCCCTCGAGCTGTTTGATGTGAACGAACTCAGGAGAAGCACCGATCCTCTTGAAGGCATCGAAGGTTTCCTGCTCACAGTTTGTACCTTCCATTCTAAGAACACAGACCTGGACATCCTCTGCTTTCATTCTGATCCCTCCACAAGAGATCTCAATCCATTTCTCCATTCATGGTCGAGGACCTCCACCGGGATGTCTGCTATGATCTCTTCCCCATCTGTGATTCTGAGGTTACTGTTTAAAACCGTTCCAAGCTTGGTATACGGTACATCGTATCTTGAAAGGCAGTCCTCCACCTTGTAAGCGGATCCAGCCGGTACCTCTAACAGATATCTGGAATTGGATTCAGAGAACAACTTTTCCTCCCTTCTCAATGGTTTGCCGATCTTATCCGCTTCTGATCCGATCCTTCTGATATTGATGTCAGCGCCTTTCCCTCCACCGATACACATTTCAGATACCGCAACTGCCAGACCACCGTCAGAAAGGTCATGAACAGAAAGAAGATGCCTTTCGGAATTCATCTCCAGTATTGCTTTCATGGACCTATCCGAAAGGTCCATATCAACCTCCGGGATACAGGAGCAGGAGAGGCCAAGATGCCTGTAGAAAGCGGTTCCGCCCATTTCGTTCTTGGTTGTTCCTGTAAGATAGATAATGCTCCCTTCCTCCTTTAAGTCGGAAGTTGTCGCCTTGTTGATGTCCTCCATGATCCCTATCATCATGATCGTAGGAGTCGGAGGGACCTTCCCGATCTCTGATTCGTTGTAAAGGGATACATTCCCTGAAATTACTGGGATCGTGAATCTCCTTGCGAATTTCCCTATGGCCTCACAAGCTTGCTCAAAATCCCCAAGCCTGTCTGGTTTCTCCGGATTCCCAAAGTTCAGACAATCGGTCACAGAATGGGGTCTTGCTCCTATCGATACAAGATTCCTCAATGATTCTTCCATGGCAGAAAAAGCTCCCAGATAAGGATCGATCTCGCAGAAGTACGGATTTACATCAGCCGTTATGGCAATCCCTCTATCGGACCCTTCCAGGGGTTTGATAACAGCCGCATCCGAGGGTCCAGGATTGAAGGGCATCCCAACGGAGGGTTTGATTACCGTCCTTCCCCGAACCTCATGGTCGTAGGTCCTGAAAACATCCTCCTTTGAGCAAATATTCGGTGATCCCAGGATGGATAGTATAGCTTCTTCGAATGAGGACCTATCCATCTCCCCGTAGTCAATATCAGGAAGGGTTCTGTCAATAACCTTGGATTCATAGACCCTGCAATACTGAGGACCTGCAGTAAAGAATTCAAGGTCCAGGTCAAGGATGACCTGGTCCTTCCACATGGCCTTTACACTCTTTCCCTCAACGACCTCACCTGCAACAACCGCCTCCACATCCCATTTCTTGAAAATATGGAGGACCTCCTCGACATTCTCTGGTAGGACCGATACCATCATTCTCTCCTGTGATTCGGAGACCCATATCTCCCATGGTGCCAATCCATCCTCTTTGAGTGGCAGTCGATCAAGATGGATTATCGCTCCGGCTCCTCCATCCAGTGCCATCTCACCGCTGACACAGGAAAGGCCTCCTCCTCCAAGGTCCTTCATACCTCTGAGCAGACCTTTTTCATTCAGTTCGAGGCATGAGTGAATGAGAGGTTCCTTGGTAATGGGGTCTCCAAGTTGTACCGAACCCCTATCCTTTTCTTCGGAATCAGCCGACAGGTCCGCGGAAGCGAAAGTAACTCCATGGATGCCGTCCCTCCCAGTCCTTCCACCTGCAAGTATGTATACCTCTCCCGGACCACCCACCCTTGAATGAATCACATGCTCTTTCCTTCCAATACCTACACATCCAACGTTTACAAGCGGATTCCCTGTATATCCTGGATGGAAGCTGACCATGCCTGCAACCGTCGGTATCCCGATCCTGTTCCCATAATCCCTAATGCCCGCAACCACACCGGAAAATATGAACCTGGGATGATTGATCCCTTCAGGAACCTCGTTATCAGGTGTGTTCAAGGGCCCAAAGAAAAGAGGATCGATCACAGCTATTGGTTGTGCTCCCATACACACAACATCTCTGATGATGCCTCCAACACCTGTTGCAGATCCGCCGTAGGGACCTATGGCAGAAGGATGATTGTGTGATTCCAGTCCGACAACGTATACATGCTCATCATCGAACTCTACAACTCCCGCATCCTCTCCCTCCACCAATGTCTGGGGTGCCGAAATACCGATGAACGATCTCTTCATGAAATATCTGGATGATTTATAGCAGCAGTGTTCGGACCATGCCTGACCAAGAGCCTCCAGCTCAATATCGGTGGGATCTCTCCCAACCTGTACGAAATGGTCCCTGACTCGGGCTATCTCCTCGGTAGAAAGACCGATGGCCATGATATCTGATATGAGCTTGAGTTCCTCTTCAGATGCCTTTGACAGCAGCACCTCTCTTACAGGTACCTCAAGGTCAAGATCTTTGAAAAATGTGGATATGTCCATCTTTGACCCTCATAGGAAAACTATTTCGTGAGTATGGATCACAGGATTTGTTAGCAATTTCTGGCACATATCCTCTACAATGGCTCTTGCTTCTTCCTCTGAATTTGCCTCCACCTGTATCCTGTACAATTTGAGGTATTTCACCTGCTTGACCTGGTTGAAACCAAGTAGCTCCAGCGACTTATGGGTGTTTGCACCCTCGGGATCGCTCACTCCCTTCTTCAGACCCACCTTGACCTCTATGTTGAACATAGGTTCACTTCCATTATGTGAACGGTAAACCCCTCACGTATTTAGGGTATGCCGATTTCGGATATAACCTTAATCAAGAGGTTGTCTACAATGGTGGTAAACTATCGTTTTTGTATTTGACCAACCATTAAATACCCATTTCCCGTTTGTCAGAATCGTCCGGTTATATAGATCGGAAATATCTGGGTGGTTAGATGGGCAGGGTCAGGAAGTCTACCTATAGACAACCGATCACACCTAAGGGTATCGAGGGTATCGAGAAGGGGACCTTAAAATGGTTCGATCCCGAGATGTTCATCAATTTCAATACCGGTGCGATGGAACAATACCTTGATGAGACCAACAGAAAGACCGGTTTCGAGACCAAGGCCTGGTCGTGGAAATGGGTCCTGATATCCATTGCCATAGGTGCTTTGTTCGCTATGGTAAACCAGTATGTTGGTCTCAAAGTGGGTATGGTTGTCGCCGGGTCCTGGTACATGGTCTACCTCCTGGGTATGGCGGCCAGGTTGAAACCGGCAACTTTGAACATCGCCGCAACCGCATCCAATGGAGCGGCAATGATCTGTGTCGGATTCGTTTTCACTTTTCCTGCAATATACATACTGGCACTGGACCCTGCTGAAAAGGTTGGTGGAGAGTTCCTCATCAATGAATCAGCCCTTGCACCACTCCTACCCATTGCGATAATATCCGTCATGATCTCAGGGTTCTAGGGGTTATGTATTTTATCATCTTCAGAAGGATCTGGCTCGTTGAGGATCCCCTCCCAACCCCGGGTTTTGAAGCGATGGTCAAGCTTCTGGACCTTTCAAGAGCAGCTTCTGCTGAGGCCACAGCCCAGGCGAAATCCTCATTTAACCAGGCCATGGGGTGGATCGGAGCAACTGCCCTTTTCACGTTCATAAGGGATTTTCCATTGTTCAAGGACACAGGTCCTTTCTCTCTGTTTGGTGGAGAGGTTTCCATACTGGACAGGATCGCCATTGGGTTAGGTTTCAATAGGTATTATCAGGCCGGTGATATCATCTTCACCCCGGAACCAGCAAAGGTGACCTTTCTCTCGATCACGCTCATCCCCATACAATTCGGCCTGGGCTGGTTCATGAAGTTCAGGACTGCTTTTCTGATATTCCTGGGGACAGCCTTCACTTGGTTTGTAGTGGTCCCGGTAGCGGTATGGACGCATGCCCCTTATTTCTGGGCCAATTCAGGTGAGTACTTCGATGTTTCATTGATGCATCTTTTCTTCGGGGCCGACCTCATTGGTACAGTTTACGAGGGCATTCCTGCTTCTCCTGCAAATGCTGCTTATTCAATGGCGCGGGTCATGGCTATTGGCTGCATCCTTGGTGGTGGTATCACTGCTTTAGTGAAGATGCTTCCAGTATTCAAGACAGTGTTCAAGGATGTAATGACATCTGTCAAAGGAGGTGAGGTGGAAGATGAGAACAAGGCCTTCTTCATGCCCGGAAGAGGCTGGTATGAGTGGCCAGCCGTTCATATCTGGATCGTGTTCTTCACTACGATCGTGCTGGTTTCAATCTTCTTCATAGTAGGCGGCTTCCATCCGATCTCATCCATCGTCTTTTCCATCCTACTTGTTTTCTTGACCTTCCTCCTTGGTGCCATTGCCGTGAAGGTTATGGGAGAGACCGGAACAGAACCCGTGTCGGCCACATCATTCCTTGTACTCCTCATCTTGATGTTCATATTCACGGTGGTTCTTCCGATCTTCGGTGTGAGGATGTCACAGAGTGAGATGATCGTGATGTCCCTTGTTGGAACCACCGTTTTTGGTGCGGCCATCTCCATGTCAGGGGATGTGGTCATGAACTTCAAGATAGGTCTCTACTGCGGGAATCGACCCCATGATCTCGTGAAGGGTTTGACAATGGGCATCATCCCCGGAGCAATAATCTCAGGGATTTTCGCTGTTATATTCTCATATGGCCTGGGGACAGGTGAACTCAACCTCCCCGCTCCTCAAGCCCATGCTTTTTCTATATTCGTAAAAGCTATTGTTGAAGGTGCCATACAAATGAAAATATTCTTCGCAGGTATTTTCATAGGTATACTCCTGGAGCTTCTTATTGGTATGGGAACCGCTTTCGGACTCGGGATGTACCTCCCACTGGGTATTCAGATCCCGATGCTGGCCGGAGGGGCCGCAAGGGACCTATGGGAGAAGAAATATCTTGAACCAACAGCAAAGAGGGAAAACTGGGCAGAGGACATGAAGACCTTCAAGATAATGGGGACCTACATGATGGCCACTGGCCTCATGGTGGGAGAAGCTGTCCTTGGAACTCTCGTTGCTCTGTGGATAGTCCTCCCCTCACTTTTTGGAGGGGGATGAATCCTTTTTCTTGGACCAGATCCTTTTTTCCTGAACGGCTGACCAGGCTTTTACAATATCTTCAGGGACATCAATGGTATCGGTCTCCGGATCATAGGTCAGCTTTCCCTCCAGTATCATCTCCTCCACTGCATTTCTGACCATTTTTTCGAATACTGGACCGTTGAATATCTCTTGCAGCTTCAAAGCCACGGTCCTTGTTTTATCCGAAGATCCCGGTTTGTATTTCACCTCGATCTTCTCAGTTTCCTTATTTTCAGACATCTGTTTTCCCCACGACCCTAAAAACAGCGACATCTTTATTATGCCAGGTCAGGATATTTAAGGGATGAGCCCGGACCCGGTGGACCATATTCCCGCAGAGGTTATTAGTTTTTTCAGGGAGAACGTAGGTGAGATCCTGCTTGTCAAAGGGCCTCCAGGTTCAGGCAAGACCATGTTTTCCTTGGAATGCATGAAGGCCCTGTGCCAGAAGAAGAAAGGTATCACTATCTTTCCCAGAATGGATTCGGATCAACTGAGATCCGAATACGAATGGCTGGTCGATGGTCCGGACAAGTACAATCTACTTGCATTTCACGGTAATACAAAAATGGCGGATCCCAACTGGTTCAAAAGGGAATTCGATTTCTTGAACCAGAAGGATTCGGATGGGATCGGCTACATGCTTTTCGATCCCATAAACGCGATCACCGAACAGTACGAGAATCCAGAGAGAAAGATGAAAGAGGTGGTTTCACTCGTCCAGGGATCCAATGTCTCTGCTATCATTGTCCAAGAAAAGGAGGGGACAACATATCTGGATCACCTGGCGGGAGGGGTTGTGAGGTTATATTTCGATGAGAAGGATGGTAGGAGGTTCAGGGCTCTAACATTTGAGAAGATGAGGGGAGTCGAGGTCAGGAACTCGAACTACCTTTTCACACTCCATAATGGACGTTTCAGATCCTTCAAACCATGGTCTGTGGACACCACACCAAAAGGTAAATGGATACCCATTGATGATACCGAGACCCATTTCTCAACAGGAACTACTGATCTGGATCGTATTCTAGCTGGTGGTTTCAAAAGAGGTTCGTATAATATCCTGGATGTGGATGACAATATACTTTCCTCAGAATACCTTCTTCTCCTGAGACCCGTACTATTAAATTTCCTTCAACATGATCAGGGAGTTCTCATGGTCACACCAGCGGGTGAACATCCAGAATCTATCAGGAGTGACCTTATGAACTATGTTGATCTGGATAGGGTTTCAGAGAAACTATATTTCCTTGATTACTTCGCCTCATCATCCGCAAAGGAATACATCATACCCATGGGTGCATCACGTAAGGATGGCATACAACAGAAGGGTATGGAAGTCTACCAGAAACTAAGTGGAAGGGAGAAGAAGCCCTACCTTGATTTCGTCGGACTTGACACAATGGAATATTTGATCGGAGAATCACTGACTTTGAGACATCTCTTGACCGGGGTTTCCAAGACCAAGGTCACCAAGACCCTTGGCATTGGAATTGCAAAACCCGGACTAAAGATCGGTCAGGGGATAAGGAACATGTCAGATGTATATCTCAGAATGATGAGGATCAATTCGATACCTTGTTTCTTTGGTGTGAAACCGGAGACAACGATCTATGCAATTCTTCCAAGTGAAGACCATGGATTCCCCAATCTTGATCTGATCCCTTTGACCTAGGACCTTTTCCTGGCCTTCCTTATCTCTGAACCACATATGGGGCAGTCACTTTCCGGAGGATCTTGGAAGTTCTTTTTACAACCCCTGCATCTATAGGTCCACTCCCAGATCTCTTTAATGGTCCGATCTCCGATCTCGCCTGCAGGGATGAATTCCAGATCCAATGATAGGAGGACATTCTGAACCCGGAAATCATCTGTCATGACAACAGATCCTTTTATTTCCATAGCAAGGGCTATTACAGAAAGATCAGCAGATGATAGAAGTTCATTATCTCCAGTCCTTATTGCAGCTTTCTTTGCTTCTTGAAGGTCCACAGGGCTCCTCAGAAGTAGACCAGAGATGAGGAGGTTATCGATTGTTCTTTTTGGTCTACCGTGTTCGATCTCCCTCACCACTTCAGGTGTAACGAATACATCCCCAGGTGAACCTGGTAAAGATGTGATCCTGCCTGAGAGGAATGCTGAAGCATCTAAGATGATCTTCATCTATCAACACCATCGTGTTTTTTCTTAAAAACATATTCCGATTCACTGGTACCAATTACCTTTCATAGGATCATTCCAGACGAATTAGGATGGAGATAGTAGCTCAGGTTCTGGTATCAATCGGTTGGATAATAATGGGCTCTTCTTTTGACCTTCTCTTCCAGAACCATTTCTGCATTTGCAAGGAATTTCACATGATAGAATACCACCTTTCTGGATACTCCAACCCTCCTGGCTATCTGGACCTGGGTAATTCCCGGCTCATCATGGATCTCCTTCAGTATATTTTCCTGTATCCTCGAAAGCCTGATCTTTCCAGTATCCCTTTTCACACCTGCCACCCAGAAACACCTGTTGTTACCATCCTGTTCGGATACTATCAGCTGTTCCTTTTCCAGGATGTTCATGTGGTGTGAAAGGGTTCCTACTTCAAGTTCTACAGCTCTCTGAATGGCCCTGAAATGGTCCCCTGGACTGTTCATAATATGTTCATAGATCTTCTTCCTGTTCTCCTGTTTGAGCAATTCATCATCCCTTAGCCTGGTGTAGATCACCACTCCGACTATCAGAATTATCAGAAGGGTTATTCCAACTGATATAATGAGAAATATCATACTGATATCTTCCTTTTCATCTGATATTGAAGGATTTATAGGATGGGCCCGCCAATTCCACCACCTGAGTCCGCATAGATTATTCTCTATATATTCAGCATCATCATCTCCGGGGGTACGGTCATTAATGCCGGGGAATGAACCTTTCCCGCCATTTGAGTAGTTCCCATCGGTCGTCTGGTCATTCCCGATACTGTCATCATCAGTGACTTCACTTCCATCTTCATTTGATTCAATTACCAGAATGAATGAGGTATAGGGTGTGACGAAGGAGTAGTTCAGGGCCAGAGAAGTCACTCTTTCAATCAAGGCGTCGGTCTCTCCTTCAATTGTGATGTCGTCAAGGATACGAAGTATCGTTCTATGGGCCCAGAGCCTTTCAATGAACTCATTGTCCTCATTGTCAACAACATCGAAAGACTTCTCCCAGTACCTCATTCCTGTTGAGGTGAATCCCGAAACATTGGAGGTTATCGATGTGGAATATGGATCGAACCTTCCGACTATCACTGCTTCGGATCCCTGATACAGTGATGGAAGTCTGGTGGGGATGATATCGAATGCCATCCCGGAATAATCGAAACGAAGGTCCTTCACAAGTGGTGTTGAAATAGTATCGTAGAAGCCTGTCATCAAAGAAGATGCATCCCCACCTTCCGGAATGGCTATTGCAAATCCATTGTTCTCAAGGGAAAGTGCTTTGATGAATTCGAGATCAAGGTCATCCCCGAAACCAAGGGAATAGATGGTCACCTCTCCCTTGTTTTCGTCTATGATCCTTTCTCTGATATCCTTAGGGTTCTGAATGGAACCAGAGGTTGGTTGCCCATCCGTTAGGAATACAATGACGGGAACTCTATTCTGGTCCAGCTCCATCTGGCCAAGTCCACTTGTCAGTGCATCGATTATATTGGTGGAGCCCCCAGAAGAGATCAAACTGATGAACGACTTTGCCGATTCCTTGTTTCCATTGGTAGCATCCACTATTTCCCCCTTCCAGGTATCAACCTCAGAAGAGAATGTGATAAGATCGAAACGGTCCTCTTCATGAAGTTGGTCCACAACCTCGTTGAAGGCTTCCTTCATCTGCGAGATCTTCTGCCCTTCCATGGACCCTGATCTGTCCAGAATGAAGATTATATCCTTTGGGAGGTAGGAACCCACATCCTGAAGTTGGGGAGAGAATACATGCATGAAATACCCCTTTTCACCATCTATATAGGTCTGAAGTCTTCCCTCAGCCGGTGGTAAGACCTCTCCGAAGGAGACTGCCACTCTATCATTTTCTTTGGGACTGGAAGTGGAATGGTCCAATATGACGGTCCTGTTGCCATCCCAAACCTGTTCCAGGTCAATGGTGGATCTGGAAACATCCAATGGTTTGATATCTCCCATTCCAGTGATCGACACTCTGGTTTCCACTTCATCAAAGGAGGAATAACCTTCTATGGAATCCATCGCAAGATCGAAATTGTACAGTCCCAGCACTTTCGAGATCACCTGTTCGTACCTTATCGTGATGTTAAGGTCCTGCTGAGGAGCTATGTTGATATAGAATTGGAATTCGCCTGGCACAGAGGATGTGACCTGTGAAGCGGTATCATTGTTCTCCTTTGCTTCATCATATCTCTCCTTTGCTTCTTCGGTAGAAGCAACGGATGCGTAATATTGCTCACCCTCGATCTCAAGTGTGAGATTCGAAAGCATCGCATCATTCGGGACCTCCAATGTGAATATATCTTCCTGGTCCATGGTCGATGGATTCCTCAAAGAGGCGGTGAACTCCGTAACTGCATAATGATAACGGACCTCAGAATTGATGACCAGGGAAATATGTTGAATACCATCCACATTCGTTCCTTCCTGGCCTGAAGTCAATGATATAATTGAGATTGAACCTGCAAGCAAGGACACCATGAGGATTACGATGAAGTTTGTTTTCATCCTGCACACCATTGATATGATTGATAGGTTCTTTATTAAGTAAGACTGGAACGGGATTTAGACATATATTAAAATGCTTCGGTGGAAACGGTCAACAAACAACATATCGGGGGCAACACTCTTAAATGGGGTCCAGTGATGGACCCTGCATGAGGTTCGTCCTTTATCAGATGGAGAGTTGTCCATTCTGTAAACATTTCAGGAGGATCTTTTTTCGTGATCACCCTGATGGGGAAGAGGTCCTGCTGGATGGTCACCAGGACCATGGATGGATCGAACTCGGATTGAATTTTGTTCCTACTGTGATCGCGTACGATGATGAGGGAAATGAGATCGATAGATTGGAATCTGTCAAACTTGTTGGGATCAGGAAGGACCGCTGGGTCGAGTGGATGGAAAGAATGAAAAAAACAATATGATAGTAAGGATTAAAAACAACATCACCTTACTCCTCAAAAAGTCTGCAGGCGTAGTCTAGTTTGGCTATGACAAGGGCCTTCCAAGCCTTTAACCCGGGTTCAAATCCCGGCGCCTGCACCATTATCTAATAATTTTCATCAATTATGATCGGGAATAGGATTCTCGTGGAATCTGCGGGATTTGAACCCTTGGTCGTTGAGCATTGGTTTTACACTATGGATTCAAAGTGAGCAAAATCTGTGGATTTTGCGGCATCAAATGTTTGGAAAATGTTCCATTTTCCACACACGTGAATGATCTATGATCATTCACATGTCCCGGCGCCTGCACCATTGCCTTCTCGTCAATTATATAATAACCTCAGGAAATGATGCGACACATTTATGATTCACGATGAAAAGTGGCTGAATAAAATTATTATCGCTTTTCATCTCACCCCCCGAACCTGGTAAGCGTCAATGACATGTCGGTTCAGGGGTCCCGGCGCCTGCACCATTTTCAATATTATTCATTCATCTCATGAGATAGTGCTCTGGATCTGACCCGGGGGATCTGGATGTTAATAATTAGAAAAGAGGAAACAACCAGGGTCCTGGAAAGGAGGAAGGAGAAAAGAGATAGGCAAGTCCCAGAAAGAGTGCCGGGATCACCTGGGTCGTTCCATCATCATCTGTCTTGAACTTGAATATCCATTTCTTGACATCATTTTCGACCTCATACAATTTGGCAATCTCAGGACGGACCCTCAATATACCCTTCAGTTCTGTGGATTCTCCTATGATCATGAAGATGGCACCATAAGCAGCCAGGACAATGTTGAAACCGAAAACCATGAACATGATCCATATGAACAGGAAACCGAAGCTGAAAGCCGACCATTTCTTCCACACACGGAGTTCGGACATAACGGGATCGGCAAAGGAATAAATCAAGATGACAGGAACCGCTATTGATTGAGGAAAAATCAGGATAATGAATAGAGATGCCCAAAGGGACCATGCATATGACCCAACAGCTTCATTTTCATGTGGTCTTTGACCGAAAATGATGGTTCCTCTGGCCAATCTGATATATTCTATGATCAGAGGTAGTAGACCGATGACAAGGATCAGTACAATCCCCTTTGGTAAGAATAGGATCCTATCCGGAAACAGGTAATAGACAACTACTGATCCAGAGATAAGGTGGATCATCCTCCTAAAGAGATGCTGACCTCTGGTCAGCCGGGGTGTTTGTAACCCCTCAATGTTCCCATTTTCCACCTCTCTCATCCACTTCAATAACAATATCAATGGATTTCAACATTTCCAATGGATAGGTCCTAATAAATAGGTGAAAACACCACATGGTTTAATTAACCAAGCCCACATTTTTAGATCACAGGAGGAAAGTAACTGCCCCGTAGGACCCTTGAGGCCGAATGTTTCGAATGTGGGGAGGAGATCTTGATGAGGCTCCCCCATAATGTCGATGAGGGTACCTTCTCACTTGACTGCCCCACATGTCAGAAAGAGCTCGATATAGAGATCAAGAAAAGGAACGAGGGGTCCGAATCTATCAAGATAAATGGCAGACATTTCCATCCCAAAAAAGCAACCTCTTTTGTGATCGAACCGGAAAAGAAGGTCGTTATTGCTTCCGAAGTATCAACTGTCCTAGATCTTCCTTATAAAAGGAGAATGAGGTTGATATTCGTCCTTCTTCTGATGGTCGGCATCCTTGGGATGGTCTCTTCCTTCTCGACCATCATTGGAACCTTCTCCATATACGATCTGGAGGAGAAGAGCCCAAACAATCTTGTAACGCTATCGGTCTGGGTCATAGATGCGGATTCTGGAAGAGCATTGGATAACGTAAATGTCTCACTGTCCAGTGCTTCAGGGAATTTCTCTGGCAGATCCAATGATCAGGGCCTTGTGGTAATAGAGGACATAGTTACTGGAGAAATGGACCTTACCATTTACAAGGATGGATATAAAACCGTGAAGAGTGGCATTACAATAAGGAAGGGATCTCCAAATGTGATCGATGTTCCCATGGAAAAGGGTTCTGAAGAAGATGAACTTCCCATTCTCGTTCATCAATTCAAGACCAAGACATATTCCGGGTTCATTACCAATGTTGCTGCTTCGCTGATGTTCCTTGCTTCTATTATGGCCCTGATCTCGGCCTTCTTTGTTTACAAAAAGGAATTCTTCTCACTTGCTCTTCTATCCGCTTTCCTATCAGTATTCTCATTTGGGTTCCTGGTCGGTTCGATAATCGGTTTCATAGCGGTGATCCTGATGATATTCTCATATGATGGATTCTCCCACACCCACACCTTACTGGAGATGATCGATAAGTTGCGCAGGGAAAACCTGCCAGAGATGCTAAGACCGGGAGAGAGGAAGCTTCCTGGTCTCCCACCGGTGAGGAAGCGGGATTGATCAAGATATGTCCTCGCCACAAAAAGGGCAGAACCTGGGTTCTTTCTTGGTTGTTAGCTCTTCACCGCAGTAGGGGCAGAACCGGATCCTTTTTTCACTGGCTGTCGGAACCAGGATCTCTTTTTTCTTAGCAGGTTTCTTGATGGGAATTTCCTTCTTCTTCGGTTTTTCTTCTACTTCATCTCCATCTTCCTCGACATTGGGTTTGGAGAAGAGATCTTCACCATCATCATCCGGTCCTATCTCATCCAGAGTGCTTGCAAGTTTTGCCAGCCCTCCGTTTTCGGAATCATACAGTATTACAAGGTCCGGCTTCAATTCCTTCATCCTTCTGACACCTGAATGGTCCCCGATGAGGTAGTAAAGATTTGCTGCATCCTGGAACCTTCCATTGTCCTCAAGGGATTTGGCATTCTTTCCATACTCCTTCCTCATCTTTTCTCCTAGCCGAACAATATTATCCTGGTCCTGGATGGATTCAAAGACCTTCATTGCTTCGGCATAGAGGTTGAGTGATTCATACCATTCGGCTTGCCGTCTCTTGTCATTGCGAAGGGTCAGCTCCCTTTCTTTGAGAAGCTTCTCATCCTCGTTCAATACTTCACCGGCCATGTAGGGGATTTTCCTTACAGGGTAATAAAAATATAGTCGTTTTTCCTCTCCATTGATACTTTGACCGTACTATAATGACCCTATGTCCAGAACCGGAAACGTATTTATAGGAGGCTTTGATACTGAGACTGCTCTGACCGAGAGCCAATGAATGATGAAGGCCTTGGAGAGATTTTCCATAGGCCCGAAGGAGGTAATCACATGCCAGCAAGTTTCGTGAAGTTCGAGATGCCCAAGGACCTTGTCGAATCTGTATACGAGGCCGTTGAGCTTGCCAGGGACACAGGAAAGATCAGAAAAGGTGCCAATGAGGTGACCAAAGTTGTGGAAAGGGGTAAGGCCCGGTTGGTAATACTGGCCGAGGACACAACCCCCCCAGAGATCCTCATGCATGTCCCGTATCTGTGCAACGAGAAGAATATTCCCTTTGCCTATGTGCCAAGCAGGCAGGAGCTGGGCAACACGGCTTCGTTGAAGGTTCCCACAACAGCTGTGGCAATCATTCAACCCGGAAAGGGAAAGGTCCTTGTGGAGACCATCTCCAAAAGGCTTCAAGAATTGAACAAGAAGGAGTGAGGAGGGACCCAATTGCCAGTTGATGGAATTCCCGCCGAGGTCGTCGAATTGATCGGAAAGACCGGGATGGCCGGAGAGGCCACACAGGTCAAGGTCAGGATACTCGACGGCAAGGACAAGGGAAGGATAATCGCCAGGAATGCCATGGGCCCGATCAGGATCGGAGATATTCTCCTGCTCAGGGAATCCGCAAGGGAAGCTAGGAAGCTCAGCGTGAGGTGAGCAAATGGTGGAGGCAAGAACCTGCTCCTTTTGTGGAGCAAAGATAGAACCCGGTACGGGAAGGATGTATGTGAAGAGGGATGCAAAGGTATTCTTCTTCTGCTCGACCAAATGCTACAAGAACCAGATCCAGCTCAAGAGGGTACCCAGAAGGACCAGATGGTCCAAATACCATGTCAAGGAGTGATTATTTGGCACGGGAGAGGACCTTTTTCATGATCAAGCCCGACGGCGTACAGAGATCGTTAGTGGGTAATATCATAGAAAGGGTCGAGGACAAAGGATACAAGGTCTCCGCCCTCAAGATGATGAGGTTGGATGAGGTAACTGCCTCAAAGCATTACAATGAGCATGTAGGCAAACCTTTTTTCAATGACCTAGTTTCATTCATCACTTCGGGACCCGTGGTCGCTATGGTGATCGAAGGGGACAATGTCATCGAAGGAATGAGAAGGATGATGGGAAAGACCGATCCCAGAGAAAGTCCTCCCGGAACGATAAGGGGAGATATGGCAATAGATCTCTCGAGGAATGTCGTTCACGGTTCCGATTCCAAAAATAGCGCTGACCGTGAGATCTCAATATTCTTCAGTAAGGATGAGATAATTGACATGGAGAAGATAGATGAGGTATGGTTATATCCCTGAACCTCTCTCAATTCAAGGTGTTTAAAAATGAAAGATGAAACTCTCTGCATCGGGGCCGTTGTCGTTGCTCTATTCATGGTTGGTGGGCTTGCCTTCCTTACCTGGTGGGATGAGCGCGATTCAGACGACAAGAAGGAAGAGGAGATACTTTTGGCCAAGGAGGGCGACGAGGTATCCGTTGATTACACCGGTCGTTTCCTCGGTTCCGGAGGAGAGTTAGGAGCATTGTTCGATACGACAATACCGGAAGATGCCCATAACGAGTCTATTCCCAAGGCTTCTGCTTTCACTATCAGGGACACATATGATGACCTCACATTCACGATCGGTTCTGGCCAGATGATTGCAGGATTTGACACAGGCGTCCTTGGGATGACCGTTGGATCCATTAAATATATTACAGTCCCACCCGAGGAAGGATACGGTGATGTTCTTCCTGAACTCAAATTCAACATTTCCTCAAAGACCTCAATTCCTCTTAGAGAGGATATTTCCGCAGATGAATTCAAGGTTCGTTTCCCATTTATCGATCCTGCTTCTCAGGAATCTTTCATGCATCCTTTCTGGAACTGGGAGGTTAAAATAATCGAGGAGGACCCTGATACAGTTACCATTCTCAACCAACCCGCCTATCAGGCTGTATATGGTAATTTCAACTGGAACGTGACCATTTCTGACATTTCCAGTTCCAAGAACATTATTACACTTACACATGATATAAATGGGATAGACACAACTCAACCGATTCTATTCCCCGATATCATGTTACTTGATCCCGAATGGGCTCAGAAGGCTACTGAGGCAAACCAGGGACAGGAACCACCCACCGGTATAGTCACTAATGTGGGAGGTATTATTACAATTGATTTCAACCGCGAGGTTTCTGGCAGGACCTTGGTTTTCAAGGTGATAATGAACTCTATTATGAGGTGATTATGATGAAGAGAATGATCTTGAAGGACCGAAAAGGTGGCAACGATCTGGTACCACTGATGATCCTTGGAGGAGCGATCCTGATCCTGGTATTGGGTCTTGTATTCGCAAATTTCTTCATCTTCACAACAGAGGACCTACCGGATGATAACGGAAGGTTCCTGGATGAACAGATCGTAGATAGGGGTGATCCCTTCCTCTATATCAAGGTCAGCGGATACGGTACCATCAAGGTAGACCTGGCAGAGGACCAGGCACCAATTACAGTTGCGAATATGGAAAAACTCTGCAAACAGAGTTTCTATGATGGACTCACATTCCACAGGGTTATCCCGGATTTCATGATCCAGGGCGGGGACCCTAACGGTGATGGGACCGGTGGACCAGGTTACACCATTGAACCTGAGACCGATAACGGTCTGACCCATGATAGGGGGGTCATTTCCATGGCCAAGAGAGGTGGAGAGACCAGGATGTCAGGGTCCCAGTTCTTCATTGTTCAGGGTCAGGATGGGGCACATCATCTCGATGGTGAGCATACTGTTTTCGGAACTGTCATAGAGGGCATGGACGTTGTAGATCGGATAACCAATACCCAGGCAGATTCAAATGACAGGCCTGTAAATACGGTCCTCATCTTCGATATGTATGTGGAATACGAGTAATTTTACCAAAGGTCCCTTTTCGCCTCTTCGATATTACCCTCGTGCTTGATGTATTCATCCGGATCATCTCCCCTCTGAACGAGGTAATCATCTTCTTTACTCTCCAGTTCAACGGACCCGTCCTTTCCCTTGTTGATGTAAAAGAACAAGAAAGAACCAGTTGACAGTAGACCCCCTATCACTATAAGGAGGAATAGGACTATCCATTTACCATCTGATCCTTTTTCATTATCGGATGATCCTGTTCTTTCAAGCAAGATATCCCCTATGATCGTATCCTCTCCGGGTTCAACATCTACTTCGATCTTGAACTTTTTATAATTTGTCAGAAAGAACCTGATCTCATATGAACCGGGGTCCAGATCGAATTGGAAGCTTCCTGTAAGATCAGTTTGCATCTCCATCCCCTCCCCGGTCACATTCACAAACACATCAGGTATCGGATCCCCATTCGTTTCTCTGACAGTTCCCCGAACAATGCCTTTCTTCCAGGTAGTGAAGGAGATCTCCTGAAGGTTCAGTTCGTTCCCGGCAAGATCGTAACCTTTTATCAGCAGAATGTATCTTGTGTTCGTTCCAAGGTCCTCACCAGGAAAGAAATTGTACATAGGACCTGTGAAGTAACCATTGCCGTTGATACCTGTGATCCAGATCGAGGTTCTGTTCTCATCCATCAATTCACTGAACAGGATGGTGAAGTATGTTGAGGTGGGGACACTATTTCCCAGAGGATTGACACTTCTGATGAATGGAGCGGTCATATCGATGAGGATATCGATCATCTCTGGTATCGGTATTACCCGCTATGTCAAAGAGGGTTACCTTGATAGTATGAGGGCCTGTTTCATGAAAATAGAGGAAGCAATGACCGATTCCAGGGTCTTCGATGATCATGTGGTTGCTTGTAATATCGAAATCGATCCTCAGATGATCCAATCCACTTTCCTTATCCTCCGCTTCCCAGTCCATCCTGATATCTATCAATCTGTTTAATCTCGTACCATTTATCGGATGGTATATGGTAAGTGTGGGTGGTTTTCTATCGATCATGAATCTAATGTGGTCATAGCCGATATTCTCTGCAATATCCTCTGCAAGGAGTTCCAGTTTGTGCTCTCCATGATTCAATTTGGAAGTATCGATCTCAAGCCCGCTCTTGGCATGGTGCCAGTTCCCATCATCGATCCTGTAAAGCACATAATCCACGCCAGATGTGATATCAGAAACTTCGTATTCCAGATCAAGGGATCCTGGTCCTGCAACTTCATTCCATTTCGGGGAGATGATATTGATCATTGGTGGAACGGTATCAACGA
>CAWEDU010000017.1:0-353290 GCA_963807965.1 uncultured Thermoplasmatales archaeon
TCGGAAGGTGAGGGTAAGGAGTTCCAAGACCATTCCTCATCCATATGGACCAGAGAATTCTCGGTTGGCATATAGGTGACAGCAAACTCCCAGTCACCAGCGTTGTAGATGTAAGAACTGATCTCTTCAGAGGCCCCCTCAAGCACGTTCCATTTCTCGCTGGCTCCCACCATTCCAAGGTTCATGTCATATAGCTGAAGGTCCGGGTCTTTCCCTCTTTCAGTTAGGCTGGATAGAGGATTCCAACTTTGACCCCAGGTAAGCTGGGATGAGATGTACTTGTAACCGGGTTCCACTGCGAAAGAATGGGTATTCGGATCAACAGGTGAGGGCTCTTTTGTTCCACTTACAGAACCGGTCTTGGGACTTGAATCTGGTGTTTTTCCTGTTATCTTTCCGGAAAACACCTCTTCGAAGGGTTGGGGGTTAGGGTCCACAACTGCGATGACCGCTGATCTCGAGGATTCCCAATTTTCCAATGCAATTTTTGCTGAGAGAGTGAAGGGATCGTCAGCATCCAGGTGCTTGACCTTTGAAGCTTTCCATTCGTTCTGGACCTGACCCGGTGTTTCACCGTTGAATCCTACCAGTTCGATCTTGTCAAGTTCTCCGCCTGAAAGTGTAACCATGTCTTCCATGAGGTATCCAATGCCCTGATATGGGTCCATGGTCCTCTGTGCATCGGAGGTGTCCTTGGGAGGTTCGTAGAACAGGACAGGATTCATGAAAACCCTGTCACTGCCCTTTGAATTAAAGGCAGATGCTGGTACTTCTGCCAGGTAGGCAAAGTCATCCAGTATTCCATCTCCGTCGTGTTCGATCAGGGTGGCCTTATTGATCGATGTCATATCGCGGTAGGAAACACCCTGGAAACCGACAGGGATCCCTTTGGCTGCAAAGGCAGTCTCACCTCCGGATATAAAGGGGGTGCTCAGGAACAAAACTACAAGGAGAAGGATAAGTGATCTCCGAACCGTGGATAATTTCTTCATGCTATCACCGGGACCACATCAAAGGGCATTATACCCTCTAATACAATGGCCAGTTATTGACCTGTTACTTAAAAACGTTATCATAGTCTTAGTACACTAGGAACTTAGGTCAGCTTTAAAATGAAATATTTCGGTCATAGCGTTCACTCATTCCCTCTTACGATCAGTTTCTTGCCGGTCCCCACTTCATCCTCTCTTCTTCCCTTTCCGCCGGGATGGAACTCGATCCTCATGAGACCAAGTTTGATCATTGTCTCCAGAAGTCCCCCAACGACCTTGTCAACTGGTTCCACCCTCTCACGAAATCGCTTCTGCTCCTCCATGAACAACTCAAGGAGCGAATGCTCCCCATCGCTCATTTCCCAGAGCAATGTTCCCACCTCATCAAGCGGTCTGATAATATTGTCGGGTCCTCCAAGGACCTTTTTTATTGCCTTCTCGAACCTGTTCAGGTTCTTAGGATATTCAAGAATGATCCTATCTCCTCTATATCTCCATTTGACAGGAGACCTGACAGGATAGATCCATGCAGGATTCGGACCCTTGAAGGTGGGAGTTGTCAGAACCGTTTCACCCAAAACAATCAGACCTCCGTAAGCACCATTATAATAAGTGTGATCATCGCAGCAGCAGAGACCAGGAGAAATATTCTAGATAGCATGACCTTCTTCCACCCATTATAGGAGATATTGGCCATAACAGGGCCAAGAATGACGACCAGCAGAAGGATGATATATATCGGTGCCGGAAGGTCCATGTCCCGGATAAGTATCTCTCTCTTGAAATCCGTTTCTATCATTTGAAGATGCAAATTGGATTAATTATTTATAGGGGTTCGTCTTTAGCTTTCCACAGGATTACAACTTCAAGTTGTATACAGGTGATGGTAAATGACCGGTGGTGATGAAGTAAGGGAACCAGTGACCGAGATCATCGAGGCAGATGATGGTGCAAAGCTGGTAGTTGAGCTTCCAGGAGTCTCACAGGATTCCATTAAAATGGGAGTATCGGGAGATATCCTGAAGCTTGATGCAGAGGGAAAAAGGGGGAAGTTCACCACTGTACAAGTAATATCATTTGAACCGGACCCCGAGAGGATATCGGTCACCTTCTCCCAGGGTGTCCTGGAACTAGACCTCCGAAGACGGGGAGAGGCTCCAAAGGCGGATGATGATATGCCGGAGGAGGAGCTCTCCATATCGCTGGGATCTCTGGAAAAGGAGCTCGAACTCCTGAGAGGGGAACTTGGAAGGGTCATCGAGGAGAAGAGCTCCATCGAAGAGCGTTTCAATCTCCTCCAGAGGGACGTTCATAACATCAGAAGGCGTCATGATATTGAAAAGGAATCCATTGCCGACAGGAAGATATCGGAGATATCCGTAGGCCTAATAGAGGTCCTGGACAGCTTCTCCTTCGCAAAAGGGTCGATTTCCGGGCTAAGAGGGGATAAGAACATTTCCAATCTGCTCAAGGGTGTGGAGATGGTGGAGAATCAGGTCCTCAACTTGTTCAAGAACATAGGAATTACAATAATTCCGGCCGAGGGCCAAACGTTCGATCCAAATTTCCACGAAGCCATAGCGTTCATCGAGGACCCGGATCTCCCCGATGAGATCGTGGCGAAGGAGCTAAAAAGAGGGTATTTGTACAAGGGGAATACGATCAGACCTTCACAGGTCCAGGTCAATAGAAGACCTCATTTTCCATCCGGGGAAGGATCTCCTTCATCGGGTAAGAAGAAGGAAGGTAAGGTCAGTGGGAAACGATCCGATAAGAATAACGATACGAAAATGAAATGAGGTGATTTGAATGGGAAAGATCATAGGCATAGATCTGGGAACCACCAATTCGGTGGTAGCTGTAATCGAGGGCGGACAGCCCGTTGTGATCCCTAATCGTGAAGGGGCGAGAACCACTCCTTCCGTTGTGGGAATTACCAAGAAAGGAGAACGGTTGGTGGGTGAGCTTGCAAAAAGGCAGGCTGTTGCCAACCCTGATAACACAATTGCTTCCATCAAACGTAAGATGGGAAAGAAGACCAAGGTGAAGATGGCCGGTAAAAGCTACTCCCCTCAGGAGATCTCGGCAATGGTCCTCCAGAAGATGAAGGAAGATGCCGAAGCATACCTCGGAGAGAAGGTCACGGAGGCCGTTATTACCGTTCCCGCTTATTTTGAGGATGCCCAGAGGCAGGCCACAAAGGATGCGGGAAAGATCGCCGGTCTTGAGGTCAAAAGGATCATCAACGAACCAACTGCGGCAGCACTTGCCTACGGTCTCGATAAGGAAGATGACCTGACGATCCTTGTCTACGATCTTGGAGGAGGCACCTTCGATGTATCCATCCTCCAGATAGGAGGAGGTGTATTTCAGGTCAAGTCCACCTCAGGTAACAATCACCTGGGAGGAGATGATTTCGACAAGATCGTCCTGGAATGGATCGCTTCGGAGTTCAAGAAAGAGCAAGGCATCGACCTTCTCAAGGACAAACAAGCCTATCAGAGGTTGAAGGATGCAGCAGAGAAGGCAAAGATCGAACTATCTGGCACTCCCACGACACAGATATCCCTTCCTTTTATAACTCAGGGAAATGACGGCCCTCTCCATCTGGAGATGGACCTGTCTAGGGCAAAGTTCGAATCCCTGATCTCTGGACTAGTTGACAAGACAATGGGTCCCTTGAAGCAAGCTCTTAAGGATGCCAAGCTCGAACCTTCCAACCTGGACAAGATTCTTCTGGTCGGGGGATCAACAAGGGTCCCACTCGTACAGAACAAAATAAAGGATTTCCTTAAGAAGGACCCGACCAAGAACATCAATCCGGATGAGTGCGTGGCCATAGGAGCAGCCATTCAGGCTGGTGTCCTATCTGGAGAGGTGGGGAAGGATATGGTCCTTCTAGATGTGACTCCACTATCCCTTGGTATCGAGACACTTGGTGGTGTACTTACAAAGATAATCAACAGGAATACCACGATCCCGACCAAGAAGTCAAAGACGTTCTCAACGGCCTCTGACAACCAACCCCAGGTTGAGATCCATGTGCTTCAGGGTGAGAGGGCCATGGCAACTGACAATAAGACCCTGGGTGTTTTCACCTTGACCGGAATACCGCCTGCTCCCAGAGGAATACCTCAGATCGAGGTGACGTTCGAGATCGATGCCAACGGTATTGTCCATGTCACAGCCAAGGATCTGGCCACTGGGAACAGTCAGGATATAGTTGTATCCGGAACCGGAGCATTGTCCGATGATGATATCGAGAAGATGATGGACGATGCGGACAAGTTCGCTGAAGATGACAAGAAGAAATTGGAGGCGGCTGAAGCAAAGAACAATGCCACATCTCTTGTATTCACAACCGAGAGAGCGATAAAGGATAACCGCGACAAGCTGGATGAGGCCGATGTCAAGAAGGTGGAGGAACTGATGAAGGAGGTGGAAGAGCTTGCCAAGGGCGATGATATCGATGAGATCAAGACCCGGACCGAAGAGCTTTCCACAGCTTCCCAGGAACTGTTCACCAAGATGTACAAGGAAGCTTCCGAGTCCTCGGATCCCTCTATGGATACAGAAGCGGATGAACCTCCTTCATCAGGGTCGGAGAAGGAAGGTGACGACGACTACGTAGATGTGGACGCAGAGGAAACGAATTGAGACTAATAGGCCGATGGGGTTAATATCCAGTTGCTCCATCGGCCTCTCCATCCTTTATCGGGAGTGAATCGGGATGAAGAAGGATTTCTATGAGATATTGGGCCTTTCAAGGGACGTATCCAAAGAGGATATCGAGAAGGCCTACAGGAAATTAGCATTGAAATATCATCCCGATAGGAACCCTGATGATAAACAAGCAGCCGAAAAGTTCACCGAAGTGACTGAAGCTTACGAGGTCCTAAGTGATCCGGATAAGCGGAGCCAATACGATCAGTTCGGATTTGCCTCGGATGATGACGGTGGCATACCCCATTATCAATATCAGCACCTCGATCTGGATGATGCTCTCAGGATGTTCATGAGGTCCTTTGGGGGCGGATTCGGCTCCTTTTTCGGAGGCGATGATTCTTTCGGTGATATGTTCGGGGGAAGGTCGCAGGGAAGGAGAAGACCGGTTCAGGGTGATGACAGGGTAGCACACATCAGGTTATCCCTTGAAGAAGCTGCATCAGGTGTTGAAAAGGAGGTCGAGGTTCCACATCTGATCCTCTGTCAGGTTTGTGACGGGACAGGATCCGAGGATGGCTCGGAACCGGAACAATGCCCCGAATGCCACGGTTCCGGTGCCCAGAGGATCATGAAGAATCTTGGACCGGTTCAGTATGTTACAACAAAACAGTGTCATAAATGTGGTGGCGAGGGAAGAATAGTTACTGATCCCTGCAAGAAATGCAGGGGTAAAAGAAAGGTCAGAAAGACCGAGAAGAAGAGCATTAACATCCCTATGGGTGTTGACAATGGGACCCGGTTGAGGATCTCTGGCATGGGTGATGCCGGTGAGAGGGGAGCACCTCCCGGTGACCTCTATGTTATTGTTGAGGTCAGACCTCACAGTTTCTATCAGAGGGATGGGAACGACCTTCACGGGCAGATCACCATAACTTACCCACAGGCTGTGACCAGGATCGAAAGTAGAGGTTCCTACACTTGATGGGAAGATGGAGCTCAAGATACCTTCCGGGACAGCATCCGATTCGATCCTGAGGATAAAGGGAAAAGGAATGCCAGATCTCAGATATCCAAAGAGGACAGGTGAGGTCTATATACGTGTTAAGATCGATGTCCCGAAACACCCTGGAATGAGGGAGAAGAAGGCCATCAAGAAACTTCTTGAACTACAGGGAGAAAGGTCCCTGTTCGATGGATGAGATCAAGGATCGCTCCTGATATCCACCAGCAATCCTTCACCCATTGGCTCCACTTTCTTGATACTTAAGGCGATCGGTCCCGCTTCCAATATATCGACTATTGAAGGCCCTCTTCCGCCGATCAGCATAGGTCCGTAATAGATCGTGAACCTATCAAAAAGGTTCTTTTCAACGAACTGTCGGATTATTGAGGACCCTCCTTCCACAAGGACCGCCTCAACACCTATCTCCTTCAATTTGATCAGGAGGTCTTTCAGATCCAAACGCCCCTCATCTCCTTCCAGGATGAGGACCTCGAGATCGAATACCTCCTCTTTTGAGGCTTTTTCAAGTTCACTTATGTGGTCCATATCGGCCTTTTCGGTGACAGCAATAATGGACCTTCCCGGTGTCCTGAAGGATCTGGATCCCAATGGAACTCTTCCCTTTCCATCGATAACTATCTTGTTCAACGGCTGATGTTCGGGGACAATTGATGATTTCACGATCAGCTTCGGATCATCTGCGATCATCGTACCGGCTCCTACCAGAATCGATCCCAGCTCCTGTCTGAGGAGGTGAACCCTTTGAATATCCTCTTCACAGGATATCTTCAGCCTTGAACCATCTGGTCTTGAGATCCTCCCATCCAAAGTGGAAGCGCAATTGATGTGAACATAGGGTCTGTTCATCAACACCTCATTGATTTGCTAGATATATCATTTACCTCTTTTTCAGCTGTTAAGTGATATAAAAGAGAAAAATGAAGGTCACTTTTAAATATCTCCCGACATGCTGGATAGTTGGGGACAGTGAAATCTATGGACAAGGGGGACCTAAAGAAAGGCAAATTCGGCAGTACCATTACCGATTGGAAACATTCTCAGGTCTGCGATCCTGAGGATGTGGATGGACTATCGGAGCTTCTATCCATGGAAATCGATCGGGATGTCAAGATCCTCGAGCGAAGGCTCGAAGCATACTGGAAGAAGAAGAGATACTATTGAATTTTATATTCAAATAGAATGGTACCCACCCGGTAATTCATGATCCAATCGACAACGTTTTATTTGTAGACCATGCTCATCCGGTCTATCCGGACCTTTGACGGGGTATTTGATATGGATGACATTGATATCTATGAATATAGACGGCTTGACCTCAGGGATGCCTTCATTTTAGACGGTTTTCCAAGTGTGGGTCTTGTAGGTACGATCACAGCAAGCTATATAGTAGCAGCATTGGACATGGAGCTCATTGGAGTAATGGACTCCATATATTTCCCCACTGTATCTGTTGTAAGGGACGGGGAACCCCATCATCCCGTCAGGTTCTATGCGGGAGACCTGGAAGGTCCCGATGGTGATTGGACCAGATTGGTAGTGTTCCTTTCAGAGTTCCAACCTCCCTCAAACCTGATCAAGATGATATGTAATACCGTACTTGATTGGGCGGAGGAACAGAAATGTTCCTGTCTTCTCTCACCTGAGGGCCTCGTTATCGAGAGTGAGGATTCCCCTCCCGGTGTTGAAACCGATGGTGAAGAAGAGGAAGAGGATGATAAGGAAAAGATAGTGACAAACATTGTCCAGACAGTAGATATCAAGCAAGTCTACGGAATCTCCTCCACTCCCTCGGGCAGGGAGAGAATGAATGCATCCAATATCCCCGTGTTTCCGGAGGGATTGATCTCTGGCATACCCGGGGTCCTGCTTAATGAGGGTAAGAAGAGGAACTTTGAGGTGACCTGCCTTCTTGCCCAAGCAAGGGACAATATACCGGATGCCAGGGCTGCTGCCACTATCATTGAGAAGTTGAAGGACATCATCCCCTATCTGGAAATAGACCTGGGTCCACTCTATGCCGAGGCCGACCTGCTGGAAGCAAAAATGAGAGGTTACCAGAAAGTGACAAAACCTGGGGGGAAGAGTTCCGCTCCACTGCCTTCCATGTATGGATGATCAACGATCACCTGTCATTTCCTTTGCAACTACCTTTCCAGGTGGAAGTGCATTGATCTTCTTCTTGGGAGGTCTGCCTCTTGTTTTTGGCGGGGAAGCCATCTCTATTGCCTGGAACTTCCTCTGCCTTGTCCTTTCAAAATAGCGGTCTACCATTTCCCTTGAAAGTTCCTTCATTAATCCCTGGTGAGTGTATAACTGCGAGGAAAGCGCCCTTTCTGTTCCATGGGCATTATACCTGTAAAAATCCTCCAGCATTGAGGAATAGAATATCTCGGAAGCCAATTGATAGTCCAATCGTTCCATGCTTCCACCGGAGGCCAGGTAATCCTCTCCCAGTTTATAGCAAAGGGTCCTCAAGAAAGTGGGTGTGACATAGGAGGGGTCCATTCCAATTTTGACCTCATCCATCACCTCTTCCAGTCTTTTAAGGACCCTTCCTTCTGCCAGAAGGTCGAAGAAATCCCAGACCACCCTTGGAGAGATCTTTCTAACCTCATCAGGGCCCCTTCGGATCACTCCTTCTCCTGTTCGTGTGGGTTCCAGGATCATTACAGTGAAGTTGGAAAGGTCTCTCTTGTCAAAGACCTTGGACCGGTCAATATGGAACAGAAGGATGGATCCCAGAGAGATCCTGATACCCTCTTCAATGAATGGGGATATCACCCTGGAAATGGGTAGTTCAGATAGGTTTGAAGCCAGAGCCAGTGCTTTTTTATCCTTTTCCTCCAAACGGAGGGTCAGAAGCTCACCCAAATCATCAACTCCTTTCAGGAATGTATATATATTTCCTAATATAAATATTCTTTATATTAAAAAATGTCTTACAGATATATTAGATATATATGATATTTTTTATTTTTTTTATTACAAATAACGCCTATTATCTAGATTGATATCCAATAAAGGTTATATATGGTTCCTTGTCTCACACAAGTAGAGGGATAAAATGAACAGTTCAGGAAATCTCAAGCTGCTAAGGCTCGCGATAGTCGTGATGCTGTTAGGAAGCGGTCTAGGCGTACTGGTTTACAATATGCCTTTTGCCAGTTCCGCTTCGGCATACGACGTTAGTCTCACATCGGATAATGCAAGCAAGGAGGTAGCTGCAGGCCAGCAGGTCTCCTACCTGATGACCATCAAGAACGAAGGGAACAATGGTGACAGGTATACCATTACATCCAACGTTTCAAGGAGTCCGTCGACCTGGACGGTCCAGCTCAGCCAGACCTCGACTTCCAACGTCGGGAGCGGATCAACTACAACTTTCACTGTGACCGTAAGGGCACCTTCAACAGGGGTGGATATCTCTTCTTTCTGTTTCGCCACAATAAAGGTTACATCTCAAAATGATCCGACCAACTCCACAGCTAGTGTACTTCTTTCAACGTCTTGAAGAGAACATATGGCGTGTCAATTACGTCCCCCGGAATCAAAAGTGTCGACCCTGGTGCATCAACCGCTTATTCATTCACTGTGAAGAACGAGGGTAACGATAAGGACGGTTATTCCCTGGAAGCAATAACTATTCCAACCGGGTGGTCCGCCTCCGTGGACTTTGATACCGGTAAGTTCGACTCGGGTTCAACAAAAAATGCAACGATGACAGTCCAGGCACCTACCAGTGCAAAGGCCCAATCTTATCAGTTCGTCGTAAAGGCGACCTCGGTCACGGATCCATCTACCTCAGCGACAAGGACCATCACAGCAAATGTCAACCAGAAGTTCAAGTTGGCCATTTCCTCCGAGGGAGTGAAACAGGTCGACATTATAAATGACCGGGTGGTCAATTTCAACGTCGTGATCACAAACATAGGCAACGGGGAGGACCAGTTCAATCTTGAATACTACGTTCCACCCCAGTATGTTGCAAAGGGATGGGGGGGCGATCTCTCCACCACAACCACCTCCAAGATCCAGGCTGATGGAACTTTCCCAGTAACGTTCTTTGCCTACACACCCTCAAAGTCTTACAACCCTGCGGTCAATTCCAAAGGGGAATTCTATATCAATGCCTCTTCAATAGGTGACCCCCTCATCAAGAGGCAGGTCAAAGTTTCCTGTGTGGTGAAACCTTATTATGATATAACAGTCCAGAACACCGGCCCATCATCAAAGACAGTTGATCCCGATGGTTCTATAGTATTCACTTTCAGGGTTACAAATAAAGGTAACGATCAGGACGATTTCGATCTGGAACTCAACTACCCGGAAGGTTTCGAGGATTCATCTGTGGAACCATCTTCACTTTCACTCGCAGCGGGAGCAAGCCAGCTTGTAAACCTTACAATAAATCCGGATTCCGACATTGTGAAGGCCCAATCCTACAGGATGAGGCTTTTTGTGAACTCCACCCATGGACCTTCGGTCCATTCTGATTTCTTTACAGTGATCAATAAACAATACGCAGCTTTCCTTGATGCACCAAACGGCGCAATCATCCCCTCCGGACAACCTGGGAATGATTACAAAATGCTGGTAAGACTTCAGAACAAGGGAAATGGCAAGGATTCGTTCGACATTTCTGTAATGGGAGAGACACCAAGCATAGAGACCGAATGGTCCCCATTGGTATCATCCGCTACCACTCCTCTTCTTAACTCAGACCAGTACTATTATTTCAATATGACAGTTAGCGCACCTTCCAATGTGACACAAGGAACATACAGGTTCAAGATCAATGCAAGTTCGACGAACAGCAATGTGTTTAAGAACATCTGGCTTTCCGTCCGAATACCCCAGCTATATGATGTTGACATATCGGCGAACAAGCAAAGTGTGAAGGGCAAGTTCTCCAATACATCGGGCACACCGGAATCCGTAACATTCAATATGGATGTTTACAACAGAGGTTCCGGTTTGGACGACTCTATCACCTTGAAGGTAAAGACGGCACCAAGCAATTTCGCTGGTCTATACTCAGTTTATTTCACAGAGAACCAGAAAGCAATAGCTTCCATTGACTCCGATTCTTCAAAGGCAGCCAAGCTTGTAATGGAAATGCCCAAGATAGGATCTGGGATCGATGCGGGTACATATTTCTTTACGGTTGAGGTGACTTCCGATAGTGGGACCATCACGAATAAATTGGATGACAAGAAGGCCGAGATCACGCTTTCCCTGGTCCTTCAACCTGTTCACCGGGTCAAGATCCTGGCAGGTGTGAACTCATCACAGGTGAATATCGGTTCCTTTGTTCAATTTAGCATCATCGTTCAGAACAGAGGTACTTCCCCTGACTACTACCAGATCTCCCTGGAACATCCCAACTACGGTTCCGATGTCGCCTTTACAATTCCCAATTCAAACCTGACGACCAAGGTCCTTGCGCCTCTGGCTCAGGAGACCATTAAATTAACAGCTACTATAAAGACAGGTGCAGACCCTGATCTGGGATCCGTCTGGGTAAAGGTCACAGCAACCCATTCCACAGATCTTACTATAATGGACCAGAAATATTTCACAGCGATCTTTGCTGACAAGTTCGCAGGGGACCTTTCAACCAATGATAACTTCGAACAGGCCTTCCCCGGTTCTTCTGCAACATTCAATGTTTCAGTAGAGAACTGGGGAACCAGGGTTTCCGATACATTCAGGATCGAAGTAAAGGACGAACTCGATTTCGAGAACCTGGTGATCAACCCGTCCACCATCACCCTTGCCCCCTATCAGAAGAGATATATTTCCGTGTCCGTATCCATTCCCGATATTGAGGATAAGATCATCGAGACAGGTACATATGATCTGGTCTTCGAAGCAATATCCGACGGGACAACCTCCCAGAAGCTGGATGACATAATCATAGACAATATCACCCTGAAGGTCAAGGTGATGCCCGTCAACAAGATACAATTCCTCATTCCTCAGGGATCGGACGAGGTCGAACCTGGAAAGACACTTACAAACGTGGAGTTGAACATAACGAACAAGGGTAACGAACCTTCCACCATGACTGTTAAGGTCGACACCTCGACCCCCTCCAAATACAGGAGCTGGGTGACGATATCCCCTTCAACCTTATCCAATCTAAAACCGAACGAGGCCTCATCAGTATATGCAAATATCAAGGCAAAAGCCGATGCGGTTGCTGAGACCTTCACCATCTTCTTCAACGTATCCACAACATCAGGGTCCACCTGGACCATCACCTCTTTTGTGGTTACCGTGATAGAGGATTACGGTGTGGACCTGACCGTGGCAAATTCGGTTACAAAGAAAGAGGCCGAACCAGGAGAGATTGTGAATTTCGAGGTCCAGCTCAAGAATACCGGGAATTCACTTGACAGCTATGAGCTGACACTTACATCATCAAAGGCCTCCTGGGCCGATCAGTGGGGTGTCAAGACAACCCTGGAGAAGACCGTAACCAACCTGGCGATAGATGCTTCGAAGACATTGTCACTCCGGATAGTGGTAGATGACAATGCTGCCGCCGGAGATGTTGCTTTCACAATAAAGGCAAGCTCGATTGGGGATACCGGTGTTTCAGATACCATAGCCCTTACGGTGACCGTCTCTCCAAGGAGGGACGTTGAACTGAGCTCCGCCAGAATCATCAAAGGAGCTTATTCCCGACGTGGACCTTGAATACACTGAAGTGGAGTACACCATACAGGTACTGAACAAGGGAGAATCCTCCGATACATTCAAAGTGGAGGTCCTGGACAAGACGGTAACAAAACCCAAGGCGATCGATCCCTCACATGGAGCAATTTAACCAAGACCGATCACGAATTCAAGGTTGTTCTTTCTAAGAAGGTCACCAACTCCATCCCGAAATCCGGATCCGAATCGATCACAGTGACGGTGCAGGTGGAGGACTATGATCCAGCCACATGGAGGACCGTGATCTGGGCTTACAGCGAGGGGGATAATGATGAGGATGACAAATATTCAGACCCCATCATTCTCCAGACCAAGGTCAAGCAGGCTTACGGTGCCAACATCTTCGGTGAGTGATTATATTAAAACAAGGAGATCCGAGGGAACCGATGACGTTTCCACGCAGGGAGGAAATGTTCTCGCAAGAACTTTCACCAACACGGTTGAAAATGCCGGAACTGGCAGCGACTTCTTCAAGTTGGAACTCGACGAGAGAACCTTCCAGAAAAGTTCGAGGTCATTTTCTCAACAGATGGCGGGGCGAACTGGGTGACGGCCCCCCTCTGGACAGGTGGACGCTAGATAAAGGGTCAAAACATATTAATCAGGGTTCGAGCTCCCATGGATACTCTTACAGGAAGATACGAGTTCAGGCTCAGGTGGATATCTCAGGGGGATGACTTGAACTATAACCCCGAGAAGGACTATGTTACATCGTGGAAGCAGATTACCATAGAGATGGACCAGGTATTCGGTGTTACCATAGAGACCGAAGATGAGAACATGGACGTTGAAGTAGGCAAGACCGTTCAGTTCAAGGTGACGGTCCAGAACCAGGGCAACGACGACGATACCTTCAGGATAAAGGTAACGGAGCTTGACGAGACAGATTCCTGGGGATCCCTCTCAAAATCCAAGGTCACCCTGGACGCACTGGGAAGCACATCCAACGACAAGACAGAGATAACCCTAACCATAAGGGTCCCCAACGACAATGAGGAGGCCATAGCCGGCAACTACAGGTTCCAGATCGATGTGGAGCGTGATTCGAACAACAAGTTCGAAAGGCAATTGGCAATGGACAGCCTCATTGTGAGCGTGGATGTTGAAAAGACGTATTCGCACAACCTGGAATCCGATGAGGATCAGGAAGATGCCCAGGTGGGCGAGAAGGTGTCATTCAGGTTCAAGGTCATCAACAAGGGAAACTCCAGAGACGTTTATGAACTGGACATCAAAGGAACGAAACGTGAATGGGGTACCCTTTCGGCTGAGTTCGTGACCCTTGACCCCGAGGAGGAGACCTATGTATATCTTAACGTGACGGTCCCTCTCCTTGAAGAAGATGCCTTCGATCCAACCTTCCCCCATGTCGACGATCCGGAAGATGTCGAAGCCGGCAAGTACGATTTCGACATCGAGGTCCAGTCCAGAGGGGACAGGGATGCGGATCCTGAGATCATCACCTTCACGGTAGACGTGGAACAGGAGTTCAGTGTCATCGTCTCAGAGGTTGATGATGGTGGAGAATCGAATGATCCTTATATATACGATGTCAACGACAAGAGGGAGGACCTTAAACTTCGTTTCACCCTAGAGAACCGCGGGAACAAGGACGATACCTTCTACATCAAGAAACCCAACGCTCCCACAGGTTGGGATATCCAGGTCTCCCCTGACCATCCGAGGGTTCCTCTCGGCGAGGCACAGGAGATCACGGTGACCATCACCTTCTCCCAGACCTCCGGGTTCGAGGACGGTAAACAGCCATTGAGGTTCGAGATATGGCCCGATGACGGTTCTATAAACGGCAGGAACGCAAGGATCTACCAGAGTCTCTATGTTGATGCCCAGGTCCCTGAGCTTGTTATGGGTAAAGTGAAAGTCCCCAAGAACGCGGATCTTGCAAAGGACGAGTCTGTGGATATCGAGATCCCGGTCACCAACTCAGGTAAAGCCGATGCTGAGGATGTTACCGTCACGGTTTCCGTTGGAGGGAACACCTTCACATCGGATTCTCAGGATATACCAAATGGTTCGACAAAGACCTTCAAGATCGCATGGACGCCTGGAGCTACTGGAGATTTTACCATAAAGGCCGAGATCGATCAGGGTCTGATCGAGGTGGACGAGGACAACAACGATGATGAATTGGAAAGGTCTGTGTCAGCTTTCAACCTCAGGAATTATATCGGCTACCAGACCCTCCTTATCATCCTTGTCATATTGGCATTGATAGCGATCGTTATCATTGTCGGTCTGGCCTACAACAGGAACAAGGAGATCAAGGAACTCGAGTCTCTGGTGGAGAGGATGAAGACCGACAGGAGTACCGGACCAGGACCTCGGAAGGTCATCAAGGAGGCCTCCGGAACCGGAGCCCCTGCGGCACCTCCGGCAAAGACCGGACCGGGCCTTCCTTCTGCTCCTGGAGCCCTCGCACCTGTGGCAGGGCCCACTGGAGGAAAGCTCCAAAGCGATTCATCGGGAAAGAAGGAAGCCGTTAAGGTGAAATGCCCTCAGTGCAAGACACAGCAGGTTGTCAGCATCGATAAGAGACCCGCCGAGATCCCCTGCAAGGAATGTGGAGTGACACTCCTCATCCCGGAAAAGAAGTAGAAAGGATCTCTTAGAGATATCTTCAAGAGAGGGATTAAATCCCTCTCTTTTTTTTTATTTTAAATTCATTTGAAAATGAATCCCGTAGGTAAGATCCGACCATTTTATAGAAAGAATTCGGACATTTTGGTATGGATCCATGAAATACTGTTGGCTATTATCTCAAGATAACGGTTGAATGTAGGCGTAAGATATCAAAATCCTTAAATACGGGACATCAATCACTCCTACCGGACCCTGATCCTTTATGGAGGGAACATCATGACGAATGAGAACAACAAGAAGCTGGAGCAGGTATCTGCCTACCTCGATATGCTCTCCGAGGATACTTCGGTACCCAGGAATATCAGAAAGGGTGCAAAGGATTCAAAAGAGAGACTTTTCGATCAGAGGGAAGCATTGGATCTCAGATGTGCCAGCGTCGTATCTGTCCTGGAGGAACTCTCCAATGACCCCAATATCCCTCTCCATGCAAGGACCCTCATATGGAATGCAACCTCCATCCTAGAGAGTATAAAACAGTCCTGATCATTTTCTTAAATAGTTGAGTATTATCCGGATATCGGCAATTATCAGACCTTCCGATGAGCGGAGCTTTTCTTCGAGATATGTGAGGGGATCAACACTATCCAATGCTTCAAGGATGATTGCCCTTGCATCATCCATGTTGGAGAGATAAGGCCCAACCCTTTCCATGATCTCTTCGATTTCAGACAATCCATCCATCTCCTGATATTTTGATATAGATTCTTGACAAGGTCCTTTCCTGATGTGATCATTTGATATCACATTCATGAAGGGGTGGCCATAGCCACTACCACATGATATGGTTTTCAGGAATATTGTAGATATTCCACTTCAAATAACTATGCACCCCATCTCCTGGACCAAAAATATATTTTAGGGCAAAGATGTTGACCACCGGGTGAGGGCTTGACCAGCAGATGTCCGAAATGTGGTAGGAATAATTACGGAGATGTCAGGAAATGTTCCTTTTGCGGAGCTCCCCTTACATTCATTCCTGGAGAGGAGATCAAGGAGGTTTCAGAGGAGGACATCCAGGAAAAGATGGCAACTATGAAGGTTGAAAGGATAAGGAATCCCACATTGATCTTCATCGGAGGAATAATCGGGATCGTTGGATTCGTCATGATGCTTGTCATGTTCCTTTCAATAATGTTCCTCGTCTACTCTCCCAGCGGTATCGAGGCTGAATATGATAGCGGGGCCTTCTCATACAAGGTATCCGGGGGAGAACAGATGGTATTCGGAGAGATAACCCGGGTCACAGCTTATGAGGATACGAACTGGGACCAGGGGATCAACCATGGATATCAGGAGTTCACAGCTTACGAGATAGATGGTGATGGAAGCGACAACAGGATCCTTGCCTTGAGAGAAGGAAGCGTCAATTACGAATCGGATGTATGGGTATACTCGGACAAGGACCTGGGATCAAAAGGGGACAGGGTCCTGATCAAAGTCGAATCGAAGGGCAATGATTATGGAGAGGAGAGGGCCGTTTCACCCGGATATGCACCATGGGGTGGAAGAGGTTACTTGTCGGGTTGGATATGGCTGATGCCCGGATTAACAATATTGATAGGGGGTCTACTGGTCTTCCTGATGGGTATCGTTGGAAAGGCGGACAGATCCATGGAAAGACTCATGCAGGATGATAAGGAGCTACGCCAGCAGCAATTGATGCTCAGGCAGGCAGCAAAGAAGCAGATGGAGGAAAAGGAGAAGCAGAGGCAGTGGCAGGAAGGATCCATCACCTCGCAGATGGATCAACCCCAACCGGTGATGGAAACCGCTCCACCGGTAGCTCAACAGGTGGATACGGTACCTCAACAACCGGTGAACAATCCACCAATGACACAACCGGCTCCACAATCCCCTCCGGCCGATATACCTCCTCCTCAGGGGCAGCCCAACTACCAACCACCTCAATAAGCACCTCTACCTGAGATCTGAAAATGGATCCCTCCAGGGATGGAATGCTCCCAAAAGCATGAAAATCATGTTCAGGAGCCAGATCATCGCTATTATCCAAAGACCCATAGCATCCAGGACAAGACCAGTGGGTGTGAACCGTGTTATTACTGTCAATCCGATCAATAGGACAGCGGTCTCCAGTACCGCCCAGGTGAGTGAACAGGTGAGAGCAAGTGGAATCCTCTCCTTGGGGTGGGCGAACCTTGCCCCCAGGGCTCCAGAAAGATACGGGATCATTGTCATGGCAAGGATGGGACCTATCAGAGGGAGTAGGACAACTGGGATAGATGTCAGCAGGATCATATATGATATCAGAAGTCCCTTGATGAAGGATGGTTCACTTGATTCAGCCAATCTATGCCCTCCATGAGGCAAATAAATCCTGAGCCAGATACCTTTAGATGGAAATTACCCAACATATTTATATGGCACTTCCGATACCATTTCACCTTGTAAAATAAGTTTCGGATTTGGAGGCCAAAGGTTGTCAAATATCAGAAAGATTGTCCTTGATGTTCTTAAACCCCATAAACCGGATTTAATTGAATATTCCGAAAAGCTCTCCGAGATCAAGCGTGTTTCAGGGGTATCCATTTTCCTTAATGAAGTCGACCAGGAGACAGAGAATATCAAGGTGATCATAGAAGGATTCAACCTGGATTACAGGTTGATCCGAAAGAGTATCGAGGAGATGGCAGGTTCTGTTCATTCAGTGGATGCCGTTTATGCTGGTGAAGAGATCATAGAACAGGTGGATACACCTCAGGACAGGTGAACCATTCCATGGTCTTCTCAAAAGTTTTGAAATGGACCTCACGGTCAAGGATGATGATCACGGCTTCGGTGGTTGTAATACTTTGTGTGATCCTTCTTCAGAACTTTGCTCAAGACCTTTCTCCCTTTGAAGATGCAGAAGGTTACGGGACAATGACCGGTTACATAGTCATGGATGAGACCGGGTCGAACCAGAAGGGGAATGTTATTGAACTTTATACAGGACCTGGTGAGTCAAGGTTCTCCGGACAGGTCACAGGAATGGTTTCTCTATACAGGACAACCGTTCTAAGGGATAGGGTGGATGTCCGGATGTGGTTCGAATCCGAGGATACATCCCTCGTCCTGGGGTCGGTCACACCGATGGTGGCAACCATCGCTCCAGGAACAAAGATCGGACAGGTTCCAATAATAGCAAATATCAGACTTGCAACCCCCATGTTGAATTATTCCACGGGTATCAGTCCTCTGGTGAAGATCACCATCTGGGGTGAATGGAGTGCTCAATGGAATGCAGGGCAGGACGGTCCCTGGGATGGTGGGGTCATAGAACCTACATATATCTATGTTCACATCAATCCATATCATTATCTACAGATGGCGTTCGACCCCCCTATGGTGGACCTGAGTCCCGGAGGCTCGGGTGAGATCGAGGTGATAGTCCTTAACACAGGGAACGGTAACGAGCGAGTGGACCTCTTAATACCAAACGAAATGACCTATGCAAAGGAGGGGTGGATCTTCCAGATGAACCGAACAACCCTGGACATTCCTCCGAGGTCCGAGGCAAGGGCTACCATCAAGGTCACTGCTCCCAGAAGCACCATCAGGTGGCATATGGATACGGCGGATTTCAGTGTCAAGGCCATTTCTTATTACGATACATATGTCTCCATGGATGAAGACAGGGAACCCATATCCTATGAGATGACGTTCATGGTCTATATCTTCGGCCTTGATTTCACGTACGTGCCATGGGCCTGGGCAATCGTATTCTGGTTGATAACAGCACTGGTCATGTTCAATTTAGGTGTAAATCCACTGGTGATGAGGAGGAGGAAGCTTCCCAAAGGCGTGGATCCCGGTTTCGTCACACTCTTCCATTTGATGAGGAACCCGGAGAGGAGGAGGCTCCTGAAGGAATCCAGGGACAACAAGAGGAAGTTGAAGATGGCTGAACGGGATAGACGTCTTGAGGAAAAGAGCAGGAAAGCCCTGGCAGAAAAAGCTGCTGCTACTCAGATAACAAAGAGGAGGGCACCGGTCCTCGACCTGAAACCAAAAAATGATGATTTCGATATTGAATTTGTGGAACCGGTGGTCATGGAAAAAACCAATGTGAAGGCCAGATCACCTTCTGATGACGATTTCGATATCGATATCGTGGCTCCAAAGAAGGAAGAACCTAAGAGATCATCCGTAGGTCTTTTCTCCCGAAAAGGGAAGAAGAAACCCCCAAGGAGCGAGTCGGACCTTGCCTCAGCCCTTGATGACCTCTGATGGATATATCCTTGTCATTCGACATGTTTAATACGATATCGTTCCATCCACCGGAGAGGGTGAAAGATCAATGCAGCTCCTTCCTATCCTGAAAGAGATCTTCGTTGCCAGAGGCTATGAGATAATGGTCTCCTCCCCTGAGAATAATTATCTTCTGCTTCAACGAGGTTCCTCCACAATGGCTGTTGGTTACGGGGATCCAGGTCATAAGACCTCGGAGGGAGAGACGGAAATGTTCATCTCCATGGCCGAGAACGCTTCCTCAGACTCAATGCTCTTCATCTCACCTGATAAACTACTGAGAAAGTCCAGGAAGATCCTTGATGATGCAGGATGTGCAACATGGGACCGAATGGCCCTCGCAATAGCCATTGGCGAAATGTACCTTGTTGCTGAGAAAAAAGGAGAAAAGGTGGAGAAAGGGGAACCTCCCGGATCGGAGGTATTCGATCCCCTTGTTATACTGGACCAGTTCCTGAACGAGGAAAAGGACCCTCTGCTCGGGCCTTCCGAGATCGGGTCGGAGACCATTTCCAAAGAAGAAGCATCTGTTCCACCTTTAAAGGAACCAGATAATAGGATTACTGAGGAGGCCCAATCGATCCAGGTTAAGAAGGTCGAGTTTCCAGATGGGTCAGTGAAGACTGCCGAAGGTAAGGGTTCCCCTGCCTCGATGGTATCGGAGGAGCGTACTCCTAAATGCATGGTCCGGGTTCGATGATTGGAAGAAATTGGAGGACGCCCCTCAGGAGAAGGAAGAGGAAGGCATGCAGATCATACCGGACCTTCCCCTTATGGAAACCATAGAGGAGACTCCCCTGGAAAAGAGACCCTGGGTGGGGGCGACATTGGCCCCTACCAGATGCAGCCGGGAGGAAGCATGTTCAAAAGCAGGTGTTCCAAATGATACGGAGCTCGATCTGGAACATGTGCCAAACCTACTGGTGAGCGTTTCCTATTCCCTGAAGTCAGATGACGGTGCAACTGTTTCCCGGGCAGGTGAATATCTTTTCGATCCGATCAAGTCAGGACTGATCGTTATTCCCAGTGCACTTGCCGAAGAGCTGAGGTCCACTCTCTCCGTTTGGGACGGAAAGGGTCCCGCCAAGGTCATGAATGATGCCAGTGAGGAAAATATGGGATACATCAGGGCCCTCAAGGACCGGTTGACACGGGAGAGACATGCCGAGGATAGGATGGTGAGGGAGACCCTGATGTCCACTATCTATCAAGAGGTCCGCTATCTATTCGATCCTACATCCTTCAATATCAGGTGGTCCAGGAGGGTTGTCATCCCTTACTGGTTGAAGAAAGATGAAAAGGGCAATATGAAATGGATGGTGGATGCCTACCTGGGAAGATTCTTACAGGTCGGTTCAGGGAATTCGCCATCCCTTTCAGAACCTCTCATCGAAGGTTGAGGGATCGGTCCTATACAGACACCTTTATTGACCTGTTGAACATACGGTTGAAAGTGGGTAAGATGAAGTACATCTTCGTTTCCGGAGGGGTCCTTTCCGGCCTGGGAAAGGGTATTGCAACATCATCTCTAGGTCTTCTCCTTAAGAGGTCAGGTCTGAAAGTGACCTCGATAAAAGTGGACCCATATCTAAACTGTGATGCAGGCACAATGAACCCGTACGAGCATGGGGAGGTCTTCGTCCTACACGATGGAGGCGAGGTGGACCTGGACCTGGGAAATTATGAAAGGTTCCTGGATATCACGCTTTCTTCTGACCACAATATCACCACAGGTAAGATCTATCGATCCGTCATTGAAAAGGAGAGAAGAGGTGATTATCTTGGAAAGACCGTCCAGATCATTCCTCATATAGTCCAGGAGATCAAGAATACCATAACCAATGTGGCTAGGAGTTCCACTGTCGACGTGTGCCTTATAGAGCTCGGAGGGACGGTAGGAGATATGGAATCCATGCCTTTCCTTGAAGCTGCCAGACAGCTCCATATGGAACTGGGTGGAAAGGATGTTATTTTCATTCATACGACCCTAATACCAATAATGGGGGTCGTTGGTGAGCAGAAGACAAAACCCACTCAGCATTCGGTTAAGGAGCTGAGATCGATAGGTATCCAGCCGGATTTAATTCTGGGAAGATGCTCGGATCCTTTGCAGCAGGGCACCAAGGAGAAGATATCTCTGTTCTGCAATGTTCCGGTAAAGGCAGTGTTCACCGCCCATGACGTCTCCCCGATATACAAGGTCCCGCTCCTCCTCCATCAGCAAGGACTCACCGATTACGTTAGGAAGAGGCTCGACCTTGAAATTAAAGACACAGACCTGAAAGCCTGGAAAGAATTCGTGGACAGGGTGGAGAGCCCTGTTGAGACAATAAGGATCGCCCTTGTGGGAAAATATACCGGTCTAAAGGATTCCTACATCTCGCATTTCAAGGCATTCGAACATTCTGGGGCAAAGGCAAATGTCAATGTCGAGATGGTCTGGATAGATGCTCCTGAAAGAGGTCCGGGCTTCGAAAAGGAGCTGAAAGAACTGAGGGATAGTCTTTCCAGCGTTCATGCAATATTGGTCCCTGGAGGATTCGGTGCAAGGGGAACGGAGGGGAAGATCGAGGCAATAAGGTATGCGAGGGAAAACGACATACCTTTCCTAGGGATCTGTCTCGGACTCCAGCTGGCCATTGCAGAGTTCACAAGGAATGTCATGGATTTGGATGGAGCAAACTCAACTGAGTTCGACGAGGATTCACCTTATCCCGTAGTTGACATACTTCCAGAACAGCTACGTGTCACCCAGATGGGGGCCACAATGAGGCTGGGAGCCCAAAAGTGCATCATCCAAGAGGGAACCCTTGCCCATAAACTCTATGGGAATACCGAGATATGGGAGAGGCACAGACACAGGTTCGAGATCAATCCTGAATGGATAGAAAGGATCCAGAAGGCAGGTATCCTATTTTCAGGGATCTCGGAAGATGGCATCAAGATGGAAATAGGAGAACTGCCAGGGTCCAGGTATCATATCGGATGCCAGTTCCATCCAGAATTCCTTTCACGGCCGGAGAAACCCGCTCCCTTGTTCCTGGGTCTGGTAGAAGCGGCCAAGGATTTCAAGAGGTCTCAGGGGGGTTGATGGAGGTTGCCTGTCACCTCCGGAGACAGGGTCCTAATACATCTCCTTTCCAGAGGGGACCCTGACGGATGGACGGGAGGCGTTTCAGATCAGGATCTGATAGCTTCCATGTGTGGTATTGGTAGGACCCACATACCAAGGGTATTGAAGCCTCTGCTGGAGGACGATCTCATCCTCGAGGAGATGGGCAGGGTACCTGGAAAACCCAGAAGGGTCAAGGTTTATTCCCTTACGGAAAAGGGACT
Source organism: uncultured Thermoplasmatales archaeon (assembly GCA_963807965.1). GTDB lineage: Archaea > Thermoplasmatota > Penumbrarchaeia > Penumbrarchaeales > Penumbrarchaeaceae > Penumbrarchaeum. Next base: position 22,648 of record CAWEDU010000017.1, read on the forward strand.
AAATTCCTCGAGGGAAGCTCTTGACAGAGTGAACAAGGAGATCGTCTACTGGACCGATGAGACCGGAAGGAGACGCTCCGGGAAGGCTTTGGATTGCCTGGAAAAAATAAATTTGCATCTGATCGAACTTTCCATGTCCAAGCTTCCTGCATCCCTTTTCCTATCCCTGCCTGTTGAGGACCTTTCCTGGAACGATATTATGTGGACCTCCGCTTCCCTTAGAGAGATAGTGGGTGAGGGGCCATGCATCCCAGATGGATGGAGACCATTTGTATTCAGGGAACGTTTTAAGGGTCTTTCCTTTGACAGGAAGCTCCTTGAAGGAATGGATGCCCTTCTCTCAGATGGAATGGTCATCCTTGCTGGAAGCGAGGATTCCGGAAAGGAAGACCTCATAGAATTATGGACCAGGTCCAGGGATAGGAAAGCTCTCTGGCTTGAGAGAGGGGATGATGATGGGACTTGTCTTGACGGTGGTCCCTGGAACCTTATCGTTCTCCTGGGGGGAGCGGATAGGGATGTAGATTCGGTTCTCAAAGGAAGTACGAAGGTAAATGACATCAGGAACGGCCACTGGCCCAGGGAGTTCAGGTCCCTGGACCTTATCATGACCACATCATTGGATGTGGAGATAGAGGGGCCAGTTATCCAAGTTCAGGGTCTTTCCATGGATTTCTTTGTTTCAACTTGTATGGGGAGAGGTATGAGGAAGGTAATGGCTAGTGAGCTCTATTCATCCACCAGAGGTTCCCCCAGGGCCCTGAACCAAATCCTTGCCATGGATGAAAAGGAGATATCCGATCTATCCAAAATGGATATTGAAGAGGTTGTAATATCCATCCTTCTGCGATCCAAGGGATAGATATCGTTCCCAATCCCTCTCAAAAATGATATAAGGTTCAAAAAACCTCTGAGTGTGATAACATGGCAACAAGCCCCAAGGTCGAATGTCCGGATTGCGGAATTTCCATCGAGAAGAAGAACCTGTCCAGACATTACAGAAAAATGCATCCGGACCTTGATCCCAGAAGAAGGATGAGGGAGACCAGAGTGGATCGGCCCAAAAGGTCGATCCAGGAAATGCCGCGGTCAACTGTAGCTGGGATCCTCGTTGCCATGTTCGTCCTATTCATTCTGGTAGCGGGGGTGTTGTTCTTTCTCTCTTTCTTTCAAGAGGGGGATTCCACACCTGACGGACCGAAGACCATTTGGTATACATCAGGGGATGGAGCAATTATTAATGGGACCTTCTTCAAAGCCCTTAGCTCTGGCAGACCCACGATCTATCTGGTCCATGATCTCGGTGCTGACAGGAGGGTATGGGATGATTATGCGGTGGAACTTCAGAATGAGGACTACAATGTCCTGGCGATCGATCTTCGGGGGCATGGTGATTCCACGCTGAACATCAAGAGCTCCGATATCACCTATGATTGGACGGAGATGTCTCATGAGGCCCTCATGGGGATCCAGCTTGACATCCAGGGAGCCTACAGGTGGGTTCATGCTGATGACGATAATGGGAAGAAGAACACCGATGCTGGATCGGATGGAGCAATGGTGGGTGTTGGTAGGGGCGGTCTTTACGGTCTATCCCAGATATCAAAGATGTCCAGAGAAAGGATGATGTCTGCAGCCATTGTTTCACCCCTGCTTGATGTTTACTCATTGGACGTTGAGCAGGTCTTCGAGAATTACGGGGATGTCAGACCGGTAATGATGGCAGCATCCGAAGGGGATACGATTGCGAACCTTGCGATCGACCGGATCATGAGCAGAAAGGAAATGGATGGAGAAGCCAATGGGCTGACCTACTCGGTCCCTGGAACCAAGGTCGGTATGCCCCTTTTTAGGAACGATGGATTGAAGTTGGAGATACTGGAACTCTTTGAGCAGGGTTGGAGTACGATTCCTCCCTGATCACTTCTTCTTTCTTAGGGCGAATATACCAACGGCTATGATAATACCAGTAAATACGATCTCAAGACCCAATGGAGAATCATCCTTTTCCTCCTCAGTATCATCATCGTCCGGTGTATCATCGTCGGATGGGATTGTTGTATTGAAAAGGACGGTGATCTCTTCTGACTCCATCAGCTTTTCCTCACCTCCCCCTATTGCAGTGTAAGTGACCTCTACGGTGAATCCGATGTCAATGTAAGGATCGCCGTTAGTGTCCTCTTCCTCGAATGGACCCCCTATCATAACAGAATATGTTCCATCCCCATTGTCGGTCATGTTCGTCTTTACGGGGATATTGCAGGCAGTTTCAGTGCAAAGTTTCCATTCCACATTCACACTGACAAGGTCCGCATCCACAAGGACCACAGGGGCGGTTATCGTAAGGCTATCTGAATATTTCGGTTTCTCCTTGTCAACTGTGATGTTGTCCTCGTCGATCACTGCTGTCGGTTCCCCATGGACTTCCATCAAGATCATCGAACCAATTGATAGGGCCATTACCAACAATATCATTGATGCAACTATGCTTCTCAGGTGATCACCTCTCACCTAATTGGACACCTTGGAGATATTAAATTTTCCACTAGATCATGATAACCTGCTTCAAAAGGGTTTTTAACGGATATCGTGATTAGCCAAAGGACAAGGGTGTCCCGGGAGGTCCGCCATATGATGGATGAGAACGATATCATCAAGCAGAAGCTGATGGAACGCTCAGCCGATCTCGATGTTGCCAAGCAGAGGTGGATCTTCGCATTCAGCTCATCCGTTCTGGTCTTCGTAGTGGTTCTGGTACTGTTCTTATTGCCCGTATCAGAAACCTCATCGGAGGTTTCCCAGCGATACTCCGTAGGGAAGAACAATTTCGAACAGTCCGGGTCGATCCAGACCTACGCGATCCCTACCACATACTGGATCGATTTCGATTTCGAGATGGACAGGACGGCAGCGAACGAACATAACAGGCTCTATATCTACCTCTACAAGGATGATCTTCCGGACCTGTCGGTGGATGTCACAGGAACAGAACCTGAACAACTCCGGGCATACTTCAGAGCCTCATCCTTCAGGAACGGGTCAATCACATACAACAGACCCGCACTATCCTGGGAGCTGGCATTCAGGGACGCGGATACAACTTCATACTACCTCATCTTCTACAATCCTGACAATCCTGAAGACCAGTATGACAACCTAGCATCAGAGGTTGTGATGAAAGCCAATTATGAACCCCTTCTCCCCCTAATTCCAATTTTCTTCGTGATCTCATTCATAGTATTACTTCCATTGATGATAATCAGGGTTTACGTGATTGCCCAGAAGAAGAAGGAACTCAGGGTGCTTCTTTCATTAGACCTTGAAAATCTTTCCAATGAGGATAAGGTCAGGCTGGGAATCCCCATTTCAGGTACCTTCGGAGCCTGATCAGCACGATATTAAATAAGGCACCGAACCGAGTTAATACCACCATTTCCAGTGGATGACAAATCTTTTTATTCGGCAGGGCCTTTTAGTGGTTCCCACCCTAGTTCGAGGAGGGTAAAATATGTCAGAAGAGATCGCGCCTGTAATACAAGAATTAAAAGAGGCGCTTCCGGAAGTGGACGGAGAAGAGATAGACAAGGAAATGGAGCGCTATCTCAAATACGGCATCGTCCCCCAGGAGGCGAAGAAAGCAATTCTCAAGAAGTTCGGGGGGACACAGCAGAGTTATGCATCCCTTGGTGAAAGGAAACTTTCCGAGCTAAAGGGAAATGAGATGAATGTTGATGTAACCATCAAATGTCTCTCTTCAAACGAGAGGGTCCAAACCACAGTTAACGGAGAAAAGACGCTAGTGACAGGTCTTGTGGCCGATGATACCATGATAAGGAGATTCGTTTCATGGGAGGGCCATTTCCTGGAGAAAGGAGGCATCTACAAACTGAGAAGCGCCTCGGCAAAGACCTTCAGAGGAGAGGTGGAGATAAACCTGGGGCAGTTTTCCAAGGTTGAGGTCACAGAAGACAGCGAACTTGAGAAGTTGGAGGTATCCAAGCTTCCCAGGTTCGGTAACCTTTTGGAGGTCCCCCTCAAGGAAGTCAAATCCAACCAGGGTAATATTCTTGTCAAGGGAAAGGTCCTAAACATTGAAAAGAGGAAGATCAACACCGAACACGGTGAAAAGGTGATATTCGATGGGATAATGGCTGATGATACAAAGAGGGTCAGGTTCACCTCATGGCATGATTTCAGTCTGGAGACAGGTGATGTGATCTCTGTTAAGGGAGCTTACGTAAAAGAATGGAGAGGCATCCCTCAGATAAATTTCGACGATAGGGCGGAAGTATCCAAATTAAATGATACGGATTTCGATGTAATGAAGACTCCCCGTCTTCATGCGGAGGAACTTCTGGAAGCAGGTGCGTCTGATGTTGAGGTCTCTGGGACGATAATTGAGATAAGGGACGGATCTGGTTTGATATTCCGATGCCAAGAATGCAACAGAGCCTTGATCAATGGGAACTGTTCGATCCACGGTCAACAGGAAGGGATCCCCGACCTGAGGACCAAGGTGGTTCTTGATGATGGAACAGGAGCTCTTTTTGCCATCTTAAACACTGAGATAACAGAACAGATCCTCGGAATGGATGTCAAGGAATGTGAATCAAAGTTCTGTGATGATGAGGCTAGGGTTGTGGAGCATCTTAGCGGTAGACTGCTTGGAAAGGAATTCCTTATGAGGGGAAATGTGATCCGGGACGATTTCGGCCCCACGGTCCTTCCCAGTATCTTAGAATCCGATGAGGGAGAATACATGGATGAGGCAAAGGCCCTGATGGACGTCCTGGAGGTGCTTTGAATGGCAAGGCTCAGGGAGGCAGCAAGGAGGGTCTTCGCTGTGGAATACAACAGGAGCCAGCATGAGGACAGAGGACTTGAAGAGAACGCCCCGAACTATATCATCACACCACTTGGTGAGTCGGTTAACAGGATCTATTTCATAGGGGTGATGATGTCCAAGGTCAACAACGGGACCGATGAATCACCCATATTCAGGACCGAGGTCAGGGATCCCACTGGAATGTTCTATCTTTATGCGGGTCAATACCAACCCCAGGCCCTTTCAGCACTTTCCCAGCTTGAACCTCCCACTTTGATAGGTGTCGTTGGAAAGGTCAGGACCTATGTCCGTGATGACGGAACCTTCTATGCTTCAGTGAAACCCGAGGCTGTCTTCCCGGTTGACATTCCCCAGCGGGACAGGTGGATCATTTCAACCTCAAGGTTCACCATGGATCGGATAAGGGCATTGAAGGATGCTCTTGAAATCGATGATCCGAAGGAAGAGGAACTGATAGAAAAAGGCCATCCAAGGAGGGCTGCGGAATCCGCTGTCAGAGCTGTGGGCATCTATGGCAATGTGGATATTGACCCTATCAAGCTCGGAATGAAGGATGCAATAGATCTTGTGTTAGAAGGAGGAGGAGAATCTATTGGAGAGATTCCCAAGCTCGGACATGCTAAAGAGGAAAAAGTACCTGATGAAGGTTCCGAAGAGAATAAGACGGTGGTCCTTGAGATAATCAAGGCTTTGACCGGGGACAAAGGTGCCCTTTACAGGGATATCATTGGGGAATGTGAAAAAAAGGGGATAGACAAGATCCAATTGGAGGAGACGATCCAGGAGCTATTGGACGAAGGGCAGGTCTATGAACCCACAATAGGGATAATCAAACCGGTCTGAGGTCTAATCTTGACAAAAGAATGGATCAGACGGAGAAAACACGATTCTTATTATCGAAAGGCCAAGTCAGAGGGTTACCGCTCCAGGGCTACATACAAATTGAAGCAGATGGATGAAAGGTTGAGATTGATGAAGAAAGGATACAGGGTCCTTGATCTTGGGGCCTCACCTGGTGGTTGGAGCCAGTATGCTTCAGAGATCGTTGGTGAAGGGGGTATTGTCGTAGCGGTGGATATGATTTCGATGGAAAGCATCCCAAATGTTCAGTTCATTAAGGGTGATGTCGGAGATGAGGAGGTGATTGCAAGGATAATGGAGATATCCCCTGAATTCGAGCTTGTGATCTCAGACATCTCCCCCTCTCTTTCCGGGAACAAGATACTTGATCGGGGAAGGACCCTTGCCCTTGCCTGGTCCGTGATGAAGGTTTCCTTGAGGTTATTGAGGAGAAATGGGAACGTTGTAGTGAAGATGTTCCAGGGTGATGAAACCGATGAGCTCAAAGAGGAATTTGCTAAGTACTTCTGGAAGGTGGAGAACCACAAACCAAGGAGTTCCGTGAAGAGATCGATAGAGATGTATCTGGCTTTCAGGGGGTATGTAGGACGCCAGGAAGAATGACCCTGGGTCTGTACAATTCACTGGACCCAGTAAAATTCTCTGAGGCACATAGGAGGGCCCTTGCAAGAGCAGGTCCTGTTGCCTGGGCATTCGATTGCAATCTGGCTGTATTCGGTTTTCCCTTCGATAAGGAGATGAGGACTCCCCTGGAACTTGCCCATTGGTTGGTTGGGACCACCTCCATAGGTCAAGGAGGGGACTGGATCGTGAAACTTGCTCAGAGTGGTAGGTTCCATGTGTTTCCTTACCCGAAGGGGGGCTTCCCTCCACAATTTGGCAAGATAGTCATTGCAACCCGAAAACCTGAAACGAAGTTCTCAAGGAACCCGAAGGAGATCGCCGGGATCCTCGTGGAAGGAAGGTCACTGATGATGGTATTCGGACTGGGTCCCAGAGGTTTGCCTGAAAGAGTTGTGAGTATGGGAGAGTTCCAGATGGACCTCACAGGGAATGGAATATCCTTTGAAACATGTACAGCTTTGGGAGCGGCTCCTGCAATTGTCATGACATGGGCCGATATTATTCAGACATTGGGCAGGTAACATAGGTCAAGACATTTCCCCTCAGGATTCAGAGGTCCTGAACAATAGGGACAGCCCCCGCCCTCAAGTGGCAGTGGTTCGGGAGGGTCCTCTTCAAGTGCATCCCTGAATGAGTCCATCAACTTTCCTGAGGTGAATGGTTCCAAGGCCCCATGGTCCTCCTCGGTAGAGTAATAGGCCGTATCCAGGAACACCGGAAAGCCATCCATCATGGGTTCCTCGTAATAAGCGGAGAATCTGGCCCTGCAATTATTGCAGAAGTAGACAACCTGGCCTTCCGGGCCGTAGAACGGTATCAGAACTCCATCGCAACAGGCCTTGCATTCAGCATACCCTTCCATTTCTCTCACCAGGGGAGGAAGGGTAAACGATGTATTAATCCTAACGGAAAAATTGATCGTAGTTGGAATGGGCCGGGAGATCATTCGAGGGGGATCTCTCTTACAGATTCAACGACTTTCCTGACGGTATCCTGTATCGAAGCCTTCCTCGCCTCATCCTCAAGACGTTTGGATATCGCATGGGTGATCGGATGCTTCGGGGCTGCAGTACATCCAACGGTCCTTCTTATGGAGATATCGAACGTACCTATCTTCTTGGCGATCGATTCAATGTCCAGTTTATCGAAGCCGATGAGAGGTCTGAGGATTGGATGTTTGATACCTGCAGATACAGCTGCCATGTTGGGGAGTGTTTGTGATGCAACCTGTCCGAGTGAGTCTCCCATTACTATCCCTCTCAAATCATTCTTATCACATATCAGGTCCGCAACCATCAGCATTGCCTTTTTGCACAGTATGCACATATACTTTGGATTGGATCCTTCGCTGAATGCTTCAAGGCTCAATCCGTGATCAGCTCTTAGAAGCGTTACCTTCCCCGGATGGAGGCTCTCAAGTTTTCTTGCGATCTCTTCCACCTTTTCCAGTTCTTCACCACTGGAGAAGGGTCCTCCGTCCATGTTCAGGATATCTATGCTATACCCATTTTCCAACATCATGTGGGTGGCAACAGGAGAATCTATTCCTCCAGACATTAGAGACAGCAATCTCATTCCCTCTCCACCTCCAACCTGTCTATGAGTTCGGACAACTCCTCTATCTCATCCTCATTGAACCTGAAATGCTTACGGTGAGGGCAGTCTCGATCCATTGTCGGGATCCTGCTTGGAAGGGCCATGACCTGAGGATAAATATCGCACCCTTTAGGTTTGTGCTTGTAAATGGTACAAATCCCATTCTCCAGAAAGAAGCAGTGATTATCGATATTGTTCAGGACCTTGTAACCATTTACCAAGTGGTAGAATCCGGAATATCCCAAATCTGAGATCTTTTCTACATCCTCGTTGGAGAGCTCCATCTCTGTCTCATGACAGCAGGTACAGCAATTCATCTTTCTGCAGACATTGCCTTTCAAACCTTTTTTCCCCCGTCAAGGGTGATCCCCCTCTGACCCTGGTATGTACCAGACCTATCACCATATAGATGCTGAGGTGTGGATTCTAGCTTCATGTAGCTTATCTGGCATATCCTTTCATCGATGGGGAGGGCCACCTTCTCCGGACCCAGATTGGTGACAGAGAATGTCAATGTTCCCTTGAATCCTGCATCCACCAGTCCAAAACCGGCTATCAATCCCTTTCTTATAAAGGATGATCTCATCCATAATGTTGCACAGAGATCGTGAGGTATCTCAAGATATTCCTCGGTTGAAACAAGACACCACTCACCGGGTTCCAGATAAGCGGAGCCTATCGTGACCTTTCCTTCCGGAGCTTTGAAATATACCTCCTTTATGGTCAGATCGTATCCATTTGGAGTAAGGTTCTTTTCCCTGAAAGGGTCGATCCTCATTGTACCTCTTTCCAGTCTGTGAACGATATCCTGGTCTGTGAGGACTGACATGGGTTTAGGTACGCTTGATCAATGTAAATTCTTTTCGGGTCACTCCTCGGGAGTATCCTTCTTCTTCCCCCTTACCAATCCTGAAATGAACAGGACCCCACCGATCAGGAAGAAGGAGCCAGAAAGTAAGCAGCAGCATCCGTTTGGTCCAACTGTTAAAGGTGTCTTGTATTCCTTGTAAGAGGTAGGACCGGTTGCTGCCTGGACCCTGATTTTGACCATTATGAGGTCATTCTTATCCCCAATATCATGGGTGGAGTAGAACTTCTGATCGCAACCTTTGAAGGTGTAAAGATAACCGGATGACATTCTATACAATGTTGCATCCTCCCTCTCATGGATCTCTCCGGATACGGTAATCTCGTCTCCGGTGTTGGCCGATATGAACCAATGGTCATATTCATCCTCCGCTGATTGTGCACCCATCCAGAATCCCCATGGAAGAGCTGCGGTCAGTATGATGGTAAGTACTATTCCGATCATCGCTACAATGGCCAGTAATATCCCAATAATGGTAAGTTTTGACATCCTTCCACCGGGTCATAGAATGCTTTTCAACTAGTTCAATCTTTACCGTATAGAATTAGTATTTCCTCTTTGTTTTTTCTGAATATTTCATCTTATTTATTGGGTTATTTATACATATGGACTTGAAATTATATGATCCTCTCATCAATGTATTCCTTTCATAGCAAACGTTTTCTATATGTTCAATATCACCTTTACCCCCCAGAGGAGATCTGATGAAAGGCCCTTCCCTTGATACAGCTATCGAAGTGGATGACGATGTTGAGGACCCGGAGGTCCGTGTTATCGTTAAATGTCCATTCTGCCAGCTGGTCTTCGTCGATAACAGGACGGATGTGGAGGAAACACTCTACCGTCACCTCTGGAAGGTCCATGATAGTGAAGCCGTTCAGTACATGGTCAACAACATGTACATTCCCGAGGAGATCAAGGCTGAGATATTCGAGGAGATGGGTTCCAATTACACCTCATGGCTCGTAAATAAAGGCGAGATCGATGATGGCCGATGAAGATCAAAACTGTGGGGCCATTTCTATTCAACGAAAAGAAATGCATGGATCGGAATGACATTTTGTGCAAATATCTCCTTTGATATGATCATGAATTCCTTGAATGATCGGATATTTTTAAAATCCTCTTTAGATATCTTATTTTGATACTTGACCTCGAATCCTCTAAGGTCTTCATCGATGAAATCAGTCTCCTTTTTAACCTGTGTATAATAGATATCCTCTAAGATGTTCTTCCTCTTCAGATGGGATGCCACAATACCTTCGATCACTTTTGCCTTATCTACATCTATATTCAACTTCTCCTTGAATATTGCCAGAAGGAATGGATCGAAGAAATACAGTTTCTTGTTCTTCTTGTGGTCCACTTTCCCTTCATGTATATTATAAAAATAGCAGGGTAAAGTAACGAAAATATTTGAAAGGATCTCCACATAGGAGCTGATGGTAACATGACTTTTTATCGAGGACCTCTTTGCAAGCGAGTCCCAGCTGACTTGGGTTGTATAGGTTAGGAGGATACCTTTGATCAATTCCTTCAAAGTTTGCTCGTTCTTACCTTCCTTTAGTATATCACCAATTATCCATGAATAATATAGATCAAATATGTAATTGGGGATGATCCCATTTTCTTCATATTCATTTATGACGAGCGGTATTCCTCCGGTTATCAGATATCTCTCGAAGGCTATCCTGAGGGCCCTGTTGTGCAACTTGATCTCATCGAGATCATCATTCTTGTGCTTGCCATACCAATCAGGATCGGTCATTTCAACATATTCCCTGAATGTCAAGGGAAGAAAGAAGAGGTCTTTTCCGTGTTTTCCTCTTCTTCCCGGTAATCTTTCTGAACCTTTTTTGAGATCGAAAGCATTGGAACCAGTCAAGATGAAGCAGGTACTCTTTACGATGTCATTGTCAATGACGAATTTCAGAGCTCTCTGCCAATCTTTGATTCCCGTTATCTCATCAAGTAGAATGAATTCTGGGGACACATTCTTAATATCGCAGATCTGGGCATATTCTTCTATAAGTTCTATCAGGTCATTACTGTTTAAAAGGTTGTCACAGGACCAGTAGAATATACTTACCTTTGGGATCTTTCCGAGTTTTTCCCTAATGAACATCTTTAGGAATGTTGTCTTTCCTATTTGTCTTGGTCCACGGACCGTGTACAGATTTCCAGGTCTGAAATCCTCTTCCAGTAATGATGGGTGATATGTGTATTTGAACTGATCCAGTGCAACAATATGTTTATCCATCTCTATTGCGTTTTCATTTATCCACCATGGATTGAGCGCCATTAGTTCCATTGTGTTATTATGATTAATAGCAACTATATATACCTATTGTTATTACTAATGACAACGATACGAAATATTGGGTTTTTAATTCTTGAAAATGATGTCGATTCTCCCAAATTACACTTCCCCGATCGGTCCGTCAAGATTTCCATTATTGTTGTAACCTCTATCTTCCCAGTATCCTCGATAATCCGTTTCATCACTGATCTCGATCTCGGTTATCCATTTGATCCATTTGTAACCCCATTTCATCTCAGCCACAAGCTGAAATGGGAATCCTCTTTCAGGTTCCAGGGTTACATTGTTCATTCCGTATGCCATTAAAACATCATTTTCATAGAAGAATTCAATGGGAAGAGAGGTAGTGTAACCATCTGCGGCTTTGAAGATCAGGACCTTCCCGGAATCCAGAGGTCCTGCCTCCTCGATCATATCGCGGACCAGCAATCCATCCCATAGGACCTTGACACTCCATCCTTCCACACAGTTCAGGGTAACTATCTTTCGAAAATGTGTATTGTTCCCAAGGACCTCATCATATGAATAGGACCTCTCATTTTCAACCAGACCTGTGATCCTCAAACGGTAGATGTCCATATCAAAATACTGTGGGCCCAAGATGGAGTTGTCGTAGAAATCCTCCTTCGACCCAAGTTTGGTCCCGTTGTACTCCGATACCTCCACATCACCAAGTTGAATGGGACCTTCCTCGATCTCTGTCACTGTCCCATCCGAATCTGGTCTGTAGAAGAACCTCAGATATAGAACACTTGAAAAAAGCATGATAAGGACCAGTGATAGAGCCATAAAATACACTGATGTCCGGCGTTTCAGGTCCATATATTTACACGATCAGGGCCGGTTAAAAGGATTGTTGTATTGAAGGTACAAACACCTAATTTTAAAAAAAAACCATATCCAAGTCTTTCAACATAAAAGATCAAAATTAAGCAGACACTCCAAAATGAAAGAACTTTCTATTCATCAGTTCCCAGACCATCGACCAAAAATAATATCATAGGAATCTCAACCGTTTTTGGTCTGGCCAATGATGTTATATTGATTACAATGTGAACGGATAAACCTCATTCACGCTGTTACACCGAAGTGAAACCATTTGCGGTTTATCCGTTCCCAGACCTCCACAACGATCAAACCGAAGATACTGACAACAAGGACCCAGGTCCATTCCATCAATCCCAATGCCTCTGTCCCGAAGACGTTCTGAAGGAATGGAACGTAAATGACAGGAACCATGAGCAGAACTGCAAGAGAGATAGCTCCAAGCAGTTTCTTGTTCGAGAACCATCCTATCTCGGCCATGGTGTGTGTTGTGGATCTTGCAGCGATTGCAGTCCACATCTGGAAGAATACCATGGTCGTCAAAGCCATGGTCCTTGACAGTTCGATGGACTCCTCTAGATGATCATGATAGTACCAGAAGACCCCGAGAGTACCGATCGTGATTATTCCAGCACTCACCAGGATAGAGACTATCATATCCTTAGTTATAGCGGATTCCTTAGGATTCCGCGGTTTCCTTTTCATCAGGTCCTTCTCTTTTGGTTCGGTGACAAGGGCCAGTGCAGGGAAGGAATCGGTCACCAGGTTCATCCATAATATCTGCAAGGCAATGAGAGGGAGCTCCCAACCGACAATAATTGCTGCCAGCATCACCATGACCTCTCCCATGTTGCAGGAGAGAAGGAACTGTATAACCTTCCTTATGTTATCGTAAATGGATCGTCCTTCTTCTACAGCTGACACGATGGATGCGAAATTGTCATCAGTGATGATCATGTCCGAAGCTTCTTTAGAAACATCTGTTCCGGTGATCCCCATTGCAACCCCGATATCAGCTGTTTTCAGGGATGGAGCATCATTCACTCCATCTCCTGTCATTGCAACGATCTCACCTTGCTTTTTCAGTTCCTTGACAATTCTCACTTTATGTTCCGGAGAGGCTCTTGCGAATACCGAGACCTTTCGGATAGTCTTTGTAAATTCCTTTATCTCCATCCCATCCAGATCCCTGCAGTTGATGGATTGATCGCTCCTTTTGATTATCCCGATCTCCTTTCCTATGGCAGCTGCGGTCAACCGGTGATCCCCCGTGATCATGATCGGTCTTATCCCGGCCACCTTTGCAGTATGAACCGCTTCTTTTGCTTCTCCTCTTACCTTATCCCTGATACCGACAAGTCCGAGGAATACCATTCTTTCTTCCATTCTCCCCTCTTTTGAATGTGCAAATCCCATGGTCCTGTATCCATTCCTTGCCATGGATTCTGTCAGGGCCAGAATTTCTTGCCTTCTTTCAATTGAGAGGATCTCCACACCATTTCCGTTGTACTCCCTGTCACAGATCCCAAGAACCGATTCAGGAGCACCTTTTGTGTAGCCCACCAACTCTCCCTTCACATCGTGAAGGGTGGACATCATCTTTCTTTCAGCGTCGAATGGTAGCTCTTTCTCACGGGGATCTTCCTTTCTCCATCTTGTGGAGGAAAATCCCGCCTTTTCTGCCATTGCTATAAGGGCCCCCTCGGTGGTATCACCAAGGACCTTCCATCCATCTTCATTAACCAGGGAAGCATCCGAACACAATATTGAAGCCTTGAATATGTGCTCGAGAGGAATCGGGAGATCATCTTGCTCCTTTCCGTTCGAAAGGATCCTTCCCTTGGGTTCGTATCCGGCCCCTGTGACCTGATAGCTTCTTCCCGAGATATGTATGGCATCAGCGGTCATGGTCCCGGTAGTTAAGGTACCTGTCTTATCAGTACATATCACCGTGGCACTGCCCAGTGTCTCTACCACGGGGAGCTTCCGAATGATAACATTCTTGCCTGCCATCACTCTCAAACCCACAGCAAGTGCTATTGTGACGACAGCGGGCAATCCTTCGGGGATCGCAGCTACTGCAAGAGAAACAGCGGTCTCGAACAATTCAACAGCTATCTCAAAAGATAGATCATCCCACTCCCTCCAGATCTCCAGACCAAGCATCAAAACACAGATTCCCAGAACAAGGACACCGAGGAACTTCCCCAGCTTCTTCAACCTCTTCTGAAGAGGCGTATCGGTCCTTGGCACCTCCCGGATCATTCCTGCTATCTTTCCTATCTCCGTATCCATCCCGGTACCTGTGATGACAGCTCGTCCTCTACCTGTCTCTATGGTTGTCGTCATATAGGCCATGTTTTTTCTTTCTGCAAGGGAAGCTTCTTCCCCTATTTTACCGGTCGATTTTTCTACAGACATAGATTCCCCGGTAAGGGCTGCCTCATTGATCCTCAATCCATGAGCCTCGATCAGTCTCACATCGGCAGGTATCCTCATCCCGGATTCAAGGTGAACAATATCCCCTGGGACAAGGTCTCCCGCATCTACCTCTTTTCTCTTTCCATTCCTAATAACAGCAGCTTTAGGAGAGGACATCTTCTTGAGTTTCTCTATGGCATCTTCTGCCTTCTCTTCCTGGACGAAACCAATGATAGCGTTTATGATAACTATTGCAGCGATCACTATCCAATCGATGGATCTGGGTTCCAGAATAAATGTGATCACAGCTGCGATCAGAAGGTACTATGATCAAAACATCTGTGAATTGCCTGAGGAACTTGATCAAGGTCGGGGTCTTTTTTCCTTTTTCAAGTTCATTTGGGCCGAATTTTTCCATTCTTGAAATTGCGTCCTCATCGGAAAGACCCTCTGGAGATACCATCAGCCTCTCCATTACTTCATCTTTGTGAAGTCGGTAGGCATCTCCCTGTTTCATCATGACCATCAACAGACCTATTATTAAAAATCCTTATTATCCGAAGTCATTAATTCATAAAAAAAAACCAAGAGATATTACCCCTCCCCCATCTTAATATCCTAAAATCCAAATATGAAATATTACAATGCTGTAATTGAAAATTTTTTAAATGCAGGAGAAGAGTAGAGATTTGAGGTTTTATGAAGAGATATCCCAGTCTTGATGTGATGCGAGGGCTGGCCATCTTCATGATGGTGGTCTTCCATGTCATCATGAGATGGTATGACAGGGGATGGCTCGAGGATGGGGAGCTATCGGGTATTCCTATAATTCTCGTTTTATTCATGCTGTTAGTAATATTCTTCTCCGCCTGGGCCGGATTCTTCCTTCTTGTTTCTGCGATCTCGAACATGATATCCATGCAGAAAACCATCGAGAGAGGCGTCTCTTGGAAGAAGCTGATCCTATTCCAGGTTGGAGGTGGTATTCTTCTGCTTATTGCAGCGATCCTGGTAGAATCCACCATAGGTTATCATGGGTACCTGGGAGAAGCTGTGAAAGGAAATTTCGACAAATGGCCAATGGTCCTCTACCGCGGATACCATATGGAGACCATCCATACAATTGCACTTTGCATCATTGTCAATGGGGTGGTTCATGCCTTATTGATGAGAAAAGGAGGTTTTAAAAAACCCATCAGGAACATGAAGATATACGGTGTCCTTGCAGGTTTAACAATATTTCTTACAGGTCCAATATACTGGCTGCTCAGGAGGATCGTTCCAGGTTATCCCGTTGAGATGTGGAGACCAGACCTTGTGGGTAAGTCCATAGAGGTCCAGTATGCTGTTGTAGGTGAATCTCCCATTGGAGAGATCATTCTGAAGGCTGTCCTTCTTCCCTTCGGAGGGCTCCCGGAACCTCTGTTTCCTTTCCTTGCGATCTCGTTCATAGGGTCCATTATAGGAATAAAGCTCACTCTGGGAGATGGTGGTTTGTCCTTTGTAAGGAAAGGAATAACCCTGGGATCGGGAATGTTCATCATCGGATCGATCGGAACCGCATTGGTTCTGTTTTTCGGGTTCTATGATCTTTCGGATTTCACCAATTACTTCTTCCAGCTTCCGGGCCTGTATCCCGGAGCCTGGCTCTGGTGGTTCCTCTGTCTGACCGGTGCCCAGATCGCGGTGGTCCTCCTTTTCATGAGATTGATCGAATACAGAGGGGTGGGGGATACCTTCGGAAGAAAGACCCTGTTCTTAAGAAGGTATGGTTTCGTCGCCTTCTCCGTCTATACCTTCCAGTTCATTGATGTAATACCCCGGGCATTGTTCCAACTTTTCCCTGACCTCGCTTCCATGTATCCATATCCCAGTGAGGTTAGCGATCTTCTGTGTCTTTCGATGATCCCCATGGTAATACTTTTATGGGAAGTGGTTTTGAGAAGCTGGGAGAAAGCAGGATTCGTTTTCGGAATGGAATGGTGGATAGCAAAAGCAGCAGAGAAGCTCTTCCCGGGAAAGAGGGTAATTTCAGAAAAGAAAACGAAATGGTATAAGGTTAGAAGGCTGGATCCTGTTGAATATCTTCACGATCCCACATGGTTAGATGTCCGGAAAGCTGACCATAAGAAACTTGAGGATTCCAGGTTGTCTCTGACCCTCTCAATAATTGGGCTCTTCTTCTACCCGTTTTCCTTGGTGGGAGGCTTCCTAGCCCTTTATGCGAGGAAGAAGGAAGGTATGAACACCTTTGTTAGGTGGTCTTTGATATTTTGGACATTCTCCTCAATCATTACGATATGTGGTATTATCATATTATCCATAGTAACACTCTGATCGAGCAATATAATACAATCCAAAATCCTAATATATAAAGACAAAAACCCCCTCAATCTCTTTTTATATGCACCTATCTCTCATATTTAATGGGAGTTGTTCAGCATGGAGTGGTTCGAAGATGATTCGGATCACTTTCATACCCCAAACCGGACCCGGACGGACCCCGGCTTGTAGCCACAATCCCCAAATTCCCCACCATAACCACACACCTCCCCTATAGGAACCTGATTTTTTCCGTCCGGGTCCACATCTATTCTTCCCAATCATCTTCATTGGAGGGATTCTTTCTCCTGAGAATGAATAGATAGATCATCGAAAGGAAAAGGACCGCAAGTATGATCAGGGCTATCCAGACAACTGGATCGATCCCTTCTTCATTTCCTCCATTTCCTTCATCATTTTTGAAAACCAGGTCCGATCTATTAACATCAATGGAAGCTTCATCTTTGATCTCCAGCCCCCACATCGATGAAGCAGTGGAGAGGACCTTCACTGTGAAGGTTTCCTTGGAAGGATCGGAGAAACCACCATTGATATTGAAGTAGAGGTTCCTTCCGTTCCAGGCAAAATCTCCTTCAAGCCCGTCGGTGTCTATATCGAATTCCTCGGTATCCTTCCTCATGATATGGCTGAATTCGATACTTATACTGGTGTGATTTCTGCATATTTCGATGACCTTAGGTCTCTCGCTTGCATTGAGGGTATCTGAAAGAGTGAACTTCCCCTCTTCCTCTGATATGATCCCCTCAAGTGCAATTCCGAAGAAATCAGAATCGAAGAGAGCATACTTCCCTTCGCTGTTTCTGGGTATGAGGAAAGTTCCCGAGAAGTCGCTGCCATAGGCATCCAGGTTTTTGTCTTCGTCGACGATACTCAGCGATGAGCTCCCTTCATATCCCTCGAGAGGACCGAAGAGGACCATGTCATCAGGAATGTCCCATGTGAATGAGTAGGTTACATCGCGGCAGAGGGCAATCGAACCATCTTCCCAAAGAGGACCTGAAGGTCCTCCTTTCACGGTAAGGTTGAGGTCCTTTCCGTAGTATTGGCCTCCGTTTGGTATGATCTCCATGATCGTTCCGTTGATAATAATCACCGGTTCCCAATCCTCGCCATCCAGTTCCAGTGAGACCGGTTCGTAAACCGAAGTATAGTTGTAAAAGAGGGGTCCTGTGAAGTTTAGAACGATACTGTCCTCTCTTGTAGAGATCTTCATGTCGGAAGGGGATTCCAGGACGAATGGAAGGTCCGTGAGATCCAATTGAACAACCAATGTTTTATTTGCATTGTCGGTCACCTGGATCGTTCCGTTCTTGGCTTTATAGCAAGCCATTCCATAACTCTGGGGTCCTTCCACCCTCCAATCGAAGGGGCCTTCCCTGAATATCCTTAAACTCGCTTCCCCGCTGTTTCCAGTTGTACCTTCAACCGATCCGAGGGTGACAACCGCTCCCTCGATAGGTTCGCCGTCCTCATTTAAAACCTTGAAATGGACATCCATTGGATTGCCGGCAAGTGTGATCACCTTTGTAATCATCGATGTTCCCAAACTTTCGAAATGTGCCCACAATGTTATTGTGAACTCTCCTGTACTTCCGAATACATGGAATGGCAGTTCCTCCGCTGTCAGGTTCCCTTCGCCGAAATCCCATAGAACGTTCATGACCTCAGCTTCGGTATCTCCTTTCGAGAATGAGAAATTGATGGGTTCTCCCGCAAATCCGCCTGTCACAGAGATCTCCAGGTCGACCGGGGAAGGTCCGTCGATCATCATTCCCCCGATTTTTTTGTTAAAGGTCCCACCCGGTGATATGGAGTCTATCCAGACTGAACAGGATCCACCAGGAGCGTTAGAGGGGATGGTGAATTCTGCCCAGCCATCCATCCCGTCATTCGAACCCAGGCTGAGATTGCCCTGAGAGGTCTCCAATATGACCGTGATGGATGAGGACCATCTCAACCGGTCCTCAACCAGTATGGTATCTCCCGGGGAAAGGATTTTCGGGATATCTTGATACAAGCCCGATCCCGATATGGTCCAGTATGATTCCTCATGGATGTTGTCAGACAGATCCCTGTCGCAGGTACGGAGGACCTCCGTCCTCCTCAGGTGCTTACCGGCAATATCAGGATTATACTCGGAGAAGGTAACTGTGACGGTCTCATCGGGTGCTATTGAGGCGATTAATTTGGAATCGGTATGATCCTCAACTGCAAGACCCTCCTCGATAACCAGGTTGAAGATGGCTACCGGATCACCGTTGAAACTGGGAGAGTATGTTTGATTGATACTCATCCAGATTTTTTCACCTGCGAATGATGAGAGATCATACTCGAGGTGATTCCAACCGGCGCCTATGCTTCCGTTCAACAAGATGGTCTTCGTTGCATCGGGGGAGCGGATCGTGATCTCCACCTCATCTTCCGGATCATAGGTTTGATACAGATCGAATGAAAGTATTGGTGTCTCCGATCTCTCCAATGAGATCTGAGGTCCCACCGCGCTTCCGGAGTAATCTCCATACCTGTAAATGAAGGGGCCTCTTCTTCCCCTGTAGCTGTACACTCCGCCCTTCCATCCCGAAAGGGACCAATCATCCTCGAGGAACGCAGTTGAGTATATTATCTGCCCCGGTAGCAGATAATCGTAAAGGTCCACCTGAACATCCATCTCTGTCTCATTTCCATTGTTCGTAACGTTGTATGTGAGGTGTCCAACTTTCTCGATAGATAGGTCGGATGGTTTTCCGCAAGAGAGCAGGCTGACGTTGTCTATGAACCATCCAGGTTCGTTGAAAAATGAATCTGTTTCGAACCTGAATTCAATGGATATCGTTCCGGCACTGAGATTCGAGAGGTCGTACACCTCCCTTCTCCAGACGGTCAGATCCTGTGTGAACTTGTCCAATCTGAATGTGTCGGTTGCAGTGTGTATCCATATTGTACAATTGTCATAAACCCCGGCCACATCAACATAATGCCATAATGACAGGGTTAATTCCTCGACATCTTCAGTATTTAGAGGTATATCGTTCATTCGAAGGGTCGAGACAGTATTGTTATTGTAGTTGCTGCCAAGCATCGTGGTCGCCACGTTGGCACCCTCAACAGCAAAACCGGGGCCAATTGTCGGGAAGCCGAACTGGAAATCTCCTGTTTGTGTCCAGGGTCCCGGGGGAGATTCGAAACCGTCCTGCCAGATGATGTTGAGTTCATCCACGACCCTTAATCTCAATGAAAGTTCATCGCTCACAGCGGGATGGTATCTAAGCCTCACTCTGATGATGACATCATAGGTACCTCCGATAGTGCCTTCAGGGACCTTGACAACGGCTCTTAGCTGTCTTGTCTCGTTCTCATCCAGCCCCTTTATATCATCCACATAACCTATGCCGGGATGATAGAACATGACTTCCCAGCCAGGAGGAGCATCATAAAGCAGTTCCATGGATTCCTTGAACCTTATCGGGAAAGTTGTTGAATTCGTGTATGATGCATTCGAGGTATCTGTCATGGTCACCGTCACATATTCCGTCAATACCTCTCCGATGTTGGTGACGTTGATATCAAAGGATGTAGCGGATCCCTCGCAGACCTTCTTCACCTTACCGGATGTAACTCCATTGTAATTCTTCGGGTTCTTCTCCTCGGGAGGATTCTTTCCCCCTCCACCTCCTCCAATGCCACCTGGCCCTTCCCCGTCCCCCGGACCTATACCTGGTCTAGAAGCAGGTCCGGCGGTAGGAGCACCAACAACCACCGTCGGAATCGTTATTTCCTCTCCCGATGCCATGTCGGCTACGGTAGACTGAGGATACACATAGGACCCCCCTGCTGTTGTGGTTGTGATATTGAGTTGTCTTTCATGGTCGCATCTGTTCCGGACAGAAACCCCGAATTCACGCTCATGGGTCTCCTCGGGTTCATTTTCCCCGCCTGTCGTCGCTCCGGGGGGTCTGAAGGGATCATCCGGAGGTGGGTTGGCAGTAGCCCTCGGTTTCCTGTCACAGTCACAACTGTATCCTTTGGGACCAACCGGTATGGAATCCTTCCAAAGTTCCCAGGATTTCTGGAAGGAGGCGCCGAGATCAAGTTGTGGCTGATTGATTGAGGCCCAGAACTCAAGGTTCAATGTGAAGGCAACAGCCGCGTTTACAGATGAACAGTGGGAATCTGCAACGGTTGCTTCGTCAGGATAGTTGATTATAAGCGCAACTCCACCTGTCAATCTGATCTCCACCACTTCCCAATCCTCATTTAATCCGACATGAGCTCTGAGGACCAGCTCACCTCCGAACGTCAATCCATTGCAGTCCTTCTGGACATAGACGCTTCCCTGGGCTGATATGAGAAGAGATAATGCAGGAAACGGAGGGAATCTGAGCTGCACCTCGGGTGTGGAAGCGGTGACGGTGAACCTCCAGCCGTCCTTGATTATGGTAAGGGATAGATTCAGATAATCCCCGACATCGATTCCATCCTCAAGAAGTTCCAGGAGTTTGCTTTCAAGAGCCCCCTTGAGCCTGTTGAACTGTTCCCTGACCCAGTTGACGGTCCTTCTCACACCTTCAACGATCACTTCCGCAACTCTCTGAACGGTCCTTTTTACCGGTTGTACAACATTATCATCGAACCAATCAACTGCATCTGAAAATAAGCTTCTAGAAACCTCCTGAGACCATGTGATCATGTCGATGAAGATCTCTCCGTCCCCTGTTTCAAGAATGATCAGGGTCAGTCCGTAATCTCCTTCTTTTCCCTTCCAATCGGAAATGTAAAAGGTTCCGGAAAGGTCCGTCAGGTTGAGATCATCCGTACCGGTTGAATTGGGAACCAATTTCAGTTCTGCTACGGGAGGAATTGAGATGTCTGGAAGGTCAAATTTCTTCCCATCGTAGTTCAGAAGGGAGATAGTCGAAAGGTCGGCAGGTGAGCTTCCGTAATTCGTCAGTATGAACGAGCCTTCATCATCGATATAGAGGAAGCATAGGGAGTAAATATTGCGGTTTCCGGGGGTGGGACCGTTCGCATGGACCCCTCCGGATCCCTTCCAATCATCCCATTTGTCCGTGTCTGTGGAGATATGGTCCCTTCCAATGGAACCCAGATTGAAATGGACAGTATCTCCAGTATTGGTCTCGACCCACTGCCCCTCTGAGACAGCCATCTGATAGAGTGAGGATGATTCGATTCCATCTCCCGTTTGATATTCGAACCTTACATAGTCTGCAAGCTCACCATTCAGTTCAACCCCCATCTGTCCCTTGTTGATCGCTTCAATTCCGATGGGTTCGTTCCAGATCATGGAAGATCCTATCCCCCCCATTCCTTTATCGAAGGATGAGGTCAAAGGAATGATCAGATAGGAATCCTGTTCCAGCTTCCCGTTTAATTTTAGATCTTGATGGCCAATAATTCCTACCCATCCAAGATCTATCTGGCCACCCGGGTTGAACAGTTCGATATAGCCTTCATTTCCAAAATGGACCTCATTGATTATTGGCCTGCCGCCTTCATACATCTCCGCTGAGGATGGGACCTTGAAAGATGTTCTTCCCAGTGCAGATCCCATCGGTCCGTTCACTGCCGGTTCACCGAACCAGAGCCCCTCACCGGCATTATATCCAGTATTCCCGTCTCTTGAATATTCCAATGCATCCAGGATCTCACCGCTTTCGGATACTATCTCAACCAATCCTTCATCATCAGGGATGAGATCCCTTGGAATATTGGAGTACCTGTCATACATCACTCTTGTTGAATTGAAATTCGACTCTCCATCACCGAATAATATCCTGATTGTCATCATCGCTCCGATGCTTTCCGATTCAAGGAATTTGAAAACAATGATGCCGTCGACCATTATACTAACATCTCGAATCTGGATCGGATCGTATTTGGGATTGTATATTTCCACAAACTCAGGTTCTCCCGGAAGCGGATCGCTGAGAAGTCCGGATATGATCAATCCATCGGGATCTGAAAGTTCCGATGCAGTTATATTGGCGCTCGAATCCCACTCTCCAAGCAGAAACATCAGGGGAAGACCCGATGTCAAAAGTGCAAGGACTAGTAATATTGATAATGTCCTCTTGTGCAACCTGATCCCCAATCTTCAATGAAATAGATTCAATATAAATTTTTTCAATTTGAATTCATTTTCTTCAGTATATTCATGACTTTGAATGTTATCCAATGGGATGGTTCTCTCTTCTGGGAGAAGTCCCATCCCTTCCAGGCTAACCAAATACTCTCAGGTGTGAAAAGACCATTCTCATCAGCCTTTGGATTCAAGAATGTTCACCATCTCAGAGAACCTTTCATCCTTCCTTGCGATATCAAACCTGGAAAGGACCTCAGTGACATGAAGAATGTCATACCATATCATTGGGGCCTTCAGTTTTTTAAAATCGGTCCCCATAGCAAAAAGGAAAGGTTTTCTCTTTTTCCTCTCGGTCCAGAGGTCTAAGATAGTATCCACACCAATTTTCGCTTCTCTTCCATCTAGGAGATCCGGATATTCTGAGATCAACTTTAACATTATCAGGGTTGAATACGGACATTCAAGGTTTTTTCCTCCAGGTCCCCTGAATCTTCCAAGGTTCTTGGAGACGTGACATCTCCATCCATTCTCATCAACGAGAGAGATCAGATGATCACGGGCCTTAATCACTGTCTTATCTTTTGAAAATCCCAACCTTGCCAATGAACAGACTACTGTTGGAGCATCACAAAGGAACCATGCCATCTCATCATTTCCGGATCCGCCAAACCTCTCATAAAGGTGAGTTAGTAAACGGAAAGGTCCTTCTTCATCCTGATCGCACATGATCTTCTCGACTATCTCCTCAATCTCCATATCGTATCTATTCAATCCAATTTCTGAAAGAAAGCAAAGCTTATGTATCAACAACGAAGCATCATTATGTCTCTTCAATACAGGGCCTGGCCAGGCTGAACATTCCTCTATCAATGAATGCACTCTCGTATCATTCAACATCTCCTTTCTGGCAGATCTGACAGTTGCATCATCATGAGGTATTTTCATTAGATGAATGAAAGTGTTGTATCTGACATAAGCAGGTCCTGTCAATAAGAATTCAATAGCTTCCTCCATTCTGATCCCGGAATAGTATACACTACTGGATATTTATACTGGATATCGAGGGAGGGTGTTGTAAAAGTGGAGATCAATCGGTCCTTGGTGTCCCGTAGTATATAATCTCATCTCCCATTCTGACGTTCTCAACATCTCTGAGAGTGAATCCCAATGAGTAGTGCTTGGTTCCTCTTCCACCGGAGATCACAGGAACAAGGGCGTTCATCACTGTATCCACCATTGCATTACTCATAAGAAGATTGGAAATTCCGTCCTTTCCATCCACCATAATCGATGAAATGGCCATTCTATCTTGTGCCTCGTAAAAGGCTCCGATATCCAGATCTCCGTCGTTATCTAGAATCGTGAAATGCGGAATAGACCTCTCTTCTATCTCCTTCAAAGTATCGTTTTCAACGGGACCATGTAGTATTGCTAGAATCGGTTCCCCATCTCCAAGCAAGGGGTGGTCCGTTCGTATTCGAAGATCAGGGTCATACACGAGCACCTTTCCTCCGGTCTCTCTCACCTGAAGGGCAAGGTCCAGATCATCATTCGTAACCAGCAGAGCATCGTGTTCTTTCATCAGCTTCATCCTCAGGACCTTGTAAAGGGCAGGTCCATTTCCAGGTAATGAAGGTTCATAAGTGAGCTGACCGTCCAATCCGGATATATTGAAAACGCTAATGTAAGGGGTGCCCAACTTCTCATCCCTCTTCCTGGCAACATATCTCCTAACATCATCCATCTCTGGCTGGAACGGGAAGAGCTGGGTTGAACCAAGTTCATGCCCCATCCTTTCTATTTTAGTCTTAAGATATTTCAGGTTCTCCATATTAACATCAGGTTCCAAGGAGACCCTTGACACGACATCAATTCCAAGATCTTTCAGTTTGTTCTCCTTGTCAGGATTGTTCGAGATCAGTCTTATTGACAGAACACCAAGGTCTCTAAGGACCTCGGCTGCAACCTGATAATCCCTCTCTTCAGCTTTGTGTCCCAGATACAGATTTGCATCCACTGTGTCCAGACCAGCATCTTGCAGGTTGTATGTCTTCAATTTCTCAGCCAGTCCTATTCCCCTCCCCTCCTGTCTGAGATATATCAGGATCCCTTCTTCCTGTTCTTCAAGAATCCTCATTGCGTGATGAAGCTGGGGGCCGCAGTCACATCTGAGGGAACCAAATAGATCTCCTGTCAGGCATTCGGAATGGACCCTTGTCATCACCTTCTCCTTGCTCATCACGGAACCTTTGACGAGGGCCACATGCTCTCTTCCCTCTTCATCCTTGAAGAGATGGATCCTGAAGCTGCCGTCCTTTGTGGGAAGCCTGGTCGCTACTTCATGCATTACCTGTTCGTGATGATAATGACCATGATCGAGACCAATAATAGTCTCTTTTTTTATTGCATTGATCAGCATAGTATCTATCGGTGTCAAGTTCATTAACCTCCCACTGACAGGTCAGGGACGAGGAATAGAACAGTTATTGATCCCTTCGACCCTTCTTTTGATCTCCTTACAAATGATTAGGTCCAGGAAACGTATATAAGGTTCCCCTGAAGGTTTAGCCACCAGGTATTCAAGAAAAGTCTTTAATTCAAATAGCTCTTAGGTATTTTAGATTAAATATCATCCAAGAAGTGAGGACCCATAGGGTAGTCAGGATATCCTGCTGGCCTTCGGAGCCGGTGACGAGGGTTCGAATCCCCCTGGGTCCGCTTTTTTCCCATTGTCATTAATCAATATAAGATCAGAAATGGGATCCAGGACCCATATGGATATGGTGCGATTCGAACCTTGGTCCTGGCGAACACCACACTTATAGCTGTAGTTCTCCAGGTGTGCGGAATCCCGCAGGGATTTGGATGCATCCTGGAATTATTGGTAACAATGAATTCAGTGCAAACAAAACCGAAGGATTTTGGTGATGTCGAATGTTTGAACAATCGGAGATTGTTCCGTACACCTGCACATATGGGACATTGTGCACGACTGTCCCCCTGGGTTTGCTTTTATCCCATTGTTATTAATCAATGTAAGACCGAATGGGATCAGGACCCATATGGATATGGGGACAGGTGTAACATGTCATTTTTTCACAGGTGTATAAAGTTACTTTCAAGAGGCAATCTAACCTTCAATAGTATTATAATCGGGAGTATCAATTATCTATACATCCATTATAGCGAGGGGTTTTGAATGGAGATCAAGAGTTTAATAACGGCATTACTTATATCCGGTATATTACTCACATGCGGTTGCACAGGATCCGATGATGATGATTCCGGAACAGGTGTATCGATAAACAAGGACGGCGGAATTGTATCAGTTTTTAATGGGAAAATTGAACTGGATGTACCCGAAGGTTCAGTTGAGGATGATGTTGATATCTCAGTGAAAGAGTTACAGGATCCTACGTCCAGTGATGGGACGGTACCAAACACTATATTCGAATTCGGACCTGATGGAACGTCATTCAAGAAATCGATATCATTGACAATCAGTTATAATGAAGAGGATATTTCAGAGGGATTTTCTGAAGAAGACCTCTTTCTCTGCCATTTTGAAGATGGGACATGGATTCCAGTCCGTTATTCAGAGGTAAAACCAGATACAAATCAGGTCACTGGGATGATATCGACCTTTAGCACCTATGGAATTTGGGCACCATACCTCGGTCCTGATTCCACTACTTTGTTCACCGGAAAGTATGAACATGTTCGCATCAGCGATATATCGGACAACGGTCTGGTCGTAGTGGGACAGTATAAAAATGACGATTATAACGATGAGGCATACAGATGGACAGAGAAGGGTGGATTCAAGGGACTGGGTTTCACAAATCAGAATAGAAAGATGAGCTACGCCATCGCGGTGGATGCGGATGGGGATACGATCGTGGGGAATTCGGAATCAGAGGGTTCCATAGAGGGATTCATCTGGACACCGGATGAGGACATCAGGGCGGTTCGGATGCTCTACAAATGGACCAGGATGGAGATGACAGATATTTCGGCATCGGGTGAGATCGCTTGCGGTCAGGCCTTGGGATCTTCATGGAGTGCATTTGCCTTCGAGAAGGCAAACGCAGAGGGCATGGCCGATTATCTTCCCTCATCCGGTCATGCATACTCACGGCATATATCCCGAGATGGGACGAAAATATTCGGCCACGGAAGTTACATACCCGAGGGGGAGACCATGTCCCAATCTGATAATGTCACATGGACAAAGAAAGATGGCAACTGGGAGCAACACGGTCCCTCGGACACATATTTCTCTTCCATGGCAATAATTAACAATCTTGGGGTTGGCGACGGGTCATTCGATATCAACGATTGCGATAATAATTACACAGATGCTGTAGGAACTGCTGAGATCAATGAAGACGGTGATGAGGATGGATGGTACTGGGATGAGGAAAATGGTATGAGATTGATAAGGAGCTATCTTGCTGAAAATGGATTTGATGAAACCGCATTATCATTCTGGATGGAGATTGATCCAGTTGCAATATCAGGTAATGGTAATACCATTGTATGCAACCTTTTCAGGGATGGTGGATATTGGAATGATGACACCTATGGAAGCGTAGTAATCTATCTTTGACAAGGTTTCCAAAATTGAATACAACCTGGCAACTTATTTGGCCTAATAAAAAATTCCCCGCCATTTCCTTTTGTTGCTTGGGATAGATGTATTCACAATATCGAATCATTGATGTCAAGGTCCTTTTCTGTTAATCCAAGAGTCTCGATACATAGGATCTTGATATCCTCAACTGTCAATCCTTCCGGAAATTCATCGATCTTGATATTGAGTATTCCATTGTCGATACAATATGTCCCCTTTACCTCTCCACCAAATAATACAAAAGGGATCTCAAAGGATCCATCGTTGTAACCCATATTAATCCTTCCACCTTGCTCCAGGATCTGCTCAAGGGAGGTATTGTACCGGAGCTCCATATAGGGGTGGATCGGTATCTGGAAGATATTTTCATTTGCATACATATTAATTCTATTCGATCAATCAGTAGATAAACATCAGTCTGCTGTTCCGCTTTTTGATAATCCTGTTTACAAGTTTAGACTACTTCTTCCGAAATGAGGCAACCAATGTGAATATTATCATTAAAAAGACAAGGACAAGGGAAAGGAGGCTCGATATCAGGAGTGTCATGTCATCTCCGTGAAGCTTGTAGTGTTCTTTCTTCTCTTTATAATCGAACCTATGGAGGGAAGGATACATGTCCTGCGCCCCTTCTTCGCTTTCGATCATGTAGGGAATGTCTATGATCCCATCCCTGTCCTCATCCAGTATTGGATCTGTAAGATCCGACCAGTAATTCCCCTGGGTTGTTTCAGGGTCCTTGATATACCAATAATTTTCCTGATGCATATCATATGCCTGGGACCTGTCAGTTTCCCTGATTCCGAGGATCCCGTTATTTCTAATGAAATGGTTCGTATGTATCAGACATCCGGTTGAATGGCTGATACTGACCCCATACTCCTCGTTCATGGTTATTTCGTTCCTTGTAACAATAATATTGATACATGAGATGATCTCAATCCCTTCTCTTTTGTTGAATCCGATAGTACTATCCTCTACTGTGCAAAGGTTAGAAACATTTACGAACTTGATTCCACCCCCATTATTATTTGAAATATTGGAGTTTGAGACTATCACGTTTGTTGATTTGTTAACCAGGATACCAATATCACAGAAGGTTACATTTGATTCCTTAAGGGATACCGTATTGGATTTGTCTATGAATACACCACTTCTTCCGTCAATACCTCTCATCTCCAGCCCTGTCATTTCAAGCCCAGTGCACTTCAATATCCTCAGACCGAGATCCAGTTCAATGAATGAAAGATTGAACAGGGAGATGTCATAACAAAACAAGAATTCGACCTCTCCTTTGAAATCTAGGTCCGATATCACCTTCTCGGAAATGTTATAGAAGAGGGTATACGATCCATCAGAAGGGATATCCGAGACATTACAATCATGGAAGATGTAGTGGATCGATCTGCCATTTTGAATATTACCCTCTGGTTGACTCATCATTGGACCAGGATCATTATTTTGAAAAATGATCCTTCCACCGTTGAACGTGTTGTTCACTATCCAAACATCAGTTATCCTCTGGATATCTACAGGGACCTTTGCCTCTATCAGGTTATTATCTATTACAGTAACTGGTGTTTCTTCAAGAGCAATTCCGTATCTCTGGGATGCAATTCTATTCTCTGAAATAACCGTATCCTTACAACTTTCCATTCCAATAGCTGTATACCTTACATTGATCTTGTTATCACTGATCTTAGTTCCCGAAACATGTTGTAATCTTATTCCATCCTCGGTTTTGTCAATGTCAACATTTTCAATGGTTACATTGTCTGAACCAATGATGAAGATGGCTTCATCACAATTTGAAAATGTACAATTCGATATTAAAAGATCAGAACCTCCTTCTATGAATAGTGGAGTATTAACCATTCCAGAATTCAAACCCACTATGGATGCATTTGTCGCCGAAACCAGGATCACCTGTGGTGTATTTTTTGGTATGGTGACATCAGTTAGGTCTTCATTTTCACTGAAGAAGAAGTAACCGTCGTTCAATTTGTTGTTCTCAATGGAGAGGTCAATGGAATTCTGGATAAAAAAACCAGCACCAGTAAGATCATTGTCATGAGCAGAGATCGATGTGCATCCATAGAACATGATATTAATATCCAGAGTGTCCAGATCATTATTGCGGATCACGGTATTGGATGTCCACAAAAAGGTGATCCCGCGGAATGATTCAATTTTGTTGTTTATTATCTCACCTACTTCGGATCCTGCCGAATATATGCCCCAGCTGTAGATACCTCCATATGTGGGAACCATTTCCATCGAGGTGATCGTATTATTAGCAATTGTATATTCATTCACTTCTTCTGTGACAATCGCTGCATTACCTATCGAAGTAAATGTATTATTGTTAATTGAAATGTGGTTATTTGAATACATACTTATTCCATTGGCCAGATCCTTGAAATCACATTGGATAATCTCAATATCTTCGCTCCGGTAGATCTCGGCTCCCGAGGAACTTCCGTCCGATTTGAACTCATTTCTCCGGATATTGATCCCATCTGAAGTATCTATGGTAAAGAGGTAATTGTTTGAATCTCCTGAAAGATCACAGCTGGTAATCTCGATATCACTTGATTCTGAAATATAAAGTGGTATTCCCTGGTCTCCGAAAAACGAGTTGTTCTGAATAATGATATTTTTCGTATTCTCCATCAAGATTCCACTTGAGATTGAATACATCTCAATTTCCCTCGGGACCTCGGTAAATGTGCAATTGGAGATCCTTATATGAAGTGTTGTGGATTCGATCTTCAGACCCATGGAACCGTTGGGATAGTCAATATCCAGTCCGTCAATGATGATGGGATCAGAACTGTTCCCGGACCCGATCCATCCTTTTTCATCGGCTATATCCAGGAGGTCCTCATCACCGTTGATATCGATAACTCCAGAACCTGGTTCTGTTTCGAATTCCGATACCTGGCCTTTGGAAACCGGTAGTTGACCTATCATTGGGATCAACAAGAAAGGGATCGATATGAGAAGGAGAGTCCTCTTCCATTTCTCCATGTACTTTCAACCGAAGATCACTATATCATGGTTTTGACCCCAGAATGAAAATTCCACCCTCCCATTCACAAGTATACCATAAATTATTAAACCTCGATAAGGCTGGATAATGATCAGGAGGAATCAGGGATGAGAAGGATCATGGTCTTCCTTCTTTCATTATTGCTATCCATACCGTTTTCTGTGGGAGTAAATAGCGATAGCATTGATGCCCCTTCCCCATTACTGATCATTCCTGAGGGCCTGACAGGTCATGAACCAATAGAGATCGATGGGAACGACGATCTGAACTCTACTGTTATCACAGAAGGGTGGGGTGGATCGGGGACAGTAGAGGACCCTTACGTTATTAAGGACCTCTTCATTGATGGTAATGGGACTTCTTACTGTTTGAGAATATTAAATACAACACTGCCTTTCAAAGTATTGAATTGTACATTCATGAATTCCTCTTTTGGTAGTTCCGGACAGATATATGGTGCTATCCAGTTGATCAATTCCACATCGATCGTTCTTTCCAGGATTGAATCTATTGAAAATGCCAGAGGAGTATATTGTCTTCATTCTGAAAACATTACCATTGAGGATTCGAAATCAATCGACAATAACTTTGGAATTGGGATTGAATTTACAGAAGGAATATTTTTAGCTAATTCCTATGTGAACAACTCAATCCATTTTTCTGGCAGTACCTATAGATATTAGATATTGTAAAAACGTTAGTCTGGATCGCTTTTTTACTAATGATATTAACTACGATGGTTCATATATATATGCATCAAGAAATGTGACTTCAATATCTTGTTCAATAACAGATTCCAAATATGGTCTAAGGGTAGTTTCCTCGTCCTATGTCAAGATAATGGATCTTTCATTATATGATATAAAATATGGTATGGAATTGATATCTTCGGATAATATAACGATTGACATTGTGAAGTTCAACTGGTATGATTCGGGAAATATCTTATGTCTGAAAATCTACCAATCTAAGGATATTAGAATCTCAAATGTAGTGGCTGGTCAGGGGGACCGGATGGTTTCGATCTCCTCAAGTTCAAATATCATCCTTACACATATTAATAATTTTGAATTTTATTGGGGAATTACTATTGAATGGAGTAATAACATATCCCTTTCCAACGTTTTTCTGACCTCCGATAGGGAAAATTCGATATATGATTCAAATATCGTGACCATAAGACACAGCTCCTTTGAATCGTCTTATTCGGCATTTAGATTGTATGATTGCAACAATCTGATCATCGAAAAAACCCAGTTAAAATCTTTATTGGACTCATGTATAATATCCAATCAATGGAATGGCCAAATCCTGTTCAATGATCTTTCGATCGAATCACCCGATTATCCCTCATTTACATTCAATTCCATGATAAATAACACACATTTTTCGAACATTTCAATAACCGGGCAGGGAATGAATTTCGCAAATTTTTTCTATAATATTTAGTATATCCCCAATATCAAGGATTTATAAACAATTCCTTCAGGAATATCATCACTCAATAACAGACCCCTCCATATTTCCTGGAATGAGGACCTCGGAGGAAGGACCTTAACAGGGAATTTCTCGCAGATAATCCTATTTCAACTCAACTAATGCCATATTCACCGGGCATACTCTCATGAATTCAGTTTCTGGAGTTACTGCATATGGTATCAGCAATATCTCCTTTTTAAATATCAGGACCTCCAATAATAATTATCATGGTTTTAACTTAATACATTCAAGTAATATCCAGATAGGAAATTCAGAATCATCCGATTACGTTGGTATAGAGCAATACTTTTCTGATAACATCACTATTTATAAGAACAAATTCAAAGAGAACTGGAAATCCATCTTCTCCTCTTATTGTCACAATATACAAGTAGAGGATAACAAATTCGATCATCCTGGATACATGAGCTATTTTAGGGCAGCAGATCACTAATTCGAATGTTTATTCCTCCAAGAGGAATGTATACATCGGTCCGGGTCATATTGCGGTTCAGATCAGTATGTCTGAGGTCACATTCAATGAAGAATATATTGAGAACCTCGATTATGGGATCATAGCAGTCGAGGGATCCAAAGTGGATATCAATGGATCCTCGTTCGATAATATTGGAATCTCAGCCATAGATATCTCCGAGACAACAAAAGGACTGAATATATCGGATTGCTCCTTCGTGGATTCAACTATTGGTATACATTGTTTTATGACATCAAATGTGAATATTTCAGACTCCTCTTTCGAGTACTGTGAAATTGGAGTATCATTTTCCACCTCAACGGACCTTAATATTACCGATTCCTTTTTCTATGGAAACGATAAGGGGATAGCCCTATCATCCAGTGAGATAGGCTTAATCAGTGGATCACTTTTCCTGGGGAATTATTATCATGGAATTGAATCCCTGACCTCGAGATCATTCGTTGTCTGGAACAACTCCTTCATATGGAACAATGACCTAACTGATATACCAGACACGGAAAGACAACAGTGTTATGATAATTCGAAGAAAAACATATGGCATAACAGAGAGCTCTTTTCGGGAAACCACTGGTCAGAGCTCACCTCCCCTGATGTGGACCTTAACATGATAGTTGACATGTCCTACAAGATCGAAGGTGGTGGGGATTGGAGCAAGTATCCATTGGTATTCTCTCCGGTAGACCTTATATCTCCTCCACTGAACCTTATCTCCACTGCAAATACAGACAATGTTTATCTCAGCTGGCAGAAACCTTCAAAAGAATATTATGGAAAGATCAATGGGTACAAAATATTCAGAGGGACCTCCCCCGAAAGAATGGAAGAGATCTGGTCCCAACCAGGTCAATTAACTGAATTCAGAGACCTGACTCCAACACCCGGAACCGTTTACTATTATCAGGTAAGGGCCTATTGTTCATTCGGGATTGGTGCTCCCTCGAATATTGTAGAAGCTATATCGGATGTGACTCCTCCTGTGATTACAATAACCACACCTTCAATGGGTGAAGGATTCAATGTGAGGGATGTCCTTGTCCAGTGGGTTGCTGAAGATCCTGAATCTTCGATCGAAAACTTCCTATTCGCCCTTGATGACAATACATACGATCACCTTGGGAATAATTCCACGGTTTTACTTGAAGGATTGATTGAAGGAATGCATAGGGTAACCATCATTGCGATCAATGATAAGGACCTGGAAAGTAGTTCTAATGTGTCATTTATCGTAGATGTCTCGAAACCGGACCTTTGGCTATCAGAAGAAGGTCCTATCTATTCCTCTGATCAGATGATCGACATTTCCTGGTCCTCCACAGATTCGATCACTGATGTATATGGTTATTCATACCGCATTGACAATGGAGATTGGCACAGTAATGGAATGTCGGAAACCCTCAGAACCTACCTTGTTGAAGGTCAACATAATGTGACGATCAGAAGTATCGACTTGGTTGGTAATACAATTGAACGTGAGATAGAGATAATTGTAGACATCACCGAACCAGAGATCGAAATAACAGATCCCGGACCTGGCTCCTACCTGAATTTTGAAAATATTTCTCTCTCCCTCGAATCTCCATGACGATTTATCAGGATTATATTTCATTGAATATGATATCGACTCGACAGGAGTAGTTAAGGTCCACCCTACAGAAGAATTGATACTGCCAAACCTTGCGGAAGGTCCTCATGAAGTTATTGTCAGGATATTCGATCGCTGTTTGAATTTTGCAGAAGCATCTGTCAGTTTTATTATCGATAGAAGATCCCCAAACATTATCGATTTCGGTCCAAATGGTATATCCGTTCACTTGAGATCAAATGTATTCATGGAGTTCGATGAGACCATCGACCATTCGAGTTTCTCTTTCTCAATGGATATGAATGGGACCATTTCCTGGGATGGGAACCGCTTCATTTTCAACCCATATATCGATATGAATCCTGGAACATTGTATCAGGTCGAGGTATTTGCAAAGGACCTTGCAGGTAACGGTCCAATTTTAAAAAGATGGTATTTCACCACAACAGATATGGGTACAGTGATCGGACATGTACTGGATAGGAATGGTATTCCAATCAGTGGATTACAGGTTGAAGTGGATGGAGAACCGATCGTACAAACTAATGGATATGGCCATTTCTCAATGGATGTTCAAATGGGAGAGAGAAAGGTATCGATCTCCGGGCCCTCTATCAAGAATATGGAAGTGGAAGTTTTCGTAATGGCGGATTCCACATCAGATCTTGGGATTTTAAAAGCGAAGGATCCCACAGATCAGGACCAATTCCGGATCGGGCCCTTCATATTAATATTACTTTTAGTGATCATATTGATCCTTTCTATTATCTTGGTAATTGTGATCAAGAGAAGGAGAGATTCCAGGTTCGTGTTCTTCATTGATGATGAGAAGCCATACGGAGGGGGGATGAGGAATGAGGATCAATTCGAGGATTTCTGGGTCGATCTTGGGGGGGAGGTCCTCACCGACCACTATCAGGTTCTTGGAGTTCCCAGGTCCTCCAATCAACAGGAGTTGAAGAAAGCATATAGGATGATGGCTGGCAGATATCATCCTGACAGGGTCCTTTTGGATGGGGAGATGGGTGAGGAAGAGCTTTCGGATATGATGTCATTGTTGAATGAGGCAAAAGAGGTCCTTCTGAATCCGGTGAGGAGGAACATGTACGATGCCTGGCTTCACGACAGGGAACTTGAGATGTAAAAATTTAATCCGCCAATATATATGAACTCTGTATATTCCCCGCTCATTTTCTATTGTATTATAAAAATCCCAAATGATATCTTATTATAACTCATGATAAGATAGAAATTTATATAATTTCAATCGTTATTTAAGATCAGGTCCAAAGCTCCCTTCGGAGTGATGGATGCGTTGAATTTTTTCAGGATCCTCTTATCGTTTGTTATCAGGGTTCCATTTTCAATAATTGCCAATGAAACATGAACGGAATCATAATATGTTAAACCATATTCCTCAGATATCTTGAAACTCTTATTCTCAAGAATAGGAGAGGATATAATAGGTTTTAGGAAGATCTTCCTGAATCTAAGCATAACATCAGTTTTCTCCTTGGAATTGACCTTTATCAATACATTCCCCAGTTCATACAATGCAAGTTCAGAACAATGAATTGGTACCGAATTCAAGAAACAGTTCCTGATCAACTCCCTAATGATATCAGAGGTTTCTTCCTCCACATAGTTCGGTGCAATCGCAGATGTATCGAAAATGAACATCATCTTCGATCCCTGTCCTCTCTTATGAGCTCGGTGACATCGAATTTGGTCTTTACAGAATGTTTCCTTATCCATTCAAGTGCTTCAAGTGCCTCGCGCTTCCTTATCTCATCCTTCAGAAGCTTTTTCATTAATGGTCCCGGTTTCAATCCCATCTCCTTTAGCGACTCTATATCCTCTTCATCCAATCTTACTGAGACAGTTACAGACATGTTTACACCTTTGTAAACATGGAACTGTCCATATGGTATTTTTCTTTTTTGTAACATGGATACCAAATGATGCAGCAATTCTTCCCATATATAAGATCGAATACAACAGTGAGGGTCACCAGAATGTAACAGTATTTGATGGGATCAAATGTTATCCCCCGATACTTGTTCTTTCAGGTGAAATACTTTTTTAGGGGGATAACAATCATCTTTCATGGTCTCAGTCAAAGAAAGGACGGTCAAGGGAAAGAAATACCTCTACATATCCGCCACATCGTCATACAAAGGTCAGAAGAAGAGATTCGAGAAATCCCTGGGTCCTGTCGATTCCGATCCTAAGGTAATTGAGCATAAGACGGAATTCTATTCCGACCTCCTTGAACTTAAATCGGTCCTTTACAAGATCTATCTGGAGGCCAAGGACAAGGAATTCAAGTATCTTCCTAGGTTCTATTCGATATACCTTTCAATGATCAGGAACTTCTATTCTCAGTTCCTCTCCGACCTGTATCCATCTGAGCTGGAAAAATACAAGGAAGTACAGAATGTGAAGTATGTTCACCATACTACAGCAATGGAGGGAAATACCTTAACGCTGAGGGAAGCTGCCCTGATCATCGAAGATGGTATTGCACCTAAAGGGAAGCAGCTGAGGGAGATACATGAAGTGGAGAACTTCAAGAGGGTCCTCAGGTACCTCAGGTCCTATAAGGGAGATATCTCGATCCCATTTATCAAGAAGGTCCATTCTCTTGTCCAGCAACATATTGATGATGAGCAATCTGGAAATCTCAGAAGGATCGAGGTCGGTGTAGTTGGATCCAACTTCGAGCCACCTCCTGCAATTTTTGTTGAGGACGAGCTCAAGCAGTTGATCGAATGGTACAGGATCAATTCCGATCATTTACACCCTTTCGAACTAGCAGGGATATTCCATTACAGGTTCGTCCAGATCCACCCTTTCATCGATGGGAACGGGAGAGTGGCCAGAGAACTCCTGAACTTCATACTTGAGAGGAACGGATATCCTCCTATGATACTCGAGATCACCGATAGAGAGGATTATCTGAAAAGGCTCCAGAAAGCGGATGATGGTGATCCATCACCATTCCTTGAACTAATGGCGATCAAGATGATCACTGATTATGAGGATGTTATCATGTCATTTCAGAAGAGGGCCCTAAAGGATATGGAAACACTTACAGATGGTGAGATTGCAGAGATATTCCAGATGCTTGTATGGTTCATGCACTTGATGAGAGAGTTCGAGGTTGATATCCCCGCAGAAGCTAGGGAGAGGATCTCTTCCATCAAACGCTTCTTCGAGAGGGGAATGATCCCTTCCGATCAAAATGAAATCATTCCGAAACCCTGACCCTCATTCAATTCAAAATTAGATTTTAATTTGGATCGGCTTGTTGGTTGATTATCTTACCTGCTAAAGGGTCAAAGTCCTAAGCCCTGTGTTTCCTATACCAGGCTGGAAGACCGATGTACCTGTAGTGGTCCTCTATCTGTTTTGAATAGATCGACGCATAGAACTTGTTGAACTCTCCAACATGAAGAAGTCCTTTCTTTGTTGGAACTATCTTGTAGGTTCTCTCATCCTTTTCTACTTCAATATATTCCTCGGAACCAAGGTGATCCAGAATACGCTCTGTCATATTATGGTTGGACCTAATATGATGCATTATTTCCGATTTTGAGAGACCAACCGTTGATTCCAGGAGAAGTAGGTCCAATTTCCCATCAAGGTCCTTCTGCTGAGGATCGATACCCATGGCTGAAGCTAATAGATTGAGCACAATGCATGAATACAGGTTCATGTCCTTGTAGCTCCTCTTCTCCACGGTCATTACACTCCTTTTAAGGAAGTACGTTCGGAAGCTCGGGCACAAATGGAATGAACTCGTAGTTTCCGGTAGGTAGTTCCACAGCTATCTGAAGATTGATCCTCTGGTTATTGTGGCCTTTTAGCCAGATCTTTCCCTCTATTATCTTATCATATACCTCGTTATCAATACCTGCATAGCTTGATGCTCCTTTTATGATCATGACAACCCGATGAGGGTAAGCTCTGCCATTGGCTGTGATGTCATCCAGGTCCCTTACAATGTTCTTGAGGTCATCCATTGTTGGAGACTTTTTATACTCTCTTAGATAGAGAGAATACCCCGGATAACCGATCTTGAACATCCTGTAAATTATTGATGGCTTTTTCTGGATGAATCCATTAAAATGATATCTGTTCCCCTTTCGACCAACTGCATACGCATCCTTTCTCAGTATCTCGGGTCGATTCTTCAACAATCTGGTAAAGGTCTTATTATTCTCTTTCAAATATTCCAGAAACCTGTCTGTCTTGTTCTTGCCTTTGGGGATAGAGTATGCTGGCGGTCCTTCCCTCATCGCTTTGATGGCAGAATATCGAAAGGTGGATTCCTTCAAGAACCTTCTAAGTAGTGAAAGTAATCTCGCTGTAATGATGCCGGTTACAAAAAGTGATGCCAACATCAGCACCATGAAGATATTACCTTGTGCGAGGACTGCTAGAAGCAGGATGAAGTACAGTATGATCGAGAACCATACGAAATAAAGAGCGAATTTTGATAAGAACAGGATCTTCTCCGATCGTTCGGTGATCTCCTCAGCTAGGTTGAACGTTCCGGAGATCGGGTCCTCGACTCCTCTGTACAATTGCCATCTTTTCATTGTAGATCACCCATTATTAATTCCAATAGAGATGGCTCCCGGTTCATCCTATTTAAAACCCAATGAAACATTCTTTCACAACTCTCTGCCTCAAGAACGTTTCGACCTATTATATATGATTTCTTTCGCCTGCTTCCTTTGGTGATAAAAAATGACCGCAGGAAAAGGAAAGACCGGTGTTCTTCTGCCTCTGGTTTTAATCGGGGCTGTGTTCATGTCAGGGGTAGGGCTGTTTGGCCTTCTCCTACAAGCGGCCGACAGGGACAGTGGATCCGGACAGATAGAGATCGAGAACGGCATTGTGAACGAAGAGATATCAAATGCTCAAGAGGTTGCTGAGATTAGGTTCGATGAATCCTTCAATGAAGCTCAGAAGGTAAGGGACCATGTACCTTCTGAGAAATCACTTCCAATATCGAAAGGTTTTGAACAGCCTGATATGCCCTCACTTCCCCAGGGAGAAGAGGAAACGACAAGATCCTCAGAGGAGGACCTTCTCTCAGAAGATGGATTCATCTCGAAGGAATCATCTCCCGGTGCACCTGACGTACAGGTCGCTGACTCCCTTTCACTACTTAATGGTAAAGGAGACCTTCTTAAGGAGACATATTCAACAGTTAAGGAGGGAGAAGTACCTGACGAGTTACCTTTCATCGAGATCGATGAGGAGGTCTCTATCCCGGTCACTGAAGATGGCGTTGATATTGATGATGATAGGATCGAGGAAGTATCTGAAGACCTTGAAGACACCTCAAGTGATATCGAGGACCTACTCGGTGAGAATACACCTGAGACTACCAAGGCTGGCGTCAATGATGACATCTCCGATAGCAATACCTGGATCATATCGAATTCTACCATCAGGGATAGTGACAATGATGGAAATCCCGAATGGAAATATGAGCTGAGAGTTGCTTATGGAAGGATCAACAGGACCTTCCTCAATGGCACACTGGAATTTGTTGTAGGATTCGAATATGAATACATGGACTCCAATGATGATGGAATCCCTGAATATGAGAAGGCCGTCCATGTAAAGATGGCCAACTATACAGCGAACGGAAAAAAGCTCGCAGAGGGAGTATCTTATTCAGAGATACTGAAAAATGATACCGATGATAGCGGTAAAATTGACAGTGTGGAGATCAGGCATCTCTCATATGGATATCATGCCACCATCCTCAAAACGATAAGAAGCTACGCAGTAGCAGGCGAGCTGATAATGGATGATGCAGATGAGGATGGTATCTTTGAAGATAAGGAAGGAACCGCAGTTTTCTTCTACAAGCATGAGACGGTGAATCCCCCCGTAACCCTTAAGGAATCCATTGTTATCATTCACGGTAAAGAGACCGAGGATAGAGCAGAACTTTCAAAGCTGGCCTTCAACAGGATCAACACAACAAAGGGAAAGACCATCCTGGAAGAGGGATACATGTGGTCCTATATCGAGAATGATGAGTCAAAGAACCTGCTTATCGTTGCCGGCAGAAACAACTCGGTGACCGGGAAGCTCCAGTATGTTATCCTTAACGGTTCCGAAACAATTATCGAGAATTCAACCGTACACAGGTTGACCGCTTTCGCGGTAGAGAATTCCACACTCCTCTTCGGAGGAACGAGATCCGATGCAGTTGCACTCGATTACACAGTTACTATCTCTGGTGAACAGACCACAGAGAGAGGATTCCTCGCTGCTGCCAGGACCGATACCAGGAACTCCAGACTCGATGAGTCCTTCTTCCTGATATCCATGGATAGGACAGAAGTATCAGATATTCTTGTAAATGAGAACTCGACCATCATAGCTGGTAAGAATGTCACCACCGATGGACTGAACTCCACAATGGCCTTTGCCAACAAGATCTACATCGACGATGATTCAGACGGCAATCCCGAGTATCTGAAAGAATCCTGGGCAGTAGGAAGGACAGAGGACCATGACAATGATGGTAATCCCGAAAAGGAAGCGTATGCTGTTCATTGGACCGAGATCAAAGACCAAGATGATGATGGAAATCCTGAGTGGAACCAGACCTTCTCAATGCTTGGATGGAAGAGTGACAGTGATGACGATGGGAACATCGATATCGAGAGAGGACTGATGTCCAATGCAACAGCCTACGACTTGAATTCCAACGGCTTTGTCGAGCTAAAAGAGACCGGCATAGTGGGATTTGAGAAGAAGGATACAGACTCTGATGGAACGATTGATAAAGAGAATTACCTCGGAGCCTGGGAGAAGGTTACCGATGTTTATGATGACGGGACCGAGATCAATACACAATCAGGAACATGGTCCCATCAGGAGTGATCAAGTTAAGAATATTTAGGAGGTAGAAAAAATGAAAATGTTATTTTATGGAGCCATGGCCGTCCTGATCCTTGGAGCAGGACTAATGGCAGGATGCACAGACCAGATAGCGGACCCGGACCTGGACTTCCATATCCTGGAAGTTACGACAAATTCAACGTCCCCCAATCCTGAGTCTGTTGAAGCGGACGGAGGGTATCACTTCGTCTATGTCAAGGTGAGAGTTGAGAACGAGAACAAGGATGCGGACCTTACAATCATTCCCAAGACCTTCACTCTTGATGACAACTCCTCCACTGAAGTGAAGGGGAAGTACCTCGCCAACACCGATATGAGGCGGATCGATTCCATAAGGGTCGATGCAATTGATGAGAAGATCTTCTGGGTCATTTTCCAGGTCCCCGAGGATGAGGATATGCTCTACATGAGATACAGGGGAACCCTTGATGAACCTGTAGAGAAGAAGATGCCCGATTATTGATTGGGCAATGAAAGACTGGACTTATATACGTCGGGAGGTTCTAATGAGTCTCCCGGCCACTTTTATTTTTGACATTTCTGGTGCATATTTAGGGCGAAGATGAAAATAAGGAGGCCAGAGTTAAATAAATCCTTAAACGATATTCATCAGCTTCAGGAGTGTAATAGATGAAAATATTATCTCTGATCAGGTTGGTTGCCCTGTTGATCACTCTCTCACTTTCAATTAATTACATTCCTAACTCCGAAGGAGATGAGATCCAAGTTGATCCTGGAATCTTTAATGAACCGGTCCTGTGGACTCATAAAGGGCCGATACATATATCCCTCCTTGAGGATGAATTCTCCAATGGTGATGATTCCAATACTGACTACATTATCGTCCAGTTCGAAGGTCCTGTAGGGGACAGACAAATTAAGTTGTTGAAGAATTTCGACCTTCAAGTTCTGGACTACTTTCCGGATAACGCCTATGTTGTTAGAACCAATGGAATGTCCCGATCCATGATCGGACGACTTCCAGGCGTCACAGGGACATCTCCTTTCTATTCAGGGTTGAAGGTTCACCCCAATATAATGCGGTCATTCCAGGATGGAAAGGACCCTTTCTTTGAATTCTATTCAATTACCATTGAAACATTTACCTCTGACTCCATTGAATGGAAACTGGCTGACCTCGGAATCCATTTTGAGAGGACCAAGGATACCAGATATGTTGTTTACAGGCCCCTCCCCACACTGGACAGGTTGCTTGGGATGGAAGGAATCAAGTGGATCGAACCAAGATCCGAGATGGTCCTGATGAATGACGTGGCATCAGGGATAATCGATGTTGATACTGTATGGGATGATCTTGGTCTTGATGGGACAGGTCAGGTAGTGGGCATATCAGATACAGGTATCGATACAGGAGTCGACAACCACGCGGTTAATGGAGATATGCATCTTGATCTTGATAACAGGATCGTAATCACAGATTGGTCCGGTTCCGGTCCGGATGATGATAACGGCCATGGAACCCACGTAACCGGGTCTGTGGCAGGTGACGGGACAAGATCCAATGGTAATATCAAGGGGATGGCCTACAATTCCACCATCTATTTCCAGGCTCTTGAAACAGATTCAGGTTTTCTCAATTCTCCCTCTAACCTCAGTCAACTTTTCACACAGGCGTATAATAACGGGGCAAGGATACATACGAACTCCTGGGGTTCTGATGCTTCAGTTCTATGGGGTGCATATACAGCTGAATCTTATGATGTGGACTGGTCAATGTTCACTTCATCGGACCTTCTCATTTTATTCGCAGCGGGAAACGATGGAAATGATGGCAACTCCAATGGTAAAGTGGACCAGAATTCCGTATCTCCGCCCTCAACTGCCAAATCAGCCTTGACCGTTGGAGCATCAGAAAACCTCAGAGGTGTCGGCGGATTTCAGGGTTCATGGGGTTCGGGCTGGCCGGCGGAATTTCCAACAAATCCTCTATCATCTGACAGACCTTCAAATAATTCAAACGGGATCGCCGCCTTCTCCTCGAGAGGTCCTCTCGATGATGGTAGGTTAAAACCCGATATAATTGCACCTGGAACCAATATACTATCCACTAGATCAACAGTAGGATCGAATACGGGGTGGGGTTTCTACAACAGCACATACATCTACTTTGGTGGGACCTCCATGTCGACACCTATCACAGCAGGTATGGCTGCTTTGGTTAGACAGTATTACAATCAGACCATGGGATTGGATTCCCCCTCTGCATCACTTCTAAAGGCTACAATAATCAACGGAGCGACCGATCTTACTCCGGGTCAGTATGGAACCGCCAATCCAACCACCCAGGAGATCCATTCCCGCCCAGATGTGGATCAGGGTTGGGGCAGGATCAACATGAAGGATTCCGTTGACCCAGACGGTAAATCCCTATCTTTCATTGACAATTCAAGCGGAGTTTCTACCGGAAAGAACCTCACAAGGATGTTCAGGGTGATTTCATCCGATGAAGAGCTCAGAATGACCTTGGCCTGGTCTGATTACCCTGGATCTCTCTTCTCCGGGAAACAGCTGATCAACGATCTGGAC
The DNA here is from genome assembly GCA_963807965.1 of uncultured Thermoplasmatales archaeon. Lineage (GTDB taxonomy): Archaea > Thermoplasmatota > Penumbrarchaeia > Penumbrarchaeales > Penumbrarchaeaceae > Penumbrarchaeum. The sequence continues at coordinate 66,180 of CAWEDU010000017.1, forward strand.
CTCGTCCTTTATGCCCCCAATGGAACGATCTACAGAGGAAACGACTTCACATACCCGTTCCATGACTCCACCGATTCTATCAATCCTGTCGAGGGGATATCGATCAGGTCACCATCTTTAGGATGGTGGAAGGTAGTTGTCGAGGGTACCAATATCCCCCGAGGGCCCCAGCATTTTTCCCTTGTTGCAACCGGAAATATGACAGATATGATATCCAATATGCTCATTCTCGACAGGTTCTTCTACTCAACAGATGAGGATACCGTTTTGATCTCCTTATCGTCTAGAGACCACTCCGGAGAGGGATCATTGAGCGTTCATATCGCATCGACCTCGTATCCTACCGGTAAGAACATCACCTTATTCGAGGAATCAACACTGGGAGCGTTCACAGGGACCTTCATTACCACCAATACAACGACATTGGATGCAGGTAAGCTTTACGTTTCCCATGATGATATGATCACCGTTGAATTCGATTCTCCGTTCGGATTCTTCTATAAGGCCAATGCCACTGCAAAAAGGCCGATGAAAGCTGCCCTAATATTTCTTGATGAGAATAAATTGATATATTCCAGATATGACACGGTAAGATTGCTCGGTTACGGGGACCCTGCCCAAGAGGTTGAATGGACCGTTCTGGGTTCGGATCTTCCATGGATCGGGATATTCGATGATGGTATTCCTTCCCATGGAGACCCCAATGCCAGTGATGGAGAATACAATGTTTTATTTTACATATCAAATGAATACCACGCAGATGGTAACATAACTCTTAGGGTCAGGGACCCCTATCTTGGTGATCTCTATTACGAGCAGTTCCGGATCAAGATAGATCCCACCAGACCTGGAGCACCAAAGGACCTGGAGGCTTCACCCCTCCCACAGGGAAACTCAGTCCGATTGAGATGGGACCGGTCACCAACGGTTGGAGTACATCATTACACCGTCCTTATCAACATGACCGATGTCCCACCGGATCTGGATATTTCAGGTTGGTTGGATTACTCGAATACCACTGGACCGGAAAATAGTACAGTTGTAACAGGTCTGGCAGATGGGACCCTTTATCATTTCAGAGTAGCCTCGGTTGGAGCAGGTGGTAACATTTCCTCCCCTTCACTCTGGGACAGTGCGACACCCTATGACATCAGACCACCAACTATAACTTTCACAGGCCCTCCTCTCGTATTCTCGGGAATAGCAAGTATTGAATTCCAGTCAGATCAGGATCTGGAACATCTCGAGCTTCAATACTACGAGGATATCGACGGGGATGGTATTGCAAATGATAACGGAACCTTCCTCCCTGCTGTAAACTCGACCGGACCAGATGTTACATGGGATACCAGGGCACCAGCGGGAGGACCCGGTGAAATGGATCGGATGATACTCAGATGGAGGGGAAATGATGAGGTTCCAAACATCTCCGAATGGATCACAATGGGTGGATTCGGGATAGATAACACAGGACCCCCATATCTTGAACTATCTACCTTCCCCCCACGAGTGACCAATGGGACCACTTTCGATCTTATAGGGAACACAGAACCACTTGCAGATGTGGAGGCTACACTAAACGGTATGTCGCTGGGGACATTTACCGCTGGTATGACCGGGATCTTCGATCTTAGTATTGATCTAATCGAAGGAAAGAACTACCTTAACTTGACTGCCTACGACCTTCACGGTGCAGGACCTACAACTTCAGATCACATCTTCACGAAGGATACCCAGGACCCGGTGGCATCCATAGTACAGATCGAGGATGAGATCGAGATCAAATGCAACTGCACCTCTTTTACCTCGAATTCGTTTGACCTGGGATCCGATCCAGAGTTCAATACACTGGCAAATCAAACATGGACCCTCATAGGCCCGTTCGGTGCTACAACTTATTATTTTGGGGAAACGATAGGTTCCACATTCGAACTGACAGGTCCCTATTCTTTGACGCTCAAGGTATGGGACCATGCCATGAACTGGGACCAAACAGCAGTATCATTCATTGTTGTGGACCGTACACCTCCTGTTCCTAAGATATCAGGTCCGACAACTGGAGATGAAGACACGACATATCAGTTCTCAATTGAAGGTTCTACAGATAACGATCCCAATCTTTTTACATCCGGGAAAGCGCAGGTACTTTGGGTATTCGAGGGACCTTATGATTTCTTCAATACATCAGATAGGTATGGTCCCTACATCCTTTTCCCTGAACCGGGAGAATACACTATTACTCTCAGGGTGGTTGACGGTGGAAGAAACAATGCCAGTGTTGTCAGGACCATAAACATACTGGATATAACACCTCCCCAGATTGATATAGTGGGGAAAAGAGTATTCGATCCTGGAGAGGAAGCTTTGTTCAATGCCACGGTTATTGATAATTCCCCTGAAGGTTCACCTGGCCCTACCTTTTTATGGCAATTGAAATACCTTGATGGGGGTACAGATACTCCGATATCTACCTCTGAAGAGGATCATTTCCTTGTAACCTTTTTGGATCCGGGTAACTATACCTTGAAATTGACAGTATGGGATGATTCCGGAAACGGAAGGGATGGATCTCTTCAGCTACTTGTCAGGAAACAAATAGTCATCAGAGAAAGGGATGATAGCTCCGATAAATCCATCCCCTACACCTATATTGCAATAAGCGTGATCGTCATTGGTATTGTAATGTTAATGGCGGTAGGATTCCTCATAGCTGGGAGGAGGAGATATTCCAGTGACGAGGATATGGAATGGGAGGACGAGGACGAAGATATCGACGATCTGGATGATATCGAAGATGAAGATGAGATAGATTGGGAGGATGACGATGATTCTGAGGATTGGGAATGAATTTTCAAGACTTTGATCAAAGCCATTTCTTCCTCTTGAAATAGAAGAGCATCCCAACGAATATCAACACCATGACCGACATGATAACAGGGTATCCGAAATACCAATTGAGCTCTGGCATGTTAAGTGGTGAGGAGTCCGGTTGGAAGTTCATCCCGTAAACACCGGCAATGAAAGTTAATGGAATGAAGATCGTGGCAATTATTGTCAGGACCTTCATTACCTCATTCATTTTATTGGATACAAGAGACATGTAAAGGTCCATTAATCCCGTAGCCATATCTCTAAGGCTTTCCAGGGAATCCATGACCTGAATAGTATGGTCGTATACATCCTTCAGGTACGGTTTAACCTCCTCTCCCATGAGAGGTGAATCTTCTCTGATGAGGCCGTTGACCACCTCCCTCATGGGCCATATCGATCTTCTATGCTGTATAAGCCTTCTTTTCATCGAATGTGTGGATCGAAGACATTCACTATCAGGGTTGATGCTGAGTCTATCCTCCACTTCCTGAATACTATCTCCAATTTCCTCCAGGATCGGAAAGTAGTTATCAACAACAGCATCGATAAGAGTGTATGCAAGGTAATCAGATCCCATTGACCTTATCCTGCCTCTCTTCAACCTTATCCTTTCCCGAATGGGATCGAAAACATCACCTTTCAATTCCTGGAATGAAAGAACAAAACCCTTTCCCAAGATCAAACTTATCTGTTCATGATCATTCCCTTTCTTTTTACCCGTTTTCACCATCTTGAGGACTAAGAAGATATAATCTTGGAAAAACTCTGCCTTAGGCCTTTGGCCAGTGTTCATTATATCCTCCATGATCAGGGGATGGATCGAAAAGATGTCCTTGATCCTTTCCATAAGGTCCGTATCATGAAGTCCGTTGATATTGATCCAGGAAACCTTTCCTTCTCCTGGAAGAACCTTCAATCTATCGATATCTGCGATCCTTTCTTCTTTGAGATCCGATTCATTATATGATATGAGGTCAACAGTGACCTTCGCCAATCTCTTTTCACCCACATGAACGAGGGTTCCGGGGGGAAGGCCCGGTTCCATAGATTTCCATAGTGATAGCTTCCCCATCCATATCCCCTACTTCAATGGACACCCTCATTTAAATAAATAGTGAGGTAGAACCGATCCTATTCTTTGATGTTGGATATCATTTGGTCAGTCAAGTCTCTTCAGTCCTTTAGGATATCTCCTTGCGAGGTCCGGATAGATTGCCTTGAATCCTATCCAGGTCTCCTTGAGTTCATCGCTTATCTTCCTTTTTGGAATGGCGGGTATCCCCACAACGATCATCTCTTCTTCAACCTCTGATCTGGTCTTGACCACTGAGCCTTCAGCCACGAAAGCCCACCTTCCCACGTGGGAGAAGTCTGAGACAACAGCACCCATCCCTATGACTGCAAGATCATCAATAGTGCAATTGTGTATGATACATCCATGGCCAAGGGTGACATCCTTACCAATAGTGGTAGTGTCTCCCGGTCTTGCATGGATAACGACATTCTCCTCGATGGAGGTCCTATCACCCACGACTATCCTGCCATAATCACCCCTGACCACAGCTCCTGGACCTACATAGATATCCTCGCCCAGTATAACATCTCCAACTACGGTTGCAGTTTCGAAAACAAAGGACCCCTTTCCAATGATCGGGGTCCTTCCTTCGAATGAATAGATACCCATTTCCACCCCTCACTTATTATTCGATAAGTTAACATCCATTTGAGGGAAGGGTATCTCGATCCCCATTTTTGAAAATGATGAAGGGATCTCTTTTTTCAACATTCCCCATAGGACCCAGTAGTTATCCGTCTTGGTCCATGGTCTGAGCTGGAGATTGATCGCAGAATCCCCAAGGTCTGTAACGATCACATCCATTGGTGGGTCCTTGATGACCAGACCTGTCTTCAACATGACCTGTTTTGCCGCCATGATTGCAACGTCCAGGTCTGTCCCGTATGCTACTCCCACATTGATGTCGACCCTTCTGACCGGCATCCTTGTATAGTTCACTATAGGAGAACCCCATACCTGTCTGTTGGGTATGGTGATGTATTTATTGTCAGGGGTCAGGAGTTCTGTTGACATTACATCCAGACCTGAAACTTTGCCTGTATGTCCTGCCACTTCGACAACCTCATCCATCTTAATAGGTCTTAATGTGGCAAGCCAAACACCCGCGAACATATTGTTCAGTGAGTCCTGCATTCCGAATGCTATTATTAAACCAAGAGCTGCGGAAAGACCTATGAATACACCGCCAACCTCTATGCCAAGTGCCCCTAAAGCGAAGATGAAGACCGCTAGGTAGAGTATGGCAGTGATAAGTTTTCCGAGGAAATCGATCATGAGTTTCGGCATCTTGGTCTTCTTCATGGAAGATTTGAACACCGCAACGATCACTTTGGCAATTATTATGCCTATGATCAAAACCGCTATAGCCGTTATTAGCTGAACATAAGTGATCTTAAGGATCGGTATCTGTCCTTCAAGCGTATCCACAATATCAAATATTGGCCCCAATTTATTCACCCCTATGAAACTGAAGCAATGAAAAGTAATTAAAACATTACCTTTGACCCTTACATTGCAGGTTTTATTAAGATTCTTTATAATGAGGTCATTATTATGGAAGTCATGGAGACTTGTCCCAATTGCGGATCACCCTTAGGATCTTTTCAAGGTATTCAGCATGGTTGTATGGAGGGCAATTTCGAGATATCATATGGGTGAGAGATCTGCCCTTTCTGTAAAAAGGGCTGTTACGGATGGAGAGTTGACAATTCACCAGGCAATGAGGGTTATTCCCAAGGGGATTGCTGTTACTGTGGGAATACTTCATAGAATGGAGGGATATCTTTACCAAGTGTTTTAAGGAAGATATTCTCGGATCTTTTGTTGCTAAATTATTTCTGTTTTTATTGTCAAGGCCATCAATATCAAACATCATCTTCGTGGTATTGGTATGTGATCTCCAGATTATAAGAGAAACCACGGTCTGGTTCTCCACTCCATATGAATGGTCCTATCCACTGGTCTGGACCAGCAGCGATAGTAACGGGAATATTCAGATTCCATCTTTGTGCCATATAATTGGTACCGTCCCATGTTACAGTGATGGATGTTTCAAATGGTGTTTCTGGACTTGCAGTTCCGCCATTTGCAGTTCCAGTGGCATTGCCATCAATTTCGGATAGGGTCATCTGGCCAACCTGGTCAGGGTCGGTCCCCTCTTCTCCATCATTTACGGTGATATTGACCATGATCTCGATCACATTGCCGAAATCCAGAGGAATTTCAACTGTTACCTCGGTTTCTTCGGGTTGGGCCTGAGCCAGACCTGATTGCGTCCCTGTTAGAGTTAGCTGACCACTGTTCACTGTAGGCTCTTTGCTTCCTCCTGAGCTTTCTCCTGAGCCCATACAGCCGGCAAGCAAGGTCAATACTGAGATCGAAGCAAGTAAAACCAATCTTTTGTCCATGATATCACCCTGGCAAATATGTCATCATTATCCCTTTGTGCGATAATAAATCATTTGGTCGTAACAGGGAAACTGAGGTATCAAGATGAAGGATCCTTTTTAAGACTATCATAGATCGATATCGTATATATTAGAGTATTTTTTCTTGAGGTAGTTGATGAAATGGTCCTCACTCAGCGGTTTCCCTGTTACCTTCTTTACAAGGTCGTCAGCTGAATAGAGTTTCCCATATTGGTGAATATTCTCCCTCAACCAATTGAGGAGAGGTTTGAGTTCACCCTTTTCAATATGAGATCCCAGATCACCGATCTCCCCTATTGCAGTTTCATAGAACTGAGCCGAATAAAGATTTCCAAGTGAATATGTTGGGAAATACCCCACGACACCCATGGCCCAGTGAATATCCTGTAGGCACCCCTGAGCATCGTTCTCGATCTCCAGACCAAGGTACTTCTCATAGAGTTCGTTCCATACTTGTGGGATCTCGGACACTTTCAACTTATCCTCCATCAGGTCCTTTTCGATCTCGAACCGAATAAGGATATGCATTGAATAGGTGACCTCGTCAGCCTCCACCCTTATTGGTGACAAACTGATATGGTTGATAGCCCTGTGGAACTCATCGAGGTTCACATCCCTCATCGATGGAAATACAGCCTGAAGGTCCTGGAAATTGGCCTTCCAGAAGTTCTTGGACCTTCCTACAATGTTCTCCCAGAGTCTTGATTGTGATTCATGGATCCCAAGTGAAACCGGTTCAGCCAGAGGTGTAAGGTAATGTTCTTTCTTGAAACCCTGTTCATAAAGGGCATGTCCCGCTTCATGTATGGTGGAGAAGAGTCCGGGTCTAAGGTCATTCACATCATATCTCAACGTTACTCTGACATCATCAAGTGATCCTGCAGTGAAGGGATGAGTGGATATATCCACTCTACCTCGTTCAAGGTCATACCCCATTTTCTGCATAAGGGTCGTGTAAAATTCTTTTTGGAGGTGTATTGGATAATCTCTCTGAAGAACACTTTGATCATCGTTCCTACAGATGTTTGTGAGTCTGGATACTAATGGCTTTAATTTCTCTCCGAGATCATGGAAGATCCCAGTCAATCTTTGACTTCTCATGTATGGTTCGAACTCATCAAGAAGCGCATCATAGGGCGAATCCTCGTAACCAACATGTTCAGCTACCTGCTTCTTCAGTGAAATTACCCTTTCAAGAACATCTTTGAACATTGAGAAATCAGACCTCTTCCTTGCCTTGACCCATGCACCGGTTGCTACTGGCTCCAATCCGGATAGTTCCCTTATGAGTGAACTTGGTATGGCCGCCGCCCTTCTGTGACTTCTAGTTATCTCTCTGACTATTGCTGCTTTTTCTCCTGTCAATTCAATCTTGGATAGATCATGAAGTAGTCCCTTCATCTCCTTTGATATGAGCCTCTCGTGTGCGATCCCAGAGATGAGTGATTGCTGTTCACCTCTCATGTCAACGGAACCAGGCGGCATATACGTGTTCTGATCCCACATGAGAATGCTTCCTATCTGTCCCAAGCGGATTATATCCGAATACCTGAAGACAAGTTCATTGTAAGCATCCACATTCATTCCTCGAGCCTGTATAATTCTCACATAAATTATAGTTCTCCTTTGAAGATGATCTCGTTCTTTATAGTGCGAAATCCTGGGGAATCCTCTTTGGCGGAGGAACCATAGGTCATATTGAATATTAGTCGAAAAACCATTATTTAGGAATTAAGGACCGAAATCCATAAATATACCCCTTTGGAAATTCGGGTTTTTTATGTTGTTATTATATAACAAAAAGCTCACTTTTAATATTGCCCAAAAGAAAAAGGTAAGACATTGATCGGAGGTCGAATGGCCGACCTCAGACCGATGGCGCTCTTGGCGTGGGGTTAAGAAGAGAGAGAAATGAATGCGTGAATGAACATGGAAGAGCTGCCAAGGCCCTCCCTCCGCCCCGGAAAGGGAGGGCCGCTATCTTCCACTTCCAGAAATAATTCCTTTAGATATTCTATTGAGATCAACTCATGTAAATGTAAATAAGGTCAAAGGTTCGGAAATGATCACATTCTCTCCAGGATCCTTTCAAGGTTCTCTGAAATGATCTTCCTCTGAACTTCTGGAGCTCCTTCACCTATGAGAGCTACATTAGAATCCAGCATGTATTGGGACACAGGATGGCCCTCGAGGATCCCTCTTGCACCGAAGTTCAGGGCCGCCCAGTGTGATATTTTCATGCCTTCTTCTGTATTGAAGAGCTTTGCCATGGAGGCGTAATAGGAGAAATCTCCTCCATTATCATGAACTTCGGCAGCCTTTTCCACCATCAACCATCCCGCTTGAAGGAAGGTCATCCTATCGGCATATTCGGCCCTTTTCGATTCGAAATCCATTATTGGCTTTCCGAAGATGTCTCTCTTCTTGTTGTAATCCAATGCCATCTTAAAGGCCCCAAGGGCTGATCCATTTGCTAATGCGGCAATACCTATCCTGGAAGAATTGAAAACATCCATTGTCTGATAGAAGCCCCTGTTCTTCTCTCCAAGAAGATTTTCCTTAGGAACCATTACATCATTTAACTCCAGTGTTGCCAGATGTGATTCCACCCAGCCATATTTTCCCATCCTTCTTCTTTTCAATCCTTTCGAATTCCCATCCACGATGAACATCGATATACCTTTGTGCTTCCTGGAGGCTTCGATATCGGTCACTCCTGTAATTATTAGAACATCAGCAATGTCCCCGCTGGTGATGTAGGCTTTCGTACCATTCAGAAGGAAATGATCTCCTCTGTCCTCAGCTTTCAAGGAAATGGAAGCAGCATCTGATCCCGCTCCTGGTTCCGTATTGGCAATTGCAAATATCTTCCCCCCCTCCATTCCAGGATAGAGGTACCTCTGATATTGGTAAGGAGTTCCAAAAGAATGGACCGCTTTCAAACCTGTCTGTGAATGGACGAACGCAGCAATCGCCAGACCACCAGAGATCTCGGCCATTCTCCTATAGAAGTAGATGTTCTCCTTCCATGGAATGGCTCTGAAACCGCTTTCATCTCTCCTGTATCCAAGAAGACCCTCGCCTCCAAGGATCTTAAAGAAATCAGGTGGGGTTGTCTTTTCCCTTCTCCACCTGGATGCTTGGGGAGATATCTTCTCCTCGATGACCTTGTCAACATGCTCTCTGAATCCAATTATCTTCAGGTCAGAATGATGTCCATTCCCTCACCTTGGAGTGTTAACGGATGGACATTAAAATAAGGAGTCCCGAACAGGTCATATTAGTGAGTAATTGTAGATACCTTTCGACATTTCCTTGGATATCTTACCACAATGTTCCAGGAACCTGAGATGTGCCAGTGCTTCTCCCAGTGCGAACCATTTCTGCATTATAGGGAAATCCTCGAATTTCTTTATCGTCAGGTCCCAGGTCATTTGAGTAGCTATCTCGAATCCGGTCATAGTTTGATCACCAATAATATCCAGAACCTCATCCGCTCTTTGAAAGTGGTGAGAGATCAACTCATTTATCCTCTTCACATGGTCCTTAATCAAAGAACGATGGCCAGGTAGGGTCATCTCAACATCAAGCTCCTTTACCATCTCCAATGATTTAATGTAATCCGAAAGGGGATCTCCTTCACCATCCCAGAGGGATATATTTGGAGTGATGTCTCCAAGAATATGGTCACCGGAAAAGAGGACCTTGTTCTTCTCATCATAAAGACACATATGTCCATCGGTATGACCGGGTGTGTGGACAGCTTTCAGTTTATAGGATCCAATATGGAATTCCTCTCCACCGATCACAGGATGAAGATCCATAGGTCCCAATGGTCCATATTTATATCCGGGGTGCCTCTTAATGGAATCCTCAGGGTTCCGGTCGGGAAATCCATTCTTAACAGCAAAGGAATGCATTTTCTTCCAGTAATCCGATTCCTCAATTGCCTCTATGTCTTCCTTGCCCATGTAGACCTTGTTCCTTCCTTTTGAGATAAATGGTGCCAGGCCCAAATGGTCGGCATGGAGATGGGTTACGAAAACGTCTGTGATAGAGAGGTCGATCTCCAACGTTGACAATTCACGGTCCAGGACCTCAAGACATTCAGTCCTGTTCATGCCAGTATCGACTACAAGATTTCTCTCTTCTCCTGTAATCACATATGAATTGATTGACCGGAGAGGATTCCTGGGAAGCGGAAGTTCAAATCGGAATATTCCTTGGAGGACCTCCTCGGCCATGAACGATGGAATGCCATCTGGGTATTGAACATTGTCCTTTGGAGAGAAGGATAAGGAGGAGCGGATCACCATTTTATATGTGGGGGGGTAGATGAAGAAGGGGGTCCATGGGGAATGCCTGGATGAACCGATCAGGTGTACCGCTTCCTCCTTTGGGGTACTTTTACCCCTTACTGAGCGCTTCAATATCATTTTGTGAGTATATACGCAGTATGGTACAATTTTGGAACAATTATGGAGTTTCCCTTCTCATTGAAATCTAGCAATGGGTAAATTATTCTTAAAACCGGGACTAAAAAATGAGAGCCACTGGAGGGAGTTGAACCCTCGACCTACTCCTTACCAAGGAGTCGCTATACCTCTAAGCCACAGTGGCATTGGATTGGGGTGGGGTTATTCGAGGTTTCGTATTAATATCTTACTCAGTAGATGGTGCCACTGGAGGGAATGTTTGAGTGGAAGATCATTATGTCATTATATTAAGGCGAGAACATCCGAAAAAAGCAGGTTGAAATATACAAGAAATTAGCTTTTTTCAGGGATTGAACCCTCGACCTACTCCTTACCAAGGTCCTGGAAAAATTCATTTGAATTTTTCCGATCATTATCTTCATACATGCAAATACTTGATTAGAAGATAATGAAGCCTCTATACCTCTAAGCCACAGTGGCATTGGATTAGGAAGGGTTATCGAGGTTTATTATTAAAAACTTGTGAGATATGGTCCTGAAACATCAGAACGGATTGACGATGCTACCAAAAAAGATCACATTCACTACCTGTAAAAAACCGACAAGGCCGAAGAATCCTACAAGGCCGAAAAGGACCGATAATGGTAAACCAGGCATCACATTCTCTTTGTCAAGATAGCTTAGTGTCTTCTTCAAACCCAGGATCACAAGTGCGCTTACTACAGCGGTTGCCAGGATGGCAACCATCTCGCCCCATCCAGGTATATAATAGTCCATCCAGGGGACCTTGAGCATCATCCATTTGAATGTTGCAGAAACAAGAACTGAAAAGAAAATGAAGTCCCCGATTCCTAGTGAATAGTATTTTCCTTCATACAAACCGTAGGAAGTGATATCCTCGCCTGCCTGGACATCAAATATCTTCTTCCTGGTCCGGGTCTGTATAACTTCTTTTTCAAGGGATACTGTTGAATATTGAGGTGCCCCGGTTTGGACATTTGTATTATTATACGCAGATACAGATCCCCTCATCCTTTGGTTCTTCAAAGCGGTTTTCATATTATTTTTAACCTCATCCCTTTCCTTATCGGATTCAGTTATCATGTCTTTGATAATCCCTTTCTTAGCTGCCCAGAGGTCCCATAATGCGACCCCTGTTATCAATGGGATCACTGCCCAAACAGGCAATACAATGGCCAGGAAAGCTCCTAATAGAATACAGAATGCAACGAGGGAAGGATTTTTCCTCTTGGGTTCGAGTGATCTGAAGACCATATTATAAACGATGATGATCCCCAAAATGAGGCCGATCATTGAAATTATGGAATAGAAAAAAACATCAGTATCCAGGTTGATGCCGAGAGCTCCATCTAAGAAGTCCCTGAATAAGTAAAGGTAGAGCATAATAGAAACGGATGCACAGAGTCCAAGGGCCCCGGTGAAGAACATTTTCAGGGTAAACTTTCTCCGTTTTATGAAAAGCTTGTAGATCCCGAAAGCGGCAGCGATGGCAATGGCAACCATTATTAGAGCATTGACCAAACCTGATAATATTGACCTTTTCGCAGAATCCTGCTCCAAGGTGGACACATTTCCACTTGAGTCAGTGACATTAACTTTTTCCTTCGAATCGGAGATGGTATTATCAATTACACTATCAGGAATAATGCTTACTGTTGTAGACGTATCTTCAGTGAAACCTTTGAAAACCCCGGTGTTGTCCACCACCTCTTCGGATAACTCTCTTGCCCTGTCGAAGTCCTTCCACTGAGAGATATATACAAGAGGAACTGATAGCACAAGGACAAGGAGGACGGGCAGATACATTGTCCAGCGTCTTTCCACCATCAGGTTTGGAGGGTGTGGGTCTTTAATCTATTTTTTGGAACAGCCATCATCCGATCTGTGGGAAAGTAGAAATATGGTCATCTATCATGGGCCGAAGATGGACGATAGGGTGTTCATGCTCATAGGTTTCGTTGTTGGTCTTGCCCCAACATTTGGACTTCTATGGGCCGTCATGGCCAAATATGAATCGAGGATAGCTGAGCGGGACACGAATGCATCCTTCATCATAGGGATCTTCGCTGGCCTTCTTGTCATCGTTGGACATCTGCTTTTCATTGTGTATTACTCATATTCTTCCATTGGTCTTGTTTCCGCCTTCGGTCTGGCCCTTGCGGAATGCCTTCTCTATTACATCTACCTCAATAGAAGAAAGTTAAAGATGAGATCCGACAAATCCTTTCTTGGCCTGGGTTTTTCGCTTGGAGCGGCCTCAATGTATATTGCATTCCTGATGGGTCAACTGTTCCTTAATATTGATTTTAACTGGGCTCACATCCTTGGGATGGTCCTCTATGCTGTGGGGGCCTCAACTATAAGGGGATCTATGGGAATACTAATGGCAAGAGTAAAAGATAGAAAGGGTCTTTTCAAGAATCTCTTGATCGGAACCTTGATTTTGGGTTTTTTCAATGTGGCAACGATAGTCTACCTCAATCCAATAGAACCATTCTTCTGGGTATTTTCACTGCCTTGTGTTCTTATGGGTCTTGTATCGTTCTACTATTTTCTGGGAGATTTCAACAGGGTTAAAAAATGGATCGTGGGTATCAGCCAATAACCCCTGTCTTTTCAGCGATCTTTCTAGCTGCCCTTTCTTCGAGTCCATTTCCCAGGATCGTATACCTGTTTGGTCTTATCCGATGGGCTTGAAGCAAGGCTTCGATCACCTCATCTTCTGATACACCCAATCCCTCTGAGTTTACTGGTGCTCCTATCGTTAATAGAGCATCCTTGATCCCTTTCCAATCTCCACCATGAAGATACATCATCATGATAGTCCCAACACCAGTCTCCTCTCCATGGAGGGCAGGTGTTCTTGCAACAGAGTCAAGAGCATGGGCAAACATATGTTCAGAACCGGAAGCAGGTCTGGAGGATCCGGCAATGGACATTGCAACAGACGAGCTGACAAGGGCCTTGAGGACTATCTTGACCGGTTCCTCAAGACGTGGTTTGATTTCATTTGCCCTCTGAAGGACAAGGTGTGCTGTCATCTCGGAAAGAGCTGCAGAATACTCAGAGAATGGTTCTCCTTTCAATCTGGATGCAAGTTTCCAGTCAAGGACTGCGGTACAATTCGAAATAATATCTGCACATCCGGATGCAAGGAGTCTATAGGGGGCCCTTGCGATCACATCTATATCCGCAACAACTCCGAGAGGGGCTTTGGCCATTATAGATTTCTTTCTCCCATCAAGCTCTATGGAGGCCCTCGATGAAGCGATACCATCATGAGATGCGGCAGTTGGGACAGAAATGAATTCCTTGTCGTCAATGAATGCAACATATTTTGCTACATCAATGGGTCTTCCACCCCCGACTCCAATAAGGAAATTGTCTTTATGTTCCTTCATATATTCCCGGACTATTGTCGCAGAGTGGTCGGTCGCTCCTTCTATCTCTATCATTTCAGAGTCGAATCCTTTTTCTTTAAGTGAGTCTGCAACCATTTCACCAGCGATCTTCCTTGTGGTCGGATCGCACACGATCAACCCAGTCCCTTGTAGGTGGAACCTTCGGCATACTCCCCCTACTTCCCCCAGTGCCCCCTTCTTTACTAGGATCCCTCTTGGAAGTTCCATGAAGGGGAAGGTCTCAAAATCCTCTTTTTCGGGGCGCATATTTTCAACATAACATTAGCCTTGTATATGAAACCTTTATATTGATAAGATTGGATTGGGCATGGATACCAGATGATACCCGTCGCTGACCTGCTCTTCGAGGAAGGGAAGGCCTACGATCTTTCCATTGTCGTTTCCGACGATGCGGATTTTATATCTTCCTTGATGGATAATATCACAACTGATAAGACCATTGTTCTTAACTCAGGGAAGCAGGATGTAAATGTTAGAGAGGGTGTAATTTATTACACTTATAACAGGAACCTGGAGAACTCTATCTATTTCATGAACTTCATCGAGAGGCTGGTATTTCGGATATTCTTAGGGGGCTATATCAAAGCAGATATGGAGGTCCTTCTGATATCCGATTATCCATTCAAGTTCCTACTGGAATTCAACTCATCAGCCATGCCTTTCTACAGGGTCATGGAAGAACTCTCGGATGTGGTGGATAGGGAGGTTATGGAAAGCCTTCTTAAGATCCTTTTTGAGATCCATCTTGAGGGACGGGAAGGAAAGAGAGTGGGTACTCTATTTATTGTTGGGGATACCGAAAAGGTGCTTCAAGGCTCAAAACAGCTAGTTATTAATCCCTATCATAATCAGGAAGAAGGTATCCGTACCATCCTGAACAAGGAGAATTGGGAGTCCCTCAAGGAGTTCGCCCAGCTAGATGGTGCATTTATCATTGATTCAAGAGGCAGGATAATCTCTGCTGGACGATATATCATAGTAGATCCCCAAGTCCAGACAACGGGAGGACTCGGGGGAAGACATCTAGCAGCTGCCTCTATTACCTATGCAACAGAGGCTGTTTCTTTCGCTCTTTCATCATCGGGAACTGTCAGGATATTTAGGAATGGAAAGGTGGTCTTGAAGGAAGACCTCAATACATCGGAGGGATAATCGACGGCTGGTCTCTTCGGGTTCAATCCAATTGATGATACACTTATTGCTCTACTTTTCCTCCTTTTCTTAAGCAGAGCTCTTGGACTAGTCGTAAGAAGACTGAAAGTCTCTCCAATTGCAGGCGAGGTTGTGGGCGGTGTCCTGCTCTCTCCTCTTTTTTTCAACTTACTTGAGGAAGGAGCCACACTGATCACTTTTTCGGAATTTGCAATAATCGTGATAATGTTCCATTCGGGTCTGTATACTGATTTCTCCTCATTCAAGGAACACAGATGGACCGCCATCGTTATAGGTACTGCAGGGGTTATTGTGTCATTTCTGCTAATATTCCTTCTTTCCGCTTTTGTATTTGGTCTCTCTCTTGAGACCTCCTTATTTTTGGGAGCGATCCTTTCAAACTCCGCGATCGAGGTATCATCAGCTATGTTGGCCCGGACCAGATATGACAAACTGAGGACAATTGTTGTTGGGGCCAGTTTTATTGATGATATCTTAGCAGTATTCATTCTCGGTGTAGTGCTTTCCTTCGTATCGAGAACACCAGGTGTCCTAATCCCATTGGTAGGCGAGCTTGATGGAAGTACAGCTACAATTGTCAACTTTGTTGTCACATCCATTAAGGTCATAGCATTCCTCTTGATCACCTTCTTTGTTTTATCCAAACTCTCTCATAAGATCCTTGATAAGTTCTCAAAAATGGGATTCGAGGTCCTTCTTTCAATAGGTTTCCTCTTTGCACTGGGTCTTGGAATAATATCTCGTTGGATAGGGCTCCATGAGGTGATAGGTGTTTACCTGGCAGGTCTGATCCTGTCAAAGTGGGGGATCCTTCCAGATCCTATGTTGAGCAGAGGTATAAATTGGATGAAGTTCAAGGAGACCTTTACCCTGATGATGGATGCACTCTTCTCTCCAATATTCTTTGGAGTTGTTGGGATACTCCTGGGATCGAGCCTTGTTGCGGAAGGGGGAAATTCCATACTTTATATTTTCATGGGTGTCTTGATATTCTCCTTCTTTGCATTCATGGGAAAGATAGTCGGATGTGGGATAGGTGCTAGGATCAAAGGGATCGGTCCTTCAGGTGCTCTACTGATCGGAGCTGCAATGGGGGGAAGAGGAGCTCTGGAGTTCATTCTAATAAAATCAGGTTTGAAAGAGGGACTCCTTTCTCCAGATGAGTTCTCCATTGTGATCATTGTAACTCTGATCACGATCCTGCTGACACCTTTCATGTATCGTTACATTGAGAAATGGAAGAGGGATGATCCTTCTCTCAAGGACCTCTGAACTCATTTCTTCTTTGCTCGGGGAAATTTTTTCAATTGGGTTATCCGGCCTTCATGAGCCTGTTCCTTCTTGAAGGTTGAACCGCTTATATTCCTTAGATCCTCGATAGTGTAAAACGCTTTAGGATTGAACTTCTTGACCATCTTGATCACTTCAGGGACCTCTTTTCTCT
The DNA here is from genome assembly GCA_963807965.1 of uncultured Thermoplasmatales archaeon. Lineage (GTDB taxonomy): Archaea > Thermoplasmatota > Penumbrarchaeia > Penumbrarchaeales > Penumbrarchaeaceae > Penumbrarchaeum. The sequence goes on from CAWEDU010000017.1 coordinate 83,051, forward strand.
TCATAGGCAAATAAATGACATTTACTAAACCCCAATCACTCCTTGCATCGATTATTGTGAATCTCCTTTCACTGTGCTCGAGCCATTCCTTGAGGTCATGTGCTGATCTCCTAGTGATTATTCTCACAAGAACAAAACCCAATGAGATCTTGTTTTCTATTGTGATCCCCACAAAATTCCCTATGGCAAATCCCAGACCATAGGCGATATAGTTTATCGCATTTCCGAGATTTTGCATGATCTGTCCTATGGCAAGAAGCCAGATGATGACCTCGAAGAACCCCATCACAGGTGCCAGATACTTCAGGCCTTTTGAAATGAATATTATTCTAAGTGTTCCAATCGTGACATCTACTATCCTGGCAAGGCAAATTAGAATTGGAATTACCACAAAGGAGAATATATCCAAGTCCATACTGGGTCAACCTTCTTTTAAATAAATGTAAAAAGGCTAAAATATTTAATGATTTTTAAAATGAAAGAAATGGGGCGGGTTCACCGCCCCTATCTTATTACTGTATCCTCAATATACTGGAGGCTCTTGGGTAGGTGGGAGCTGTGATTGACCCTGTTGTGGTCCTAGTCCCCCTGTCCTAACATCTCCTGGGAGTCCCTGCTGTTGTCCAGGTGGGATCCCTGGAGCTGTTCCTGGGGGTATGCCTCCGGGAGGTGGTATTTGTTGGGCTGCATTATTTTTCCTCATTACGAGAAGCCCAGCCACGACGATCACTGCTACAAGGACAACGCCGATCAACAACACAGCTATTATGAGACCTGTTGATGTGCCTCCGTCATCACTTCCTTCGTCAACCGGTTTGTCTCCTCCCGTATCATCATCAGTGGTATCATCTATAGTATCGACAGGAGTGTAGATCTCAAAGACCGAAGTGGTCATTTCATAGGTCAATTTCTCCCTGGACTTGTCGGTGACAAGAATCCTGATCTCGTCACTCACCGGATTCTATCTCGGAAACGTCCCAGATAAAGGATGTGGTCTCCAGGGTCAATGCACCATCGATGGGTATCCATCCATCGGTTCCGGCAGGCCTGTAATAAAGTCCATATGTGACTCCTTTGCCTTCGGGGTCCTCGCCGTTCCAGGATATTGTGATCTGTCCTGTTTGGTTGGACTGGGGTTCGGGAATATCAGTGAATTCTACTGTAGGGGGGTCGTTGTTGTCCACGATGATCCCGGTGTAGATGAACTCGGTTGTCATGTTATTATCCCCTGGTTGACAATCGGCTACAAGGACCTTGACATCGTATGAACCGTCTGCCCAATCGTTTACATCCAGTGTATAACCGTTGGTGTTCTGAATTCCCTGAGCTCCTTCAACTGCCATCCAATCTCCATCTGAAGTTTTGTAATATATCCAAATTTTCAGACCATCACTTTCATATGGATCAGAATCGGAAGCTATCCATGAAAGGGTTGTGACCTTCTCCACTTTGCCTGTTGGTCCAATCACATTTGTGGCTTCTGGGGGATCCGGGTTGTAAACAGTCAGGAAAAGTGTATCCTGATCGGAAATCAGGTCCCTCGAATCCTTGACCACTATCTTCAATGTGTAAATGCCGTCGTCTTCTGCCTGGTCATCAGTTTTCCATATAAAAGAACCCGAATCAGGACCATAAGCATCATCCAATGGTTTCCAGTAGGTATCTCCTTCGAACATATAGGATATCTCAAATGTCAGGTCCTCCGGATCCTCCTCGTCGAATGAGTCCCAGACGATCTCAACATCTCCGGTTACGGTGTCATCATCATTGGGTGATGTGAACTCAACGGTCGGTTGGTCATTGTTGTAAATCTCGAAGATCCCTGTCTCAAGTTCAACAGAGTCGCCATCAGTATCCCTTATCCTTAGCTTGAACCTGTAATTTTCGCCATCCTCGAAATCCTCTGTGTTGAAGTTGAATGTTCCGGAATTGGATTGGTCAAGCCATTCTCTGAAGTATGTCGCTCCCCCATCATTCGAGAGGTAGATGTCCGCTTTTAGACTGGCTTTGTTATCCTCACCCTCATCGTCGTTGGCATTCCATTTTATCGAACTGGTTCCAGAAAGCTCCTTTCCGGATGTGGGCTGGAATATTTCAAGTTCCGGTGGATCGGGGTTGTTGATATCGAACCTGAACTCGCTTGTGGCCTCAAACTCATCGGTCATGTCGTCGGTGTCAGTGACCACTATCTTGAGCTTGTAGTTCTCCTCGTCCTCAACTCTGGGATCCATGGTGTTCCAATCGTATGTCTCAACATCCATGAGGTCCTCCACGATCGCTGTCCATGTGGAAACCGCGTTGGATTTATAGAAGATATCAACGGAAAGGCCAGTGTCATCCTCATCATCGGTCATGGTCCATTGGATCTCGAATACACCCTTCACAGGTTCATCATTGATTACCTCAAGCATCTCATATTCATTTAGACTTATCACAGGGGCATCCGGGTTGAGGACTGAAACATCGAACACTGATTCGCCTATATCATCCCAGTAATCTTTGGCCCTGACCATGATCTCATACTCACCGTCGGGATAGACATAGTTGGCACCGGCTTTCATTGCAGTGTTCCACATATATTTACCTCCAGTTAGCGAGATGGAACCCCACTCTGTTGTTCCCTTTTCCCGGACATATACTGATTTCACAATGTGATCGTCACTTGCATCAGGGTCGGTTGCGCTGAATGAGATCTCAACTTCGCCTGAAAGGACGGAATCCTCGGCAGGAAGGATATCGGAAATAACTGGATCGCTGGAGGGAACATTGAACACCCTTTGGGTCTGCATTGACTCTGCGATCCATCCCAAGTAGGCATCTGAATTCGTCCCATGCCTTCTTGGAAATGCATCCTGCACCATGACAACGTTACAGTCCACAAGTGCATTATCAAATGCGGCATCCTCTATTGTTACTGAGAAATCGATCCATGCGGATGTGCTTGAATGACCCGCACGGGCTGTGATATTCAACGGTGATGAGCTGACTCGTGCGTTGATCTTGCTTTTAATATTATTTTCAACCGCTGTGTTATTAGGGTCGCTAGATCCACCCACATTGGGATCCACTCCGTCAACGACCCAGGTCGGAATCCCGGTGCTGGATGAATAAAATGATTTCCTGTTCGTACCCACGGTGTTTCCATATGTACCTCCTGATCCATGGAATTCTATGCCGATATATTTCTCAGGGAACCAGTCACTGTCATGGTCCATTCTGTCCATAGCTCCTATAATCGCTGTACAATAAGTACACCATGTCGCAGTGAAATCTTCAAGGAGAATTGCTTGGTTATCGCCTGTTACAACCTCATCACCTGAGAGATTGACAAATACTGCCTGGTATATATCGGCATGAGTAAGGCTATCACTTCCGGATCCTCCGTTCGACTTAACTTGTTTTGTGTGTTTGTCCTGGAAGAATATCACGAAAGCAATGTCATCCCAGTCGTTGTCTGTCAGGTTGGTGTGTCCGCTGTAATGCGGATCAGTGTCATCATAGAACGTTGGTTTACTGAACGTCCAGTTATAACTCTCAGTTAACTGGTATAGCGGATTTGCCCTGGAATCCTCGGCATCCACATTCTCGATGACGGGAGCCACCGATATTACAGCAAATGATGCCATAAGCATTATCGAAACCAGTGCAAGAGGTAGTAAGGTTTTCATTTTCATCGTATCACCCTAGAGCTGACCAAACCTCACGTAGTGAGGACTGGCGACTATTGATGGCCCGAATATATATTGATTTTCATGTTTCCCTAGTTATTGTCATACATATCAGTATAACCATTGGGACCGGGATTTGCTCTTTTTTTTGGTGAATAGCAACTTTTTGTGTGTTTTTAACCCAATCCTTCCAATTTTCATTGCCATCCTATTGTCGGCCACCGTCTGTTCGGGATCGGAACACACATGCTTTACATGTTAACACATCTCTACGATCAGGGCCAGACCAGGTATTGTCACATTGACCATACCTTATTATAGAAACATCATTTTCCCGGACCGACGGACTTCCTTTGACGGAGGTAATCTGCCCATGGACGACAAGGATTTCGAAGCGCTTGGCTTCAAATGCGGATTGGAGATCCACCAGCAGCTCCTGACGGACCGTAAGTTATTTTGCCGTTGTCCCCCGGTTTACAGGAACGATCCAGCACATTTCAAGATCATCAGACATATGAGGCCCACACTATCGGAGATGGGGACCTATGATGGAACGGCTCTTATGGAGTTCAAGACCCGCAAGAACATCACATACGAGTTCTTCAGGGACACTACCTGTTCTTACGAGATCGACGATACACCTCCCTTCGAAATGGATCTGAAGGCCCTTGAGATCTCAATGGTGATCGCAAGGTCCATGGATTGCGCCCTTGTGGATGAGGTCCATGTATCCAGGAAGCAGTACCTTGACGGATCTATCCCTACGGGGTTCCAGAGGACCACCATTATCTCCCTTGGTGGATCCGTACCTTGGAAGGATGGAAGAAGGATAGATATCAGGCAGATATCACTTGAAGAGGATGCATGCAGAGAGGTCTCTGACAAGGGACATGAGGTGGTCTTCAGGACCGATAGACTTTCAATTCCCCTTGTAGAGGTCGTTACAGAGCCGGATGCAAGAAATCCGACTGAAGCCGGAAAAATGGCGGAGATCCTCGGCTGGGTGATGAGATCCACCAAGCTCGTCAGAAGAGGTCCTGGAGCTACCAGACAGGATGTTAACGTATCTGTAGAGGGAGGAACAAGGGTCGAGATCAAAGGAGTCCCCTTTCTCGAATGGATATCTCCAATAACCGCCGGGGAAGGTATAAGACAGCATAATTTGTTGAAGATCAAAGCACTCCTTGAGGAAAGGGACCTCGATCCCGATTCCCTGAGGATCGACGATATCACCTCTGTCAAGTCTGTAGATGTGACCGAGGTCTTCGCTGGAAGGACACTGGAGATCATGAACGGATGGTTCAACGGCCCTGTTGTCAGAGGAAAGGGATTGGATGTAAAGGCTGTCCTTATCCCCGGTTTCAAGGAGATCTTCTCCCATCCAACCCATGGGGACCAGACATTCTCCGATGAGGTATCCGGAAGGCTCAGGGTGATCTCATGTCTTGATAGAATGCCCAATCTCTATACCTCCGATGATGTTCCATTTGGAGGGATCACAGTTCAGGATATGGAACTCATCAGTAAGATGCTGGAAGCCGGAGAGAATGATGCTTTCGTTCTTGTTTGGGGACCTGAAGCAGATACCCTTTCGGGTGTCATGGAGGCCCATAACAGGTCGCGTGAAGCATTCGATGGAGTTCCCAATGAGACACGTCAGGTCCTTACACCAGACATTACAACATTCGAGAGGATCCTTCCTGGTCCTGATCGTATGTATCCAGATACCGATAGCCCACCGATCATTGTTACGAAGGAAATATTGGACAATGTGAACTCCATGGTGCCCACCCCTTGGTGGGTCCATAAGAGATCCCTTCTGGATGCTGGTGTTCCAGAGCAGGTTGCCCATAGGTTGGTTGCATCTCCCTGGCTCCATATCCATGAGGCAGCTGTCGGGAAAGGGGCAGACCTGAAATTTTCAGCCATGTTCACCATGGAAGTTCTCAAACATCTCCGTAGAAAAGGTCTGGATGTCGACACCTTAGACCCGGAGATCATTGCAGAGGTCATTGCAATGCCTGCAAAGGGTTTACTTTCCGTAAATTCCGTTCCAAAAGTCATCTGGGTCCTTGAAAAGGGGATCAAAGGTCCATTGGAGATAATCAGAGACCTGGGCCTTCAACCTTTGAAGGGAAAGGACTTAAATGATGCTGTGGAGGACCTTATCAAGGATAATATTGAACTGAAAGATGATTTCGTTAAGGGCAGGATCGGTCCTTTGATGGGAATAGTAATGGATAGCATCGGGGACCGAGCAGACGGCTCTGTGATCTTTGAGCTCATCCAGAACTTGGCCTGAATCAGTTGACAATACCTTTAATTATGCATACTCACCATTGCGCATCGAGGGATGCCAATGTCCAACGAGACCAACCTGGGTCGGCTTTTCTATTCATCAATCGAGGATGTCCTTGGTGGAGAGGACCTGGTAATGGAAGTTGCCAGGGATATGATCAAGGACGAGATAAAGGCAAAGTTCAAGAGGACTCTCGATGAAAATCCTGAGTTAAAGACGGAACTCAAGAATGCTCTCTCACAGTATTACGAGGCAAAGCTCGAACAGACCATTGCTGCTATGAAGATAGCAAAAGCATCCGTCCATCTCGGTCTTAAGACCGTCCCAAAGGAGCTTCAGGACGAGGTTTCTGAAGAAGTAGAGAAAGAGATCAGCAGGATTATTGATGATACTCTATAGTTTATTTGCTTAAAGGCAGGTGTATTCCAGATGAAAGCTGTTGTTCTGGCCGCAGGTGAGGGTAGGAGACTAAGACCGCTTACCGGCAAGAGAGGCAAAGGAATGCTTCCGGTGGGTAATAAACCGGTCATATCCTATGTAATGGAGGCTCTGGCAGATTGCAATATTAGGGAGATCGTTGTGGTCGTCGGATACCAGAAAGAAAGGGTAATGAACCTTCTTGGAGACGGGAAGGACCTGGGCATTAAAATAGAATATGCACCTCAGAAGTTCCAGCTTGGAACAGCCCATGCTCTATTTCAGGCAAAGGATAGAGTTGAAGGTCAGTTCCTGGTCGTTCCTGGGGACTCCCTTGTTGATTCCGAGGCTTTAAAGTCACTCTCCCAAGTTCCTGAGGGTGAGTGGGGAATGCTTGTAACGAGAACTTCGAACTCCTCCAAATACGGTGTTGTTGAGGTATCAGGAAACAGGTTGGATTACATCAGGGAAAGACCCAAGATCACAGAGGACATCATCTCCAGTGGTGCACCATCGGCTTTTGCATTAGCACTCTGGGAATATCAAGACCCAACAAGTTCAGCTCTCATAAACACAGGAACATACCTTATGGATGGGTCGGTGTTCGAGAGACTGGAATCAATGGAGGTGGGTCAGTTGATGACCCTCACCTCCTGTTTATCCGATGAAGCAAAGAAGAGACCAATAAGGATCATTCAGACCGAGAAATGGTTGGATGCTGTCTACCCATGGGACCTCTTGGTCCTTAATGAACATGTTCTGTCTCGGTCACCCAAGGAGATCTCTGGAACCATCGAGGAAGGAGTGGTGATCAAAGGTAATGTAAGGATTGGACCGAATGCCAGGATCAGGGCGAATACCATATTGGAAGGGCCCGCTGTAATAGGTGAAGGTTCAACTATAGGACCCTGCGCCTATGTTGGAGCGAACACTTCTGTGGGAGAGAATTGTAACATTGGACCGTTTTCTGTTCTCAAAGGTTCATTGATCATGGACGATGTGGTCATTGGAGCCCATTCCTCCATTAATCAATCCGTTATAGCACAGGGGTGTGCATTAGGTGATTTCTTTGGAGTCGAACAGGGAGGATACAAGATCAAGGTCGAACGGTATACCAGCTCCAAGACCTTGGGGGCCGTGGTGGGTGAGGACTGTGATGTCTCTCACCATGTTTCATTATCTCCAGGAGTGATCCTTGGCAATGGTTGCAAAGTGGGACCCATGAGGGCTTTGAAGGAAAACCTTCCTGATGGAACCCATGCGGTGTGAGGTGTATCCATGTGCGGGATCGTTGGATATATCGGAAATCAAGAGGCGACCAGCGTCTTGCTGGATTCATTGAAGAAGTTGGAATATAGGGGTTATGATTCATCCGGTGTGGCCATAGTGGTCAGTGGCCCTGATGGAATAGACCTTAAAGTGACCAAGAGCAAAGGGTATATCGCAGAACTGGAGAAGAAGATCGATAGAACGAATTCCAGGATCGGGATCTCTCACATAGGTGGGCCACTCATGGTGTTCCCAATGAGAACAATGCCCATCCACACGTGAACGGTTCTTCCTCGATCGCTGTGGTCCACAATGGGATTATCGACAATTTCATGGCATTGAAGGATGAACTTAGAGACAAAGGGCATTCCTTTACAACGGAGACCGATTCCGAGGTGATACCACACCTGATAGAGGAAGAATATAAAAAGAACGGTGAGGACCTTTTAGAGGCTTTGAGGTCCTCTGTTAAAAGGTTGAAGGGATCATTTGCCATCCTTGCGATCCATAAGGACCATCCTGACATCCTGGTCTCAGCAAGAGAAAAAAGCCCCATGGTCTTAGGAAAAGGGATCCATGAATCCTTTGTCGCCTCGGATGTTACAGCTCTTCTGAAGTATACCAACAGATTTTTATACATGGAGGATGGGGAGATAGCCAGGATATCAAAGGATTCCATCGAGGTTCAGAAGCTTGAGGGTGCTAAAGTGGACCGGGAATGGATCAGGGTTGATTGGTCTCTTGAGGATGCGGAAAAGGGTGGATTCAAACACTACATGATCAAGGAGATATTCGAACAACCGAGAGCCCTTCACCAATCCCTTTCTGGATGGAGATCGGACGAGGTCAATATTCCCCGTGATCTGGTCCAGACACGTATGATCAGGTTAATTGCTTGCGGCACCTCTTATCATGCTGGTATGGTTGGTAAGTACCTTTTTGAGAAGTTCACGGGTCTTCCTACTATTGTGTCCATGGCCTCCGAATACAGGTTCGCTAATATTACAAAGGACAACTCCTTGATGTTGTTCATTACCCAGAGCGGAGAGACCTTGGATACCATAATGGCCGCCAGGGAAGCCCATGCACGGGGGTTGAGGACCATTGCCATAACCAATGTCGTGGGATCCACCATCACCCGTGAGACAGATGTCACCCTCTATCTTCGTTCCGGACCAGAGATCGGTGTTGCGGCCTCCAAGACATTCACTTCCCAGTTGATGATGATGTATCTCTTCTCATCATATATGGGATTCAGCATGGGAACTATCCAGAGGGAGGAATTCAAGGATGTGGAGAACAACCTCCGGGATATTATCAGAGCTGTCGAAGGGATATTGAACAATAAAGAAATGATAAAAGAGCAGGCTGATTGGTTCAGGCAATTTGAAAATGCGTTTTTCCTTGGAAGATATATCAATTACCCCACAGCATTGGAAGGGGCCCTTAAAATGAAGGAGATATCCTATATCCACTGCGAGGGCTATCCAGCTGGGGAATTAAAACACGGCCCACTGGCACTTCTTACCGAAAAGACTCCGGTGGTAGCGATAGTGGCAAATGATCATACCTACGATAAGATGCTTGGTAATATTGGTGAGTGCTCCGCAAGGGGCTCTCCAGTTCTTGCCATTGTTCCGGAAGGGGATACAGAGGTCAAAAAATACACGGACAGGATCCTTTACTACCCCGACCCAGGAGCTCCCTACTCTCCAATACCGGTCTCAGTACTACTTCAACTTCTAGCTTACTATACCGCTGATATGAGGGATTGTTCAATAGATAAACCCAGAAACCTGGCGAAATCCGTTACAGTAGAATGAGGACAAAGTTGAATTAGGAACTAAACGATCATGGTCCGGGAAAGCAGAATGAGAAGGTCCTTTTCTTTTCCGATAATGGTCCTGGTGACAGCGTTACTTAATGTAGCTTGTCTCACAGGTGCCTTTTCATCCCCCTCGTCCATTTCGGGTGATATCAACCTTGAGAACCAATGGCCCATAGCTCCGCTTAAGGATGAGGAAACGGTCCTGCAGGTTCAAGGCGCTTTTATCCTTACAGAGAAGAGTGGTCTTGACCTGATCTCCCCTGTTACGGCAACAATATCGGTGAGCTCTGGACAATGGGATGCTGTTCCCAGAGTCTCAACATACAGTGATGTAACCCCAAATGAATGGACCAACTTCATAATCGACATCACGATCCCGATCGAGGCAAGGACAGGGGAGAACTCTCCTTATACAGTGACAGTGAGTTTCGAAGGCCAGGTCAGTAATGATGAAGTTACCGCAGGTTTTGTCGTCACTATAATCAGTGTGACAGGTGATGATGATACAGTTGATGACGATTCCGAACCATCGGAGGGCAATAACGATCAGGAGAACAATGGATTTCCCATATGGCCGGTCTTCCTGCTTGGGTTGATAGCAGTACTTATTATCGCAGGTATATGGGCCTACAGGAATGTCGAGATAGTAAGGGAAACCGATGGAAGGCGACGGGTGTATTTTCGGGAGAAGGATACTGGAAGGATAATTGGAAAGGACAGGTAGTGAGAACCTTAGTTCCAATTCCCTAAATTACCAATGGGGGATAGGATGTTAGAACCCAAGCATAGTTCCAGGAGGGTGACTGTCATCTTCAATCCTAATGCTGGAGCTGGTCGTTTCAAATTGGATGAGGGATCACTCCTGAAGAAGATGACCGCCCTTTCCAGGAGATCGAAGGTAGATCTTGATATTCAAGCTATAAGAACAACATGCAAAGGGGATTGCTACGAGATGGCAAAGGATGCCATTTCCGATGGTTGTGATGTTATCGCCGTTGCAGGCGGCGATGGTACGATCATGGAAGCAGTGAACTCCATTGCGGGGACCGGAGCATCACTTGGAATTATTCCTGTGGGATCTGGAAATGATACGATAGTCTCAATAGCAGGTCATAAGGATATATCCCGCTGCCTGCAGGATATAATAGGCTCACGACCTGAACCGTTGGACCTGGCTTCAATGAACGGGACATATTTCCTTAACGTATTGGGTATTGGCCTGGATGCGGAGGTGAACCATATGGTTGCAAAGCGAAGGGACCTGGTCACGAGGATCGGACCTGCTCTGACCTATACCTTTGCCGCAGTCAAGGTCCTTCTCAACTTCAAACCTCACCTGATAACAATATCAGTTGATGGGAGTCCACCATTAGATCATTCAATAAGCCTGTGTACCATCGGGAATGGCACCACCTGCGGAGGTGGATATCGCTTGACTCCTAGGGCTGTTATGAACGATGGGCAGCTCGATCTTTCAATATCTGACTTTATAGGGAAGATACCCTCTCTTCTGAACATCAGGAAAGCATATATTGGGAAGCATATACTCAGGGCGGAGAATACCTATAGACATTTTAAAAAGGTAGAGATATCAGGGAATTCAATGATTATTCCATATCATATGGATGGGGAACCTGGAACTGTAACCAAGATGATCATTGATGTAGTTCCAGGAGGCATATCATGTGTCCACCCACATATTCCACCTCATTTGACATAGGACCGTGAAACATCGTCCAGAATGTCCATTCCCATGTCGATCTGTTCCCTTGAACTCACAAAGGAGAATCTCATGTGGTTTTCTCCACTTGGACCGAATGTGGACCCAGGTGAACAGATCAGACCTTTTTTAGCAAGTTCCATCGCAAAGTCTGCTGAGGCGATCCTTCTCCCATCATTATAGAGTTCGAATGCAGGGAAGGAATAGAAAGTTCCCCTTGGTTTAATTGCCTTGAATCCCTCAATGGAATTCAATCTCTTTGTTATTAGGTCCCTTCTATCCTGGAACTCTGATACCATATTTTCAACGAATCCATTTGATCCCCTTAAGGCTGCTAATGCCCCGTATTGCATTGGTGTTGAAGGGCAAGCTACCATGTGATAATGTGCAAGTTTCAACTTGGCGATCATCTCTTTGGATGCTACCATATACCCCATCCTCCAGCCGGTCATTGCAAAGATCTTGGAAAAAGAATTGACCATCACAGATTTCTCGTAAACACCCAGGAAAGAGTGATGGACGGAACCGCTATAGACCATTGTATCGTAAACCTCATCAGAGATGATAACCAGGTTGTTGTCCCTAGCAAGGTCCACAATATCATCCCGATCCTGTCTTGTCAGCATTCCACCTGTTGGATTAGAGGGGGAATTTACGATCAGAACACCTGTTTTCTCATCCACCAACCTCTCCATCTCTTCCAGGTCGGGTCTGAATTCATTCTGTATACTCAATGAATATTCATCGAAGGAGGCTCCCATCATTTTGGTATGGGGTCGGTAAAGGACAAAACCAGGATCTGGAAGAAGGACCCTGGAACATCCCTCTATGAATGTCAATGCACAGGAGAAGAGAGCTTCGGAACCTGAGCTGGTGACCACTACGTTGTCTGCATGAATATCTTTCCAATAGATCTTCAATCTATCCGCAATTGCCTCTCTCAAGGGTGTAATCCCGGTGGTTGGACCGTATTTATTGAATCCCATCTTCATGGCTTCACCCACGGCCTCTACCGCTTCAGGCGGAGGTTGGAAATCGGGTTCGCCAAGACCAAGATTAATGGAATCCTCCCTGGAGAGTTCGAACATCTTTCTGAGTCCTGAAAGCTCTATTCCTTCCATTCTTCGGGAGAACATGAGTGCACCAACCCCTTATGGTTGAAGGATATTATAATCTATCCTGGTATCTCCATCGTTGATATCTCTTCTTTCTTACAATGTATCCACAATCATTAATACTACGATCCGAGTCAATAAACCGACAATCTTTATATATAGAAGGGGCCTTCCATGGTAGGTCCCAATCGGTCTGGTGTATCCAAATGTATCCCCGAATAGCCCTCTACCACGACAGTGCCAGCGGAGAGAGGTATGAGGAAAAAGCATTCAAGAAAACGGGGGTCAAGTACCGAGAAGATAGGCCCGAAGGATATGGTCAAGGATATCCTGGATAGGTATGACGTTCTCTTCCTTCCCGGAGCTTTTCCTTTGAGGACACATAACAAAGGAGGTTTTCTATCATTCCTTTCTTTCCTCAGAAGGCTAGCATTGAACTACAGAGGTACTCTCCTGGACTATATCAAGGGAGGCGGAGGTCTTGTAGCCGTTTGTGCATCCGTTGCTGTAATGGGCAACAGGATGGCCATTCCCCTTCCGATAAAACCGTACTTTCATCGGATCTCCACCACTGGGTGTATTTGATTTCCATTCAAAATATGGTCAGAAGACTGGGGTCGTTGATCTTGATCCCATGGAATACAGGAAGAGCCCAGAGGCAAGGAGGATAGTCAATAATGTATTGGGTGACTACAGCGAGGATCAGTTCTCTTCCCTCTATTTCAGGGGCCCTGCTGTAACATACGATAAAAAACTTGATATTATCCACCCCTCCATCAATGCTGAGGATGGTCCAAAAGAGGTAGTGGTGGCCCGGTACGCGGATGAGGATCCACTTCTAAAGGATAAGGGAGCCATTGTTTACAAGGAATATGGTGACGGAAAGTCCATATCCTGTTCCGTCCATCCTGAGTTCTCCACCTGGGACCTCTTCGATTCGATGATCGACGTGGTTGCTAGGAAGTAGGAGATCGATAATATGGTCCTTGACATGGAAGGAGAGTTCTACAAGCTTGCAAAAAGGATCCTTTCCTCACCAAAGAACCTTTTCAAGATGGCAGCCCTCTCTCCCAAGACGGGCAGGGTCACATTGATGGGTGCTGATAACTTTGTTGTGGTGACCTCTTCCATTCTTAGGAGTCTAACTCGATCACCTGAGAAGAAAGCATACCAGACAGGGAAGAGATGCGGAAAAGAGATGCTTGGAACCCTCGTAAAGGAATTCGATGAGGAGGTTGCGAACCTTGTACCAAAGAAGATGTTCGACCTTGGTCTCCCTCTCTGCTCGAGTACCGGTTGGGGCAAGTTCGAACTTGTTTCACTTAACGTAAAAAGATCATCGGTATCGATCAAAGCCGAAGATACCATTGAACTCAATTATTCAAAGGCAGCCCACAATATGCTGACATGCGGTTTGCTCGCAGGAATATCCACTATCTGCCTTCATAAAGATATAGATGGGATCGTAAAGGAAGCATCAGAGAATCATGTCGTCTTCACATTCAATATGCAATAACATGTATACAAATACAAAAATATTAAACAATGTTTCCACCTTAGCTTCCACTTGATGCCCGAAGGGATCGCAATACGTAGAGTGGAAGGGAAGGACATCTCCCGGATAAAGACGATCGCGGACAGCAGATTAAGAGAAGAATATTCTTTTGATCTTTTCAATTTCTTCTTTGAGAAGCATCCCGAATGCTTCCTTGTGGCGAATGTAGGGAATGATATTATCGGTTTCATCGTGGGTGTTCCCCTTGACAACACCACATTGAGGATAATGATGCTCGCAGTATCAATGGAGTTCAACATGAAGGGTATCGGTTCTTCCCTTCTTGAGGCCAGCCTTAACTATGCAAAGGGTAGGATGATGACATCTATCGTTCTCGAGGTGGGAACTGAGAATTCCGATGCCTTTGACTTCTACAGTAAGAGAGGATTCAAAGTAACAGGACTTCTCCCCAAATATTACAAGGACAAGAGCGACGCATTTGTCATGAAGAAATATATTGTCATGTAGATTTATCTGAAGTGATCATGGCCCTATCCCTCTTCTTCCCTTTGATCTTGTAGTAATATAACGGGTTGTTCATCCATTCCTTCTCGCAAAGATGGTCAGGATTGAAGCAAATACCACCGCTCTTCATTGTGTCGCAGTTTGGTGCTCTGTATGATGTCGATGAGGAGGTTCCGGTAATATGCTCTACCTGATATTTCACCAGGTCCTCCTTGAAGTCAGGAGCTGTTGTAAAGACCCGGAAGATATCATCTTGTGACATTCCTATGGCATTTAGGAACGTCACCAATGCAAACCTTGCATGATGGGGAAGATTCTCACCTGCCTGTGACATGCCAAGTATCTGTCTCATACAAGGGGGGAGTCTCGTTATGCTCATCCTTCCCAGATCTGTGGGAGAATACCTCTTCTTCCTGCTTTTCACCTTCTCATTCAATGATCCGATCCTCGCCTTCAAAGTGATTTCATTTGGTATAGGAGGTTTATCACATAGGCCCTCTTCCACTCTTTCTCTTATCCTTTCCTGTATCAACCGAATATATGCTTCTCTTTCGACACCCACAAGCCCTGAGATCATTCTCCGGTTGACAAGGTCCCAGGTTGATCCGGTAATATTCCTCCTTGAATAGAGGAAATCAGTGAACCTTATCCAGATGGTCCCTGCATCGGTGATGTTCTTTTCTTTATGAAGTTTCAATCTAACGTTTTGAAATCTCCTTCCTCCCCCATCCATCGATAGCCCTGCTGGGGATGATTGCTGTGGAAGCCCAAGTTCCTCCCCTATCGACCTGATGATCCCTATGTCCTCCTTTTGGAGGTAGGACCTGGCCCTTTCACCTTCATGGTGAGAGAACCATTTGATCAGATGCTTGTCACCAACAGCCGCAACCAGGAACCTGGCAACAGGATAGGATAGAAGGTCCGATTCAACTTCACCCACCCCTCTCCTCAACTCAGTGTTGATTTCTTTACCTTCAACAGCGTCCTCTATCCTCGAAACAGCTCTGTCCAAAACATTTGAGTTATCCGGAGAAAGCATCTGCTGAAGTGTAAGGGCCATCTCCCTGACCCTTTTCCTTGAAACCTCGAGGAAGGGATATCTCGATATCTGATTTTGGTCCAATTCAACCATTTCAATACCTAGAAGTAGTTAACGGCCCCAACGGTGAAACCGCATTTTCCACAGTAGATCAGCTGATACCCGGTCATATCCTTCAGCCTAGCATTGACACTAAGATTCGATTGGCAGGCGGGACATTGGGGATTGTTCTGGTCCATAGGACCATTACCACGATAGAGTAGAAAAGGCAGGTCCCGGGAGGTATCCGAAAATATCCATGGTAACAGTTATCATTGGGCCCTTCATTACGTGAAAGTTGGTGAGAAGATGACGGATGTTCTTGAAAGGTTCTTGAGATATGTCAAAGTATGGACCACCTCTGAGGAAGGAGTGGAGGACAGATATCCCTCTACCGAGAGGCAAAAGGACCTGCTTTCTCTTCTTGTGGAAGAAATGAGAGATATGGGGATCGAGGATGCTGAGATGGACGATCACGGTTATGTTATGGGGACTATTGGATCAAACTTGCAGGAGGGTGTAGAAGCTCCAACATTGGGTCTTATTGCACATGTCGATACATCTCCAGATGTTTCGGGTAAGAATGTCGATCCCATTCTCCATGAAAATTATGATGGATCTGACCTGGTCCTTCCTGGAGATAAGAATGTGGTAATAAAGACCAGTGAGAATCCACATCTCCTTGAGAATATCGGGGGAACGATAATAACATCTGATGGAACAACCCTCCTTGGAGCCGATGATAAAGCCGGAGTTGCCGAGGTATTGGCAGCCGTCAGGGTCCTTTTGGATGATCCGACGATACCACACGGAAGGATACGGATCGGTTTCACTCCCGATGAGGAAGTGGGCAATGGGACGAAATTTTTCGATGTGGAGAGTTTCGATGCGGATATTGCCTACACTATGGATGGAGGGGTGATAGGAGAGGTGGAGGATGAGACGTTCAACGCAATGGCAGCTACCTTTACGATCAGGGGAATGAACGTTCACCCGGGATATGCCAAGGATAAGATGGTAAATGCGGTAAGGATCATTACCGAGATAGCAGGCATGGTACCAGCAACAATTTCACCGGAAATGACCGAAGGGTCTGTGGGTTATCTGCATCCCCATCAGATCGAGGGGAATGTTGAGGAAGCGAAACTCAAGGTCCTTATCCGTGATTTCACAATGGAGGGGATGGGGGAGAAGGTCAATATCCTTGAAAATATTGCCGAACTTCAGAGGGCAAGGTATCCCAGAGCGGATATTGACTTGGATATCAAAGAATCCTATCGGAACATGAAATTCAAGCTTGATGAGGAGCCACGAGCAGTAAAATATGCATTGGAAGCTGTAACAAACGCGGGGGTTCTACCACTTCAGAAAAAGATCAGAGGGGGAACCGATGGTGCAATGCTTTCCTATAAAGGTCTTCCCACACCCAACATATTCGCAGGCGGAATGAACTTCCATTCCAAGACCGAATACATACCACTTAAGTCTATGGAAGCAGCTGTGAGAACGATCATCGAACTGGTGAAGATCTTCTCAGAAAAATGAAAATATATACCATAGTCATCGCAAGTGAGGCAAAGTTTAAATATGAACCTCCGGGATTTTATCCCTCATGAGCCGCTTTCCAGCCATAGTTTTGATATTGACCTTGATATCGGGGGCTCTCTTCTTTTCAACCGTGGATCCGGACTCCGCTGATCCCGTTCGGAATGGAGGGGTCGATCTTACCGCAACGGTCAACATACCCATGAAAGGTGGGTCCTATCAAACCGAACTTGGTCTATCTGTCAACATAACAGTTTTCAACATAGGGAACATGACAACCAACAAGACCGGAAGGGCTTCACTTGTGATAAGGGACAACCGCACAGGTGAGGTAGCTCATTCTGCTATGAGTCAAACTTTCACAGCTCTTCAGGCAGGTCATCAGATCAATCTCACCTTCCAGAACTGGACCAATCCCTATGCTGGTGAGTTCTTATTGAACGTTTCCATCCTATACATAGGCGACACGAACCTGACAAACAATTATATCAAATCCAATTTCACAATGTGGACCAAGAATTGGCCTTTTCCCCCCAAGTTCGATTCCTGGAATGTTGAGCCAAAAAAAGGTAACATAACAACCATATTCAAATATCAGGTCGAGTACAATTATAATAAACCCCCTCAAGAGGTTAGAGTTGAGATAGATGGGATCAATCATACCATGATAGAATCAGATCCCACCGATAAGATATATCAGGATGGTAAGTTCTACGAACACAGAACAACTCTTCCAATGGGCAATCACAGATACAGGATTTTCTCCCTTGTAGAGGATTGGAAAGATCTGAAAACGGATAATATTTCTTTTCCATGGGTCAATATTTCTCTCAAGAACCAGCAGGTGACTCCCATGAAAGGATATGTTACCACCCCTTTCAGGTTCTCGGTAGAATACGGATCCATCAACAATATGCCTCCCGATGAAATATTCGTTTTGGCAAATGGAAAGAGGTTCGATCTGGTATTGAAAAGTCCAACACCGATCTATCTAAGAGGTGATGTCAGATACGAGGCCACCGTAAAGGGGATAGACCTTCTTCCCTCTCCTATAGAGTATATATTTAAAGCGGTCACTGGTCCGGATGAGTATGTGATAGGGCCCTTCCAGATGGATGGGCCTTCTTCCAATAAATATACGGTTTCCGGCATCGTTACAGACCTAGAGATGGCACCACTTGAGAGAGTACGGGTGTCTATTGAACCAGGTGGAGAGGTAGAGACGAATGAACTGGGTCATTATTCCATAGAGACCTTTGAGGGTCCATCCTTTTCCATAACGTATTTTATTGAAGGATATGAAGAGGAACAATACACACTCAACTTTTTCGAGGATCGTAGGTTGGACATTGACCTTGCACCTCTCCCTGTGGGAGCTTCCTTGTATGGATATGTTTTCATGGGTGTGAAAGGTTCCCTCATGCCTGTTGAAGGAGTCCTATTGAACCTCTCAAATCCGGAGTATTGGAATGAGACACTCACAGATGAAAATGGATATTACATCTTGGAGGACATTCCACAGGGAACAGGTTTCTTATTGACTGCCTTTGAGGAGAGGTTCGATCTATTCAGCACTCATCTGGACATCGATGATGGGACCCTTATCGCATTCAATATCACTCTAGTTGAGAGGGATATGGGTGTTTCTTTCAATCCAGAGCCTGGGTCAGGAAGGATCCTGGTCACCATTGGTTTCTCGGTGTCTTTCCCATCAGAACCCGATCTCTCATCCCTGAATATTTCACTATCGAACAGGACTTCTGAGATCCCTTTGAAGATCGAACATGAGACTAACGAGACAACAGTGAATGTAGTTCCAAATCATCCCCTCAAGTTCAATGAGGTCCTTTCATTGGTAGTAAAGGAAGGAGTCCTTACTAAAGGAGGCAAGTTGATGGTCTGGAGAGATATCAGATCGGATTATATTACGGCCATACAGGAACGTTTTGATACACCGATCACATCACCCTTACCGGACCAGACATCCGTCCCACTTGACTCCACTATCTCATTGACATGGGGAATTGGATTGAACATGACCACATTTTCATACAAGCTGATCGACCTGGACGACCTGGTCGAGGTTGATACCGACCTGACTCACACTTCCTCTGTGAATTGGAGCGATTCAGGGAGGACCAATACCTGGATAACATTTCAACCTTCCAACCTTTCTTACGATACAAGATATTCACTTGAGATCGGCGGTGGACTCTCTGATATTTACGGGTCTGTCCTTTTCACATCCACATATATCCTGGAATTCATGACCGAGAGGGAGCCGGACATGGATGGCGACGGTATTGTAGATTCCGAGGATGCCTTCCCTGAGGATATTAATGAATGGTCGGATAGGGATGATGATGGTGTTGGTGATAATTCAGATGCTTTCCCCGATGATCCCAACGAATGGATCGATACCGATGGAGATGGCAAAGGGGATAATGTTGACTCTGATGACGACAATGACGGGATGCCCGATGAATGGGAGTTGAAATATAGCCTGGATCCCCTTGACCCAACGGACGCCTTCGCTGATAATGATGGTGACAAAGCAACCAATCTGGAAGAATATCTTGCGGATAAGGACCCGACCAATAAAGGGTCCAAACCAGAAAATGGGGACAACCAAATTCCTTCATGGGTCCTGATCGTTGGAATTGTAATACTTCTAATGGTAGCTTTAGTTGCCGTTCTTCTGGTATTAAGGGCAAGGGATTCCGGGAGAAAAGGTCTCTCATTCGAGGAATGATCGATCGTCAAAACAGGTATTACCTTCCAGCTCTTGTACGGATAACCTTATAAGTAGTGTTATTCCGATAAGGTCATGTGCAGCGAAAATTGATGATACTGGCACTGGTAGCGGTCTTTGTTATAACATTCCAAACCAATATCCCATCCGGGGTGGGTATTGGTATACCCGAACAGGAAATGGGTGATAGCAGGGGTGTGGAAAAATGGACTATACTATCATACATGAACGGTGATAATGATCTGGAGAAGTTCATTACCGGTGATCTAAATGAGATGGAACAAATAGGTTCCTCCGATTCTGTCGATATTGTTGTACAATTAGACCTTGGAGATGGAGGGAATCCTCCCCGCAATCAGGACCCTTTCGAAACCTGGACAGAGACCAGGAGGTACCACGTGGAATACCATCCCGAGGATGGGATCGGTTCCACTCGTCTGGACGGAGTGGGATCCTTTCCGGTCTTGGGAGAGGTGGACATGGACGAACCTGAGTCCCTCCGGGAATTCCTTGAATGGGGTTTGACGAACTACCCCTCAGATCATTATATGATAGCCATAGAGGGACACGGCGGGGGTCCGGCAGATGGTCTCATGGAGGATTTTAGCTCTTCCGGGTCGGACAAGAAGATGTATGCCTATGAGATGGGTGAGGCTATCAGGAACGCCATCGATAACACGATCGGAGTGCCAGTTGACATCATCTCATTCGATATCTGCTGGATGGGTATGGCTGAGGCTGCTGCAGAGATCATGGACCATTCCCGTTATATGGTGGGTTCCTTCGATGAGATACCAGGAGCGGGATGGCCGTATGACAGATGCTTGAGAAGGATCTTGAACGACACCTCATTTCCTTTGGAACAGAGACTGAAAGGAGTTGTCGAAGAATTCATGGACTATTATGATCCCAGTGGTGGGAATTCCTATATGTCCCTTGCAGCTATTGATCTAATAGAGTTCCGGGAAAGGCTTCTTCCTGCCCTTGCCGATCTGGGTGAAGAGCTTTTCTTCTCGGATCCGCAGTATAATGAGATATATGATTCATTGATGCCTCTGATCGATAATCCGCGGAATAAAGATGATAATGAATGGGATCGGTATATCGATCTCTATCAGTTCGCTGAACTACTATCCATGGACCAGAGGGTGCCCCTTAGGGTCAGGGAAGCTGCAACCGGGGTGATAAGCTCAGAGGATCAGGTATTGATATATTCTGATGGTGGATCGGATCATCCGTCATCTTCAAGACTTTTTGGTATTTTCTACCCAACGATAAGGAACCAGCAGAACGAATATTCCCCTCTGGTCCTTTCAGACCTAACATCATGGGATGAATTGGCGGCTCTAAGGGTGGAGGAGCTTGTCATTGAGGCTCTTGGTGTGAACTGGACGGATCCAAATCCGGGATCGATCCGATTTGAACTCGGTACTACCACTCCTTCTCTTGTGAACAAGGTCGAGCTTCAGACAATTCTGGGTGGCGTGCAGAAGAATGTTACCGTTATCGGTACCGGTGGTTTTTATGTGAAAACATTGGATGTCAATGGATATGGGTCTATACAATATCGGTATAGGGTGACCGGGAAATATGGGAATACTATAGAATACCCTCCTGATGGATTCTCTGAGACAAGATTCGAGAATGAAAGCGAACCACCTGTGATCTGGCATAAGATCCCACAATCCGTCAGCCTTTCATCTTCAGATACCGGTTTGACCCTTTTCATAAAGGACGACACTGGTATCGAAATCGAAGACCCTACCAGGATACCTCGTATTGAATATCGGGAGAAGGGAACGGAATCTTGGTTCTCTGTTCCACTCACTAAGATAGGATATGATCTGTTCAGGGGATGGGTTGAATTCAGGGTGATCCCGACAGGGATTCCCTCGGGAACGGAACTCGATTATCATTTCCTCGTATCAGATGTGTACGGGAATCTGGCCAGGTTCCCAGATGAAGGAGAGGCCAGGTCCTACTATGGCTGAGGGTAAACAGTTCTATCTGGATGGATATCACTCCAGTCTTCAGGAGCATAATCTCCTTGTGGAGAGATTTACAGCCATGGGCATGTCAATGACGACCGGTCTCGGGAATGACATCCCGGATCTCTCCGGATACAAGGGATATATCTTGATCCAACCACAGGAGCCATTGGATGGTTCAGATGCGTCCCAAATTCTGGCTTTTCATCAAGGAGGGGGAGAACTGATGATCGTACTGGATCCCAACGATGGGGATCAGATCGTCAATGCGAGGTGGATCATGGATGAAATTGGCCTGCAAGCTACCACTGAGGGTTATGTTAACGGCTTCTACCCCTCTTCGCCATCATCCGACCTCGGTGATACCCTTCCCTCCATCGCTGGCACCTCCCATGGTTCGTTGATCGTAGGCGAAGGGATGAATACTGTTTATTACACCTCCCCACCAAATTCTGCTCTTCTGACCGGATGGTATGGAATGGGAAAATCGGTCATCTCAATATCTTCGATCCTTGATGACAAGGTAATGGAACTGGATTCCAACAGACTCCTTTCTGAATTGCTGATATCCTTCCTTCAAGAGAATAATCCCCCTGTAATATCCCATTCTGTCGAACCACAGGGTGTGCTTATTCCTGATCAGGTCTTTAAATTGGACCTTTCTGAGTCGTTCGATATGGACGGTATGATCGAAGCCTATTCGGTGACATTTTCAGACAATACCCATCTGGAGGGTCCTGATCCCTTCTTCAGTCATTCCTTCCAGACCACTGGCTTATATTCTGCAGTAGTTGAGGTCAGTGACAAAGAAGGTGCTTCCTCTTCGATCACGATATCTTTCAAGGTGAACAGACCTCCGGGAACTGAATTGGGCGTATCTGGGACCAAGATCCATGCAGGGGATACTGTGGTATTTGATTACAAGGGATCGGATCCCGATGGGGATGAGGTCTATGTTCTTTGGGAATTCGGTGATGGATTCAAGGTCTCTGGAAGGACGGTCAGCCATACCTATAATATGAAGGGGATTTATAATTTCAAACTTATAGCCAGGGACGCCAACGGTCTTGAAAGGAACCGGACGGGTACGATAGAAGTTGAGAATTCAATTCCGGTTGCCATCATAGACAAAGCTTCGATAACAGTAAACTCTGGGCCAGGTAATTTTTCAGGTAGTTCAATGGTAACTTTGAAGGTAAGAGAGGGAGACATCATAGGTTTCCCGGGCAATCTTTCTCATGATAAAGATGTGAATGACAAGCTGAACCTGACCTGGGACATGGGTGACGGCACCCTACTTTATGGTGTAGAGCCCCTCCATGAGTTCCAAATCTCGGGGCTGTTCGAGGTAGTTCTAACAATTGATGATGGCCATGGGGGGATATCAAACACGACAATGAAGGTGTCAGTTGAGAATCGTCCGCCATTTGCAATGTTCAAGGCAAAGGACCTGGGGAATGGAAAAGTGTCACTTGATGCCTCACAAAGCACTGATGATGCTTGGGACCTTGCCGGTCTGGTTTACTTCTGGGACTTTGGTGACGGCAATGAGAAGAGGACCAGCGAATCTCGGATAGAATACCGCTATTCGTTCGGAGGTACATTCGATGTGCAACTCAGGGTCGAGGACGAGGATGGTGGAAGTGACACCTATGAGAATGAGATCAATATCGATGGAATGACGTTCTTCGAAGTTATGACAATTTCCTTGGTGGTCTTGGCGATATTGGGTACCGCGGGAGTTGTTGGTATTCTCTTTCTCCGGAGGAGAATGGTCGATGAAGGCAAGGGTCTGAAGGATTTTCTTAATAAAGAAGATAGGACTGAACTTGGGTCCCAAGGAAGCTTCTCTCGTCCTATTGACCCTGGTCCGGCAGGAAGACCCGGACATTCCTTAAGATCTTCTCCAGATAAGGATAAGTATCCGAAAAGTTCAAGTCGGGACCGGAGATTCGACAGGATATGAGGGTCGCTGTCTGTTCCGATCTCCATGGGAACATAGACGCTGTTAGGAATATTTGGGAAGCCCTACATGATACGGATCGGATCATTTGTCTTGGAGACATTGTAGGTATCGGTCCTCGCCCTAAAGAGGTGCTTGAACATGTTCTTGATGATAAAAGGGTGATCAGGGTCATGGGAAACCATGATATGAACACCCGGGATGGAACTCAACTTGGCCCAATACAGCACGTTCCGAGAAGACCACATCATGATTGGGTCAGGAGCGAGTTAGGTGAACTTACCAAGGATCTGTCCTCTCCTATGTCCATAAAAATGGAGATGAGCGGAAGGAAAATGGTCTTCATGCACCGACATCCGGATGACTGCGGATCCAAGGTGCCCTATTTCGACAGACCTTTTCCAGGTGTCCTTGATGATTTTTATTCGGATCTTAAGGGAGATATGATATTTTTCGGTCACACTCATATTCCCTTGATGGTTGTGGGAAATACCGGGAGATCATACCTGAATCCGGGTAGTGTTGGAGCTGAGAATGGTGGTTTCTCATCGTTCATTGTTCTGGATGATGAGAACGATAAAGGAGTAGGGGTTGCGAAGAGAACGATTGAATATGATAAGGAGAAGGTGGTCCTTGACCTGAAGAGGTTGAAGGTCCCCTATCACCGTTTCATTATTGACCATTTTTTCAATGATAGAGGTTGGGTCAGTTCTACCGTTAACGATATCTAATAAGATATCTTTAATTAGTGAGATGATAAAAAGGCCACTACTGTCAGCATTGGTGATCATATCGATCCTGATTGTCGGTTATTTCCTTCCTGCAATAGATGCCGCTTATGACAACCAAAAGGTCCTGGATGGAAGAGGTGATGTAAGGGCCTTTACCATAAGGGAAAGAAGGGTATCCGGACATTCCGAGATAGATATCATTTCCCTGGAAACCTTTGAAAGGGTTGCAAGGGTTGAGGCTTATCTGACGACTGTAGATGATATATCACCTGATTTCGGTTTCATCTACACGATATCCTTGGGAGGTATAACTGCCTCTTATGACAATGGTAGTATTCTTGTAACGAGGGTGAGCGATGGTGAGGATCTTACTGGTGAAGTAGAGGTGGAAATTGATGGGAACCAGATGTCCATGGTCGTTCAGAAGACACAAATGGATGACACCGAGATGAACATCAATGCTTCTTCTTTGGAATATATTCTCGATTATGGAATGGAACGGTCCCAGGAGAATTATTACGATATTGTCGAGGGGGTGGGTTCAGGTTCGGTGACACCTTATCAGGTATCCCTTTCTGATCCGGAAAGTGATGTGATGTTCAATTACCTTGAAGAGACCACCGGTTCCGATCCTGACATTGACATCTCAAGCATGATGATATCAGGTGGGAGTGGTTCCATTAGATTGGAGATGTCCCTCGAAGGTGAAGCCTTTGGGACTGGAAGTGAGGAATATATTTTTCAATTGGGAGAGCAGGTCATCAGATATCAAAGGGATCAGGTCGAACAGCTGGAAGGAGATCATTCCAACATTCTTGATAGTGGAACGGAGGAAAACCTTGTCTATGTGGTGATCCAAAGATCCCTTCCATCTCCAGGAGAACTTCTCCAGGGTTCTTCCCTTATTGAGGATGAAGATGGTGGATGGATGGAGGATACCTGTCCTGACAGACCTCATTATCAATTGGATATCTTCCCTTTCGCATCTGGAGATACTGTGGAGGTTCAACTGGGGATCGGACCTGACGGCAAGACGGTTCTATCCATATCCACTTTTGATTATGATCCATCCCTTGAGTCGATGATCATCGGATCCTGTGATCTGGATTCATCCGGGGACATAGAGGAGGAAGAGATCGACACATTGTTTGATCCTATTCTACAGGGTCTCAAGATGGATCCTCCCATCAAGATCAATGGAAAGGATGAAGACATTTCACTGGAATTTGAATATTCGGGCCTTATGAACACATCTCCTCTGAAGATCAACCTGAAAGTATCCTTCAATATGGACCTCGACAAGAAAGAGAAGGTGAGCATCGAAATTGCACCATTCAGGACAAAGACATCAAGGATCTCCACTGATCCGATCCACATTGACCTGATAATGTATCTTCCTGACGATTGGGAGATCCTGCCATTGTCCCTCTTTCCGGTAGACCTGGGAAACTACCTTTCACTTGACAAAGGAACTGTCGAGATAATTTCTGATGAACCTTTGAAAATGGATATGACCTTAGGTGGGATATCATTCGATGTAAGATATGATCCGATGGAGGAAGATCCTTCAAATGATCCTGTGAAATATGAAGATATTCCTCTTTGGGTCTACATTGTCCTAATCTTAGCTGTGATAGGGATCTGTCTCCTTATCATTAAGTTGACATCTAGAAGAGGACCCCCTCCAGAAGATATTTAAGTTGTCTGAACGGTTCCAGGCCATGAACGCGGAAGGAGGAAATGGTTATCAAAAGGCCATGCCAGTATCAGCGATAGACCTCAGGGAACTATCGGAAATATATAGCGAGAAGGACGTATTTCTCTCCCTTTATCTACCCACTGCCACGAGGTCAGATAGGGATCTGAACGCTCCATTCGTTCAACAAAGGGAACGTATCATAGGTAAGGTCATTGGCAAGGACCTGCTGGAATGTTTTGGCCCCACCATGGAACAGGTCAAGTCCATTATTGACCATTCTCAAGTGGAGGATGAGAAAGGTATTGTGATTTTCGCTTCCAGATGCTCAGGTTTCCTGCGAGTATACCGGATCGCAGCCAAACCCGAAAGGAAAATGGTTCTGGACACATCTCCATATCTTCTGCCTTTAGCATCCCTCCAAGATGAATTCCAGGATTACGGCCTCCTCCTTATGGATTCGAGGGAAGCCAGATTGATGTTGGTGAGATCATCCATACTGGAGATGGAGGGTGGATCATCCATAGATCTGATGAACAAGCATAAGAAAGGCGGGATGTCTCAGATGAGGTTTAATCGCTTAAGGCGAGGAGCCATCAAATCCTTTGTTTCGGAGGTCGTCGAAGATCTCAGGGGTATGGAAGATCTTAGGGCTCTGCGAGGGATCGTTGTTGCGGGACCCGGAGAGGCCAAGAAGATGCTCCTGGAGGAACTCCCTAAGGACATCTCTGATATCGTGATGGGAACCCTGGATGTGGATATGGACATCTCTGCTGGAGATCTCATTAGCCTGACCAATGAGCTTGCATCGGAGGAGGAAAGAGAGGAAGAGGCTGAAAATGTAAAAACCTTTGAAGTGGCGGTTATAAGGGGGGATCCAGCTGCCTATGGGGAGGAGGAGATAAAACAGGCTCTTGAACAGGGAAGGGTTGGTGTTCTCCTGATCCTCCATGGAACCTCGATCCCGGGATGGATATGCGAGAGATGTCAGAACCTCCATGCCAGAAAGGCACCTCCTAAGACCTGTCCTAAATGCGGAGCCCCTACCTCAAGTGTGGAATTCGTGGAGGAGCTTTACGAACTTGCAATGAGGACCGATGCTGAGGTGGAGTTCGTTAAGGAATCCCCTTTCCTTGATTCGATAGGGGGATTGGGAGCGATCCTTAGATACTGATAATGGATCTTAATCAGTTAGGATTTTCTCCTTCTTCTGAATAAATGACCTTCCCTACCCAGATATCTGATCTGACTGCCTGGGGGGTCCCGTCTCTCGCATCGCACCATACACCCACTGTAAAACCAGGTCCTGAAGCCAGGGCAAGGTAATCACCGATAAAAGGTCCCCTTGTATTGTCTCCTTCAAATGGTTCATCCTGCATCCTGATATTGTCCCAGGTAAGGCCTCCATCCCTAGAGATAGCAAAATAGACCGAGATCAGATCATTATCCGGATCGTCCCTTCTATCATAGAACATCACCTGGACGGATCCATCGTTGCCAACAGCGACTGCGGGGAAAAACTGGTCGTTGTCCATGGCGGTGGTGGCGTTATTCACCTTCACAGGAGCTATCCAGGTATCTCCTTTATTGTAGGACGCAACCATGTAGATATCACCTTCTCCTGTTCTGTAGTCAGGCCAGGCAATGTAAATTGAACCGTCCCTGTCTCCCCCGGTGTTATCCACGGACATATCACACATCGTAGGGGTCCTGTATTCACCATTTGGAAGGAAATAGGGAAGTGGTGTTACAGAAGCTATTGTCCTGACGCCCTCAAAGGAGTCACCTCCATTGGTCGACCTTGTATATCTCAGGGAACCTATGTCATATTCTATCCAGGAGACATGGACCGTACCATCGGATGTTACCTCCAATTGAGAACCCTGGACCTGTCTCTCCTTCTGGGTTATCTCGGAGATTATCTGGGGCCGGGACCAGGTTTCACCTCTATCTCTTGAGACAGAATGTGCCATGCCGGATGATACACCATAGAGTTGGAATGCCGTCCACGTAACATGAACGTCTCCTGTGGTTGGATCCACAGCGATCCATTCCTTATCATGAAAGGTGAGGTAATTGGAGATCGATGATATCACAAGGGAAACCATGTTGAAGTTCTCACCGCCATCATCTGACCTGGCAACAAAGATGCCAGATCCTGGTTTCAGGATATTGCCGAGGGCAGGGTCCCTCTGGAATACAATTCCAGCCATGTAGCATGTTCCGTCAGGGGCAAATGTGAGTACAGGATCTCCCCCACCTGCGAATCTCCACAAGGGAGAGCTTCTATCTCCATCAAAACCCGGGATAAGGCCCCATCCCCAAGTCTCACCACCATCCCTTGACCAGTAATAACCGCACCAGGCATCTCCACTGGGGGTTCCGTAATCATTTGATCCCGCTACAATGTTCATTCCATCTGTTGGATTCACGGCCAGAGCAGGTTCGTTATTTGCAGTATCCAGGTCTGTTACTGGAAGATTCGGGAAGCTGGTGTAGGCTTTGAAATCCACTTCCTCCACACCGTCTTCACCCTTCTTAGAAGAACTATCATCGGTGATCAGTGAATACAGGAATCCACCAACCACTAAAATTACAATGACCAAACCAACACTGATCAGTACCCTGTTAGTCTTCTTTTCCCCCATGGGTGCCATGACTGACAAATACGAAGGGCCTTTATTGAAATTATCGGTGAAATGGTTCATCTATCTCCTGCAAAACCTTTAATTATCGAACATCTGATAAGAAGTTAGTCAGTTCAAAGGTGATAATGGGATGGACTTTGGATGGCTCGAGGAGCCAATTCTCGGACCAGATATACTTCTCGAGGAAGTTCTCATAGCCGGTGGCATCCTTGTTCTGGGTATAATCCTCGCATTAATATTTCCCAGATTGATCTCCAGGAATATTGGAGAGCTCTTCGTCAATTATCAGATTAAGCAGATGGAGAAAAAGAAGAAGAAGACCAAGGATGAGCTCGAGGTTGAAAAGATCCACATCCGGAAAAGGATGAGACGATCCCTTGAAAAACCTCTGAGGAGGTCCCTTGCCGTTGCATACTTCCTTTTATTCTTCCTTCTCGCCATCTATTCGATCGATATCGGCCTGGATACGAATATTGAGATCGTAAGCAGGAACTATCAAGCATGGCAGTTCCTTCAATTTGGAATGATCCTGGGATTCCTCATCATCTTTGTTATTCTTGCAGTTGAACCAATCCTGCGGGCCCTCGTCTATTCCCTTCTAAGCGATTCCTTTTCAAAAGCTGGAAAATACAGTCTATTCAGGTCCTTGAGATTCCCGACGAAGTTCATGATCCTTGTCTTTGGTATTTATATAACTCTAATCACAACATTTTCTAAAAATGAGCTTGGACCCTTTGAGTGGTTGACCCGGACCCTAATTTTCATCATTGTTTTACTGTTCTCTTATCTGATCGCCCAGCTCTTTGTCGCTTTGACGGAACCCACTTTTAAAGGTCGCGACAGGACTACAAGAGCAGCAAGTAAGGTTGTAGGACGGATCATCAAGGTGGGGATCTATCTTATCGGCGGTCTTCTTGGATTGACGCTTCTTGGATTCGACCTGGTTTATATCGCAACATCCCTCGGTCTGATCGGTTTTGCCTTGGCTTTCGGTCTTCAGGACACAGTGGCAAACTTTGCTGCAGGTATAATGATTGCTCTGGACAAGCCATTCATCATTGGAGACAGGATCAGGATCGATTGGGGGGGTAAGGAGACATGGGGTGACGTTCGAGATATATCCTTACGATCCACCTGGATCAAGACACCAGAGGATGAGATGATCGTTGTTCCCAACAATGTCATTGCTTCCTCCCAGGTTTGGAACTATACCAAGGATTCCCCAAAGGTTGCACTTCATTTCGATATTGGAATATCTTATGATTCGGACTGGAAACTTGCAGAGAAATTGATGCTGGCAGTAATTCAGAAACATCCACTTGTAATGAACACACCCTCACCTTATGTCCTCATGAAAGAGTTTGGAGAATCCTCTCAGATCCTGACCATTTGGTTCTGGATACCAGAGGCTAGGGATATGCTGGTCATCAGATCGGATATCCTGAAGAGGATAAAGGATTCCTTCGACCGCAACGGCGTGGAAATACCCTTCCCTTACAGGACACTTGTTTACAAGGCAGATATATCCAAACCCAAAGTTCTCGGGGAAGAGTATCACAGCCCGGTCT
Source organism: uncultured Thermoplasmatales archaeon (assembly GCA_963807965.1). Lineage (GTDB taxonomy): Archaea > Thermoplasmatota > Penumbrarchaeia > Penumbrarchaeales > Penumbrarchaeaceae > Penumbrarchaeum. Next base: position 113,356 of record CAWEDU010000017.1, read on the forward strand.
TCCTCCCTTCAACTGGTTTCAAGGAATTCAAGATAGCGAATGGGGGAGCTGTTGAGATGGGAATATCGGGTTCAGTGATCCTGGCCCCTACCTCCTCCTCACTTCCGGCTCGTTACACTGCCCCCTATGTCATGGAGACCGCAAAGAAGATGGGCGCATCGGTTTCGGCACTATTTATCAAGACCCCGGGTTCTGATCTGAGGGATGGACAAAAGGCTCTCAGGATCTATAACGAGGTGGCAAAGAACTTTGGTGTGGATATCAAGCTCCTCTTCAAAGAAGGAGATGTCCTCGAGAACATATTGATGGCGGTGGAACAGGAAAACGCTTCCATCGTGATCATGGGTACAACTGAAGAGTCGGTCTTTGGCTCCCTCACAAGGAGGTCCATAAGTCAGGAACTTCTTCTTCATCTCAATATTCCTACAATGATCATTCCATTCTCCAGGGATGGTCCAAAGGATATTACCGGCAAAACCGAGGAATTCCAGTATGATGATTCCACAGCCAGTTTAGAATCGATAATGGCCCTTGAAAAATTGGAAGAGAAGGCTGAAATGGGAACGCTAGGCGGACACAAGGGAACCTGAACCATATCCCAACTATAGTCGATCCTCATTTTGGTTTGACTAACATCCCAGCCCTTTCCCTTTCTTTCAAGATCTTACGGGTCATCACATCCAGTTCCACTTTTTTCCCTTTGCCAATTCCTCTGCATTCCCTGTGGTAGAATAGTTCTCCATTTGGATACAGAAGAAATGGGTATGTGGCACAGGTGTAGAACCATTCGGGAAATCTGGTACAGATCATGCCCTTTTCTTCAAGATAGGGGCATTTATCTTTGATGAAAAAATATGGGTGATCGAGACCGGTATCGTGGTCCACCTCAACCTGGAAAACTGGAGAGACCTTGAACCGAATATCTGCTAAGATCCTTCTGTGTTCATGCCATGTAAGGTCAACGGACCAAGCCCTCCTGCAACATTCTCCGCATCTGATACAGGTCCATTTTGTATCTTCTGTTACAAGGGCCCACTCAAGAAGGATCCGATTTTCCATCTCTTTCCTGCTGAATATTCTATCAGACACCCCGGATCATCCCAGTACCAATGATATAACACTTCCCAAAACCTTGAAAATGGTAAAGGTCCTTCTCCGGGTGTGGTAGTCAGGAGAAGAAAGGACGGAGCGGGATGGATCAGGTTCATCCTCACAATTTTCTTTCTTTTCATCCTGATGGCTGGAACGCTAGCAGGACTCAATCTCTACCTACAGTACGTCCTCGATCGTGAGGATAGACAGGGATTCGAAAAGGATGATCTCGTTACTCCATTGTTCGAAAGAAGGCCATTGATCACTGATGAGAGACCTCTATTCATCGGATCGGATACTGTTCCTCCATTTTCCTGCAGACTTCTATGGCCAATAAACGGGACCTCTGAGGAACTTGATGCTATCCCGGGGATCGGTGCGGTACTCAACCTTTCCTTGCGGAACGAGGGAGGCACTCGTGTCTATGTTGAAAGGGTCTATTTTGAGACAGGATGGGGGGGAAATGGCTCGGGGTATGTTAATAGAGTTGTAGAACCAGGAGAACACAGGTACCTCCGTCATCTGCTAGTTCCCTTTCCGGATCTCCCTCCCTCGCCTTCATTTCTGACCTATAAATTATATCTCGACATACTTGTGGAAGGTCCATTGTCCTGGGTAAGGAGAGATGGACTTGATTTCGAGGAATCCAGGTTCAATTTGATCCCACATACCTTCGGAAAGAAACCACCTGATTATTCATTCAACAGACCCTATTACTACGATAAGGTCAATGGCCTAATCAACAAAGAAGTAAATGGTCTGAAATTGATACTCCAGGAAAATGGATTGGATGATGGCAGGTTCACCATTCAGGACATTGCAGATGCGTTTGAATTCGTATCCTATTCGCTCGAATATATTTCAGATCCAGATACAGGAAAGAATGAATGGATATCTCCTCTAACTTGCCTTGCCAGGGGAGGAGGTGACTGTGAGGATTATTCTGTTCTCCTAGGGGCTGTAATCACCTGTATGGGTGGAAATGCGAGGGTAATCATCACTTCACATCATGCTTTCAATGCAATATATATAGGTAATGATACAGACCTGCTTGATCTTCTTGATGAGAGGTTCGGTATGGAGATACCTTTTCAACTGATGGAAGATGATCTAGGTATCTGGATGTTGGTAGAACCACAATCCTATCTTGTTTTTGGATGGTTCCCTTCTGATGTTCTTGTCCAGGAGGTTGGGATGGAACAAGATTCGGTGAGAACCTATATTTATGGAAATGATGTAATTGATTGGGTTTATGGGGATTCAGACTCTGTCTCTGTAGTGGATATATATATTTAAGAGAACATATATATTCCCGGCCCCCGAGGTGTATCCATGGAGTCTCGTAAAGTACAGATATCTGGTGGATCAACATTCATAGTTTCACTTCCCAAGAAATGGGCGGAGAAGAACGGAATCGCATCAGGAAGCTCATTGAACATGTTGGAAGACCGGAACGGTCATCTGATCCTCTCACCACAACCGATCTCATTCAAGGAGTCCATTGTAGGAGAAGTAAGACTCTCTGGGGATGAGACCTCTGATGCACTTATGAGACGGTTAGTGGGTGCCTATGTGTCCGGTGTAACCTCCATTATTGTAACCTCAAAGGGAGCGATCCCCCCACTTCTTGCAAGGACTGTGAGAGAGTTCACAAGACTTGTAATGGGTGTGGAGATCGTGGAGGAGAAGAACGATTTGATCAAACTTCAGGACCTGATAGATCCCGCTGATTTCTCCGTTAGAACAGGATTGAAAAGGATGTCCTACATCACTGAGAAGATGGTGGAGGATTCTCTTATGTCACTAAAGGAGAGGAACGAACAGATCCTCGATGATGTGATAATGAGGGACATGGATGTGGACCGAATAAATTGGCTTATTCAGAAGGAATACCACATGGTAACCATGTCCCCAAAGGTAGCTGATAAGACCAAGATGTCTCCTGAGGATGCGCTAAATTATATGATATCGTCCCGTATTGTCGAGAGGATCGCTGACCATGCAGTATCGATCGCAACCTATATGAAAATGGTAAAGACCACGGATGATCCCAACCTTGGGATCAAGATACATGGCGAGGGAATCAAAGCAAAGCAGATATTCTCTGATTCCGTGATATCCCTTTTCTCTCAGGACCTCTCCCTTGCTGACAAGGTAATTGACAGGTCCAAGGATCTTACCCAAAAACTGGAACCCTGGATGAAGAAGGTTTTCAAGCTTCCTGCAGATGAAGCGGTTGTGCTGGCATACGTTATTAACTCCATTGACAGGATAGGAGCCTACGGAGCGGATATTGCCAAGATTACCCTCAATACATATATTCAGAAGAAGTGAGGGTTCAGGATCATCTGGTCTTAAGATAGATGAAGATCGCTGCTCCAGCTAGTCCGATAACACCAAGAACTATCCAGGTGATCGAGATCCCATCCATACCTCCACCCCCCCTGGAACTCGACCCAATCACATTGACATCAATGAAGGAATATAGGGACGATCCCTGGGATCCAATGGTCCTTACCATTATCCTATGCGTCCCCTTTTTAAGGTCAATCCTTGTAGACCATGGATTGAATGGTCCCGAGGTCTGTACGTCCATTGGGGCCCATTCCCCCTCATCGACCTTGAATTCAATCCTTTCGAAATCACCTTTCTTCGCCCATCCCATTCCAGACATTTCTATTGGCGAAGTCACGTTATAGGTATCAAACGGACTGATATCTCCTATTTGGGATATGTTATTGATATGGGCTTGAAGGTCAACGGAGAAATCCCCAGGCGAGGTTACAGTTTGAGCCAGTCTTACTGCATTGAAAGCATCGACCACCCCATAACCGAATTGAGGTTCCCAGAATGGATCTAGTTCGGGATAGAAGGCCGGATTTTTCTTCTCAGCGGTATATTTCAAGATCTCCTTGACAATATTGTTCTCTCCTTCAAGCTCAGGATTTGCTTCCAGAATCAGAGCGACCACCCCTGCCACAAGAGGAGTTGCATATGAAGTTCCTGATCCCCTGTTACCAAACCCGTTGGAGGAGGCGTCTCCTCTGATCCTGGCAGTATCAGGTTGTAAATTGACGATATTTGTTCCCGGAGCCGAAACATCAGGTTTCAGTTCATTGTAAGGGTCATTATCACCATTGTCGGTCCTTGGACCTACAGAAGAATAGAAAGCGATCTCATCATCCTCGTGTTCCATAGTGTTCTGGTCATCTGTCGCTCCAATAATGATAGCCTCGGATGATGCGGACAGTCCGTTGAAACCTGTGTTATCGGGGCCATCATTACCAGCGGCGTTGACCACGATCACACCGTGCTCCACTGCAGCATCCAGAAGTCTTGAATATTGATCGGTACCATCCGAGTCAGATCCGATATCCACTCCCCATGAGATCGAAAAGATATCGATGCCCCTGTATTCATCTCCACCGTTGGTCCATTGAGAGTCACTCATCTCAGTCGCCCATCTTATACCTCTTAAGGTTCCATCTTTGATATGAGGATCGGAGACAGCTCCCACCCAGAACTCTCCTGGTGCATATCCTATCTGTGTCCCTATCCTTACATCAACTAACCTGGCATTAGGTGCTGTTCCCTGGTATTGTCCCTCATTTCCCCCGGTACCTGTTGCAATGCCGGCACATGTGGATCCATGACCCTGGACATCATCCGGATTGAAGGACCCATCCTGGGGATAAAGGAATGGAAGATTGTCCGGTTTTGTCATATCCACACCTCCAAGGAATTTACCACTCAAGGAGGGGTGTTCATCATCGATGCCTGTGTCTATTACTGCTAGGGATACTCCCTTTCCAGTGAAACCAAGATCCCAGGCAGTATTTGGAGAATACATGTCCGATTGTTTGGCCCTGACAGTGGGGGTGGCGATATCAGAAAAGAGGATAGGTGATCCTAACGGTTCAATGAAGACCACACCATCCATCTGACCGATCTCAAACAATCTATGCGATGGGATAGAGGTCAATACAACCGCATCTATCAGGTCAATTACGGCAGATATTACATATCCTCTTGATTCAAATTCCGTGAGTATTTTATCAGTTATGTCACCGGAAAATGATACCGTAATGTCCATGAGGATCTGGTCGTTCGGAGAAAGCTCAGCATATGTATCTATGATATCTGAGATCCCGTTCCTATTTTGGTCCAGAGAGGTTCTCTCCCACCATGGGAGTTCTGAGATCGGTCCTTCTATATTTTCTAAAGGTGACCAATGGTTCATTTCGGACCCTATCTGTGTTTTTTCGGTCTCGGCTGAAAGGTCCATTGCACCTGCAACGGTGGTAAAAAGCAATACTGCGGTCAGGATGATGATGTATGTCTTCATCATGGTAGTATGTCCTCCTCTTAACTAAATATTATTCCCATTTCGATAAAAAGGACATTTAAAAGATCAGATATAGATTTTGGAAAAAGGAACCAAAATAAGAAGAAAGACGGGGGGGAAGTGGGGGATTAGAGAGGAGAGAGAGGTGTGAGAGAATATACAATGGTTATATTCCCCCTCGTCTTAATAAATAATTGATTGCCGTATATATATGGTTAGACCCTAATTGTGTACTAATTCTGAAAACAATACTGACAATTAGCATATATGGTATTAAATATATTTTTAATGTTAATTTAAGAAAATATTACCCGAGCCAGGTCTATACTCTATTTAGCCAGACTCGGGTAAATTCATTTCATTCATTCTGTTATTAGTGTGTATCATTCCTGTTCAAATCATTGTAGCGATCTCACCTGAAAGCAATAGGAAAAGGTCTGCTTCCTCCTCGGTTATATATCCCTTCCCCTCGTAATATTCCGCGAGGTCGTCGAAATCTTCGAGTTTATCAAGGGCCTTTCCATCATACTTCTCTGCTTTCTTATCTTTTCTAAATCTCTCATAAAGGTCGGATTTATAAAGGTACCACTGAGCATAATTAAGTTTACAGATCATTTTAAACTGAACACAGCAATTCGCTTCTGAGTTCCTGATCTCGTACCTCAACCATTGGATCTTCCCATAGATACAGTGAATTGCCTTCTCCATCAAAGGGTAATTATCAATTCCCCTGAAGGGGATATTTAGTATCGCCTATACCGTCACCTGAAGTCCTATCATTGCTGCCGTCGTCCGAATCCAGTATAATGCAGCTGTAAAAGTTACCTCTCCATTTAACAATCATTCCATATATTTCCACCAGCAAACTGTATAGTCCTCTGAAGAAGGATCATTACCATAGTCATTAACCCATGGACCTTCCCTTCATTAATGAAATTGTTACCATATAAATGATTATTCCCATTTGGTGAGTGGAAAGAGATCTTCTCGCTATTAATAAAATTATTTGCAAATTATCCAATTACATTTTGATTCATATAATCGTAAAGACCTTTATACCTCAATTTTCAATGACTTCATTACATTTTACTAATATTACTTATGGGAATCTATCAGATATATTCCATTGTCATTGTTAATTAATATGGTTATTCAGAATTTTACTGCATGTCAACGCCTATTAGAAATATATTGCTACAGCTCCATAATCATGAATCCGGTAATTTCAAGGAACTTGATGGTTACCTTTTTCTGATCAAGGACCTTGATACCAAAATCGTCCTCATCATCATTGTCCGGGTGCGGAAAGTGTATGTCCTCTCCCATTTAAGACCATATTCGATCTTTCAATATAAATTGCTCCAACGATGTCATCTTTTAGCCAGTAGTGGTTGCCACACTTTTTAATAGGTGCGGAGGATGGCGAAATGCTACCATTTGATTTGATGTATATTATCGATGATTCTGATTCTTCAGCCCCTGCATTGGGTACCATTACCACCATCATCGATATCATCAGTAGCGAAACAATCATTATTCCGGAGAATGCTTAGCCTCTTTCTGTTCATATTTTACACCTCTTGTCCAATAACTAATACTATCATCAAATTTATTACCTTTTTCCAAATATAAGTGTGGTATTCTGTGTATATATGTAAATAGAAAGGTGGGATTTTTAATAAATTATCATTATCCTGTCACCATTCTGTTTTTTCAGTTTTTTATAACACCCCCCATTCCATTAAATAAGATAATCTTGAAAAGCAATCTTTAAAATAATTGGAATGCAACACACCCTTTGATGAACGATATTGAGGTCTGGAGGATAACGGCGGGTTTTGTCCTTGTTTTTAATGGAATAATCCTTCATTCGGTCATCCAAATCTATTTTCGTTTCACGGATATTGCCCCACTTTTAAAAGATGTTAGAACCAATGAAATAGAAGAGGGAGATCCAATTATCGATCTTAAGACAATGATATATGGCTCGATCATAATCATTTCTATAGGGACCTTCCTATCCTTCTTTGCAATATTATTTCCCATTTTCGTTCCCTATACTGCTGGTCCGATTTCTCTAGTAGGTCTGATATCGATGCTAATTGCATCATTCACGTTATACAAAGAGACCCTGAAGGTAAAGATAATGGGCCCGAAAAAAAGGATTCGACATAGCCTCCATGGGCCTTATAGTCATAGAAGAAGATAAAAGAAGAAGTGCTCCCAACGGAACCTTTTCATCTGGGAAAGAACCTTCGATAATTCAGATGAAAAGGTCAGCTGAAAAACGGTATTAATTGGTATTCGATAATTTTTCAGCGTGTAAGATCGGTTTGTAGTGATGGTTTTCGGATCATTATGTGATAGACGCAAGAAAATCATTACGGGAAAGGGGGCAATTCTTGTGATCTGGATAGAAGATTATTAGAAAGAAGTGCTCCCGACGGAATTTGAATCCGTGTCGCTGGCTCGAGAGGCCAGCATGATTGGCCGCTACACTACGGGAGCATTCCTTGGTCTGAGCAGAACCCGAGTATGAACAAATCCTTTATAATTGTTTCTTAAAGGGCCTTCCCAGATAATCTTCCATCAAGTCGATTTCTGCTGGATCTTTGCCCAGCTATCCCTTAAAGTTGCAGTTCTATTGATGACAAGCTTCTCATTTGTAGTATCCGGATCAATAGTGAAATACCCGGTCCTCTCGAACTGGAACCTGGTTCCGATCGTAAGGTCCTTCACAGCAGGTTCTACCTTGCAGTTCTTCAGGACTTTAATGGATTCGGGATCGATATATGATCTCCAATCTTCTCCCTCGGAGAGGGGGTCCTCTTTAGTAAAGAGCTTATCATAGAGTCTGATCTCTGCATCTATCGATCTATCCGCTGAAACCCAGTGCAAAGTTCCCTTGACCCGTCTTCCATCAGGGGCAGCACCCCCTTTTGATTCCGGATCGATCCTGCAAACCAGTTCCTTGACCTCACCCGCTTCCTTAATTACATCTATACAAGTTGCAAGATAGGCATTTCTCAACCTGATCTCCCTTCCGGGTGACATCCTGAAGAATTTCTTGGGTGGATCCTCTAAGAAATCACCCCGTTCGATGAATATCGTTTTAGTGAATGGGACTTTCCTGGTTCCAGCTTCAGGGTCCTCAGGATTATTGACAAGATCCATTTCCTCCACCCTGGCTTCATCGAAATTCTCAATGGTGACCTTCAGAGGGTCAAGAACTCCCATGAACCTGTTTGCGGTTTTGTTTAGATGCTCCCTTACACAATGTTCGAGAAGTTCAAATGCAATGGTGGAATTAACTTTAGCTATCCCCACCCTGGAACAGAAGTCCCTTATTGCCCCTGGTGGATATCCTCTTCTTCTCATTCCAGACAAAGTTGGCATCCTGGGGTCATCCCAACCTTTGACTAGTTTCTCCTCCACCAGTTCAAGGAGTTTTCTTTTTGACATGACGGTATATGTAATGTTCAATCTAGCAAATTCTATCTGCTGGGGATGATACACATCATCAAGCTGGTCGATGAACCAATCATACAAAGGCCTGTGATTCTCGAATTCCAGGGTGCAAAGTGAATGAGTGATCCTCTCGATAGAATCCTCCAAACCATGGGCCCAGTCGTACATGGGATAAATACACCATTTGTCCTCTGTATTGTGGTGTCTCTTGTGAAGGATCCTGTACATCACTGGGTCCCTCATGTTCATATTTGGATGTGACATGTCGGCTTTTGCTCTAAGGACCTTTGCCCCATCTGGAAACTCTCCAGCCTTCATCCTCTTGAAAAGGTCGATATTCTCTTCGATGGGTCTGTCCCTGAATGGACTGTTCTTTCCCGGTTTTGTTAGGGTTCCTCTGGTGGAACTGATCTCTTCTGCGGTTTGTTCATCCACATAGGCTTTTCCTTTCTCAACAAGTTCCATTGCCCAATTGTAAAGCTGGTCGAAATAATCAGATGCAAAGTACAACCTGTCTTCCCAGTCGAATCCAAGCCATTTCACATCTTCCATGATGGACCTTACATACTCATCCTCTTCCTTCGCAGGATTCGTATCATCGAACCTCAGATTGCATTTTCCTCCGTATTCTTCTGCAATTCCGAAATTGAGGCATATAGATTTGGCGTGACCAATATGTAGGTATCCGTTGGGTTCCGGAGGGAACCTGGTATGGACCCTTCCACCGTACTTTCCTGTATGATTGTCCTCGTCGATGATCTCCCTAATAAAATCCCTTCCCGACCGTTTTTCTTCTTCCATCGAGGACACCTTCTGAAAGTGTTATGGTATCTGATTCTACTACATAATGTTGTCATATTGAGGTCATATGAAATCGCAAGTAATCATGGTAAGAGATATTGTCTGCGTGTGGATCAAAGATGCCCACGTGGTTCCCAGTCCGAATCTGTCCAGTGGTATCCATTTTTAGAAGAAAAGAATTGGTAGCCCCGACCAGATTCGAACTGGTGGCGGAAGATCCAGAGTCTCCCATCCTAGACCGCTACACTACGGGGCTGTGGGTTCGGGTGCGGGGATAATATCATCGATATATTATCCTTTCTGTCTACTACCCAGAAGCCCAAAATATGCATGATTTATGCCTGGAATCCTCCGATATCCTTTTAAATGAAAAGCGATATGGAGCGGTCGATCCGTATGGCTGAAGAGAAACAGGTCACGTTTCCCCATTCAATATCAAAGGGGATTTTCACCCTTCTCATGGTAGCAGGTATCATTCTCTTCATTACATGGACTATAGCCATGTTCATCAAATCCGGAAGGATCCTTGATTGGGGAATATATGCTGTCAGTATCATATTGGTCCTCATGGGATTTTTCGGAAGGCTGGTCCATTCCACAGAAGGAAAATAGGATTCCTGAAAGTGACCTCGGATAAGATTAATTTCATCTGCTCACCTATTGGTCTAGGGTCTTGTGATGTCGTTGAATTTTGATGGGGTCCTTCTTGAATTTCAGAATACTGCAAAGGAACTGATTAGACATGATTGGGGGAGCTCGTTCTTCGGGAATATCTCCCTCATGATCGATGAAGAAGATGAATTCCTCCGATATCCGGTGATTTCATCCTATACTTCACCGGAAATTAATCCCGGAATCGAGGGCCGTTATCTGTTGATTACAAGGACCACATCCACCATGCAGGAAGTTGTCGATCACCCAGAAACTGCCATCGGCCTATACCGGATCGCAGGTGGTTCCATGGACCTTCTTTGGGGGAGAGGTCCTCCAACCAGTGAGGTCTCCGCTCATCTCTCGGTCCATTCATTAGGGAAAGGTAGTGCCATTATCCATTGCCATATGCTCCTTCTTGGATCGATATTCCGTACCGATCTTGAAAGGTCATTGTTACCTGAAGGCTTCTCCTATGTTGGAGGTTTCGAACCGGGTTCGACCGCACTTGCCGAAGCAACCAAGAAAGCGATGGAAAATAGCCATACTATCATATGGATCGGCCATGGTGCAGTGACTTATTCTGATGGACTTAGTAAGTGCTTGGAAAGATTGCATACACTTGAGGACATTCTTGAGAATGTCCCTACCTCTCAGGGTGATTAACCTGATCTCTGCCTGATCGCGTTTACCAGTTTGGTCTTAATGATATATCTGCCTGAGATATATGAAGCTGCCAGAGCAGAGATGACTGCGATCATCGCAGTAACGATATATACCCAAGGGCCAACCTCGATCACATAATACATCAGGTCCTTGACCATAAAGGCCATAGCCCATTTTGTAGTTATAACACCCAAGGGAAGTCCAATTAATAGGCCTCCAACAAGGAGGATCAATGTCTCCACCATAATCATCCACATGACCCTCCCAGGTTTTGCACCGATCGCCCTTAAGGAGATGAACTCCGTTTCCCTGTCTAAGATGTTCAAGACCACTGTTGTGGAAACGAAAAGGACCTCGGCGATCACACCAAATGCAATGAATATCAGGAACATGGAGATCAAACCCTGCAGCATATTCTCCATGCCGTTGATGACATCGTCAGTGTAGATGAAGGATGATACGTGGAATTTTTCCCTGACAATGGATTCAATCTGATCCTTATCCATTCCTGCTCTATTCAGGACGATGGAGTTCGCGAATTCTCCCATTCCAAATATGGACCAAGCTTGGTCCAGGGTCATCAAGAATGAATCATCCATCAGCTCACCTGTGATCCCCGTCACTTCAGCAGAAGAGGTCTTATTCCCAATTACGAAAACAACAGTATCACCCACTGTGATCCCAAGGTCTTTTGCAAGTATCGAACCCGCAAGTATTCCCCTTCCTGGTTTGTAGCTTCCATCAATAAGGTGGAATTTCCTCAGGTTCGAACCATTCTCGAAAGCCTGGATCCTGGCAAAACTCAATTTATCCCCATCTTCAATAGGGATGTAATCGTCTATTGAGATCTCAGCACCCGTTCCCAGAAATTCATTGGACCCAATTACTGTCAGTGTCTGGGAAGCAGGTACAGGTTCGATAAAGGTAACCTTGAGGTCCCATTTCTCATAGCTATCATAGTTCTTCTGCAAGGGTTGTGTGAAACCGAATGTCAATGCTAAACAGGAGAAAACCAGTATCAAAGATACTCCAAGTGAAACCAGTGTGATCCCAGTTCTAAGCTTGTGTCGGCTCAGGTTCCTCAGAGGAACACGGGGGAGTATGGGTCTTTTGTACACTATTATATCAAAAAGCCTTTCCAAAATGGGTTTCTTTGAAAAATCTTGCATTGAATACTGCGAAGTTAGTGCCTCTCTTGGACCGATCCTTATTGCTTTCAGGGAACCAAGGAATGCTCCGAGTGTCGATATGGAGATCCCAATTATCGAAAACGCAGCTACATATTCCCAATTCACATCGAGTAACAGGGTCTACCATGCCGATGAAACTGGCATATTCTGTGATCGTAAGTTTCGACATACCTATACCAAAAGGTATGCCCAAAAGAGCTCCTGTTGCACCCATAAATAAACCAAATAGGGAATAATGGATCAGGATGTCAGACATCCTCCCCCTCAGGGCCCCCATAACACCAATATATGCTCTCTGGGTAGAGATCAACCGGGTCATAGAATTATAGATGACCACTGCAGTAACAACAAGTATTATTGTACCAAATATCCACCCCATCTGACCCATGGCACCTGCATCGGTCCTGGAGAACAGATAGTCGGTCTCCATTGTACCAAGAAGAGGGAAGTTGTTATTCGAATTCCCTTGTCTGTCAGATAGGTCTCTAAGGCCTCCTTAACATTGTTGGGATCATAACCGTCCTCTACTGTGATGAGAAGCTCATTATAGGTATCATTATCCAGATCCAGGAGGTCTGCTGTTACCTCATAGGTAGTGAACAATGGAAGTAGGAGCGAGGGTTCGGGCCATCCCTCATCACTAACAACATAGATGTACTCTGGTGATGCCACCGATCCTGAAACTGTCAAATTGAAGGTCTTATTTGCATAAATGACCTTCAGATCGTCACCTGCTCCAATGTTGTTCGAATCTGCGAAGATATTTCCTATCAACGCCTCCATTTTCTTTGGCCCGGAAATGTAGTTGCCGTCTGTCAGCTGGTATCCATTGATCAGTGAATACGGTTTTTCCGGGTAATAGTGCGATGAGATCCAGTGGGTCTTGAACCTTTCATCTCCTATTCCCACCTGTGTTTCGATGAAAGTCCTTCCACTTGCTTGTTTGACACCATCAATATTTTCGATCTCTGAAATATCCAAAGAGGTCATATTGAAATGTATGTCAATGTCCTCGTAATTTGTCACTTCCAATCTTTTATCGAACGAATCAAAGGCATTCCTTGTGGCATTGACCAGACCAATCCCGAGACCAACTGAAAGAGAAATGGCAAGGATCATCGATATGGTCCTCAATTTATTCCTCATGAGGTCCCTAACCGCTTTCTTCAGTAGGATGATCATTCTTCTTTCACCTTCTTGCTCAAAGGATCATTGAATTTCTGATCGGATATCATTCCATCCATAAGGTGGATCACCCTATCAGCGACCTCGGTGATCGAAATATCATGGGAAACCACAATGAACGTTATCCCTTCCTTCTTGTTCAGATCCCTCATCAGATCTGCGATCTTCCTGCCTGTAACCCAATCCAGATTACCTGTAGGTTCATCGGCAAGGACTATTCCAGGTCTTTTTACAAGAGCCCTGGCAATGGCCACTCTCTGCTGCTCTCCGCCTGATAATTGGGACGGGAACATATTAGCCTTATTCGGGATGCCCACAAGGGCAAGTGCCTCCTGGCTCCTTTTCATCATATCCTTTTTATCCCTGGCCATTTCAAGTGAAAGCGCAACATTTTCAACTGCTGTGAGGGAGGGAATGAGGTTGAAGAACTGGAAGATCCATCCCACCTTTTCCCTCCTGTATTCGGAGAGTTTTCCCTCACTCAAAGAACCAATATTGTTCCCATTAACCTTGATCGTCCCTTCGGAGGGTGAATCGATACCACCCAGGCAGTTAAGGAGGGTTGTCTTCCCAGAACCGCTGGGTCCAAGAATAACCAGGAACTCTCCTTTTCGAACATTAAGTGAGATCCCTCTCAGTGCCTTGACCTCCACCTCACCTAGCTTGAATGTTCTCTTTATACCATCTATTACCATTATCTCCCTTCCATTCATTTTCCAATCACCTCATCGAATGTCACATAGGTTCTTATCAGCTCATTCTTCAATGCTTCCAGATCAATATTGGAATCCGTCTCTCTCAATATGGAGTAATATAAAGTGATCCCATCGAGATTCGAGAGCAGGATCAGGGCTTTCATTCTAGGGTCCTTTACTTTCATTTCACTATATGCCGATTCAACGAACTGGATATACTTTTCCAGGAAGATTATCCAGATTTCTTGGTCCTTCTTGTTCGTCATGGCTTCGTCAAAGATCGACCAGAAGAATTTCATCAGGGAGGAATCTGCGACCATCATCTCAATATAAGAGTCGATGAAATGGACCAAGATATCTTCAGGTTCGATATTGGTTGATCTATCGTCAATTAAAATTGGTGCCATATGCTCATCGGCCCACTGGATCAAACAATCCCTGCCAAGTGAATATTTGGAATCGAAGTAGTGGAAAAGTCCTCCCTTTGAAACACCGGCCTTTGCGATCACATCATTTAAGGATACCTTATCATAACCTCTTGAACTGAACAGTTCGAAAGCTGCATTCATGATCCTTTCCTTGGTTTCCATTTCAGGAGTCATGGGAGATCCCTCGAGTCACAAACCGACCGGTCGGTTTGTCATGTGAATATACAAGTGATATTTAAAAGTTGCTAAGGAAATTATAAGAAGATATTCCTTGAAGTTGATAAAACCAGATGGGGAAATTCAATAATAATTACCTTAATACTCGTCTCACATTATCTGAGGATCCAGAGTATTGATCCTCGATTCTCCTTTTTAATATCGAGGAATCGATCCTTCCGATCAGTTCATCAATCCTTCCTCTTGGAACCTTATATACCTCAATAAGGAAATCTTTTTCTTTTTTAAGGTCCTCTCTGGATTCGATCTCAAACTCTGCGGTCAGGGAACCTTCGTCGAAGATCTCATTTAGGACTGACTTCTTGATATTCGATGCCAGTCTGGAGGAATATATCGATCTTATATGGTAAAGGTCCTGGTCCAATTTCCTCTTGAGATGGTTAAGTTCGGACCTCTTGACCCTCATGGCCTTTCTAAGCTCATCGGACCTTTCGTCTTCATCAGAGATCTTCTCAAGGACCTCCTCTACTCCAATGGCCTCTATCCCCCTCCAATAATCACGTGGAGTATGCATCTATCGAACCTCTTGGAAGCAATGGACCCTTACTTCAATGTTTTATCAGATATAATAAGGCTTTTAAGATAATATTGAGTTCATTTGTAATAAAATAAAGAATTGCAATATGGTTATGTAAAGAGCCATCAATTTCATCTTTGAAAAGCGAAAAAATTAATTACTAAAATCGATATCGTTATTCGATATCGATGTTCGATAGAAAATTGATACTTGGATTCATGAGAGTGCACATCCTTCACCATGCCTCAGAGGAAAGAGGAGTATACGGTTCATGGATGCTCAGCGAGCTGAAGGAACACGGTTACGATATAAGTCCCGGGAACTCTATATCCGATCTTGCATGAAATGAAGGAACAGGGTCTTCTTTCAATGATCGGTATGACCGTAGGGGGTAAGGTCAGGAAAGTTTACAGGACCACCGAGAAGGGAGATAGTATCCTCGAGAAGATGAAAGGATCCATCAGGGAGCTTTCAAAGGAGGTGTTGGATTGATAGCCTTCAGTATGGTGGATGTAAAAAAGGCACTGGGAAAGACCAAGAGTACTAAGAGGGATCGATCTGGATATTAGAAAAGGGGAGATAATTTCCCTCGTTGGTCCTTCTGGAAGTGGAAAATCTACACTTCTTCGGACAATGAATCGGTTGATAGAGATCGATTCCGGAACCATCCTTTTCAATGGAACCCCAATAACCGATCTTGAACCCGTTTCTCTTAGGAGGAAAGCCGTTCTCGTCCCTCAGGAATCTATAATGCTTCCCGGAACCGTTACCGAAAATATTAGTTACGGACCAAGGTTGGCTGGATCATCCGGAAAATGTGATGTGGAAAAATGCCTGGTTGATGCTGGTCTACCAGAGGATTTCGGGAATAAAGACGCCTCTAAGCTTTCCGGAGGGGAGAAAAAACGAGTATCACTTGCAAGGGCCCTTGCTTTAAAACCAGAGGTACTTTTACTTGACGAACCCACGGTTGGTGTTGATCCAAAGAAGGTAGAAAGGATGGAAAGGACCATTCTCGGATCAGCTTCCTCAAGATCACTCACAGTGATTTGGGTGACCCATGATGTTTCTCAAGCGATGAGGATCTCTGACAGGATCGCCAACCTCAAGAAGGGAATGGTAAAGGAGGTCAGAAATGCAAATGAGTTCGAATGGAGGGGAGCATATTGAGCGGACTGCCATATTCGTGGGATGAGGGATTGATCATCCTTGGATTCACACTTGTTCTATTTGTGATGGTGATCCTGATATCTATATGGAAGAGGATAGGGATTGCCAAGGAATATACTATAGCTCTTGCTAGAGGTAGTATTCAGCTTTTCATAACCGCAGTTGTATTGTTTTTCCTATTCGAATTCGAATGGTGGTATTATCTGATCTGGTTGATCCTGATAGCAATGATCCTGATGGGGGGTTATACCTCCGCAAGAAGGGCAGGAAAGATGCCAAAGGCATACCTGGTCACGACCCCATCCATTCTGTTAGGTGGATCGATAATAATATTGATCCTCTGGATCACCGGAGCCATGCCAGCGCAACCTCAATTCGTTATACCCCTTTCAGGAATGGTTTTCGGGAATTCAATGACCATCTGCTCTCTTTCTCTTAATAGGCTTATCAGGGAATTCGAAACGAATAAACCTGCTCTGGAAACGATGCTTTCTTTAGGAGCAACTCCCAAGGAAGCAATGGATGAGTTCAGCAGGATGGCTGTCAAGGCAGCCCTGATACCAAACATAGACTCTCTAAAGACTCTGGGGATAATATTCATCCCCGGTGCTATGGCTGGCCTCCTCATAGCGGGAACGAATCCGATCCTCGCCGCAGAGTATCAGATAATAGTATACCTCATGATCCTGGGAGGTGGGATCATAACCTCTCTTATGGCTGTGTATCTGGCAAGGAGATCGCTTTTCACAAAGGCGTATCAACTTTCTGAATGGTTATGATTTCTATCAAGGATCTGGATCACTTGTTCCATGATCTCCTTCCTATCTCGAGAAAGGTAAAACATATGCCCCCCTCTGAATGTGTGTTTTTCAATAATCCTACTCCTCAATGGCTTTGATCGAGATGACAGCATCCCTGGGACAGTAGAAGACCACATCTCCTTTCTCAGGTTCGGGCATATTAACCTGAGCATCATACATTTCATGGATCGTTTTTGGGTCCACTTTTTCTGGTATTCCCAACAAGTCCTCTCCTACGGCCATGGGTCCTGCATCCTTAAGATCGAAGCGTCTTTTCAAAGAAGGTGCATTGAACCCAGCCAGGACCCTTAGGACCCCTCCTAGACCTTTAATGCCCCATCTATCATTGATACCCCAAAAAGGGCTTAAATAGACCGTCTTGATCGACCTTTCAATATAAGCTGCCGCCAGTCCTCCAAGTGAGAAACCCACGACTACATGCAGTCCGAGGCCTTCCTGGACTTCTTTAACTGGTTGAAGGATGTCCTTGTTGAAATCGGAGATAACAGTTGGAAGCTGCACATAAGTAACAGAAAAACCTGCTTCCTTGAACCTCTCCATTGTCCATCTTACGCCTGGCTGGTCAAGGTTTCCTCCGTATCCATGGAGGAAGAGCATCTCCTTTGGTCCGCCATCTATTCTGATTTTCTTGAACACCAGGGATTCTTCTTTCACAGAAACCGTATCCGGTTCTTTTGATATTGAGATTGTGATACTTACACCAAACCCTCTATCTGCTGTCCTTTATATCGAATGTGTGCAATATGGTGTCGTGAACCAAATGAATGTCCTGCATTCGACATGGTATGGTACATTTGTGATCAACATCAAGGATGGATCGCATGTGGTAATGGATAGGATCTTTCCTGAGAACGACGCCAGGTCCATTGCCAAGGATCTTTTCCTGATCAATAATGGAGAGATTATTGATAGGGAAAGGAGGCTGGCAAGCGGCCATGAGATAACCGGGGTCGCAGATCCAAGGCTACTACCCCTATCATCAACTAAAGTAGTGATACCGCCGCGGGAACTTAACCTTCCAGATCCAACCTCCTTGGGTTTTTCGACATCCCTACTTTCAGAGGCTACGATCCTCCTCTCTGAAATGGCAATGAATGATGGTCCGGATGATTCGACCATCATGTCCGGGGTAGGTGCTCTTACGGATATTGATTCCTCTTTGAATCTGATCACCGAGAGAATGAGAGAATGGTACTCCAAGTATTGGGAAGAAGCTTCCCCACTTCTGGAAGACCTTGAGGTCCTTGAAATGGTCGGAGAGGATCCGGATCCCACAAGTCTCTTTGCAAGATTGGAACGAAATGATATTTCACCCCCGAAACCTGATGCTCCTGACCTTCAGGGCATGTCAGCTCTTGCCAAAGCAGCACGGTCCCTATGGAAGTCAAGGGAGAGTATGGAGGCCTATCTTGAGACTGAGATGGCCCAGGTGGCACCCTGCCTTTCTGAGGTATCTGGACCTTTGATCGGGGCGCGGCTAATTCACAATGCGGGAGGTTTGAGAAGGCTGGCAAAGCTTCCCTCTTCCACCGTTCAGGTCCTTGGAGCGGAGAAAATGTTCTTCAAATTCCTCAAAGAGGGAGGAAAACCTCCAAAACATGGTGTCTTATTCCAGCATTCCTGGGTTCATTCACTCCCAGTTTCAAAAAGAGGGAAGATGGCAAGGGCACTGGCCAATGCTGCATCCATAGCGTCCAGGATCGACTTCTACGGATCAGGGGATGCGGGACCTCTGAAAGCCAGATTGGAGAAAAGGAGAGAGGAGATATTGAGATCCGAGGAGAGCAAAAGGGTCGGAGGGGGTAGACAACCTCCTTTCAGAGAGGGTTGGTGGGCAGATAAACCCCTTCCCAACAGGGGTAGGGGGAGAAGGACCCATGGAAGGGGCAAGAGGAAATGATATGAGTGGCGTTGAACTCCCGGAAGGGATGCATCCCAGGGTCCAGGAAGCATTTGATTTATGGGGAATAAAGTCCCT
The DNA here is from genome assembly GCA_963807965.1 of uncultured Thermoplasmatales archaeon. Taxonomy (GTDB): domain Archaea; phylum Thermoplasmatota; class Penumbrarchaeia; order Penumbrarchaeales; family Penumbrarchaeaceae; genus Penumbrarchaeum. The sequence continues at coordinate 132,600 of CAWEDU010000017.1, forward strand.
TTATCCACCACAGAAGGATGCAATGGGTCCGATCGCTAGGGGAGAGAACCTTGTAACGGCAGTTCCAACAGCCGCAGGAAAATCACTGATAGCATATATTGCGATCCTCAACCAGGTCCTAAGGAAAGGAAAGGCACTCTATGTGGTTCCATTAAGAGCACTTGCCAGTGAAAAATATCGAGAACTTAGGGAACTATCAAAACTTGGGATCCGAGTTGGACTATCCTATGGTGACTATGATGATGATGACCGTAGGCTTGAATCCTATGATGTTGTGGTAGCAACATCGGAAAAAGCTGACTCCCTGCTCAGACACAGGTCCAAATGGTTGATGGACCTGAAAGTGATAGTCTCCGATGAGGTCCATCTGCTAAATGATACTGGAAGGGGTCCAACCCTTGAAGTTATCCTCACAAGGTTCAAACAGTTAAATCCCAAAGCCCAGCTGATCTGTCTGTCTGCAACCATAGGCAACTCTGATGAGATCGCAGGCTGGCTTGGAGCCACTCTGATCTCCTCCGATTTCAGACCGGTGGACCTCAGGGAAGGAGTTCTGGGAGAGAGTGGTATTACATTTTCCGATATGTCCGTCAGGGAGATCGGGTCAAGGACCGGCAATCTCCTATTCGATGGGATCCTGGATGGTTTGAAGGATGGTGAAGGACAGGTCCTGGTCTTTGTTAACACCCGGAGGTCTTGTGAAAGTTCCGCAGTTGAGATGGCCAAAGTTCTAAGGGACCATCTTTCCCCAAAAGAGTTATCAGATCTGAACGAGACCTCGATCCTCCTTGGGCGGTCCGATGCAGTGATGGCAAAGAGGTTGATCAGGGCTGTAAAAGGAGGGGCCGCATTTCATCATGCGGGTCTCTCCAATGAGCATCGTGGAGTGATCGAGACCTCTTTCAGAGAGAGGAAGATCAAGGTCCTCTTTGCAACCCCTACGCTTGCTGCAGGTATCAATCTTCCCGCACGCAGGGTGATAGTGAGGGACTGGACCCGGTTCGAAGCTTGGAATCCAAGGGCGCCGATCCCCATTCTGGAGATCAAGCAGATGTTTGGAAGGGCCGGAAGGCCAAGGTATGATCCCAATGGCGAGGCTTTCATCCTTGCCCGGAAACCGGAGGAAGAGGATGTTCTGATGGAAAGGTACGTATGGGGGAAGCCAGAGGAGGTGATCTCCAAACTTGGTTCCAGACCTGCACTTAGAACCCATCTTCTTTCATCGTTCGCAACCAACTATGTCAGGGACCTAGATGAGATGTGGGAGTTTATCAGATCCACCTTCTATGCGTATCAGAATGACACATGGAGGATATCAGGTGATGTGGAGGATATACTGGACTTCCTCAAGGAAGAGGGTTTCCTTGAGGAAATTGATGGAAAGATGTCGGCAACTGATTTTGGGAAGAGAGTGGCAAGGCTTTACATTGACCCACTTTCCGCAGTTGTCCTTCGTGATGCGGTGAAGGCTGACCCCAAGGAACTCACAACATTTTCCATCCTCCAGGCGATCTCTCTTACACCGGATATGAAACCACTCTTCGTCAGGGGAAAGGACCACGATCAGGTAACAGAGTTCTTGTATTCCAGGGAGGAGCAGCTGCTTGCACCGATACCTGAAGAACAGGTGGATTATGATTGGTATCTCAATTCAGTGAAAACGGCTATGTTCCTCATGGAATGGATTGGAGAGAACGAAGGTACCATCGAAGCTTCCGAAGAAAGGATAGAATCATTGTACAATCTTGGCCCGGGAGACATTCACTCCAGAGTTGAGAATGCTGTTTGGATGCTCTATGCCATGAGGGAGCTTTCCAGATTGTTCGGTTCAGGGAAGGCAAAGATGATCGATAAGGTGTCATTAAGGGTGGAGAAAGGTATCAGAGAGGAGCTGATCTCATTGATAGCCTTGAAGGGGATAGGACGCGTGAGGGCAAGGAGGTTGTTCTCATCAGGATTGAGGACGACAGACGATCTGAGAAAGGCCACAGTTGACAGAATCGCCTCCGTTGAAGGGATTGGAAGACAGATAGCCTTCAAAGTAAAGAATGAATTGAGCTCTGATGGGGAGATCATAGAGGAGGAGGACGGATTGAACGGACCCAAACAATCCCTTCTCTTTGATTTCAACTGAAGGGATAGCCTTTTTAGACTATTGCTACCTTGCAGATAGCAATGGTCATCCAGGGTTTCACAAAGAAGGCCAAGGCTGCGATCCGTTTCTTCTCTCCTGTGATGGGTGTCATCCTCTTTGCATCGTTCTTGGCATTATTTGCAACTCTTTCCGAGACCCAGGTAGAGGCTGCTGTTTTTACAGCTGAAGAGGAGTCCGGAACTGTTGGAAATGCTGGAGCTGGATTGGGAAATACTCTTCTTTTCATCCTTCCGGCGGTGCTTGGAAGCTTCGGGATCGTTTATATCGTAAGGAGCGGAAAGAGAAAGCTGCTTAAATATATCTTCAGAGGAGCTTTAACCTTTACTACGGGGATCATCCTTGCATTCTTCCTTTTCAAATTGTCCGAGACCCTTTCCGAAAGGGCATGGTATATACTATGGGTGCCCCAGTTGAAAACTCCGGTCCTGACAATTCCATACGGTGATCTGGACCTCCTTGGTTTCCTCATATGCGGAATGTTCACGGGGTACATTGTGACATCAATGGTCTTCTCGAGAGGTTTCAGAAGGAAGGACCGAAATGGTTCCCTCATCGTAATTAGCTCTCTCATGGGAGCTTTCATGGCAGTGATACTTCCAACCTGGACCGTGGTCTTCCTTCTGATCGCCCTCGCCCTATGGGATATCTATGCTGTGTTCAAGGGACCTATCAAGGATATGGTCGAGATGGAGATGAACGGACAGATAATGGCCAGATGGGATCCGTTAGGGGATAATTCCGACCAGTTTCCTTTCGAGAACATGACATATGATGCAGGAAGCTGGCAGCTGGGGATCGGGGACCTTGTATTCTATTCAATGTTAGCTGCCCATGCTCTGTTCTATTCAACCTTATATGTTGCAGATAAAGGATGGTGGATGCTTCCGTTCTTCTTTGTCCCTGTGGTGATCGCCATCCTGGTGGGTTTCTCCTATACGATATATCGACTCACCAGGGGAGATGGGGATTCCATCCTCCCCGGTCTGCCGATACCTATGTTCCTTGGTGTGGGCGTATTCGCCATCATGATGGCAATTGCGACGATGGGCCATATGATCTGGACCAATATAGAAACTCCTGGAGTCAAATTCATTTATTTTGAAAGAAAGCTGTAATGATGCAGGGTGAAATTGGATATGCTGCGATCCGATCATCTGGATCGGATATCTTTAAAGATGAGATCTCGATCTATTCTTCCAGCTTTGAAGGATTCCCTCTCCTGAAAAGTAAAAGGATCACTATCAGTATCAGTAGAAGGATAAGGACCGATCCTATGATCAACAAGAAGGTATCATTCTCTTGACCTCCTTCATCATTATCCTCCTTTGCCGAAAGGGAGGCCTCAATCGAATCCAGACGGTCGAGGATATCTGATAGATTATCAAGGTCGGAACCGAATTCTGATCTGATGTTCGATATATTTGCCCTGATCTGATCTATATCCTCTATGACCTCTGTGTTGTTCGGGTCCTGTTCATTCAGTATATCACGGAGTTCTTTCAGATCATCTTCCAACCCTGATAGATCGACCTTTTCGATATCTGCTATCGATCGGTTGATTATTTCAAGCTCCGACGTTGTCACATTTTCCATATTGGAGAAGGTGATCAGAAGGGATGAAAGGCTCAGCTGTGTCTCATTCTTGAATTCCAATAATCTAACTTCGAGTTCAAGTATCCTTGCAAGAAGGGGTCCATAATCTCCTTCAAGTGTCTCCATTCTATCCTCAAAACCATTTAACGGGTCCCTTGGTCTTTCATCTTCCACATCTGGGATGCCGTCTCCATCGTCATCATCATCAGAATTGTCCCCGATGCCGTCCATATCCAGATCATCCCATTCAGTCTCATCCAATGGAAATCTATCCAGAACATCTAATACTCCGTCACCGTCATCATCCGGATCGTAAGTATTACCTAGACCATCTCCATCCTTATCCAGGTCATTGAAGACCGATATGCTGTTAGATGGTTCGGACGTGAGCATTGGATCACATCTTGCAACAACATAGTAATGGTAGGTTCTGTAGAGGTCCACGTTATCATCCAAGAAATCTGTCATTCCCTTTCCGGATGAACCGATAAAATGAAAATCATCGCTGCTTTCCGATCGATATATGTCGAAATCCACAAGTGGTTTCCAGTAATCTGCCATATCCCATGATAATGTCAGATCCTCCCCCTCGGGATCAAGGTCATATGATATATCCTCAGGCTCGGATGGTTGAAAGAAGAAGAGATAGGATTGTCCCGCTCCATTTGAACCTTCATCATTTCCATGAGCACCTATCATGAAATCGTCTAGACCATCCCCGTTAACATCGCCTCCACCAGTTAGGGCGATGCCTGAATTATCACCCGATTCTTCTCCTAAAAAACTTGCATCAGCGGATGTTTCATCTGAATCCATGGACCACCCATCTTCCCTCCCGAGGACCAGATAGGTCTGTCCTGAATAACCTCCCCCTTCATCATTTCCGAAGGCTCCAATGAGGATATCATCGAATCCATCCCCGTTCACATCACCCACTCCTGAAACACCATCACCCAAGTTGTCCCAGATAGCTTCTCCAATGAATGAAGCGTCCGATCCTTCAAGGTTTAAATCCATATTCCATCCATCATCCTTTCCGAATATCAGGTAAGCCTGTCCGGATGCATCTCCCCCCTCATCATTGAATGATGCTCCTATCAAGATATCATCGAAACCATCTCCGTTCACATCTCCACCGGAACTAACTGACACTCCACTAATATCATCCCCCTGTTCCCCGATGAATGAGGCATCAACATTAGAGAGATCTGAATTCGGCTGCCATCCTTTTTCTCTCCCTAAAATGAGGTATGATTGTCCCGCATCAGAACCTCCCTCATCATTTCCCAGAGCTCCTATCAGGATATCATCATAACCATCATTGTTAACATCACCAGCCCATGAAATGGATCTTCCACATAGGTCATCAGACCATTCTCCTGCATATGTTGCATCAGCTTCAGAGAGATCAGTGTCAATACTCAATCCGGATTTCTTACCAAAGAGAATGTAGATCTTTCCAGCACTATTTCCCCCATCATCATTTGAGGGTGCTCCTATCAGGATATCATCGAATCCGTCTCCATTTATATCTCCCTTTCCGGAGGCAACCACTCCCGATGCATCTCTATCATTCTCTCCGATGAATGATGCGTCAGAGTTCGATAGGTCCGTATCCAATGACCATCCGGAGCTCTTTCCGAATATTAGATAGGTCTGTCCGGAGTCCCCCCCTCCATCATCATTTGAGGGTGCTCCTATTAGGATATCATCGAATCCGTCTCCATTCACATCACCAGGTCCACCCAAGTATAATCCAGAGTTATCACCGTTCTCCTCTCCTATGAATGATGCATCTGTTTTAGATAGAGTGGTATCATGAGCCCAACCGGAAGAACTCCCAAGGATAAGGTATGTCTTTCCTGCTTCCGATCCTCCGTCATCATTGTAGAATGCACCTATGAGAATATCATCGAATCCATCACCATTCACATCTCCTGCAATACAAATTGCTCGTCCGGAATAATCTTCTGATCTTTCACCAATGAACGAAGACTGTGATCTCAAAATCGATGTATCCATTAGAAATCCTTTTCCATTGACCTCATCACAGGAGGTATGAAAAAGGAGAGAAAATGATGCAATAACCAGCATTGATGCAAAAATTAGAGTAACCCTCATTTTAATCCCACATTGACATTGATGAATACGGAATGACTTTATTTCATTATCTGAAGATAAACACATAGATTTTGATGTGAAATGGAATGATAAGGATACTGCTACGCTGATTTTTTACCATATAGTAGCCTTGCTGATAGTTTCTCTATCATGTCCTTGGTTATGGAAGAGATAGTTTTTGATGACTTCCTCCCTTTTTCCCTTATTGAAATCTAACTTTCATGTGTGGATCATTGACCTTATTTTCCAAAGATCAAAGAAGAATAGTTATAACTGTAAACATATTGTATACGTGGTGTTTACATTAGCACTGTAGTGTCGATAAGGGTCGATGATGATAAGATCGATATGATAAGGAAACTGGGTTACAAACCCGGTGAATTCCTTTCCGAGGTCCTCGAATCACGTTTAAAAATGGAAAGGTCGAAGAAGTCACTTGAATGGTTCAAAAAGAACAGGTTCAAGAACAGTGGAATGAAAGGCGTGGATTTGATAAGAAAAGATCGTGATTCAAGATGAATTTCGTAATGGATTCTTCGGCTATCGTTCCCATTCTTCATGAAGAAGAGGAAACAGAGAACGCTGTGAAATTGATCGAGATGTGCCTTGAAAAGGGCATTCAGCTTGCGATCTCACCACTTGTTCTATATGAGGTCGGTAACTGTATAATCCAGTTCTCAATAAGAGAAAGTAGGGACGGAAAGGAATATCTGAGAAAGTTCCTTGATATGGACCTTAAGGTCATAGAGGTCAATGATGACATTCTTCTTTCAACTTACGATCTGGCCAGGGAGCATGATCTCACCTTCTATGATGCTGTGCATGCTGAAATATCAGCTTTTGAGGATTCGATCCTGATAACTCTCGATGGAAAACTCCTTTCAAGTATTGACAGGTCACTTGATCTTAATGGAGCTATCGAATATCTTGAAGCATTGGATCCCAAATAGCAGAAGCTATCATTGGTAAATGCAGACCTATTTGCTAAATATAGGTTGCGGATCAAAGGAGCCTTGCTGAAAGTTTTTCTATCATATCCTTGGTCATGGAGGAGATGTTGTAAGATGGCTCCCATCCCCACTCCTTCCTTGCAGCGGTATCATCTATCGACTGAGGCCATGAATCAGCTATTGCCTGCCTGAAGTCCGGTTTATAGGTGACACTCAAGTTCGGGGATATGTTTTTTGATCTCATCAGCAAGGTCCTTGACAGAAAATGACATTGAAGCCAGATTGAAATCACAATGATGTTCAAGTTTGTCCACAGGAGCCTCCGCAAGATCGATGATACCCTTCAATGCATCAGGCATATACATCATAGGAAGGACTGTATCCTCTCTCACAAAGCACTCATATTTCTTGTGCTGGATGGCTTCATAATAGATCGCAACAGCGTAATCAGTTGTTCCCCCTCCAGGAAGGGTTTCCGATGAAATGATACCAGGATATCTTACTCCTCTTACATCCACTTCGAACTTCCTGAAATAATAATCTCCGAGAAGCTCCCCAGCCACTTTCGTGACACCGTACATTGTCCTTGGTTTCAGGACTGTTTCCTGGGGAGTGTCCATTCTTGGGGTCTCTGGACCGAAAGCAGCAATTGAGGAGGGATTCATTATTCTGACCAATTCCTTTTCTCTTGCACATTCAAGAACATTATGGAATCCATCCATATTGACCTTCCAGGCAAGTAGTGGTTTCTGTTCTCCGACGCCAGAAAGAATTGCGGCCATGTTGTAAATGGTGTCGATATCATACTTGTCAACAGTTCCATAGAGTTGTTCCTTGTTTGTGATATTGCATACCTCTACAGGTCCTGAATCGACGATCCTCTGTGATGGTGGTGTCCTGTTTGTTCCAGCTACGACGTTATCGTTTCCGTATTTTTCTCTGAGGACCATAACAAGTTCTGATCCTATCTGTCCTGCCGAACCGGTAACCAGTATCCTTTTCATCGCTCTATCTGACATTTTTCTCACCGTTGTCCTGGGGTATCCAATGGACCGATTTCAAGATTTCGCAGGTAAAGCAATTTGAAATGGGAAAAGGTTTTATTTGAATGGATATTGGGGGATTGCTAACATCCGGGGCCGGTGGTCTAGTGGTCTATGACGTCGCCCTTACAAGGCGGAGGTCCCCGGTTCAAATCCGGGTCGGCCCACTTTTATTTAAGTTTAAGTCACCTTTTCTAAAGATCCTTGGTTTTATATTTTTTTAAAAAAAACTTATCTTTTCGTTCTTTTTTAATGTATATAGGGGACCCCCACTTTAATTTTCCACCCAACAACGAGTAATATTTCATAATTGGAGGGTAATTGTTAGAGATCTCTTTATTATGATATTGTTACTATTAATGAAACTATCATTCAATGTCTTCTGGTTTTATCTCGGTAAATAGCTGGAGTACGAAAATATTAATGGACACACTAATATCCCGAAAACAATGATACTATCAAATGAGGACCTCATCCTTTTCTCCGTTCATGAATTATTGCGAGAGAAAAATGATCAATTAGAAGTTACATTAAAAGATTTTGCATCAGGACCGCATATCCATGAAAATACATTGAATGTTTATTTATCGAAACTGAGAAAACAAGGATTAATCCATAGGATTAATAAACATTATGAATATAATATTATTAAAAAGATGTCTTTGACAGAAGAAGGATTTCTTCGATTGGAAAATATAAATAGTGTTCTTTCTAATTCGGTATTTACACCCGAAAATCATAAGATAGATCATGTTTGGAAATTTTTCGATATTTATAATAAATATAAGAATCCCATTGAACGAATATTTATTCTGACCTTGTTTGTGAAAATGAAAGATTTTGACATCACATCCTTTATCAGTACTCTTGAAACTTCCAAGGATGAAAGATGTTTCACTCGGATATTTAATGATCACTTCTGTACAAAGGATAAAAAGAAAGTTACCCTTAGCCAATCGATATTGAACATGTCTTTGTATGGAATCAACTATAAAAATGATATATTAAATATGAATCAAGAGAAAGGAGATATTAATTCCCTTATATTGTTAGCAGAAGCAAGCAGAAGAAGGGGTGAATTTGAATATGCTAATCAACAATTTAAACAATTATTGAAACCAACGTTTAATCTTACAAGAAACCAATGGTTGCAAATTCAAATCAATCTTTTATGTTTGAATTATGAACTTGAAGATTATCAAGAAGTGAATAAGAAAATTGAATATTTAAAAGACCAAACAAAAGATATCGTTTTAAAAAACTACCTTCTTGAAATCGAAGGAACACTTTGTTATTTTAATAAAGATAATGAGAATGCAATAAAACTACTCTCTTCAAGTATCCGATCATTCCACAAATTAAATGAAGATTTCTTTTTATCCTTGGCATATACGAATCGTGGTGTTGTTTATTTTAATATGGAAAATTTTCCCTTAGCTGAAAAAGATTGGAAAAAAGCTTTGAAATATGCAAGAAATGTTGGCAGTAAATATTCAGAAGCGAATATTTTACCCAATCTTGCTGATATTGAAATTCAGAGGAAGAATTATAAAAAGGCCAAATATATGTTAAATAAATCAGAGGATATGTTCATTGATTTGGGATGTATCCGGGGGAGAGATATAGTTGAATTTAACCGTGCTTTACTGTATTTAGAAATGAAAAAATTAGACAAAGCAATTGACCATTTAAATATCTCAGAAACCCTATCTCCATCATTCCCAACAACAAAGGATATGGAAATCCGGAGGGACTGGTTTTTGAAAAAGGCAAACGATTTAGGTCTTGAAATTGACAAATCCTTATTTAAACATAAGAGAAAATAATTAATATTTCAGCATACCTTTTTTAATGATATTTAGTCTCTCAACATCATGAAGAGGATGTATTCATTGACCTTTATTCCTTTAATTATTCTAGGAATAATTGCAATCTTGTTCCTAATAACTACAAATACGAATGCTACACCCAACATTGAAAGCAAGGCGCTTATAATTGTATCCAATACCACTTGCATCGATTCCAACGAAATGGGAAAAATGGTTTCGTTCTATGAATATCTACTTGATGACGGTTGGTCGGAATCGGATATTGAAGTATTATGTCCGAATACTACCGGTATAAGTGAAGGTTTAGCCACCTGTTCAAATGTTGAAACAAGCCTCCAGGAAATCTCCAATAATACTTACTTGGGAGAGGTCTTAATTTACATTTCGGACCATAGCACTCAATTGGGGAATGTTACTGCTTTCCAATTAATTGATGGTTTTTATTCATTTGACGACTTTGATTCACATTTTGATAACATGTCGTATGATCGATTTACTATGATAGTTAATGGAAACCAGTCAGGCCTTGCCGGAAATCCTTTTTCTGGACCTCAGAGAGACATTATTTGTTCAATGGGTCCTGGTCAGTTTTTTAATCCAGACCAATTCAATATCACTAGGGGGTTATTGGATCCTGCTGCAGATTATAACCAGGATGGGGAAACATCTTACGTTGAAGCATTTTACAGTGAACGAGCATATCTAGCTCAAACTTCTAGACAGGTCCCCCAGATATGGCAAAATTAGGTAGGATTTGTTTCTTGATGTTTGCAATAACGAGTTCCCATTTATGTTTATTATATTCAGCCATTAATATCATATCTGAATCGCGATCATAAAATTTATTGAATAATGATCTGACATTTTCCCAGTAAAGGTAATTCCTTCTTGCCTCGTATAGTGACTTTGTAACATGTTTCTTTACCAGTCCAATGGACTTCCCAATGAAAATCATTCTTCAGTAATTTCTTTGAATCCATATCTACATTTGACCTTTTATTTATAATAAGAGTTGGAGGTGGTAAAAGAAGGGTACTCTGGGGATTCCCACAACGCCCTCTTGAATGGAGATATTTTTCCTTTTAACCTGATCTGATACACCTGAGCACCCTTGGCAGACGATCTTATGAATATTATAAGTTTCTTTATATATCCTTTTATATATATTAATTACAAATCTTGATATTAATAAAGGAATTTCATTTTATTCTATATGATATTCCTGTAGTTTTCGTTACATCAACTCCTGTATTGGATTGGAGATGAACATTATCGATAATGCATTCTTGATAGAGATGAAACACAGGTTCATTATTGGTTTCCAAATAATTCCCTAAATCAACCATGTTTCCTGACTCGAACGTTTCGAGTGTACAGTTACTAATTTGAGATACTGATTCATTTATTTCATCAGATGTGGTCATGTATTTATTAAGATTAATGATTGATATCTGGACCGAGTATGTTGATGGGTTCCTGGTATAGAATGAGATTGTACTTTTTGATATCTGTTTCGCGAGGTTGATAGGGTTTCTTTCTTTGAGTCTGGAGAATGATGTGAAGCCACCTGAATAATCAAATCCCCTATCAGGAATATCCTTTTCACTTCCCATAATATTAGGCACAACATCTCCGATTTTGGTTAGGAACTGGTGACAAATCATTTCGCAAGCATCCAAAATCAACAAATCAAAATCAAGTTTGTTCAAAGCTTCATTAATATCCTTTCCAGTCAGCTTTGAATTACCATCAAAGCATACCCCTTGATCACCCTTCCCATGCCCCCATATGATCAGGGTATAGTATTTCGCATTAATACTGCTGATATATTGTGCGAATCCTTTTAATGTGCTTTGCAATCCCAAATTAAGTTCTGTTGATTGAAAAGGTAACATCTCAGATGTGTTAAGATATTTCCTTGAATAATTTTCTCCTGTAAAGAATTCAGTGTTTCCAAATCCTTCATAATCAACTAGTATAGTAGAATTTAATATTTTCATTTGAAAGGCCTAGAGTATCAGAAATATCGTTATTGATGATTTCGGATGAAAATGATTCACCACAAATATAATATCCAATTATATGTTCATATTCAAATTCATGTTCTTCGCTGTTTATGTTTGTAAAAACAGCAATATATGCTGAAATTATCAACAGCGGTATTATTAATAATATATAATAATGTTTGAGAATATATGAAATTGAATTTCTGTAGACATGACTTCCTGTTCTCATCTGTTTGAAAGATGTTTTGCTCCTATAAAACAGTAGATGGCAAATCATGGATTTCTGGATTGGATAGTTAAGACCCATGAGCGGGGGTTAATTTCTTATTTAAAGGTATGACATTTTAATTAATAATTCTCACAGTGTTTATAACCCCTTTTTTTCATTTGTTAGACAATCGTGGAACCTGGAGAGATTCCAATGACATTTGATTCGCGAGTGGGATTTAGGAAGAACCTGTTAGCCAAAGTGAAGACCGCAACCAAGGTAATCTGTGTTTCTCTAATAATACTGATGTACATGGTAACCTTTTCTTCAATTGTAAACAAATATATGTCTGAGGTAGGAGAACCCACAGATGGTTTGACCTTCAACGACTGGGTAATCGAACCTGGTGATGTCGTTGTAAGGGAAAATGAAGCCATAAAAATGTATGGTGATATCATAGTCCAACCAGGTGGAAATCTATCACTTATCAATTGTATGGTCCAGTTCTTTTACCCTCTTTCCGGTTCGTATAAAGTAGAGGTTCAATGTAACGAAGAAGGAACCTTGTTTGGAGAATTGTTCCTTCAAGGTACAACAATGACAGTCATTAATGAATCAGGAGGATATTATTTTGATTTCGTCATCGAAGGAAATTCAACCATAGACGGTTGTGATCTGAGTTATATGGGAAGCAGTGCGGACCGAGGCGGGATCCAGGTTTACAGTGATAACGTTTCGATCTTGAACAGCAAAATTCATGATAATGAGAAATTCGGAATTTACACAGAATCCAATCCGGTTATTATAAACAATGAGATCTATTCCAATACGTTTGGCATCTATTTCTATGATTCGACTTCAAAGGGAGCAATAATTAAAGACAATTCTGGGTCCAATCAATTCGGGTCATATGTGAGCTGTATGTGGGATTTCAATAATGATACATACTCGGATATTGTCGTTTCAGCTCCGTATGACGATTCAATGGGAGCTGATGCTGGAGCCGTGTATGTGTTCTATGGAACTCCAACAATCTCTATCTCAGAATTAATCCCGTCTGACGCAAATATCAAACTCTTTGGCGAATCATCAGGTGACCTGTTTGGGACACAAATAGATTTTGATGGAGACTTGAACGGTGACGGTTCGAGTGACCTTGTTGTAACCGCACCGGGATCCAATAAAGTGTATGCATTCTTTACAAACTCGTCAGGGTATGGAGGGTTAATCGTAAATTCAACTGTATCCCAGTTTGAGTCCGGTTCCAGTTCCAATATCGAAATCTCATCTGGGAACGGGTTTGGTGACGGTTCTTTGACTTTACAGGGGAACCCCTATTATTTGACATGGGACCTTGAGAATAGCAACCAACGATCCTATACGTCAGATTTGGATTTCTGGTCTGACGGTTTATCCATCTCTTTCCCAGACGATAATTATGATTACACAATATCTGGGATTAACGATTATGGTACTGGCTACTTCACGTATGATGAGACATTGGATGACGAGATCGACGGTGACATCTCCTATTCGTCGAACTACTATGACAATTTCCAGGAAAGTCCGGTTTCAGGATCCTATGTCACGGGAATAGTTGATGAAGCTGTGGACTTTGACGGGTATGACGACTTTTTGATGATTGAGGCTGATGACCCTCCATTTGGGGATGGAAATGGAACCATTCAGTTTTGGATGAATGCTCATGACGATTCAACAGACGAAAGAAGTCTGTTAGATACGGAGTATAGAAAAATGGTGTTTGGAAAGTATGAAGATAACCTGACCCGCCCCCAGTTTGGTATAGTTGCTCAGGATAATAGGTTACATGTTGAAACCTATACCAACGACGGTACTTATGATGAACATCGGGAACTTGATAGCCAGACAATCCAGAATACGGCTTATTTTAACCCAATAAATTTACCCGAAAACTTAGTGTCGTATAACGGGTTAGTGAACGGTCCTCAGGATCTCACACCCATGACCGGTCCTCAGGGTTTGGTATATTTCTCTGCTCCCTTTTCAATTAGAGGCGACGGTAACTCATGGCAAGAACTCTTGACATCACAGTATTACATGAACACAACCGCTCAATTGATATTCCGGGCAAGGTGCGATAATATGGGCGAAATCCATGCTATCGGAGTGGCAAATGGATCTGGCCCAGGAAGACAAGAATTACTTTATAGGTTGGGGGGGACAACTCCCTGGGGCCAGGGTGAGATGGCTCAAGGTAACTGGGTCAATAACAATAACATGGTAGCTGATTCGACCTGGTATCAATTTACGTTGAACCTGTACAATGATTGGTATAACTATGTGAGTGCAACAGATTTCATGTTTGATCGTATTATAATTGTAACCGATGTGGATACTGGCACAGGCGTTCAGTTCTTTGACGATCTCCAAGTTTCCAATCTTTACACATATGTCCCCTGCTATTCCACCTACGATTTCTTTAACGGATCCATTGTCACCAACCGGATTCTGACGAGTGACATGTACCTGTATCCTAACCAAGACTATAATGTGAAGTTTTACGAGAAAAACCATTTCGGTTATCTGGAAATCGATGGAACCGTTCAGGATATCCAGTTACTTAATTCATCAGTGGAATCCAAGTTAGAGCTTAATCCAGCTTCAGATTTCTATGCTATTGCTCAGAGACCTATGAAGAGCCTTGTCACTGCCAATCCTCCTGAAGAAGAATATGACCAGTATGATTCCCATACAACGTTTTCAAGTTATTCAGGTTGGATCGACGAGCTCAAGTTCTACAATGTTCCGATCGAGGAAACTCCCATTGATCCGAGAGAAGGTGACTTCTACCCTTACCAACCAGATATCTATACCGAACTCCTACTTCATTTTGAGAGTGACCAGAATAATGATATTGAGAATGACCATTATTACAATGTATACGACTTTGATCTTGAAGGTCATACTATCGTAAGATCAAATGACGGGTATTTTGGTAAATGTGTAGAGTTCAATGGTAACACTTACATTAATGGCGGGAACTGGTACAACCTTTCTCAGGGCACGTTTGAGACATATTTCTCGTTAGCCAGCGACTTCTCCAGCGCTTCAGGTTCAGATTTGTATATCCTTCATAAGGACGGTGCTGGAGCAGGGTATATTAAACTCTATTTTGAGGAATCCAATGGGAAATTAACCTTTTCGTTGAAAGAAGATACCAATGAAAATATCATAACCTCCACATCAACCTCCTGGGACGGGGATAAATGGTACCATGTCGCGGTAACATGGGGCGACGGAATGAAGATGTACATCAACGGCATCCTTCAAGAAAGTACAGACGACTTTTCGGGTTTTTGCGGTAATGATGACTCTAAATTCTTGATCGGTTGCAATTTCCAGACCAGCCAATATGTAAACAAGTTCCTTGGAAAACTTGACGAGGTCAGGTTATCGACGATACCCAGATCGGATTTCCCGACCCTGGACTACTTCTGGTCAGGTTATGAAAACCTAGGCACAGATACAGTGTTCCTTGCCCACTTAAATGAAGGATCAGGTTCGGACACGGTAGATACCACAAACAACAACCAGGGAACGTTATCCAGTTGCACTTGGGTGGATGGCTACTTTGGTCGTTGTCTCCAATTTTCCGAGTCTTCAAGTTCAGAAGTAACTTTCCCCACGAACGGAGGCGACTACGATATTGACACAGAGATAAGCATAGACGCCTGGGTGTATCCAACTTCGTTTGATACGACCTATTCCTATATAGCACAACGTTCGACGGCTTATGGGTTATTATTCTACAAATCCGGGTCCAACGTATATTTACGAGGAACGGTAACTCAGAGTTCTCAACAATATTCTCCAACCACAAATAACCTTTACAATTTCAAGAACGGTGAGGACAGATGGTATCATGTTGGAATGACATATGACACCTCAACTGCAAAAATCAGAACATATGTGAATGGATTGTTGAACTCTGAGGGAACGTTATCCAACCCGGTCAATATCCCCGAAACCGGAAGCTACATCGAAATCGGGGACGGGTTCACCGGCAAGATTGACGATGTCAGGATCAGCCCAAATACTGATGATAACTTCTATTCAAAAGTGAAATTTGATAATGATATCCTTTTCAAGTTTGATTTTACCGAGGGCACCGGTTTATCCTCCCTGGATGAAGATCATCCGACAAATAAAGCTGTCCTGTTCGACGGAGATGATTATGGAGGATCCTGGGTATCAGGAGTTAACGATTTTGGTATTGACCTTGACGGGTCAGACGACTATATTTGGATAAATGATTCGAAGTATGATTACAATCCTCTGGACCTGAGTTTGAGTATTTTCATAAAATTACAGCAGACTCTTACAGAGGACAAATATGTGATTGTGAATAAAGAAAATTCGTTCAATTTAACTTTGGAAAAGGACGGGTCAGATTATCATCTGGTCGCAACCGCAATAAAAGGTGCTCAATCATATTCTACCTCTGTCCCTGATGAAGCGATTGACATCAACGACCTTGTCGGTTACTGGACCAGAATATCATTAACGTTTTCAGAGGGTAATCTAACGACGTTTGTGAATGGGAGATACTATGGAAGGGCCACAGTCCCATATTTGACATTTTCAAACCTAACCACCATGACCGTTGGCAAAGATTCATGTGGCAACTATTTCGATGGTGTGATCGACCAGTTTTATGTCAACAATGTTAATTCGGTTAACAATGTCAGATACAGGGCCGAAGTAATTTCAACAGTGAAGAACTTCGATTCTCCGGTTTTAATAGAAAATATAACCATACCCAGCAACGTTCATGACGGAACCTCGGTCAAGTACCAAGTCAGGTATGGCAACACTTCATCTGAAGCCACCTCTGCCAGTTTTGTCGGCCCTTCAGGTTCAAGTTCGTATTACCATGTTGGTGACATCGAATTTGAAGACATCTCTCTTGTTGCCAAGTATGTTCAGGTGAGAATTCTGATTGAGAGCGACATTTATGGCATAACCCCGTTTATTCATAGCATCAATATCACTGGCGTAGGTTACCATGATGAAGGATCCTATCAAAGCTCGGTGTGTGAGATCCCCGATTGGGTTGACAAGGTTTACCCTGACATAGACTATGTCACCAATGGCAGATCTGTCAGTTTCAAGTTAGCTTATTCTGATGATGGCAGTTCATGGACCAATTATACGATGCACGATAACACATTGATTGACCTTACCGGTTACTCGTCCAAGTATCTGAAATATTACGTTGATATCCCCTCTCATAATGGGGTCAATGGAGCTTTCACCCCAGTTATCAAATCAATCAAACTCTGGTACCAGTTTGAAGCGGGTATCGGGTCATTTGAACTATCTGGCTCTTCCCGGTTTGGTGAGGTCATTGACAGTGGCGGTGATTTCAATGGTGACGGTTATGCAGACATCGCAATAGGTTCACCTGGGGAGAAGAAAGTGTATATCTACCATGGCGGCCCGACCATGGACTCGAACGTTGATTGCACGATCACCTCAACTGATACCAACTTTGGCTACCACCTGACCCATGTCACAGATTACAACACAGACGGTTGTGACGAGTTATCCGTTGTATCAAATGCACAGGCCAAAGTGTTTATTTATTCGGGATCGGACCTATCCGGATCCATTTCAAGTTCCTCATTTGAAGATGTGATAACAGGATCCGGTTCATTCGGATCAAACATTTTCCTAATGGGTGATGTTGACGGTGACACGTTTGACGATATCGGTGTCTATTCATATAGCAGATACTTTTATGTTTATTCTGGCAAAGACCTGTTCGAGAACGGAAACCTGACACTGGCCGATTACCTTTTCATGGTAGATGGAGGCTCGGGTTCAGACTTAGGAAACTGTGCCCAGGGCCAGTTTGATTTTGATTCGGACAACTTTGGAGATTTGCTACTTGTGGACTCGTCCTCAGATACTGTTTACGTGTTCAGAGGCTCAGACTCCATCTCGGGCACGGTTTCAACTTCGGATTCCATTTACACCTTTGTTGACGAGGAGTCGAGTAGCACCTTTGGCGAGGTCTCGAGTGTGGGTGATATTAACGGTGATCACTTCATAGATTTCGTGTTAGGTGATAGGTTAAGGTCCACTGATGAAGGAACCGGAGCAGTCCATTCACTGGGTCCTTCCTCTGGCCGAGTTGCTAATAATGACTATTACAATAACCAATACGGCGTTTATTTAAAGGACAGCCAACAATCGATCAATGGTGACCATTTCTTTGACAATAGATACGCAGTGTACTCCGATCATAGCACAACGACCTTGATCAGTGTCCAGGTTCAGAATTCCACTTCCGGCTTTGACCATGGTTCAGATAAAGGAATTTATGTTGACGACGGTTTCATGTCCATCCATTCCTCAAACATCTATACGCATGACAATGAAGGTCTAACAAATTTGGGTGGGATTGTATCCCTGTTCGATGTGAATATTGACCAATCAGTTTCGGAATATATCGTAGACTATTCGATGGATTCCTTAGAAGGGTCATATGAAAATATCGAGTTGGATGGCGGTTCTGTCAGGCTAGTCGAATCCGGAACCGACCAGATCTTTGTCGAGAACTGGAGCGTCATCGATGAAGAGAAATGGAACAGTTCAGGGTCAGGTGATGCTGTTGAGGTGAATAACACCTGGTCCGGGTCGGGTGATGATGTCAAGGTATTTTGTAACGGTGATGACCAGGACAATGCCGATTTGAACCTGAAATATACGATTGAGTTTGATGATAAGGTCTCAGCCAGGGATTATACACTGGACACCAAATTCCTGTTGCTGGGAACAAAATCCAATTTCACCACCGGGTCAAGATCCAGGGTGGTTGTAACGTTCTATAAAAGTGCAGGCGGTTCCCAGACTAGAAAAATGGTAATAAGCGGGTATGACCAAGACCTGATAGGAACCGATCCTCTGTCATCAGGTTGGACCAATTACGGTGATTCCTGGATGAAAAACACTTCAGCTACCGGGATCGAGACTTATTACCTTGTTTCGAACGGCTCCTCCTACGAGTTCAATTTCCAGAATGAGAGGTTGATCGATATAATATGCGACATGTTCAATGAGAACCCGGAAAACTGGCCCGAGATCAAGAACCTGACAATTGAAATGATTGTGAAAGAAATGACAGTTTCCAATTCGTCAGGTGAAGGGTATGACCCCACAATATATTGTGATAAGATAGAGGTAACCAATCCGCTTTATACGCCTGTATATTATGGATCGGGTTACCTCGTTTCAGATCTGATAACCAAACCAACCAATAACGGGTGGAACGAACTCTTTGTCCGGTATCAGGATCCAAATGATATCGACACGCTTGAGATCTCCATCCTGGATTCCAGTAATAATCCACTGGTTCAAGTTACCACCTTACCCTATGACCTATCCGGGTTGAACGCCTATGCCCAGCTCAAGTTCAAAGCCGAGTTCCAGGGCAATACTTTATCAACCTCAACTATAACGAAATGGGGTATCAGTTTCAAAAACCTGAACGATACAGCTGTGGTCAGTGAAGGTGGAGAATTCCTGTTAAATTCATGCTCGATTTCAAATTTGAACTCAATGGATATCTCCATGTCTCAAGGTGCAAAAGTGAAAGTCATCAATACTCACTTTGAAGATAATAAGGTCTCAATATCCGATGCGAATACCGAATTAAAACGATATTCCAAGCTGGACGTTGACACTTACCCCGAGATCCACCCTTATATGGATGACGGGTTCAATCATAACAAAACCCCGTTTGTGGACTTCCATATTCTTGATAACAGTGACAATTTACTGTTCAGCGGTTTCACAAATGAAACCGGTTCGATAGATGACATTTTGTTGCTTGAAAGTGTCTGGACATCATCGGGTATAAGTTTCAAGTCACCTTACACGTTCAATACGTATGATCCACGAAAAGCAATGGAGTTTGACGATTCAACATACGATTACGTTGCGCTGACCCGATACTTCAGTGCTCAGGAGACCATCCCTGAAATGACAGCCTGCGCCTGGTTTAAAACCTCGGTCTCGGGTGAACAGAAGGATGACAACTGGGCATTCCTGGATTTTGACAGGAGCGAATATTTCAATGTGTATATCCGGGGTGATAATGGCAAGATGGGTTTCTCCACCTATTCACCCTCTGGAGGTATTCAAGACCTGTTCGGGTCAACCGCATACAATGATGGAGAATGGCATTTTGTGTGCGCTGTCTATGATGGTGATAATAAGATAATCTATGTTGATGGTGTGGAAGATGCAAGAATTAACAACCCATATTCCGGTGCCAACCTGGGTAAGACCAACGTTGTCAGGTACGGTTTCATGGGTGTAGGTTCCGAAGCGGCCACCTTTAATGCGAATAAGAACGGATATTACTATGACGGTTGCCTGGACAATGTCGGTTTGTATCTGAGAACCCTTTCCCAGAGCGATATGGACGATTTCAGAACCGGTAACTTCCCGACCAACCCGGATCTACTTTACACGTTTGAAGACCTAGACTGGTCCTCAGGCAGCTATGATGTCAAGGATGAAAGCGGTAACAATTACCATGGCCAGATTTTCAACAACCCGAGTTATTTCGAACTGTTAACCGGCAAACCTGATTACGGTCAATTGAACAATTTCCAGTTCTCGGTCGGCATATCCAAGGATCTCTGGGTCAAGGGTGACTCGACCGACTCGGATGACGATTTCATTCTTGATTCAATAGAGAACCAGGATAACGTCATCTGGTATGAAGGTGAAGAGTTTATAACAAACCAATCCAGGATCAGCTATTCCTGGTCCGCGTGCGGGGAAGCTTCCCTGTTACCTGATGAAGACGGCGTTTTCATGGACCGTTACCTCCCCATCCCCGAAGGAGATGATGACTATGTCCAGCTCGGTATCAGACTTGGCCAAACGTCTGAAGATACCGGCAACTCGGTCAAACTTTCTGTTTGGGAAGTGGACGGTTATTCAGCTTCCTTCTTGTTGGAAAATGAAACCTATCTAGTCTCCAACAACTTCAGGTATTATATGACACCCATCATGGAAATTGACAGTAGTTCTGACCATTTGAAAGTCAAGGTAGTATCCGATTCGGATCAGGTATTGTTAGATTCGGTTGTCATCATTCGATCCTCTGAAGATCTGGGAGGGCAAGTAACCAACCCGATCATGATGGATTCCGATAAAGATCTGGTGATTGACGGGGTTGAGCAACGATCCGGGACGAAATGGTTCGAAGCTGAGTTCTATGGTGACGGTGACGTCTACAATTCGTTTGAGGCATCCAGTGGCAAGGGCGTGTTCAACGAAACCGGATATGGCGAGATAAGCTCTGTTCCTGTTTACCTTGAGGGTGGGAAAGAATATCGGTATTATTTCAGAGGCAGATCGGTCCAAGACTCTGATTGGGAACTGGTTGACGATTTCTCAAACGCATATGCATCTGATGACCTCTGGGACCGTATCGGATCCTTGGACGAGGACGACGGCTCTTTCACCTTCGATTCCGCTAACAATCTCCTCTATTATCGGATCCATATGGATTCCCAGTCAACCGATATCGGTCGTGATGTCCTTTATACCAACCGAGAATTCAGGATAAATAGCACAATCAAAATCCAGTATAACGTGTCTTCGGATATCACCCTAGGCCGCGATTGTAGATTTGTTATGGGTGTGGTTGACGGTGACGACATTTCCATGCGAAACGAGTTTGCGCTTGGGTTCAGTACCTGAGAAAGAATCGTCAAGCTTGTTCAACGACCTTGATTTCAATAACAACGAACTTCTTTTGATCAGTGACGGGTCAATGTTAGGGTGTTACAAGAAGAATGTCTATGGTTCATACTCCATGATAGGAAATGGAAGTGTGGAAGGTTTCTCATCCTTCAGGCTATTTATTGGTGTCACTGCCGGAAATGTTAATCAAGATGAGGAAAATAATGGTAGAATGACACTTTATGTTGATAAGGTGTATATCAAAGAAGAAAACCTTAAACTGAACGTAAAAGATTCAACTCAATCGATCATAGCCCAGAGAGGTTATAGTTTAGACAACTACTTCCGCTGGAATTACCTGACATTTACTCCAGGTTCGTCAGGCACATACACCCTGAACGCTTATTGCAACGCATCTGTAAACTTGATCGGTGACAAGGTAATGATCTGTGACATGTCCGAGGTCAAACAGAACCTGTTCAATGTGGATGATACGCAAGAAAGTGTGGTCGAGATCGGGCCGAATGACTATGATTATAACGACGGTTTTTATGAGTATACTCTCTATACTGACGACTTACCTGGCACCTCGTTTGTGACCAGTGGCAAGTTCAGGGTGAAGACCGACCTTGATGATATCACTCAAACGAATGTGAACAGTTTCGCAGCCAATTGTGATAAACCTTCCATCTTTGAGAATTACATAGTATGGACGCAAATGCATAGCGGTTTCTATAAGATCTATATCAAGGACGTCCAAGGCACAACGTATGGCCCTTACGGGATCGCAAACAAGGATCTTAGAAATGCCACTATTTACGGTAACCATGTTGTTGTCGAATGCCATACCTCCTCATCAACCGCTGTGGACCTGAAAATATTAGAGATCAATAGAACCATCGATTCAGGGTCGGGTTTCTTCCGCAGTTTAGGTCTTGACCTGTTCATTCAACGCAACCCTCATATCAATGGTGACAGGATAGTGTTTGAGGGTAACGAATCCGGTGGTGATTTTGACATTTATGTTTATGACCTTGACGTTGATGACGATTCGATCATAGATTTCTACGAATCAGATTATGGTGATGACACTGACGACGACGGATCAAATGACGAAGACCCGATCGATTTCCTTGACAATGACGGTGATAATGAAACAGACGAAGACCGCAACTATTTCGGCCTTTACCTGTTGGACCTGAAAGATGAGTACTTTGAAGACGAGGACTGGGACCAGGTATTGCCGAGAATATATGGTGACAAGATCGTGTTCAAGGATACCAAGAACAACCAGGAATCGGTTTGGTTAGCCAATATCGTAGTTGTCGAACCATATAAAGGCCAGTTAACCGAAGCGTGTTTGGATTCGGATTCTGACACTCTTATAGCTGAGAACGCGAACGGTTTCAGTTACAATAATATCAGGATTTCTAAAGATATAGTCCTGTATACAACAATGGTCGGGTACAAGAAAAATATTTATCAGACCGATTACAGAAACTCAATTGAGATCTTTGACATCTCTCATCAAAAGAAAATAGTTCTACCGATCAACGCGTCCTCATTTGATGTATATAATGAGAACCTGATTTATACCACGATGGAAGACGAACTAGGCTGTTATGACCTGAACGAAGAAATGAATTTCATGTTGTTACCCGAATCCAAGGGAAATTACCTGTCTCCCTCGATCTATGGCAACACCTTCACCTGGTTGAACAAATCCAGCACGAATTATCGTGTCGAATGTTATTCACAGTATTTCACGGTATCATCAACCGAATTTGAAACGAATTACCTTGAAACCTCAAAGGTCATACCCGTTGACAAGTTCACCAACGATTTCGGTCCGGATGTTTTAGAATATTTATATGGCTTGTCATCCCCGGAAAAATATTCGTTCACTGTCAAAGCCAGGAACCCGATCGATATCACCTTTGACCATTTAGGTCTGAACCTGGAATTTATAATGGACCCCATGGACCCTGACACAGATTATGATAACATCAACGACGGTGAGGAGATCGTCACCTTTGGAGGCATAGCAATACTGGAATGTGAAGATGCTCAGGTCTTCAAACCCTGGACTCCGATCGACGGTTCAAGAGAATTCCTTTCTGTTAATAACGAAGAGACCAAGATCATGTCAGGTTACGGTTTCTTCCAACCCCGATCCGTGTCCCTGATCTCATCTCATAATGAGAGCGTGATCAGTGATAGCTGGATCACCATGGACTATGTTGCACCCAAGACCGGCACTTACAGGTTCAGTTTAAACTACCCTGCGGAGTCAAGGAAAGAGAAATTGGTAGGTACAATGATTCCTGGTAACCTGCCCAAGACCGAGCTTCTCCCAAACGGTTCAGCCACGGTAGAAGATGTGGTCTTGGATTATGGAAGGGCGAGCTACCTTGAGGATATCATTGCGGAATCGTTCTCAATGGAAGTCAAATATTCGTATTCGGAGATCAGCCCCATCTCATATTCGGGCGAATCCACGTTTGACACCTCAATCAACATTATGAAGGTAGTCAACCTCTCCTCGTCTCCAGATTCACCGTCCCAGACTCTTGCAATCGGAGAGATAAATGCAGAGGGACAGTATAACCTATAATCAGGAGTGACATACCAGATAAAACTAAGTCTTGATATGGCTGATATAACCTCAAATCCACCTGCTGGCTTCTCGGTTCCGGACCGGATCAGTTTGCAATACCTTGACTATATCAGGGTAGATTACCAGGGTCTTGACCCCATGTCCCGTGATTCTGACAACGATGGCATAATGGACGGGGATGAAGCGTTCAATGCCACCCGATATGCTCTTTCAGCTGACCCTGATGCTGATGGTATAAATGATAAACTCGAGTTCGAGTTCGGCACCGATTTTGGAGACCGAGACACAGACGGTGACGGTCTCCGTGACGGTGTGGAGCTTGGTCTATCCGAACAATTCATTGAATGGTCTCATGGTGTTTCAGCTAGCACCGGTTCATACTTTGAACGTTTATCCCATTCTGAAACCAGATCCCCGTTCAATTATTCATTGATCCATAACTACGATGCAGATAACGGAGCAACGGTTACTGATCCGAACAACCCCGATACTGATTCAGATGGAGTCCCAGACGGGTGGATAGACGGGTGGTATTACGGTGAGGAAGTGTTCCCCAGACTTTACCGAAACTCCAACAACGATTTCTGGGACCGGTATGACAACCTCGATTACTGGGAATATCAATCCTCGCTGTGGGGTAGAAAGATGGACCCTGACAACGTCAGACAGGTGTATGAAGGAGAGGATATGAACCTTAACGGTAAGAAAGAACCGTTTACCGAAACCTGGTCATTCGACCCTTATACGTTCGAATATTGTAACTCAGGTGAAACTAATAGCACTATGAAGGATACAGATTCAGATGGCATCGAGGATGGATACGAGGTCTGGTATTCTCATCTGTGGCCTTATTTCATCTATCGTGATGGCAAAGTTGAGGGAATGGATCCCACCGTTGACGATTCAAATAAGGATGTTGATGGTATCGATATTCTCTGGGAAATAGGTGTAACAGAAGGCGAGACCGATACCGAAGGAAATGATTCACTCTATAATGCCCAATTACCGGATTCACAGAATCATCACAGAAAGGCAACAAATGATAATGCATTTGCTGCTCAGCTCCAATGTCCAGAACCTAATAGAATTCAAGGTTTTGCTCAGAGATTGAATATCAAAGCAGGTGAACTCCAGGATGCTGATTACATTGAGGTGAAGGCTGAGTTCTTCATTGATGTATATGTTGAAATATGGGAAGGTAGGGATGATGATTACACCTCTACTGCGGAGCATATGGTGTATCCTGAAAGAAAGGTATATTCAATCCGGATGCCCCCCACTCAATCCGAGGATGGTTGGATAAAGATTCCCTTATCTGGTCAGTTCAATTACAGTAGGACTGTCAGTGGTGCAGAGGGATCTGAATCGCCGGTTTACTTCCTGGTAATCAGAAACTCTGAAAAAATGAACAATGGAAACACCGGATTCATCTGGTATACAAAGAATGGAAATCCTGACCGATATTCAACTTTGATTTATTGTGATAGCGTATTTGACGGTGGAATTTCACCAGAACAATATATGGAATACATGAGAGTCATGAGCGAAGGTGGAGTTCCAGAAGATTTCTCTTCAGCTGTTTTCAGTACGATGTGGACATATCAATATCCTCCTGGTACACCTCCAGGAGAGCAGATTTACAATTCCACGTTCGGTTACAGATTGATCGACCTTGATGACGAAGCCATTATTCAGAATGTTCCCAGAAACACAAATGGATTAATAGGTGATTTCAACCTTGAGGGGAATTCCGGTAAACTCGCTATCAGGATATTAAATTTCACTGCTGAAGAAAGAGAGAAATTCTGCACTTTAATGTTGTTCGGTAATAATCCCAGTCCTACATATGAATGGAAAGCGGATGTCAGCATCTGGTCAAGTTTCGAACCCAATTTCCCGATGGATAAAAGAACGGATGATGTTGAGGTCAGTTACCCTGCTGACCAAACCACGATGGGTTGTATACCCATTGAAGGAATCCAAGGATTGATGGATGATATGGGATATTTCTGGATAGTAATTGAAGCCTCATCCGAAAATTCAATGGAGTCCAGGATTGAGTTCAGTGAATCATTGGACTACGTATCCGGGTTGTATTGTGCAAGATATAATGGTGCGAATTGGGAAGAAATCGGAGGTTGCAATCCAGCGTTCACGATTGTCAGCAATAAATTCAATTCAAATCTTTATGGTGATGATCTTAGCAATTATTACGAATATATAATCGGTTCACATCCCAAGAAAAATAATACGGATTTAATGGTCATCGGCGATGATGTCTATAATGATCAGATCGACGATGGTGCTGAGATCTTCCCTGATATCAATACCGGTGGAGTGATATATAGAACCAGTTTCGAAAACGGATCCCTTTCCTTTAATAGCTACGATACAGGTTATGCGATCTATGACGGGGATGGAAGAGGAAGTGAAATAAATTCAAAATACCAGATATCCAGATCGGTAGAGAACCCTCCCTCGAGCATGGGATGCTGTGACGACGACGATTTGTATATGCTGTTCGAGTTAAAGGACGGCTCAGGTGTTTTCCGGTCCAAGAACGAATCGTATCTTTACATCTGGAAAGGAACATCCGTAATACCCGAGTCCCAGACAAATGAAAATGGAAACAAATACTGCCCTGGAACGGTTGCAATCTTGGAACTGACAGATACTGATGTAACCTGCAATTACAACCCATCTGATCGGAATAGAGAGATCTATTTCTCTAACCCATTCAATATTGATACTGATAAAGATGGTATTGTTGATGGAGACGAGATCAGCTGGTCCAGCGACAGCGACGAAGATTCCATGAGCAATGTAAGGGACACCGATTCCGATAACGATGGCATTCTGGATAGACAGGAAATCTTCTGGGACTGTGATAATGATACAGATGGGAAAGAAAACATGATCGATCCCGATTCAGATGATGATGGGCTACTGGATGGTAACGAGACCAGCTGGAACTTTGACACTGATAATGATGGGACCGTGAACATGCTCGACCCCGATTCGGACGGAGACGGTTTGGCAGACGGTTGGAAGGATGGAATGATCTGGAGCTGGGAAGATGAAGAGTTTGTAGATTATACCGACTACAAGAACGATTACAGCACAGGGTATTTATTCCCGACCGAGAAATGGAACGATTTCGATCCCTGGGAAGGTGAGGATTCTAATATTAATGGGATACATGATCGGGATGAGCCTGATATGACCAAGGTGGACACTGACGGCGACTCATTCTGGGACGGTTTTGACATCTATTCAGATCCGGAGGATAGAGACGGTAAACCGCTTCACTTTGGTGAACTGTATTTCATTTTACATACAGGGTCCATTGACGATACGGGTATGCCCTTCTCCGGTGGTGACCAGAATAGACTGGCCCAGACAAAGGTTCCGTTTGGTGAGAGCATCCAGATGACATCACAGGTAACCGCGGATTCTGATGGAGATGGGTTATCGGATTATGAAGAGATCCTACCCTGGTATATCCTTGTTGAAGATTTCAAACCCGCCTTTGATACAAACCCGTTTTCAACTATCAAATCCGGTTACGCTTTGAACCTTGTTGGAACCAACGATATCACTTCTGATCCAAATCTGTATGATTCTGATGGTGACTTTTTATCAGACAAGGACGAATACCTGTTCACAAATCCATTGGATAAGGATTCGGATAATGACGGTTTATCCGACCGTGAAGAAAACTGGCATAATTTCAGGTATAAGGATGATGATGAGACCAATCCGTTGGATCGAGATACCGATAACGACGGTCTCCCTGATGGCTGGGCTGATGGCTGGAGTTATGATGATGGGATTAAAGCATGGGATTATATCCAGTACGGCGAGATGGAATTTGATGGTCCGGCGAACTGGTATTCTTTCCCATCCTACGTCGAGTTTGGAGAATACATGGAAAATGACGGTGAGATGGTCTGGGTTTCAAATCCCTTCACTTACGACACCGATGGGGACGAAATTGATGACGGCAACGAATTATGTTTCTATTGGAATGTCAAGAGTGACCCGTTCATGGACTCTGACGGGGATGAGAAAGGAGACCTTTACGAAATGGATTCTGATAATGATGGATTACTCGATTCCGAGGAAAACATCAACAGAAATTTCATTCTAGACGGTTGGTGGGCAGTCTACGTTGATGCTTCTTTCAAACCATCAAATGCAATCTGGATCCAGCAAGGCGAATCCTATAAGATATTCCATTATAATGAAACAGATCCGACTATTGAAGACTGTGACGGTGATGGTCTACTTGACTCAGTTGAACCTGACCGGTTAATGGATACGGATGGGGACGGGTATATCAATGCCTGGGACAGAGATAGCAATGATGCTGAAGGTAATGGTCCTGGTGTTGGCCCTGAAGCTTGGGAAGGTCCGGAGGATGAAACATATTGCCCTGCTGACCTGGATGTGAATACAGATAATGGCGATAAATATGACCATATTGACAGCAGTCTTTGGGCAACGGAAAGCGATTACAACCAAACCTACATCGTGTTTAGGACAAATTGTGAGGACACTGATAATGATAGAAAGCTGGATTATGATGACCTTGTGAATAACTCAGGTAATTGGATCAGCGTCGATTCAATTGTAAACCTGTTGAGAAACGAAGACGGATCCTGCGGACTGGGTTCTGAGTATGCCTTGGTTCATGACTGGTCTTCAACCGCTTACCTTATCGATTCAATTATTGAAACCACACCTTCCGGATCGGTAATGCAAATCTTCTATGGAACTGAAGCAACTGATAATCCCGAGGATCTGGTGACACCTGAAGGTTATTTATTGATCAAGAATGGAGACACCGTCTATATTCAGATCAATGAGAATCGGTATGTGAAATGTGTCAAAGCTGGTGGTCAAGCTGCCGGGGATTTCGAAACGAATGTCAACTCTGAAGACTCATTTGCCAGGATTAGGAGTGAAACAATTGATGGTCGTCCAGCTCTGAATATGGACTCTGATTTTGATGGAATCATCAACCCGATTGAGAACGCGTATGGAACAAACCGGTTGGATGCTGACACTGATAACGATGGTATCCTTGACGGAGATGAACCCAGCTGGTGGTGCAACTCCGATGGAGACTCCCAGTTCTATAGCGGATTTGCCTATTCAAATAACTTTGAATCCATCAACGCTCTTGACCCTGACTCAGATAACGACGGAATCTTGGATGGAACCGAGATCGGAGTGTCAAAGGTTCATGTTGATTCGACAAGGAACAGAGATCCGCAATCAACAAAACCACATAATTATCCCATTTTCATTGGAAGTAAAACCAGCTTCGATGCAGATAACGGGAAAACTGTAACCGATCCTCTTAACCCTGACTCTGACAATGATGGATTATGGGATGGTTGGAACAATACAGGTCGAAACGGTGTAAATAGTGTTGGAGCAAGTATACGCGGAGAGGATTTCATCCATAACGATTATTTCATCAGCAACTTTGATTACGCTGATGGAAAGATCGAAGGTGATGCAGACTGCAACGGCATCTGGTCCGGTTCCGAGAAATGGGAAGAGACATCACCAAATGATGCGGATTCCGATGATGATGGTATATCTGATAAAGATGAAACTTTCAACAATGGAACTACAACTCTGAAATGGTATGATGATTTCGACAATGATGGACAAATAAACGCTGTTGATCCGGATTCTGACAATGACGGTTTGTATGACGGTCTTGAACGTGGATACAAACCAGGAAACATATCCTTTGGAACTGATCTATCTCGTGGTTATTTCATTCCTGACCCCGACCATGAAACCACCGATCCCTTCGATCAGGATAGTGATGATGACAATCTAAACGATGGAACAGAAGATACAAACCACAATGGAAGAATAGATGGAGACAATGGAGATGGAATATACGGAGAAACAGAGACCTGGAAGGAGACATCACCGAATGCTTGGGACTCTGATCAGGATTCAATCCGGGATAATAAGGAAAGAGAATTCGGGTATGATCCTCTTTCTGATGATACCGATAATGATGGTTTAAATGATACTGAAGAGGACAAAAATGGTGACGGAGATATTGATGCAGGTGAAACAAATCCAACATTGATGGATTCAGATAACGATGGATTAACTGATTTACAGGAAATTAATGGTTGGACAGTCGTTATCACCTATGAGGCAACAAGGGAAGTAAAAGAGAAATTGGAAGTAACTTCTAATCCAATGATCCTTGACACCGAAGGTGATGGTTTATCTGATTATCAAGAATTTACAAATACAACAAATCCAAACCTTGAGGATAGTGATGGTGATGGAAAGACCGATATTGAAGAGTTAAATAATGATTTTAACAGTTCTCCCACAGGAATTGATGGAGTAGCACCAGAAATTTGGGGATATGATTGCACTTATGAGATTACATATGAATCATATATAGGTATTAAAACACCAAATGGATTGAAGGTAAGGATGAAAGTAGGTGTACCAGATATATTCGGTGTTTCATTAATAAAAATAAAAATTCAAGGACTCGAGGATCAAGCAGTTCACACAAATAATGTTGTAAATACAACACAACAATTTGATTGGAAAATATCCGGATTTGATGGATATTATCGTGCACTATTCAAAGGTTTTAAAATCAATATTACTGCGACTGATCGTAACAATAATGTTGGATTCAGAAATGAAAAGCTTGATAGTATCAAAGACATTGTTGTTTCAGCTTTCCTTGGTCCACTAATATCTTTGGCAAAAATGATAACTGAATTGGTATCTGGAATTTTTACTTGGCTATCAGATATGGTAAAAAACCTGTTTAATTCAGTCATCTCTTTAATAAAAAATACAATAAATCAATTTTTAAGCACAATTGGTGAGTATATTGCTGAGATAATAAATTCCTTTAAGGCAATAATAGATTCAGGAGAAACTTCGAAGGGAGGATTGGCCGAATTATGTTGTGGAGCTTGCTGTTGTGGTGGATTAATGATGGCAGGAATAGTTGCCATGGTTGTGATGATTGGATTTATTACCATGGGTATGTTGAAAACGATATTGAATATTGTCCATGTAATACTTGGTGCTGCTGCGTTAATCATATATTGCATAGTAAGTGGGGTTTCATTTGGAGCAGCAAATGCTGTTGATATCCTAATTGATGTAGGAATTACAATTTTACTTGGAGCAATAGTTGCTATTGGAATGGATGCATTAATGGATTTCGTTGAAAAAGATGATAAAATTAATACTTTCCTTACTACGATGGGGATAACAAAAGATGTTGCGACCATTATTTCAACTATTATTCTATTAATATTCAAGATAAAGAATTATCGAGGACTAAATAATGTTCCTGATGTAAGATGGGAATCTTGGACAAAATATGATGAAAAAATGAAGATGTTGGATAAGACTCCAATCACCCCTCTATTATTGGTATTAGGAAGTTTCTTAATTTTAGTAACAAAACAATATATCATTAAATTGATACTTGATCTGATAGGAGAAATTACTGAAACCCTATTGAACATATTATTCAATGTGATTGGGCTTTTAATTGACATCACCGGAATTCTATTGTTGGTTTATAAAATGAAACAGCCATATTATAAAGCGCAGAAAAGTATCCGCGGTGTAAGATATGTTTATCTAGCTGAGGAAGCAATAACAGCAACTGGATTCTTCATTACTGCGGGAATTTTTACATATGAGACTTCAGTTGATGTTTTAAAATTATTTGGGGTTGAGCTTTAATGAGTAATAATGATATCTTGATATTAAAAGTTAATAAAAGAAGATATTGGTTTTATCCAATATTCATATTCCTTTGGCTATATATTGTTTTATTATTCTTTTCATTTGGACGTGAAAAAGGATTATTTGAAAGAAGCGTTTTCTTTATATTGGCGATTGGTCTAGGATTGATAGGAGTACTATTTTTATTTAATAATATAATGAAATATTTTCGATATAAGATAAAAATTACTAAGAACCACATATTAATAAGTGATATATTCTTAAAGAATAGAAAAATATTTGATTATTCATATCGAGAAATTCATCTTAATAATATTGTGAAATATAATTATATTAATGATATATTATCATTTGAATTAAGAAATGGTAATCAATATGAAATTGATGAAACAATCTACCCTTTAGGGGATTTCTTGAAGATGATTGATGAAATTAAGAATAGAGTGGGGTGCAATTCCTAATTTTGTCTATCCTTATAAATAAAAATTGACACAAATACTATTGGCCCCAATTCTCTTCAAGCGATTTCGAAATAAGAGAGTGCGTCGGGACAACTTGGCGGTATCCTGTGGAGATAGTTCAAACCGGCTCCACCCCGCCCATGTTACAGATTGATGGAGAAGAAGGAGGGTAGAACTTGAGAGTGTGGCAAATGCAACTAAGGGCTGAAGCCCCTCATTGAAGACAGAAATGAAGGGAACCAAGACCAAACATTGTTAATCGATTGAACTGGATATAGCTACAAATAAGTATGGAGTGTTGAGATATTTTAGCCCTGGCTCTTCAAGCGATCTCGAAATAAGCGCTGAAGGGAGGAGTGGTGAACGTGTGGGAATGAGTGAGCGTCTATAATCTGATGGAAGTAAGCTCACGAGTGATGGGAGGGGGAGAGTGTGAGTTGATGGTTAGAATCTCTGAAGGATCAAGTGAATAGGATAGGTGAACGGTGCTCTGAATAAGCAGTAGCAGGATCTGAAGTCAGTGAATGACAATCGACGAAACAAAGGCAAATAATATGGACTTTTGTGATTTCCTCTATTCCAAAAAATTTTAATTATTCGATACACATTTGTGAATGCAAAATTAATATTTAGATTCGAGTGAGATGATTTAATGAATGAAAAAATAGTTGAAAATCTATTAAAAAATGCAACCGCTTATAAAAGAAACAATGAATACGAAAAAGCAATTGAGGAAATAAAGAAAGCTTATGCAATTATGGACAATAATCCAGAATATTATGGGATCGATCCATATTTGAAATTACCAAGGTATTTACAACAAACAGGGAGAAATGATGAGGGCTGGAAGGAATTGAATAATTTGCTAAATAAAATAAATATTATGTCTATTAACTATGGAGTTAAAATGAATTTCTATGCTATTGTTTACAACCAGATGAAGGTTTTTCTACAAAGAGAAAAAAATCATAAAGAAGCAATATTAATGAGCGTTTATTCATATTATTTCAGTGTTTTTGGTTCTTATTATCACATTCAAGAGAATAATCAGCGGAAAAGGAATTTTAAATATGAAATATTAACAGAAGATGATAATTTTGATTTTGGATATTCGGAATTAACTACTGTGGATAATGTTAACCAAAGATTCCTCAATCTTTTAAAACGTATAAAGAAAGAAGAAAACTATGTTCGATTTGAAGAAATAATAATGAACCATTTGAATAATGTTCCTAATATTGACTTTGTTAAGATTAAAAAAGAAATAGAAGATCTTATTTCAAATTAGATATTCTATAATAATTTGTGAAATCAGTCGATCACGATGAATTCTTGAACAAACTTTCTGATATCAATGATATCAGTGGGAAGTTTGTAGATTGGGACAATGATCACATCTCTGATTCCAGGTCGAAGATATTTTTTAGCTTTGTAGTGTCGGTACTGTTGAGATGAGTTACCATCGATCTCGGTACTGGATCCATGTTGTACGATCAACGAGATCACAGTAGCCGACACCTGGGAGATATACTTCGATCTCGACCTCATGTCCTAATCGTTCAAGCTCATAAATGAAGACTGATTTCACGATCCAGTGTTTGTATGAATCGTTTCTGATCCGGAGCGGTTGTTTCCTTTTCGTATTTTTCATGTAATTCACCTGGTGACTTTTCTTCTCACTGAAGGTCAGCAGGTCAGGAGAAAAGGATCTCAACCAATTCCAATAATAAACAACGTAAACAATGGTTCGAAGAACCCAAACACTTACTCCTATCCGACCATGTCCCTTAAAAGGAAGAGAGGAGATATGTGTTGAAAAATGATATTGATTAAAGGAGGTTAACACAATATGGATGAAGAGAATAATTTTAAAGATATATTAACCAAAGTCCAAAATGAAGAAAATTATATGGATTTATTTAATAGAATATCATCAGAGGTACATCTTCAGCAGAATATTGCTTTCCCATCGGGATAAGGTTTTTCCAAAATTGTTTAATGAGGGGGATATGCCTCCTGGTTTAAATGTAAATATGAGTTATCTATATTGGACTAATTTTTTAAATGACAAGGATCGAATAAAAGATTTAGATAAAAAAGCTCAAGAAGAAAATGAAAATGATAGTGATGAAACTACAGATGAAGAAGAAGTTGAGGATGATATTTTCAACATTGCTTCAAGAATTGAACAAGTAACTGGAAGTTTTCAAAAATTCTTAGGAGAGGATATCAAACGATTGGCTAGTTATTCACTTGTCCAATTAGGACGCACAAATCCCGAACTAAAGGATTGTTTAACTTCTGAATCATTGGAATATAATGATTTTCTAGCTAAAGACTCATGGGTTGGAAAAAATTGATCCAATGCAAGCTTTAGGAGATATTTTTTCAGAACATTCAGAAGAGAACAGCGAGTTTAAATTAAAGATCACAAATGATGATAAAATTGGAGAAAAGATTCTGAAGAAAGGTTTTACTGATGTTCTTATTCCAATTCTCTCAGATCCATATAGTATGTTAAATGTGTTGAAAATGTCTATGATATGGCATACTTTAATTGAGAAGGGTTCGATTAGAACATTTAAAATGTTAGAAGACATGAAGATTAATGTTAAGGAGTATAATAAGATTATAAGATATTTGTATGAAAATGAATTAATCTTTAATTACCATTCATTAGCTGTTTGTTCAAAATGTGGGGATGATCCATTTATTTTGGATTTTTCTGGTGATGTCAATTTACTATCAAGAAAAGTGAAATGCCCTCGGTGTAATGAAAACATGGATCTAATGTCAGTGTTTAATCCGAAACATGATCTGAAAGACATGATATTTTCACAAGATGGATTATTATCCTTTTATGCAGGTATTGTCATCAATAAATATTGCAATTCTTGGCAATATTCGACATATGAAGGAGAGACCGAATGCGATTTTATAATAAATAATGATGAAAAGAAGATAATAATCGAAACAAAGATGTTCACATACCCAGATATGATGGAAGGAGGTTGGAAGAACTATAAGGTGAAGATTTACAAATCCTTGGATCAACTTGAGAGGAAGGTTACAAATAATAATTCAATTGGCATTTTATTATTGAATTTACATTCCAAAGGTTTTGTTCAATCACCTAAGAGTTTGATAACCGAATTTGGAAACAAGAGGAAACTCAGAATCGTTCCATTTAATAAATTTGAAAAAACTATAAAAAAAACAATGCAATCCAATAAATGATATTCTAATATATCCACATATAAGCTTTATATAATTAACATCAAGATAAATATGGATAATAATAATATTAATATGGATATCGACTCTATCGGATTTGACGAAAAGAAAGATTTCAAAGGAAATACAATGATAATAGAAGAATTGGCATAGATAATTGGGATGGAATAATAAATGTGAGCAAAAAAAAATTGGAGAATGGAACAACTGGATTTTGGACAGTAATATAGTTATCATTATTTTATATATAAACATGAGAAGTTTTAATTAATATTAATAGGAGAGAATAAATACATAATAATTTATTATTTATTGGTGATCGAATATGGTAAAATGGGCAGACTTTTTAATATCCGGTGTTAGATATGATTCTGATCATTCTTTTATTAAAGAACTAAGGAGTCATGAAGATAATGAAAATAGTATGGGGAGTTCATTTATTGAACAAAAACACCAAGTAATTTCTAAAATAAAAAGTAGTAAGACCTATGTCACAATATATAAGAAAGATGGAAAATGGAACAAAGGAGAAGATGTCAGAGTAATAAAAGTAAATGGAAAGGAATTTATTCGAACTGATGGTAATAGTATCGAAGCTGATAATCTTGGACATCTTCCAGAATTTTAAAGTTGTTTTATTTGATATCGGAGGAATATTCATGAGTGAAACCGATTCCCATAAAAGGGCAAAACGAAAAGCTGCCGGTAAACCTGAAGTAAAAATCAGTGGTAGAAGAAGATTAGATTCAGCTTCTCCAAAGAGAGCTACTGAAGTTGAACGAAGTGGAGATCCAGATTGATTGAAACATTCAGCTAAGAAATTAAAAGATAGTAATAGAGATCAAAAAGTTCTACAAGTACCTCAAAAAGATATGGAAAAAGCAGTTCAAGCTATGAGGAATGTGGGTGTATCTGGAACTGTGAAAAATATAAGTGGAACAAAAAGAAGATCAGTGAAGAAGAAATGATTTCTGTTAGTAATATTATCAAATATTGTTATATTGACACGTCTCTTTTTACATTTGCGTACTAGGCGAAGAATGGTGGAGCGGTGAGCACCTGGATCGATTGGGCAATTAGATACAAGATGGAAGTAAGAGAATTAGCGGTTCCGGGTGGGCCGAGTGTGAGGAGATGGTTGGAATCTCTGAAGGATCTTGTGAATAGGCCAGGTGAACGGTGCTCTGGATGAGCAATAGCAGGATCTGAAGTCATTGAATGACAATCGACGAAATAAAGAGGCGATTTTTAATATATTAAAGATATTAATATCTTAGACAATTCAGGGAGGATTTCTAACCAACCCACTCAATTTGGTTATTTAAATTTTTTAAAATGGGATTTTTATTTATATACTTAAAGAAATATTATTAATATTTTTAGATACTAATAAATAATATATCAATATTGATAATATTGCTCATTGGAAGAGCAGGTTGTATCAATTTGAAAAACCGAATTGCAATGTTAAGTGGAGTAGTGATAGCTATCATAAGCCTCATGCTCCTAATGCCAGGAATTGTAAGCGCGAGGACTGTTCCAGTAACCATTACGGCAAGTGGACTCAATTCTTCAGCCAGTTATCCTCCACAAAATCCAGATCTTTCATTGACCCCTCCTGGTGCTACTGCAAATGTTGATATTGATGATGGAGATGATATTATAGTGTCAATAAGCTTAACCGTGACACAATGGAATCCTGGGATGCAATATCAGGATCACACAATGTTGACCTATACAATTGATTTTTACGAAATCAATAGTAATAATCAAATTGCCCATACTGTAAACAGTTATATCACAGTATATGGAATTTCAGGATTTAATTCTATTGTTATACCATACACTTATTCCAGCGTAAATGTTACCGATACTATGAGGATAGATATCGATCTAGATTTACTTTTCTTTTCTGGTGATCCTCCTGGACTTGTAGCATGGTGTTATGCATCCCCAACAACCGTAACTTTAACAGCAATATAGAAAAAGTAACTTGACAAAACTGAGGCAGAATATGCCTCTTTTTTTTTTAAAAATTCCCGTATTGTTGGCCTTTTTATGTATGCATGAATATTTTCAAATAAACCAATGAAGGGAACGAAATCCTAGCATTTCCATTATATGAATTTTCAAAATATATCGGAAAAATCTCCCATACCATTCAATGCATAGAATAATAATATGAACTCCACTCCACCTCGCTATTACCTTCTTACACAATATTGGCAAGTTTATAACTTTCATTCTTAATCATGATTATGAGGTATAGATAATGCTTAAAATTGACCCATCATACCGATGGATTTCATTCATTTTGAATATAATCCTTAATCCTTTTCATTCCTCGACTCCTTGTCTTTTCCTATGTGAAATGATAATCAGACCAATCATCAATAATAAAATGATTATACAAACCGATATAATGCCAAATATCCACCCCTCAATAGGATTGTTTTCCGTGATGTTAAGATCGACCTGAGAGGACTCCTCCCAATTTCCCCCGGAATCTGTTGCAAGGAATATGTAATGAAGGGTATCTGTAGAACCAGTTGGAATCGAAATAGAATAAGTATATGGTCCATTACCGAACATACTCACATTGGTTTTAGATTCAGTTCCATACCAATACTCTACAAATACTTCTGTCACACCGGTATTATCGGTTACGAAGATGCTGAAAGAGAATGTTTCACCGGTTGTTCCGGAGGAATCACTACCATCAGTTCCAAACACTGGAGCATCATTGTCTTTGATGGTGATGTCAGTCTGAGAGGTTTTTCCCCAATTTCCTCCAGAATCTGATGCATGGAAGATGTAATGAAGGGTGTCAGTAGAACCAGATGGAACAGAAATAGAATAGGTATATGGTCCTGTTCCGGATATACTTACATTGGTTTGAGATCCACTTCTGAACCAGTATACAAGATATACCCCCGACACATCGATATTATCGGTTATGGCGATGTTGAATGAGAAGGTATCTCCGGTCGTTCCAGAGGAGTCACTTCCATCAGTTCCGAATATTGGAGCATCATTATCTCTTACAGTGATATCCACCTGGGAAGTATGAATCCAATTACCTGCAAAATCTGTTGCTTGGAAGATGTAATAAAGTGTGTCAGTAGAACCAGATGGAACAGAAATGGAATAAGTGTAAGGACCGGTTCCCGACATGCTTGCATTCGAATGGGGACCACTTTCGAACCAGTAATCAACATTTACACCAAAAACTCCAATGTTATCCGTTATAGCGATGCTGAATGAGAAGGTATCTCCTGTTGTTCCAGAGGAGTCACTTCCATCAATTCCGAATATTGGAGCATCATTATCTTTTACGGTGATATCCACCTGGGAAGTATTAACCCAATTACCTGCTAAATCTGTTGCATGGAAGATGTAATGAAGGGTGTCAGTGGAAATAGATGGGATAGAAATAGAATAGGTATATGATCCCATGCCGGACATACTCACATTGATAGGAGATCCGCTCCATAGCCAATACTCAATATACACTCCCGTGACTCCAATATTATCTGTCACGGATATATTGAAACTAAAGGACTCACCTGTCGTCATGGAAGTATCACTGCTATCAGTCCTGAAAACAGGGGAATCATTGTCAACTAATGTTGCATCTGTCTGAGATGTCTCCATCCAATTTCCTCCAGAATCTGTTGCATGGAATATGTAATGAAGAACATCAACGGAACCAGATGGAACAGAAATGAAATGGGTGTAAGGTCCTGTTCCGGACATACTCACATTAGTTTGAGATCCATTTCCAAACCAGTATTCAACATATACTCCTGTCACAACTATATTATCAGTAACTCCGATTGAGAAACTGAAGATATCACCAGTGGTTCCCGACCTGTCGCTCTCATCAGTTCCGAAAACAGGAGAATCATTATCGAATATGGATATATTCTTCAGAGTCGTTTGATTCCAATTATCTGCTGCATCAGTAGCATGGAAGATGTAATTAAGGATCTGGGATTCATTATAGATGGGAACATTCAATGTATAAGGAATTGAAGTGGACATACTGACATTAGTAGGTTTACCTGAATTAAACCAATACTCAACGTATATTCCATCTACGTCAATGTTGTCCGACACTGCTATCGAAAAACTGAAGGTCTCACCAGTGGTTCCAGATGTGTCGCTTCCATCAGTTCCGAAAACCGGTTCATCATTATCTATTACAGACACATTCCGTTGATGTGTCTGACCCCAATGATTAGATGTATCATTGGCATGAAAGATGTATCTCAGCGATTCCGTGGAATTCGACGGAACTGTAATATTATAGGAATATTGGTCTGGCCCCATCATGGTTATATTCGTAGGTGTTCCAGGTCCCAAACCAGAACTCCACAAATACTGAGGATACTTCGATGTTGTCTGTGACCTCAATCGCAAACGTGAACTGGTCACCAGTTGTCGCTGGAAAAGTGCTGTTATCAGAACCGAATTCAGGTGGGCTCATATCTTCGGTTGCCAAACTCGTCACGAACACATCAGTACCTCCATTATGCGCCATGTCAAACGCTCCTGATGTGGTCGGGTAATCAGTTGTACCGTCATAAGTAAATCCATTTATTATTGCGTACCCTCTAGGATCGATCGCTATACTATTTCCATACTCATGATCAGATCCGCCGATGAATGTCGAATAGACCAACGACGAACCGGCAGGATTCAGCCTGGTCAAGAACACATCCCTAACTCCATTATGCGTCATGTCAAACGCTCCGGATGTGGTCGGGTAATCGTTTGTTCCATCGACAGTTTCTCCAGTTATATATGCATCCCCGCTGAGATCGATCGTGATACTATGTCCAACATCAATATCTGATCCGCCGATGAATGTCGAATACACCAACGACGTTCCTGTAGGATTCAGCTTGGTCACGAACACATCAGTCAACCCCCCATTATGCGTGGTGTCATATGCTCCAGATGTGGTCGGGTAGTCGATTACAGTATCAGAAGTAAATCCAGTAATGTACACGTTCCCGGTGGTATCAATCGCGATATCACTTCCCATATCAATATCCGCTCCGCCGATGAACGTCGAATACACCAAAGATGACCCAACAGGGTTCAGCTTGGTCACGAACACATCAGCACCTCCATTATGTGTCGTGTCATACGCTCCGAATGTTGTCGGGTAACCTGTTGTTCCTTCAAAACAATATCCAGTTACGTATGTGTTCCCGCTGTAATCGATTGCGATATCACTACTCCGATCAATATCCGATCCACCGATGAATGTCGAATACACCAATGACGTACCTGTAGGGTTCAGCTTGGTCACGAACACATCATCAGCTCCATTATATGTCGTGTCAAAAGCTCCAGATGTGGTCGGGTAATCGTTTTGAAATTCAGGATTTATTCCAGTTCTAAGTACTTCCAGTAATATATGCGTTCCCGCTGGGATCGATCGCGATACCACTTCCAGCATCAGTATTCGATCCACCGATGAACGTCGAATATACTAATGATGAACCGGTGGAGTCCAGTTTGGTCACGAACACATCATCAGCCCCATTATGTTTCGTGACAAAGGCTCCAGATGTGGTCGGATAATCAGTGGTTCCATTATAAGTATATCCGGTTATGTATGCGTTCCCGCTAGGATCGATCGCGATACTATATCCACGATCCTCATCCGATCCGCCGATTAAAGTCGAATACAACAACGACGAACCAGTAGAGTTCAACTTGGTCACGAACACATCATGTCCTCCTACATGTGTCGGACCAAACGATCCGGTTGTGGTCGGGTAATAAATAGTACCGTCATGAGTAAACCCAGTTATGTATGCGTTCCCATTGGTATCGATTGCGATATCCTCTCCATAATCATTACTCGATCCACCGATGAACGTCGAGTAATCAATTAGAGGATCGATCACTACACTCTTACTCCTATCAAATGCTCCCAGACTAATCGAATATTCACATTCATTCATTAGTACCGAACTTGCAGGGAATCGGCCTTCTCGATCCTTCCCTATAATATGAAACCAATCCACCATCAAGGATATCCCAATATTCCGTTCCAATGACAAGATCACCTTTTGGATTTATTGAAAGACCATTCGCGCCATCTACTTGGATCCGAATATCGGAGGGATCCGCGCCCGGATGAATGATCAGGTCGTACTTGATCGATCCTTCCTTAAGTCGGTAGACAAGATCGATCCCATCCCATAATTCTGGGTAAACTATCTCCTTATAGTTGTTGATATCTGTGTACCACTTCTCTGGATCGTTACCTTTGAAAAAATTCGTGTTCCAGGTACATCTTTCCCTGCCTTCAGGGATTACGTTGTTCGACCCAATGAAGGAATACTTCAGAACGACCCCCCATTCGTGATATTCGCTCGGGGTTTGCTTTATATGTCCACTAAGAGGGTCAGTATCAGATCCGTCTTCATCGATAGGCTCTTTCTCACTGAATCGATATAGAACGCCCTCTGGAGTGAAGAAAATGTTCCCCCCCCTAGAATAGAATTGGATCTTGTCAGAGTCTATCTGTCCCTTGTTCTGGATGAAGTAGCTACTTGACAATGACATCGCTTTCTCTTTCATGGATTCTTTCATTGTATTATTGATAACATCAATTGGTTCATTTTGATAGCTTGTACTATCAACAAATATCACGTTACCAATGGTGAAGAGAAGAAGCAATCCAGATATCAGATAACATTTGGATCTTTCGAATTTCACCTCCATATCTCCCAACTCAATATGAAATAATACTTTACTTCTATTAATATATGTTTCGGATTTGGAGTTAATTGGTAAAAATGATGGAAATGCAAAAGGTATTGCGGGTCCAAATTATGGTGCATTTCCTGCATTTAAAGGAAGATTAGAAATTACAAAACAAGCGAGTGTTTTTCATGAATTAGCTCATTGTTTAGGCATTGGTGATCATGATGATGATCCAGTATTTGCTGAAGAAACATATTGCAGTGATGGAAGATGTTACATGAGTAAAACTGATTTGAACAATAATAAATATTGCTCAAATTGTTTCGATGATATGTTTGCAGCGGATGATGCCTTTGGCGTAAACAGAGCACGAATATGGAATAAATGGTCTGTTGATGAACCATAGGTGATTAAATGAAAAAAATAATAATTGTTGGATTGATTGTTTTAGTATTATCCATATTATCTGGATGTTTATCAAACAATAATGATGAAATTAAAGTTATGAGTAGTTTTAATTACGAAATTCATATTAGAACCTCAAACTCAGATAAATATACCATTATTGCACCCGTAGCTTTTAACAATTTACTAAATTCTTCTGATATGAAATCGACCATCTATGAATGTAGTTGAAGGTAATGCTCAGTATAATTTCATCAATACAAAATATGGTTTTGGATTAGAAATTAATGGAAGTAATGATTTAATTATAAAGTCAAAATATTTCGGTGAAGAGTATTATGGATTATTTATAAGTTTAGATGAAAATGAAACAAATTTTGATTATGGAGATCGGAATCATTGGATTTTTCTAAATACATCAGATTCAAATGATATTAGAATCAAAATATCTGTAACAAATGAGGCAAAAAATAAGGGTGGTGGATGTTCAGAAGGAACTAAACCTGACTTTCAAAAGGTCGATATTGATTGGAATTTAATAAAAACATATAGAGATTTATGGAAATATTAACTATTCTTAAATTCGGCATGTGAGGTTTTAATCCTTGGGTAGGATCGTAATATAAGTAACTACAAATAAAAAAAAGCAAAACTACAAAAATGGATAGAGAAACAAAAAAAAACCTACATGAACCAGCCTTGCTTGGCGGTTAACAACGTAAAGATGAAGATGCGGCGTTTCGCCACATATTCATACCAAAGATATAATGAATGAAAACGTCACAAATTCGAATCCGCATGATGTTATGGGAAACCTGAAAGGTCAAACATGTCATCAACGGGCGCATTTTGTCGATGTTGCCAGCAGGAAGAAAAGCATCCAAGGAGATGTGCAAGAAGATGAATGTCGGAGGTGATCAGTCGGGAATGACGAATTGTTCCAGATAAGATCGAATCTCATCTACATTTACAGGAAGCCTGGAACAATCAACGATGATGATTTCATAACATGGCTTTCGATTATTCTCTTTTAAAATCGTAGAAAGTGGGAATGGTATTTTCTTGAAATCAGTCCGACTCGAAGGAATCAGTTTTTAATCATTGGCAGACGAAAAAGCGATCAGAATAATTTTACAATTACTTTTTTGGAGATGTCCGGATCGACCCACCACTGCTTTTTTATAGAACGTATTTGAAAGTGTTGGGTTGACACGTGAAAATGAGTTGAAATTACTGGCGG
Source organism: uncultured Thermoplasmatales archaeon (assembly GCA_963807965.1). Taxonomy (GTDB): domain Archaea; phylum Thermoplasmatota; class Penumbrarchaeia; order Penumbrarchaeales; family Penumbrarchaeaceae; genus Penumbrarchaeum. The sequence goes on from CAWEDU010000017.1 coordinate 176,711, forward strand.
GTAAAAAAGCGATTGGAATTGTTTTGTCATCACTTTTTTACGAATGTCCGGGTCGGCCCTCTTTAAAATTTTCCTAATTAATCCATAATTTGCTATTTAGGTATAAAAGATAGATTTTTATAATGGAATTTGTCATTTATACGTTCATCCCTCGACTGAATTGAAAATTCTTTTTTGTTAGGGGACCTGAAACGAGAATATGTATGTGGATTGGTATGTATCGGTCAATTCCCATGAATTTGAGAGTATTGGATGAAAGTTAGGCCTTTCAATGATTTCATATGGAAAAAACCTCGTTTCAAAAATTTGCACATGGAGGATGATGTCATGTCCATGAAAGGTTGGTTTGCGGTGCTTGTGGTCTCATTGATGCTATTTATCTCTCTGAATCAGGTTGTTGAAAAGGCATATGCGAGCGAAGGTGATCCCATTATAGAAACTCGTGATGAGGTCCTTGCTCCCTTTAGAGACTTGAAGGATCTTGTTATTGGACTTCTGGAAGTTTGTGACGATCCTACCGATTCAGATAACGATACATTGCCTGATAAAGTGGAGTGGGTAATCGAAACTGACCCATTCAATCCTGATTCGGATTTTGATAAGTTGAACGACACATTCGAAGTAATGCATGGAATGGATCCTTTGAAACCCGATTCAAATATGGATGGAATGCCGGATATATTCGAGGTGAAGGATGTTCCCCTGGATGTGGATGGCGACGGGATCGAGAATGCCTGGGATCGAGATAATGACAACGATGGAATAAGCGATAGAATGGATCTCTCCCCCTTCCATGTTACAAAGGCCAATGATACTTTCCATTTCTCGATATCTGCTACAGGAAAACCGCTCTATCTGGATCTCCAGTTTAGACCCAAGAATCCGGACCATCTAAGATTGATAGGAATGAAGTATGACTGGCCCATTGATGGCGCGGGATCGATGAGGGACCTTGACAACTCCAAAGAGGATGTGGTTAGCACTCCCTTTATCGAAATGAGTTCGAATATGGATCTGGACCCTGAGATCGTTTCAGATTACGGAATGGCAGTCTGTGGGAACAGAACGATACTATCGATCAATCCTGTCAGAGAAGATGGGATGGTGGTAGCTTTCCAGGGGAAGGTATTCATACCCCAATTTACAGGTCCGAAGGATATCGATATCAGCGTGAGAATGAGATGGAAGATGACAGGGATGAACGATCACAAGGGAAAGACGCTGATCTGGAAAGATAATAGGTCCGTAGTGACCGGTGAGGATGATACTGTCAGTGTTGTTGATGTTGTCGAAGGGGATGTTCTTCTTCTGAATGAATTGGGCCAGGGTAGGATCGCTTTCAAGGACCTCCAAGGCAGGTACCTTACTCTCTCGAATGAAGGTATTCTTTACTGTCAAAGTGGTCGAATGGATGAAGCCAGTATTTTTGAGAAGGAATCAGTTGAGGGTGGATTCACCTTAAAGAATGAGGCAGGTCATTACCTTCAGGTAAATGGTGATGGAAGCGTCTCCGGTATTACCATAGATGATCCCTCAGGTCTGGTCTGGAAATTCAAAGACAAGGGAATTTATGACGAACCGATGACCCTTGCAGTATATGATGAGGATATCATCATTACCGGTTTTTCAGTTGAAGAGAATTATGGGACGGGAGTTGGAATGGTTTACGGAGACGACCTGGATATGATGAATGCTGCCAATCTCGCCCTGACATATGAATTCCTCAGGAACGGTACCAAACATGATGGATGATGTTCAATCAGTTCTTGAAGGGCATAATATTTCCTGTTCAGTTGATATTGCGGAATTTGGTCACAGCGATGAAGCGATGACACATGCGGTGAATGTGATGAGGGAAGAGGCCCTTGATTCCCTTCCAGAAGGTGTGATGTTACCTATCACCCTTATCCTGGATGACAGAAGCAGTTCCATTTACATGATGGACATCCTCAATGCATCCATAGGGATCAAAGAAGATTTTCATATCGATATGTCAAAGGAACCTGTCATATGGTCCAAAGTAATGAAGACAACCTATTATTTGATGCCGGGAGAGGAATCCCTTGAGATGGGGGAGGTAATGGCAAGGTTCAGGGATATGGACCTTTCAGATAAAGCTCTAGAGACCATTCTTTACTATACCGTACCCTGGATGGTTGGGGACCAGGTAGTCATATCGGTAGGAACCGATCTCCAGGAATTCTCCTTCCCTGAAACAGCCTTGACAGCTCAAACGATACAGATGATAATCGAGATCGGCATCACTACTATCACAACTCTCTATGATGGTGTGATCCTGGTGAACTCCGCCATCCATCTTTCAAAATTAGCAAAACTGGGTGGTACCTCGATGTTCTCAAAGGGGAGCCTCTCACTTTTTAAATCGATACACTCGTCAATGTCGGCCACGGACCATGCCAAGTTCGGGAAATGGAACAAGTTCGGAAAATGCCTGGTGGTTGTTGAGGTTGTCATCGCAATTGGTATGTCCATATTTGCGCTGATCACCATTGGAAATGCCTATGACTGGTCAGCAGTAGGTACGGGTATCGCGGTCATGTATTCCGTGATGATGCTGGCATATTCAATAGCCCTTATCGTGATCGCTGGGATGGCTCCACCCATTGGATTCATAGTAGCAATGCTGATCGCATTGTCCGATATGATCGTGGGTTGGATATGTGGGACCGGATGGTTCCAGATGTTCCTTGAATGGTTCATAGGACTGTTCACAGATTTCAACGAGAGGTCCACCGTGGATCTCGAAATGGGAGATTCATCCCTGGATATCAACGACAAGGATAGAAACGGTTTAACGGCGGGGGATCGGATAACCTATACTGCCAATTCGACAGGGATTGTGACCAGGACCAGCGATGGATCCTATTCGGATGTTATCGACAGTTATGTCAAACCCCATTTCAGGGTTGCCGTACCTGCTCGATCCAAATCCATCAAGAACGAGTTCCTTAATCAAAATTCGGAGATAATCACATGGAATTTGAAGACCACATCATACACTTCAGGTTTCTGGGTGGAACCCGGTGTGGGAATGGTGAACTATCCGACCACCTTTTGGCTGGAGTCGGAATACAAGGTTTATTACGAGGAGTGCTGGTGGTTCTTCGGTTGGCATTGCGATAGAGAATCAAATTCAGGTTCCAATTCAGGAAAAGCAACCACCATGTATTTCGATGTGATGCCAAAAGATATTGAGGAATTCGGAAGGTGGAGAGGCATTACTCCGCTGGACGCGGATGGTGATGGTATCAATAATTCGGAGGAGACTAGCACACATCCATGGAGATGGGATACCGATGGTGATGGATTGTGCGACAAGCTCGAACTCGATTTCGGATCCGATCCCACCATGGCAGATACAGATATGGACGGAATATTCGACAGGTCGGAATTCAACTGGTTCATGGATCCCAGGAATGAGTGATACGGATTCGGATGGAATGAGCGATTATCAGGAGCATGAAGGCTGGGTTGTGACATTCGATTTCTGCGGGAGGACCTTCAACTGGACGATAAATGCGGATCCGAGGTTGAACGATACCGACGGAGACGGTCTGAATGACAGATTGGAATACCTTTGCAAGTTAAATCCGAGATCAGCTGACACCGATGGGGATGGTGTAAAAGACAGGTTGAAGGACTATTATGAGACCACCTTAGAATACAAGGATGAATTCGATGCTATCTTTGGCTGGTCCGACGGATATAATTACATTTTCAAATGGGACTTCGATTGTAATTATATATGATGATACTGAAGAAAAAATTGCCCAAATAATTGATGAGAACGGAACACCTCTCGAGAGGTTGTATATTGATGATGTATTGGTTCGCCCTCATCAGATCGAGAAAGGCCCTAACGGCACAATCATTGTAAGCGAATCTTTCTCACCATATTACGAGATGTATATCCATGTTTTCAACAGTGATTTTTCACACAATGTCACCTATACATACAATTCTCAGATGTGGGCTCAGGATATGTTCTGCAACGGCTCCTCGATCCTGCATTGCATATTTATGGACAGGAATGAGGAGGAACAATTACTTCAGGATAGATCTGACAAATGGAACAGTAATGGAGAAGAGACGGATCCTTGATATTCCGGCATTGAGCGAGTGGGAGTGGTCTGTTAGTATTATGACAGCCGATAACCATGGAAATCTCTATTTTGCCTCCTCGGGAAGTGATTCAATTCCCCGGATATTCGTATTTGATCCCGAATTCGAGCTCATTGGATCTTTCGGAAGTGCTGGAACGGGAGAGGGGCAGTTCGGATGGATATCCGATCTTTATTTCGATTCCAACAATGATCTTTTCGTTGTCGATTCCAAACTTGGCAGGATACAGAAACTTGAGTCCGACGGACGATTCATAGCAAAGTATGGTATTTCAGGACCACCAAGAGGTGATAGCTACCTTTACCATCCAGAATGTATAATCGATGATGGTAAAGGATCCCTCTATGTTTGTGACAGGGGAAATGACAGGATAAAGATACTTTACCACAACATCACATTCCACGAAGTGGAAGAGGTTACCGGTTTCGAGGATACTGACGGTGACGGATTATCGGACCAGGATGAATTGAATGGACATCTGATAAATGTGGAATACCAATCCAGAGGGATTATGGTCAATGTCACATCCGACCCCAAGATGGCGGATACGGATGCCGATGGACTCGACGACCTTCTGGAGTGGAATCTGTCTTCTGATCCCAGATCAACGGATACAGACAATGACGGAATACCCGATGACCAGGAGTATTATCTGGGAACGAACCTCTCCAATCTGGATACGGACGGTGACCTCCTGGCAGATGGAGAGGAGCTATCATTCATGTCATCTCCACTCCTTCGGGATACTGATGGTGATGGTCTGGATGATCGGGATGAATTCAACCACGGAACGGATCCCAATGATGATGATACCGATGACGACGGTCTTTCTGACAAGATAGAGGTGCAGCTTGGATACGATCCACTTAATGCAGATCCGGATGGGGATTTCATGTTCGATTCGGCCGAATTCGATGCCGGGACATCCACAGATGATCCGGATAAGGATAAGGACGGATTGAAGGATGGTTTCGAGGCAATTTATAAAACGGATCCTTTGAGCGGTGATTCGGATGGCGACCTTGTTCCTGACGGATTCGAGGTCGATATGATGATGAGTCCCATCAATAATGACACGGACGGTGATGGACTGCAAGACGGGAAGGAATTGGAGTTTGGTTCCAATCCTCTCAGCAGTGATTCCGACGGAGATGGTATCAAGGATTCGGAGGATATGGATTTCACTCTCACATTGGAGGAACCCGTTATCCTGGTTTACGATGGGGGTAAGGGGGTCGAAGGATATGTGGAAAATCTTACCTCAAGTATCGATACGATAATAGTCGATCCGAAGGATTTCGCATCATACCAGGATTCGAGATACATCGTCCTTGTAGGAAAGCCCTCCGATAAGGGAGATACTGCAGGAAGGATCACGAACTCCATTCTCTCCAACACCTCAGGTATCCTTGAAAACATGCAAGCATCCGATATGAACAGATTCGCCCTGAGATACGGTGAATGGGCTGAGAACCAGACAGTGCTAATGTTATCAAAACCCTATGAATCTGACCACTACAGGACACTGGGGATGCTCAAGTCGATGAAAATGATGGTATCTCAAGGGATGGTGAAGACATATTACATGAATCCCAGATGCTGTTTCTCCCTTGATCAGGTTCGAAATAATCAAGGAAACGGGTTCAACCGTGAAGGGCAGGTTTGCCTCAAATGTGACCTTTGATGTCCAGGTAAGGAATTTTGAGCTGGGTGATTTCGATAGGGAAGAATGGACAGGCCTCAAAGAGCTTGAGGTCCCACTTTCAAACGCACTTGATTTCGAGATCAACGGAACCGGTTTCATAGGTGCTGAAATTGAGATATATTACACGGATCCTGAACTGGACCGGTCCGGTGACGGATCAAAGGGAGGTCCTGGCGATATAGATGAGAATACATTGGTCATGTTCTTTAATAATGGGAGTTCAGGTAAGTGGGAACGTGTCACTGACGGCCTCTCATGGGTGGAACAGGTAGGTCGGAACACAACCGATTTCGGATCCTATGGGACTTCATATTCGGGAAAGATATCCGCAACCCTTGGCCATCTTTCGACCTATGTATTGGTAGGCAGGATCATTGAGGATGATACTCTCCTTCCTGTGATGGCAGATCCAGGTGGTGATAGGACCGTATACCTGAATGAATTGGTGATCCTCGACGGATCGGGTTCGACAGGGAACGGGTGGATCTCGAATTATACCTGGAATCTCCCTCAGCTTGGCCTAGTCCTCTACGGTCCTCTGGTGTCGATGATATTCAATGAAACTGGTATGTTCAATGTGACCCTTTCTGTAATGGATCAGTTGGGATTGGAAGGGGTCAGGATGGTATCCTTCACTGTGATCGAAAGGAAGGTCCTTCCGATACAATTCACTCTTATGGTCGGTCCGATAAAGGATGAATATATGAAGATCATCAAAGGGGCCAGGATCCGATTATCCTGGAATGGGACCTCATTTGAAAACACAACGGGTGTTGATGGGAAAGCATTTTTCTTGCTGCCTGAAATGTTCCTCAACAGGACCGTTAAACTCCACATCGAAATGGAAGGTTACTATTCAATGGAGTATGATATACAAATAACTCAAGATGGTAGAATTGATGGGGACCTTCCATTACTTTCGGTCTATGAACCTGATGTGACCGCAAATGATGATGAGCCATCCTTCCCACTATGGATATTGATCATTGTCTGTCTGGTCATTTTGATCCTTCTTGTGGTCGTCGCAGTAACTATCCGAAAGAAGAACAGAGCATCTGAATATATTGAAGAATGATGAAATCCAATTACCTCTAAGTGTTGGTCTTCACTATTTTTAAATATATTTATGGACAAAGTTCCATTTATTTTGTAAATATCATAATATAGGCAAGCGTCAATTCTTATCTTATGACCTCCAAAGGATTGTGGTCATGGGTGGCCGTTATCGGGCTGGTGCTCATTACCCTGGGTGGATTCCTTGCGATCATACCTTTCATAGGGCTTCCACTAATGGGTATTGGAACCGTTCTTTTCCTGTTGGCGGTAATAATCCTGATACCGATCCTGATAAAGGAGATGAAAAAGGATAATAAAGAGATGAGATCGGAGATCTCGGATAAGGAGTTGAGACCATGAGGATCAGCAATATGGATCATTTGCCGGGCTACGAAGTGGTTGAGGACCTTGGCCTTGTAAGGGCCAATGTTGTCAGGGCCAAGAATGTGGGAAAGGATATTCTGGCCGGATTGAAGAACATCGTTGGAGGGGAGCTCAAAGAGTATACTGATATGCTTTCCGAGTCCAGAGAGATAGCCTTGAAGAGGATGGAGAAGAAGGCCGAGGAACTGGGAGCCGATGCTGTACTGAACATAAGGTTCATGACCTCTTCCATCGCAGGTGGAGCCGCTGAGATAATGGCATACGGGACTGCGGTGAAGCTGAAGAAGAAGTGAAAGAGGAAGATTTATCGATCTTCCTCTACTCATATTCTATAGCTGTTAATGGATATTTGACGAGGATCAACCCGCTGCCCTCTCTCTAATAACATTAGCGATGTTGATATTGGCGATATACCTCATTGTAAGGAACGATACCAGGATCACCGTGAATATTATCAACAATGAACCTGCAATGAAGCCACCCCAGCTGAACTGGGTCGTCATGCCGAAGGATTCCCATTCGGACTTTGGTTCAGCATGTAATATGCCATCCCATATGCTCCAAGGATACCAAGTGCAGTACCAAGTACCTGTAATATACAGCCCCTTCCTGGAAGATCAACTTCCTTATCTTTGCAAGAGTGGTCCCTAACGTCTTCATTGTCGCGTAATCCCTTTCCTGTTCCCTGGCTGATATCCTGAACATCGTGTAGATTATTGCCCCTGCCAGGATCACGGAGATCACCGCCATTACTACAACAACACCGATGAAGATGTCGAGGTATTGTTCGATCAAACCCTCTCTATCTGTGATATGACTAACAGAAGAGATGCCTTCTCTAGTGATCAGATCGTTCTCCATCTCCCTTATCTTTACTCCGTCAAAGGTCTGAATATACACGGTATTGATGAGACCTTTCAGACCGGTGATGTTCTGTAACGAGGAAAGGGGCATGAAAGCAACTGTTCCCAGATGGTTGGAATGGACCCCTGAGATCGTCATCTCCTGTTTTTCCATCCTGAAACCAATAGCAGGATCAAGGATTGGGAGTTCCATCTCGATCCTATCCCCTGGCTTAAGGCCTAATTTTTCAGCATGATACCATGATACGACCGCCATGCCTTCCCTGATCTGCCCGCTTTCAAGTTCAATATCAAATACACTCCCAAGGTCCTCAAGTGAATATATCAAAGCTTCATATGAATCATCCGATGGGTCCAGGACCGTGGGGAGCATTATACCAGGCTCAACTCCTTCTATATCTTGATACTCTTCTTCCCAATCGTTGATAATAGTTATCGGTTGGAATCCTTCCATCGAAATTTCATAATCCCAATCCATTCCCTGAGAGGTGCTGTCCAGTGCCACAAGAGCGGATTCGAATACCATCATGAATCCAAGGAAGAGTGATAAGGACATTGCTACCCCAAAAATGGTTGACAGGCTCTTGAATGGTTTTCTCAATTGGTTCCTTATTGTCAGTTTCAGTGATACTGGAAGCCAATGGATCTGTTTGAGCACACCACCCAGTCTTCCCACCTGTTTCTTTGAGATCCCCTCTTTCCCCTGGATCACATCTATTGGTTTTACCCTAACGGCAAGGCAGCCGGGATCAAGGTACAGGAGAGACAAAGAGCGATCGAGATCAGTGCCCCGTAGAAGTAATAGATGTAGGTTACATTATACTGATTTACAGGGAAATCCAGCATCCTCTCCCCAGATTCTGGAAGCTGATGTTCAGTGGTATCGATAGTAGGTAACCAAGGATGGTCCCGAGTACAGCTATGAAAATAGCTATGATTGAAAAATAGATCATTATGGTCCTGTTCCTGACCCCCAATGCCTTGAAGATCCCGATCTGGGGTCTATGGGATCTGATCATCCTTCTCAGAGCCATAACAAGGCCAAATGCTGATACACCAAATATGATGACCGGCATGACAGCTTGTGTGTTCTTATCGTTCTCATAATCCGAAATCAGGAAGAACCTTGATGGATTCTCATCTTTTTCGGTGAATTTGACTGCAACTCCCCTTGCTTCAAAAGAACTCTGAAGGTCATTTTTCAGGATCTCCATATCCTCAGGATCGTTTGCTGTGAGGACCACTTCATTTACAAGGGTATTATTCCAATCGAATCCTGAATGGAGGTCCATTGCTGTCTCTATAGGTAGAAGAAGGACACCAAAAGACCTCTCAGACGGAGCAAAATCACCTTCTCTGATCACAAAGAAATATTCTGGGATTGCGACCTGTTCCCTGATGCTCAAGATCCTTTGAGATGTTTCCTCTGTTTGACATTGATCGTTTCTCCGGGATCGAAGTCCATAGACCTTTGAGAACTTCCTTTCAATGTAACATTCATTTCCGATATCAACCGAATATGAGGTCCGGATCATCGACGTAGAACAGAGGAGTATTCACCTCGAGTCCTCTCCCGGGATGAATCCCCTCCGGAGACGAATTGTCCCATCACCTGTCCCCTGGTCACCTTCAGTTCACCTTCAAATTCATGTTCGATGAACACCTCGATATACAAGCCTCATCTCCCAGGCATCGATCCTTGAAGCGATATCCATTCTCCTCGATAATCTCTTCGACCGTCACTGCTGTTCGATGGTGGACCCGTATTTCATTGTAACCTGAAGGTCCATGAAGTTGGATTCACCAAAGATCTGGTCCAGGCCATCCTTTCGGTACCTTGCAAAATCATTGAAAGAGGAATAAGCAGCCACTCCAAGTCCTATGACCAGAGCCAGAAGGAAATATTGGACCTTATGGGCCCATATCTCTCTAAATCCCTTCTTGATGAAGGTCTTCTTCATTTTCACCACTCCAATTTGGAAACCGGCATGGGGTGATCGTTCATCCTTTCATTGACGATCCTTCCGTCCTTGAGGTTCAGGACCCTGTGGGCGATCTTACCGATCTCTTTATTGTGGGTGACTATGAGGACAGCTCTTCCGTTATTGGCAAATGAGACAAGTAGTTCAAGGATCTTCTTACCAGTTTGATAATCCAGTTCACCGGTGGGTTCATCAGCCAGTAATATTTTCGGATCTTTGGACAAAGCTCTGGCGATGGATACTCTCTGCTGTTCTCCTCCTGAGAGCTGGTACGGATAATGATCGGCTCTATCTCCCAATCCCACATTATCCAGCAAGTTTTGGGCTTTTGCTGACACTTCCTTGGAAGGGAGGTCCATGACATATTCCAGTACCAACTCGATATTCTCCTTCGCCGTTAGGTTCGGGATCAGGTTGAAGAACTGGAACACGAAACCAATGGACTTTTGTCTGTATCTGGTCAATTGTTTCTGGGAAAGTCCTTGGATCTCATCTCCCTCGATCAGCAACTTCCCTCCAGTTGGAGAATCTATCCCCCTATCTGATTGAGGAGAGTGGTCTTTCCACATCCACTTGGTCCAAGTATAACCGTGACCTGGTTTGGATATACCTTCAATGAGACATCCTTCAGGGCATTGACGGTTATCTCTCCCATCTGATAGGATTTGGTCATTTTTCTGGCTTCTATCAGTGCGGTATTCATTTCAATTCCTCCTGTCTCCTTTGACCATACAACCTACGGTTTCAGTTAAAGAGGTTATATATGTCGATTTCAATTCATAAAATGAATTTTTGATTTTAGATCCATTTATAATAGTAATACCGGCAATCATTTCAACTCCCCCATGGCTTGAATATACATTTCAAGAAGTAGACCCGGTCTTGTTCCCAGGAGCCTCTCATTGATATCTATGGTTGCTTTCAGAAAATCCTCATCATAGGACCTTCTATTTGCATGATCATGGTCCCTTCCTGTCAGTGCATTCGTAGCACCCAGGATGGCAATGGCAGTTTCTCTTGGATAACTGACCTTGAAAACTTCCTCTTCGATACCCTGTCTAATGATATTTTCATAGGAATCATAGACAATGGGAAGTAGCTTCTTTTCCAATTTAAGGTGCCAATGGGCATTCCTATCCTCATGGAGGAAATCAGAGATCCTTTCCCACCCGATCGCAACGGTCCGGAAATACTTGCCTGCCTCTCCCAACTTCTCAAGAGCGTTCAGGTCCTCTTTTTGGCTGATCTCATCAATGCCGCTGCCGACCTTCTCCACCATGATGTCTACAATAACCTCAAGGACCTCGTCCTTGGAAGTGAAATAATGGTAGAAGGTCCCCTTTGCTATGCCAATCTTTTCGATGATCATGGTGACAGTGGTCTCATCGTATCCGAATTCTGAAAATAGTGAAGCAGATGTCTCGATGATCTCCATCCTTCTCTCATCGTATCCCTTGACTGTGTGTGCCATCTCGACCACTTTACCGACCGATAGTCACTGACCGACGGTCAGTCTATATGTTTGTAACTTAAATATTTAAAAATTATGGGGGATGTCCCATAGATGTCCCAAATGTACACATCAATAACAGAGAATTTCAATAATACTGTAATCTTAATATTTCGAAAAGATGGCATCGGATCAATCTTCATATGAGGAACTGAGATACTCCTGAAGATAGGTTTATTTATTCAGGTCAGGATTGCCCATTATGGGAGAAATGGGAAGATTCTGCCACTTATTGATGGTCTTCCTTCTGATCATCTCATTCTCATTCCGATCTACCATCGCTAATGGAATGGATAGCAGAGATGAGGATCAGGAAGCACTTACCAGGCTCGGTGAGGATCCTCCCTCCCCCCCTCTAAATCTTCGATATACTGAGGAAGCCCACCGGATTACTCTCAGATGGGATCCTCCATCTGATTGGGGCGATTGGACCGAATGGAGGGGATATCACGTTTATTATGAGGATGATTACGGAAATCCACATACAGCGGACCTCATCAAGGACCCTGAACAGACCCACACACACAAGATGGTTAGGTATGACTGGAAATACTGGGTCGCAGCTGAAACGGATATCAACAGGTCCCAGTATTCAGGACCGATAATACCCAAAGATCACTTGGGTCCATGGGCGGAGGTCCTGAGCTACCCTCTGAAGATGGTTTTCGGAAAGGACTATACTATCTCGGTAGCTGTTCACGAGGTAAACGGATTGAACCGGGTGATCCTCGAATTTCGTGATGGTAATGATTCGATCCTTTTCAACAGATCGATGGTCCATGTTGGAGGTGATACCTATGGAGAATACTTCTCAAGAAATGTCAGTCTTAACAATACGATATCCAATGCCAGTTTCAGGATAGTGACCTGCGATTCAGCCGGAAACTGGAACAGCACCGGTCTCTTCTCAGTATCGACGATTGAATATGATCTTCCTTTACTACTCTATGACAACACAACCTCTTCTGTAAGGGAGGGCGATATCCTGGAATTCGATATCGAAGGGTGGGATGAAAGCGGTTTGAAGCAGGTTGAGATATTGTACTGGAGAGGCACCGAAGAGGCCAATAGTGTAACTCTTGATAGTACAGAAGGTCTAAGGTTCACCGGTTCTATTGAAGTTGGAAAGGATATCAGACCTATCCATTATTCAATACGTCTCGAAGACATCTATGGAAACACATTTACAACATCGGATTTCAGGACCGTGACCGTCATCGATAGTACCCCTCCAATCATCCTGGACAACTGGGTTTCTGGAGTTCCCGGGACCGGAGAGAATCTCACTTTCAATGTCAATGTGACCGATAATGGCCCCATGGACTTGGCAAGATTTTATTACAGGTTTGACAATTCATCGGTGTTCGAGGTAACAGTTTTTGAATGGTCTTATTCTTTTTTCATTGATCCTTCAGCCAGGAATATTACATACAGTTGGGAGGTAATGGATAGGGCCGGGAATCGAAATGCCACGAATGAGACCACTTTAGGGATCCGGGATTTAATTCCTCCTTCAATTGAGATCATTTCCGAAACGGTTGAACCTACAACTGGTGATCCTTTCAATATGGAAGTCGAGGCCAGGGATAATTGGAATGTATCGAATGTCACATTCTATTATCGATTCGGTGAGAACTCACCTGTAAAGATCAAGTGGATCTATGATACGGGTTCAGGATATGAGGTATCTTTGGATCTTCCAATCGACTATGACGGAATTCTGGAATACTGGTTCTCGGTCGAAGATACCTCGGGAAATGTTTTCAATATGAGCATAGAACAGAAAGATATCATTGACAATGATCCACCATATATCCAGATAATAGAGGACCAGTCCGGATTGGTCGGTGAGCCTTTCGAGTTGAACATCGTATATAATGATAACATTGGTGTTACCTATGTGGAATGGAAGGACTCTCCTGTGATCTCTAACACTGACCGAATATATTTCACTCCAATTTTCCCCATTCATCAGACGGTATCTGTGACAGTTTATGACAAAGAGGGAAACTTCCATACCAGACAGTTCATTCTTCATGTTACCGGAGATCAAACTGATGGAAGTTTTCCCTCAGGCGGATCTGGTTCCGATAGTGACCCAAATGGTGATCAGGAAATGATCGGTGTTTGTTGTGGTTCTTTCTTCATAATCATTATTTTTCTGATAATCCTCGTGAACATATTTAAGAAAAAGACAAAACCCGCCTCCGAGAAGTTGGAGCCAAGGGCTCCCATTCCAATGCCTGCTGCAAGGGGCAAGGGGATCGATAAAGGAGAGATGGAGATCGATCAGTTGGATGATCCAGGGTCAGTGGCTACTGATACCGTTGATAGGGACAAAGGAGCTGATCTGTACATTGGAGATCGGTTTAATGAGATCCCCATTGAAGAGGAGGATCAAAGTGACCTATTGGGTATAATCGAGGATGAGGAAATCCTCCAATACATGCCAGTACATGATTCAGGCGGTCCAAGGATCCTCGATCCACCAGGTACCAATGGACCTCGTGTTCTAGCTCCTCCACCTGGATTCGAGGAGTAGTAGTCCTATAAGAGTTATAATGCTCTTTTCTCATTTTTTGTCACGAGGAGCAATAGTGAGGGAAGGACTAGAAGCGAAGCGATCAAAGCCATCATTATCATCAGCGCAGTTAGTATGCCAAATGAGGAGAACATGGGCATCGGAGCAAAGGCGATTATTGCGAATCCCACCATGGTGGATGCAGCGGATCCAAAGAGAGCCACTCCTGAATGAGAGGCAGCTTTTTCCAACGCTCCCTCTTTGTTTCTTTTATTTCCATACTCTTCTCTGAACCTGGCGGTGACATGGACCGAATAATCAATGCCTACTCCAATCGATATAGCTGCGATTGTAGCTGTAACAGCGTTCAGATGATATCCCAGAATGAACATCAGAGCGTAGAGCCATGCAACAACAAGGACCTCAGGAATTACCGTTACGATCGCATATTTGACAGATCTGAAAAGTCACTACAAGAACTATGAAACACATGATTATTGCTACACCTATGGACAAGGTCAGAGAATCTGTGATCGCGGTCAATTGCCTCTCTCTTTGTAGGGGTGGGCCAGTCATTCCATAACTGTCTATACCATCTGTGTCTTTTAAGACCTTAATATCTTCCTTAAGCTCATTTCTCTCCCTCTCTTACGGAATCGATCTCTCTCGTATCCTGAATGCCTGTCATTACAATGGTTGCATAATTGCTTCCATCATCAGAGATCCATAGGAATTGCCCTATTTGCTCCTTTTCGTATATCATGAGGCTTTGATTGTAAGGGAGACCATTTTCATACATGTACTGAAGGGCCCCTCTCAATTGCTCCCTTGTATCAGGGATGGAATCATTATTGATATCTGTGATCTCGACTCCCGATCCTTGGATTGTCGCATTCAATGTATATGGATTGTTGAACATATAATCGAATGGTCTGAGAATATGCATGTAGATCTGGACCTCTCCGGTAATGGGATCCCTGGCAATGTTTTCATTGTCATCGAACTCCTTTTCCAGTTGAACGATCGATCCCATCACCTCGGGGTCTTCAATATCACCTTCGATGTAGAATAGGACCTGTTCTCCACCTCGTTCCTGGACATGGTCGGATAATTTGTCCAGAGATACTACGAAATCAGAAGATGGGTCGAAATATTCCTTCACATCCAATTTTGCTTCAAGCTGAGTTGCGAGGAAACCTGCTCCTATGGATATCAAAAGAACCACTGGAATGACCATGTATCTTGCTTTTGCAACCCTTAAGACCACGCCTCCAAGGATCATGGAACCTTTCCCATCTTTGGTCCTTCCACCTATCTTCTTTCCTTTGATGAACCTCCTCTGGTCTACAAGCATGGTGACAGCAGGAATGAAGAATCCCATTATCCAGAAAGCGGAGACTATGGATATTGACGCTGACATCCCGAAACCCCTTATCTCATCTATCTCGGAGATCATATTTGATGAGAAAGCCACCACGGTTGTCACCATTGCTAGGAAAAGGGCACTCCCCACTCCTGCAATACTTAAACCAAGTGCTTTTCGGGGTTCCTTTGCCCCCTCTCTCTCCTCATTATATCTATGCATTGCGTGGATAAGATAATCCACTCCCAGGACCATCATTGAAACGGGAACGAGAATATCAACGGTAAGTGAAGCTTTGATCCCCACAAGGTTTGAGAACGCTTTCCACCACCAAAGCATTAGGATGAGCCCTATTGTGGTAAAAAGTGATACCCTAACCGATCTGAATAGCACCGTTATCAAGACAACTATCATTACGACGGCAGCGAAGATCAAACCGAATGAGGTCATCCCCTCCTCCTCAGCTTCAAGGGATACATCTATAGCAATTCCCCAAAGACTGTAGGATTCCTGATCACCCCGAAGGATCTTTTGAAGCTCCCTATCATAATACTCCTTTACAACAGTATCATCATTGCTCCCATCTAGGGTCGAAGAGTATTCCTCAAGTATCTTGAGATTATCTGAAAAGGTCTCAAGAAGGAGGGCTTCCGAGGTCCAAATATCAATTTCAGTCCCTAGAAAATTGCCGGGTGTGCTTGTAGCCTTTTCCGACATAGTGTTTATGAATTCGCTCCCTTCCGTTGATGAGATAATCATGTGAATGGCGAATTTCACCATTTCATCGGTGGCATTCTCAAGATTAGAGTCCATGTTCTCTATCAATATCCTGTTTACCTCATCAGCAATTGAATAGATACCTGGTATCCATGTTCCGATCTCGACATCGTAGCTGTTGATCAGATATTTCTGGCCGATATCCGAATTCCGGAGCCTTTCCTCGTTCTGAAAGAGTTCGTAAAGCTCCTTCTGTGTGAGTATGTCTCCATCCTTTGCTTCGACTATGAACCCTGTGTACTTGTATGCTTCCGGCATTTTGTCCTCTATCTTTTCATATAGATCGAAGACCTCATCTTTTGGATTCCCGGTAACCCTATCATTTGGTGCCATTAAACCGAGTGGAATCAGAAGAGCCAGGCTGATAACAAGTGTCACTATCACGATCAGAGGGCTTCTTTTCTCGAAAATGGCCCCTGTTTTCTTCCAGAATCCATCGCTAAGATCCTTTCCCTTTCCATCATTTGACATCAAGATGCCCCCAGAGTTCATTCAATCTATCCTTGGTAAAATCTGGATCATTTAACATGGACCTTACCTTGGTCATGAAGATGATGTCTCCTCCTGCTTCCAATAAGATCTTCTTTATGTTCTCTGTGGAATCATCTGCCATGTTCCCCTGGCTAACGAGTGCCGCCATGCCATAAGCAAAAATCGACATTTTATTGAAAATGGACCTCAATTCCTCATCAGAGAATCCTTTTAATGAATCATCTTCCCTCATTCTTTCCAGTGTCTCATTGTCATCATTGGGAACTCCATTCTCTACCGAACCACTCTTACAGCAAATATCGAACAGTACCGATTCATCCCTGGCAAAACAGACAAATCCAACGCCCATGTTCAAGAACGGGATATCAGACCATTTTCTTCTGCTGTAATCTTCCATCAAAACACGAGCTTTTTGCAGGGCAGCAAGCTGCAACTCTTCTATATTTTCGAATTCGGAATAAATTGGCCCCACGGATGACCCCATCTTTTCTGCAATGTTCCTTGCAGTGATCCCTTCCATTCCTTCCGATCTCAGTAAATCAAAGGTTACATGCAATACCCGTTCCCTTGAGAATTGTTTTCTTGGCGGCATGACGTTCCACGTTCCATAACACAAGTAATATAACAACAGTTAACTAACAAGTGTTATATAAAATCATTCCTTGGTTATTGTTCGGTGGGAAAAGAAATCCTGGTCCAAGACTATCTATATTCACTATTTAGTATAAAATAAACTAAAAAGAACCATTTAAAATAGTTGCTTTCTACCAAATGCAGAGTCTAAAACTATCCCTTTCATACTGGCGAGGGTTATTCATGTTACGATCAATTCGTGGTCTGTGCTCTTCTTTTTATTATCCTTTTCCTACCAGGTTCAAGGGGTGTGGATGGTCCTTCCATTTTTTTGATCTTCAATCTTGCATACTGCTCAACAGAATCAAGCAGACCTTCAAGGTTTGAATCAATGTCCTTGGCGATCTCTTCAAGTGTATCCAGGTCGCCTATGGTATTTAGGACCTCATCTTCACCGATAAGACTTTCGAACCTTTCGAGGTCGGTGGTTCTTCTTTTGAATATCTTTCCTTCGTAGATATCTACCTCTCGCATCAATGATTCAATATCATCTGCCATTTCGACCACCTTTTTATGGGATCAGGATCCCGGGGGAGGATCAGATACTGCTTCTTACCTTTAAGAGGGTCTCTCTGTAGGATCCGATGGAATCAAGCATTCCCTCAAGATCCTTATTGAATTCCTTTACAATGGAGTCTAGGTCCCTCTCTCCCCCTTCTTTGGAAAGAGAATCCTTCAACTCCTCCTTGTAGGGATCCTTGGAAGGTACATTTACTCTCCCTTCCAGATAATCCAGTTGTTGTAGGAGTTCATCCATCTCATCAGGCATTATAATCCCATATTGAAATAAGTTGACAAGGTTATTTTAAGGTATCCATGAAAATCACCCTTCAGATCAAGGGATATAAAAAAGTTCCTATAGTCAACAGATCAAGAAACAAGGAAAATCGCCATTATGAAGCAATGGAAAAATGACCTGCCAGGATGAATATTATAGTGGATAGATTCAGCTTTCACTCTTCTTGACCTTGGAGATGAGCATCTTATATTCCTCTATGCAGTCTATCATCTGGTCCAGGTCCTCTCCCACCTCTTTGAGAACTGCTTCCATGTAGATCTCATCTCTACTCTCCCTTTCAAGTCTGAACAATGAACTCTTCTCTGAAGAAATTCTATCCGTATCATCTGTCAACGTCTTTGAAGATGAGAGGGGTGGTGCTTTTGGGGGGAGACCAATACCAAGGCGGGACCTGACATAGGTGTTCAGAACAATATCATCATCTTTGACCATCGGACCATATGTATATCCCTCTGCTGATATTTCCATTTTTTCAAATGACCATTTCCTTCCGATCGGAAAAATATGACCATATATTTGGAGATATACACATGATTATACATTGAAAAGTTGAAATAAATATTGCGGAAAAGAGAACCCCTTATATACATCCAGACCAATCTCTAAGAGTTGCTATGACACCCTCAACCTCCTCAAGGGCTCAGAATCCTATTCCTAGAAGTGCAAGAAAGGAGCTCCTGCAATCCAATATCAGGTCTATGATGCAAAAGGCCAATATAGAAAGACTCGAGGAGAGAAGGTCCATCGAGGAGGACCTAAGAAGGATCTCATCCCTGGAGGTCCTGGACCCAGAGGTCGAGAGGATCGAGAGGGAAAAGAGGCAGGAGAAGAAGAAGGCAAAAGAGGTCCTGGAGGAGATAGAAGAAGACCTCGATATTGAATTTGAGAGGATGCTTTCGAATTTATGATATTCTGATCTGATTGTTTTTAGATTTTTAGTAAAGTAACTGTTATTAATATTTTATAATATACCATGGGGGAGGAAAATACTGAATTTCCTTTTCTCTTGGTCTTTACACCTTTTCAGAAAATCTAATAAAAAGAAACCGTAGCATAAGCTAACTCATTGGAGCAAATGGTCCCTGGCGAAGGTTTCAGACGTAGTAGATGTCCACATCATCTTTCACCACTTTCTTGGCCTTTTTACGCCTGGGCCCTTTCCCCTTTGGTCTGGTGAAGTAAGTAACAACACCTGTGACCTTAAGGAACTCCTCATCGATCATAGGGGTGTCTTCCTCATCGGAATATCTGATTACCATGGGCCTATGCATGACGGACACTTCCAAAGCGTAATATGATCTATCTGACCTAATTTATAAACTACTTGATCATGTGTATCAATGACCTGGCTCTATTCTCAGGTTTGTGAATGCACATGTGTATTTCTTACAATGTCCAGTGCCTTTTGGACATTGAGCTGTCATTAATCTGGAAAAAGAATATATGTGACTTCAAACTCACAAGAAGAGAATATCATGGGATCAAACGGTGATATAATCATAGAGGTCAAGGGCCTCGTTAAGACCTACGACAAGGTCAATGCAGTTGACGGTATCGATCTTAAGATAAGTAGAGGAGAAGTATTCGCATTCCTTGGTCCAAACGGTGCTGGAAAGACAACGACTGTTGAAATGATAGAAGGGATAAGGAAACCGTCCTATGGGAAGATTCAGTTACTTGGCATGGATTCCCTGAAGGATACTATAAAGATAAAACCACGGATAGGGGTCCTTCCTCAGGAATTCTCCTCCTTTGATAAGGTCACTGTCAAAGAGACCATTACTTTCTTTTCGAGACTCTACAAGGGCGGCAGGAAGGTCGATGACCTGATAAAGCTCCTGAATATCGAAGAGCATAAGAAGAAGCTCTATCAGAATCTTTCAGGAGGTCTGAAGCAGAGGGTTGGGATAGCTGTCTCACTCGTCAATGATCCTGAAATAATATTCCTCGACGAACCGACCACTGGGCTAGACCCTAAATCCAGGCAGGAGGTCTGGAAGGTCATCAAAGGTCTCAAAGAGGAAGGCAAGACGATATTCCTTACCACACATTACATGGAGGAGGCTCAGGAACTTGCAGACCATATTGCTGTCATCAACAGAGGAAAGATTATTGCCGAAGGTACAGTCGATGAACTCATCGACAAGTATGGCAAGGGATTGGTCCTGACCTTCACCGGAGCGGATGATAAGCTCGCCACGTTCCTGAAGGTATCAGACAGGAAATGTGAGAAGAACGGAAACTGCCAGGTATCCACCACTATCGCCAGCAAGGATGAGCTGTTGGGGATCCTGGAACTTCTAAAAGGAGCGGGAATAAATTTCAGGGGAATCAATGTCAGGCGCTCGAATCTTGAAGAGGTCTTCCTTATCCTAACCGGAGAAAGTTTGAAGCAGGAGGATCAGAAATGAATCCCATAAGGATATGGTCTGTCTTCGATGTGAACCTGAAAGGATTCATCCGGGATAAAGGGGGATTATTCTTCACATTCCTCTTTCCGGTCATGCTCATGCTTCTTTTCGGTTTTATTTTCTCTGATTCAGGAGATACTGAATACCCCATTCTGATACAGGATATGGATGGAAGCCAGCTATCAGGGAACCTTACATCGATGCTTAGAGATGTTCCGAGCTTCGAAGTTGATACATTAGGTAAGGACCGGGATCCCAAATCATACATCGAGGACAACGATGCCAATTTCATCATTGTCATCCCCGAAGGTTACGGGAAGACCATGGAGGAGAGGTTTGCGGGGAACATGAACTCAACTGGTAACATCACTGTCTATTACGATGAATCCCAGAGCTCCACCCAGGTCAAGATGTCCATTTTAAACGGAATACTCCAGGAAATGAACAAGGAGATCGGAGGAGTCCAGGATACTTTGGTCCTTTCAGCAGAATCCATATTCTCTGATGACTTCACCTATATCGATTTCTTCATTCCCGGTGTTCTTGGACTGACGGTAATGACGGGAGCAGTATTCGGTACGATTTTCGGTGACAGCGAGAACAGGCAGAAGGGGATATTCAGGAAGCTTTCCACAACCCCGATAACAAGGGGTGAATGGATCCTGTCCACCATGCTCTTTCAGCTCTTCTCTGCTGCACTTTCAGCTGCTGTCATACTTATTGTCGGATTCATTGTGTTCAAAGCCACATTCTTCATGAATCCAATTGCCATTCTCATTCTTGTCCTTGAAGCATTCTTCTTCACCGGACTTGCAATGTTGCTTGTAAGGTTCATTAAGGAAGCACAATCCGCTTCAGCATTGGGTAATGTGATCACATTCCCGATGATGTTCCTCTCAGGAACTTTCTTCAATGTGGAGGGAATGCCACCTTTCCTTCAGGTTATTGCCAAGGGTCTTCCTCTCTATTATGTGAACGAAGGCCTTAGGGATGCTATGATCTTCAACGATTACGGAGCGGCCCTTTACAATGCATTCATAATCGGGATCCTTGCCGTGATTGTGTTCATCGGTGGTGTGTTCCTTACGACCTGGCGGCAGGATTGATCAAAGCCTGTTATTGGCGATCCACGAAGAACTTCACCTGAATCAGACGAAGTTCTCTTCCACATAGTCTCCAAGCCATGGAACTCTATGGTCTCCCCCTGTTAGAACGATTATTCCAATCACCAGGGTGTAGATTGCAAGACCCATAACGAAGGGTAAAAGACATAATCCCACTATGAACATGGCCCCGATAGAGAGAAGGACTGATAGTATCATTATTATTATTTGAATGCCCAGTGCCTGGATCGCATGGAATCTAAGGTAAGGGGATAACGGTTTGATGGCAACAAGTGCGATAACGGAAACGATCCATCCCAGGATATAGCTCAGACCTGCAAGGAGCTTGTCGTTCTCCCCTTGTGGATGGTCAATATAACTTCCAAATTCTCCGTCGTATACCTTTCTGTATTCATCGGTCATATCGATCCCAAATGGTGATTCTTATTCTGATTTAGATAGTTTTCTTAATAAGAGGAGGACGCCGGAGAACCACCCGACTATGGGACCAGGGATGCCAATATACGGAGGAAAGGAGAAGTAGATACCTTTCATTTCGGGGGGGACAGACATCCCTGGACCTTGATGAATTAATATTTATTTGAATAGTTATTAAAGGTTTTCCCCCCTGTAACCTCAGTTCATAATATATAAATAACATAACAAGGAGAAAACAGTTATATACCTCTCTGGCCAAACACAGTGACAGGGGGTAAGATTTTGAAAATTACAACTGGAGTATTAACCTCGTTTCTTGTGGGAATCTTAATGGTATCAATGCAATTTTCCAATGTTGAAGGTTGGGAAGCTGGAGATGAGGAGGAGATATTCGGTCATACATTCGAAGAAGAATCATGGTATACCACCATTGAAAATAAAACCGCCGACAACAAAACGGCTGAGTTCGGTGTGTCATTCTTGAACATGGGAGATATCGAAGCGTTCCTTATAACCATGAACCAGGTGGAAGATGAAGAAGGTAACAGAGGTGTTCTTCCCTACCAGATGTTCGGTATGCACTATTATACAACCGCTGGAAAGGAAGTATTCATCGGGGCTTTACTGGCATTTCTGTGTGTCTGGGAGGATTCAGATAATAATACTGTTCCAAGCACCGGTGAGAAGTTCTTCTATGTGATACCCTTTGGAGCAGGTAATGTTATCAACGGAACATATCCTCCAACCGTGACCAACCATCAGGTGGAGAAGATATCAGATGACCATTTCAGATTTGGGATCACCTACCGCAATATGTATGCGATTGCGACAGAGAACCCTCTTGCGACAGCCTATCTGGCTACAGGATGGGTCCTTCAGTTCACCGAACTTACAATTACCTATGATATCAATATCGACAGAGATACCGGTGAACTAACATCAGAGACATACTATACTGTTGGACAGATAACAACTCTCTTTGCAGTGATACTTGGGATCCCCATACCCGCAAATGACATTCAGGGAACAATACCGGATAATTTCGGTTTTGGAGCGGTCCATTTCACCAATGTGTTCACCTCGAACTACAGGATACTTGACAAGAATGGTTCCGAACTGAGTACCAACCGGGATCAGGTCATCGATGGTGAGATCAATCTCACTGCCGATGATACAAGGGCCTTCTCTCTTGGATTGAGAGGGGATTATGATCTTATAGATGAAGTGGAAAATACTAAGATATCCCAGGACCTCCAGGCCAAGAACATGATAATGAAGGCCAAGTTGAACGATCTCATACTGGTAGCTTGGCAGCTGGGTTTCTCGGCCAAGGTCTTTTCGTCAATGGCTTATGGCCTATCCGCTCAGATCAGATCGAACTGGGCTACACCGGGACTGCTCGTGAAGGATAGCACAAAAGCCATTGGTCCTAAGGGATTCGGATCACAAGCATTCTGGTATGGGGTTTTCTTCCCCAACTGGGATGGTTACAGGATCGTCCACGATCCGGTCTATACTGCATATTTCGGAGAGGTTCCTGCAAATGTCGATGATGTGATTGAGGATGAACCAACACCTGGTTTCGAACTATTCCTCCTTCTGTCATCTGTGTTGATAGCCGGGATTATACTTGTCAGAAAGAGATCCTATCGCAGTTAGGAAACATTTATGGACAGCCCCCCTCAAGATTCAAGGGGGGTTGTTGTCTTCTTTATTTTATGAATATTTAAATTGCAAAAATTAATTTAAAAGATAGTATTCAGTTATATGATGTTACACTATTGTACAACAAAGTTTTAATCTAACTGGGTTCGTATCATCCCATACTTGGGAGAGTGAAAGGATGAGAAGCATCCCCCTCGCTGCTATGATAATACTGTTGATCTCAGCCCTTCCGCTATCTGTGATCTCCAGTCCGGAAGCAGCTGTTAATATCGAAAGGGAAATGGAAATGTCAATTGAGAACACATCCATGGAGAGAGACCATTTTGTTACCAATGAAGGTCAGCTATCCAGAGATGATATCCAATTCTATACGATAGGACCTTTCAGGGCAGGCTTCACTGATACATCAGTTGTCTTCGCCCTCCTCGATCCGGATGAGGGTATGTTCTCTTATGAAATGGAATTCGTTGGAGCTAGAAGAGTGGATCCTTCGGCAGAGGATCCAGAGTCAACTTATTACAATTATATGATCGGAGAGAAAGAGAGATGGGTAAGCGGGGTCCATTGTTACAAAAGGATCGTTTACGAGGACCTCTGGGATGGTATTGATATCGTATTTTCCATCAATGATGGGATGTTGAAATATGATATTATTATTGAACCCGGGGCGAATCCCAATCTTATATCATTCAAGTTCCTTGGACTGGAAGATATTGACATCAATTCAGATGGGGATCTTCTACTAAGAACACCGTTTGGAATAGTAGAGGATGCTGGTCTGGTCTCTCTGCAGGGTAACGAAATGATACCGACCAAATTCGATCTGAAAGGAGATATTATCAGATTCGATGTTGGTCGATATGATGAGACCAAACCTTTGATAATCGACCCCTATGTCCAGTATTGTACCTACCTGGGAGGAAATAATTACGAGGAGATGAGTGGGAGTTCAACAATGACAAATGGGGATATGATCCTTGTGGGAGGTACATATTCCTCGGATTTTCCGAAAACAGCTGGAGTAATTGACAGGACCTTTCTGGGAGGTTCAGAGGCGTTTATTACAAGGATGAAGGGAGATCTGGGTTCCTTGGATTTCTCAACATACATAGGTGGAAGCTCGGAGGAGATCTGCATGGATCTTGATCTGGACCTTGATGGAAATATTTACATTACTGGAACAACGGTTTCCAAGAATTTCCCAATAACCTCAGGTGTTTTCAACGAGACATCGAAGATCCAGTATGTGGAAGATGAATGGGGCTGGGAGCAACTCGCCCCGGATGTATTTGTATCCAAGATATCAAGTGATGGTAAAAATCTTGTTTATTCGACCTTTATAGCAGGCAACAATACTGATTATGCAGTCGGGATTGCAGTTGATCGGGATGGATTTGCATTTGTCACATCCACAGTCAAATCAGGGGACCTTCCCATTAAGAATGCATACGATGCAAATCTTACCGGGTATTATGATTATTATATCATCAAATTGAACCAGAACGCCTCTGATCTGGAGTGGGCAACCTATCTGGGGGGGAATGATGATATGTGGTCTGAAGAGAAGCCAACCGATATTTCTCTTACCCCTTCGAATGACATTGTCATTTCCGGTATATCTGCCGGCATGGATTTTCCAACAACGAGTGGGGCTTTCAAACAATCCACGAATTCTAGATGGATGACGGGAACTCTAACAGGATTTGATAGTGATGGCGACCTTGATTTTTCGACCTTCATTCACGAGGATACTCAGCCCATTTCAGTAAGAATTACCAGTGATTCGATCTTCCTCACCGGGTATACATATATGAGCGACTTTCCGGTAACAAAGGATGCATATCAATCGATGATGAGCGGTTATCAAGATGCATTCATGATCGAATTCAACAGACAGGGTTCGATCGTGAAATATGGAACCTTCCTGGGTGGTTCAAATGATGATATTGGTAATTATGTAGACCTGGACTCCGATGGGAAGGTCATGGTTTGTGGTTATACAAGTTCAACAGATTTCCCTCTTTCCGAATATCCCATTGATTCCTCAAGTGAGGGGTACTACGATGCGTTTGCTGCAATCTTCAATCAGGAGAAGGATGATCTCGAGTTCTCATCATATTTCGGTGGGAACGATTATGATATAGCCAATTGGATGGGTTTCGATGATAATGAGGGTTTGTACCTAAGTGGTTTTACTTATTCCTCTGACCTTCCAGTCCATGAAGAGGCATATGATGACACATTCAACAATGGAGATCTCTTCATCTGCAGGATCAAGATATATTCGTTCCCCCCATCCAAGCCACTCTCACTCTCAGTAGAGAGAGGGGATCAGGAATTAACATTATTATGGTCACCTCCTCTGAGCGACGGCAACGAATCGATCACGGGATACAATATCTACATGTCCCCCTTGAACAGGACCTTCGAATTGGTGGGTGAAGTGAATGCAACAACAACCACATTCTTTCACCAGGACCTCGACAACGGAGAGAGATATTACTATTATATGACTGCGGAAAACATGGTGGGGGAATCACCTCCGTCGAAGATCGTGGTTGGTATCCCGGCAAGACCTCCCTCCGCTCCCGAGTTCACCAGTTATTCAACAGGTGATAGCAGTGTCACATTGGATTGGAAGGACCCTGAAGATCTTGGGGGTGATATCGATATTACCTTCAATATCTACCGTGGAAAGACCCTTGATGGACTCGTTTCCATTATGGACGGATTTGAGGATTTCTCCTTTACGGATGAAGGCCTTGTCAACGGGCAGGTTTATTATTATGCAATGTCGGCAACCAATGGGATGGGAGAAGGTCCTTTATCCAATCCAATTCCCTTGAAACCTTTGAAAAAACCGGATGCCCCGGAAAATCTGACAACCAAAAGAGGTCCGGGGTATGTTCACCTATACTGGAATCCTCCCTTGGATAACGGAGGAGAAGAGGACCTGAAGTACAATATCTACATCGGCACCGGCGGGTCCGTATTCTCCACAAAAGCCGTCGGTATCAAACAGACCAACCTCAATCTGACGGATCTCATCAATGGAGTCCATTACCTGTTCATGGTATCTGCAGTAAATGATAAGGGAGAAGGCCCTCAGTCATTGAAGGTGGGTTCAAGACCCATTGGGATACCCTCTGAACCCAGAGAGCTATCGGTCGTGGCAGGAGAGGGGAAGGCAGATCTCAAATGGAGGGCACCATCCGACCTGGGTGGTGATGATTCTGTCACTTACAATGTCTATGTGAGTGGTCCTGATGATGATGAAAGTGTTCTGTTTGAAACAGGGATCGATGATTCTGAATATAAGATGTCAGGATTGGTGAACGGCCAGACCTATTCATTCCATGTTACAGCGTCCAACGAATACATGGAAGGCCCCATTTCGGAGATAGTGACTGCAACTCCTCTTGGTCCTCCATCCGTTCCAAGGGAGATATTAATAACGGGTGGTAATGGAGAGGTGACCATATCCTGGTCCCAACCGAGCGATGATGGAGGGGATCCCCTGTTATCCTATATGGTCTACATTGGGAGCTCACAAGCGGACCTCTCGAATGTAGGAGAGACATCAGGACTTATCCACCATGAGAAGGGACTTGTCAATGGAAGGACCTACTACGTAGCAGTGAGGGCCTTCAATTCATATTCAATGAGTGATTTCAGTGAGGTCAGGACAATCATACCACTGTCGATCCCGGGAATGCCTGAGATCCTCCTTACAACCTCGAGTGACGGTGAGATCAAGTTCGATTGGAAACCTCCCATGGAACTTGGAGGAGTGGGTTTTGTTACCTACAATATTTATCTTGCTCCAGATGGTAGTTCTCTGGAACTTCTGGAATCGAATATATCCACAACCAGTTATATGATCAACGGACTTGAGAACGGTGTCGAATATACAGTGACGGTGAGCGCAACAAATATTGTTGGAGAGGGTCCAATGTCAGATCCGGCAAGAGAGATCCCAGTGTCTTCTCCCGGTACACCGCTTGAACTGGTAATTTCATCGGGGAATGGATTCATTAACATCAGCTGGACACTTCCTGAGGACAATGGAGGAAGTCCATTCACTGCAGTGGAGATCTCCAGATGGATCGAGGGAAGGGACCCTCAGATCATTACCACAGTCCCGGCAGGCAAGGGTTCATATATTGACGAAAATGTGAAAGAAGGGGTCAGATATAATTATAAGATCGTTGGCGTGACATCTGTAGGAAAGACCCCTGATTCCGAGGTTCTCTCTGTAAAAGCGGGATCGACCTCTGATAATCGCGTGGACCTTTTCCTGATATTAACAATTTCGATCGCAGTCCTTCTGTTGATCCTTATGATCGTTGTGCTTATGACATTAAGGAGAGAAAAGAAGGAAGCATCCTCAATGCAGATGCCTCCTCATACCTTACAGCAGAATTGGTATCCACCCCTGGGACGGGAACAGCAGACTGGGCAAGGAATTGCTGGTGGTCAAATTCGACAACCATTACCTCAGAGCCAGCAACCCCAAGGTCTTCCACAACCAATGACCCAGGTCTCCAACGTACCTGTTGATGAACCTCAGCCAGGTCAGTATCTTCAGTGAACCCAATCTCTGTTAACTAGCCCAGGTCTTCGAAGCGATGGAGGATCAGAACTCATCGTCATCCCAGCCTTCCTCATCATAGTCCTCATCCTCCCATTCATCATCCTCGAATTCCTCCTCCTCCGTCTCCTTTCCCTTCGAGATCAGAATGAAAGCGATCACTGCCATCAGAATGAGTAAAATAGCTACTGCAATGACTATGGCTATCCACCAGCTTGATCCTTCTTCCTTTTCCTTTGGTTCGACCTCGATGTCACCTGTATCGATATCATCTCCTCCGATAACCTCGACATCGAATGAACCTATCTCGTTACCATCCTTATCAAAGACCTTTGCAGTCCTCGAACCCCCTTCCACCTCCAATGAGAAAGTCCCGTCATCGTTCACAGTGACCTCTTCTCCACTCTCGAATACTACCTTTGCGCCAGGGATGGGAACTCCATTCTCATCAACGATCCTTCCGGAAACGGTCCCCTTGGGTGCAGTTGTGAATGTTAAGGTCTCACGGATCTCGTTCCCGGCCAGGTCTTTTGCAGAGAATATTAATGTGTAACTCATTCCCGGGGACATGACGGTTACTTCCAGTGCTAAAGTCCTTCCGATAAGTTCCTTCTCCAATTCCACACCGTTGAGGGTTGCATTTGCAGACCCCATCTCTTCTGAGAAACTGATCACGATGGGACCTTTTGCAACGGCAGAGGATCCTTCGTGTGATATGGAGACAATTGTTGGCAATGTAATGTCAACAGTGAAATGAGAGGTGGCAACAGCTGTGTTTCCCTTCCTATCTATTGCTCTCACGTCCAACGTATGATCGTCTTCCGAAAGGTTCGTCAGGATAGCGAGGTCATCAACACCTGGGGTCCAGGTCCCGCCATCAAGTCTGTATTCGACCCTTTCCACCGGATGGATAAGCCCGTTTGCTCTCCAATTCGCTTCAATGGAAGTTGAATTGATGTGGGATCCATCCCACGGATAGGTGATATCGATACCCGGAGCAGTGAGGTCGACACTGAAGGCTACAGAGGTGGAATTTTGATTTCCGGCCATATCATACCCTATCAGTTGAAGTTCATGCTCTCCAGGTGTCAGGTCCTCGAAGAGGTGGAATTTCGCTACTCCCATATCTGTAAAATTTTCTCCATCCAGGGATATCTGATAGGAAGCCATAGAAGTCAAACCCCCGCTTCCGAACCAGGAAGCGTTTAATCGCTCCCTTATGACTACCATCTCCATTTCAGGATGGATGAACCCGATCTCAGGAGCTGTCAGGTCGATATATATGGTTATCATTTCGGTCATATGATTTCCTACATTATCGATTGTTTTCACACTGATATGGTGCATCCCTTCTGTAAGTCCTGTAAGGACCGTTGATGTGGACATGCCAAGATCCGAAAATGACCCGTTCCCTATTGCGATGGAATATCCTCCTATTCCTGAATATTGATCAGAACCGGACCAGCTCACCTGGATAGATGTGACATTGAATGCAGAACCAGTCCCCGGAGATATTATTACGATATCAGGTGCGGCCAGGTCGATCGTGATCATAACAGAGACCTGTTTTTCGTTTCCTGCCATATCTCTGGCCCTAACCGTCAGGGTATGGGGGCCCTCGGATAGATAAGTGAAATCATGGGAATTGGATGTCCCCACATCTATCCATGGTCCGTTGTCCGATTTGACCAAGTGTTTCTCGATGCCCAATAGATCATCAATACTTTCCCAATTCAATGTGATGTTCTGGTTCCCGATGAATGATCCATTTCCCGGCGAAATTATCCTGACATCAGGAGGGGTGATATCATTCCAAGGAGGAAGGTAATTCCATGTACCTTTGACCAGAGGTTTGGTATCAGTTCCGGACCCGGTATTGAATGGATTATCCCCTATTCCGTCATCGTTCAGATCGGGTCCGAAATACGTATCCCAGTAGTTTCCCAGTTCCGAGGAGTAGTTATTCATTCCATGCCTGTACCAGATCGGTTGAGGGGAGATCAGAGAGGCCAATGTGGAACCAAGTTCAAGGTCCTGGAGATTATTGATGAAGTTGTTGATGTAGATCTCAGCGGCTACCACTCCTTCCAATTCTATTCCGGTACCGCAATCAGTTATGTTATTGGAGATGATATTGACAGGCCCCATTCTGGAGATCCCGTTCCCCTCTTCATTATTAGAATAACCGATGTGTATGCCTGAGAGGTTTGATGATATCCTATCATTGTTCTTGATGATTGTCGATCCGATCTTAACTCTTGAGTTGTCTCTTGCATCGGTTTCATAATCCACCAAGACCATATCCTGGTCCGAGGTCTTTATGAAGGTATTTCCTATGACGTTAATATCTCCTATAGTGACATTCGAATAACTTGTCAGTGTGGAGGTCGTGTAATTTGTTCTGATCCCTTTCCCAGAATCGAATCTGTTATTGGTGATGACCAGATCATCAAAGACCACCTGTCCGGATGTCATCCCCTCTCCGATCATATCATGGTCGATGTCCAGTCCGTAATCATGTGCACGAATGTCGTTTCTATCAATGGTCCAGATTCCCATACTCATCATAGTTGATCCATCAATCATATTACCAAATTTATGGTGTGCATTGGACTCTATTGCTGAACCATTGGACCTGATGGAATTGCCACTTATACGGACTCCCTCGAACATTCCCTTGGAGGAATCCCTCGACTTGTGACCGGTATCCTCTATACTTTTCAGGAACACTCCAGCACCTTCGGAAATAATGTCATTTCTCTCAATAGAAATAGTGCCTATTGCAGCATTGGCAGAACCGGTCAAATAACTGAAAGAGGTATGTAAGCTGTTCAATCCAACTCCTCTATTTCCCGAATCGATGGTATTTCCATCCATGGTAATATTTCCAAAGTACAATTCAGAATTTCCCGAATTGAAAACCCCAATGGACCATATGTTATCCAGGATCATTCCATCATCTTTGGAATTGACCGAGTTGTTATCCATATGGATGCCGTCAAATCTGACCGTAGAGGCATCCTCCATCCAGATGCCCATTTCGAACACCTCGTTTAGGATGATCCCGGTTGAATTTGTCCTGACGATATTATTGCTCAGCGATATCGCCCCCATCGTGGAGGAGGA
The DNA here is from genome assembly GCA_963807965.1 of uncultured Thermoplasmatales archaeon. Classification (GTDB taxonomy): domain Archaea; phylum Thermoplasmatota; class Penumbrarchaeia; order Penumbrarchaeales; family Penumbrarchaeaceae; genus Penumbrarchaeum. The sequence goes on from CAWEDU010000017.1 coordinate 208,273, forward strand.
ATCTCCGGATAATTGGGATCCCATACTTCCAATCCTCCGTATATGGATTCCTTCGGTTTCTGAGATAATGTCATTTCCATCGATCATAATATCTTCCATATTGAATGAGGCCCCTTCCATGAGGAAGGATCCAAAGGAGTTCAGAAAGTCAATATGGATACCCTGGTCATCAGATGAAATGGAGTTCTTTGAAAGAATTACCGAGCCTCCTTGGAAAGAGGAGTTCTGTTCAAGATAAGACCCGAGTTCGATTATATATCCGAAATAGATTCCGATAAATCTTGATTCGATCGAATTACCCATTACACTGATATCTTCCATGAAGAAACTGGCATTATCCATCAAGAAACAACCGAGATCATATACTTGTGAGAAGGATATGCCCGTTTCATTCGATCCAATATCATTATCTTTAATCATTATTGATCCCATGAAAAATGAGGCATCTTCGGAAAGGTAATTCCCCACTGTTGTCAGGCTGTCAATATAAATGCCGCTGTATTCCGATATTATCTCGTTATTTGAGATCTCTATGTTTTCCATTATAAAAGTTGCAAATCCTCCAATTTCAGTTCCGATGTTAGAAATATATTCGATAATGATCCCCTCTTCCGATGCCCAGACGAAGTTTTCCCGAATGTCCAATGTTCCAAATACAAAGGAGGATCGTTCTGACATGAATACCCCCCAGGTATTGATCTGGTAGATGTTTATCCCCGCGCCTGAGGACCAGATATGGTTCTCAGAGATCACTATATCCATCATTGTCATTGATGATTTATCTGACATCTGGTAACCGAATTCCTCCAGATGATTGAGGAATATACCATCTCCGTGAGACCAGATCGCATTCTTCTTGATCCCGATCTCTCCGATCTGAACAGTTGAAGATCCGTGGATACTCCTACCGAATCCTGATAAGGTGTTCAGAGCTATTCCGATACTTTCCGACCAGATATTATTTTCAGATACATTGATCCCATTCATTGTGAACGATGACCATCCGTATAGTTCACATCCGAATTTCAGGAACTGAGAAAATCGGATCCCCTGGTATGCATGTATGTAGTTCCTAAGGATCTTGAAGGTGCCTACCGATACACTTGAGTTATCACTGAGTTGATATCCTGCCTGATTCATATTCATTAAGATTCCATAGGCCGAGGAGTAGGACATATCGGCCTTCAGGCCATTTCCTGAAATGGTGATATTTCCCATGACGAAACTTGAGTTCTCGTGCATATCGTTGCCCATATTATAACAAGTCATCAATACCGGAACCGCCGTACTATTGACAACATTCTTTGTGATAGTAATTTCTCCAATAGAACAAGTGGCATTCCCATATAATCCGGACACCTGGTTCAATTCGACATGGATGCCGGTGCTGGAGTTCAGTATCCTGTTATTGATGATCGTTGTGCTCTGGGTGACCACCTTGGCATCGTCCTGGATATCACTCCCTGGTAACTGGAAATAGACAAAGATGCCCTCATTTTGAACATCGATCGTGTTATCACTGATCGTTAAATTCCCTGAAATGAAGGCTGAGTCATCATAGAAGCGGGTCCAAAGAGCATATCCGGGTATGGTAATTCCAGAATCAGAATTGATTGAACTGACAAGATTGCTATGTATGATCAGCTCACCCATTCTTATGCTTGATGATCCATGGAGATTGACTATGTCGTAATAATCCACATACAATCCCCTATCTCCAAAATCAGTGATGTTGTTGTTGGAGATTATTAGATCACCCACCGAACCATCCACATTCGTGAGCGTCTCAAGATCTGAATAGAAATATAGGCCCCTCCCTCCGCCTGACATGTTGTTATTAATTACCTGGAAATCTCCAACATCCAATGTTCCTCCCCCCATGGAAAGAACATATAGAGAGAAATAGAAGAGATCACCAGATAATGAAGATGAAGTGAAATCATTCCCGGAAAGGATCACATCTCCTGTCTTGATATTAGTGCTATTCTCATTATCTGATAAAAGGCCTATATTTACTTCCATGCTGGATGACGTTGACGATCTCAATATGATGTTATCCTGGATCTGGATGCCGCTCGATGACCAGGAAGTATGGATGTCATTTATATTGACATCAATAATCAAATCCCTTTGGTTGTCGGAAAAAACATTGTTAGTGATATTATGCCCATAATAGGTTGACTGGATAGCAACGTAATAACTCCTGATCATTAGGTCGGTTATTGTAACATTGTCCGCATTTAAAGTGAAGGCAACCGGGTTCATTTCAAGTGGGGGGAAAAGGGCTGAACCGTTTCCCATTATCCAGATCTCAGAAGTGATCATTACCGTTTCATAATATGTCTTGGGGGTCAGGAGGACGATATCACCATCAGATGCAGCATCCACTCCCTGCTGTATGGTGGTATAGTTGCCAGGTCCTGATCCACCAACGTAACGGATGGTTCCCGGATAGGAACCAATTTGATGGTCCATCACTTTGATCTCTGGAATGGTGATCCCTTGCTCATCAACAACAGGCTCTGCTTCGGTATTCAGAGAAAATGGGAGAAAGGATCCCATTGTTAATATCATAAACAATAAACAGGCAGTCGCAGCATTTTTTCGAGTGAACAAACATAACCCCCCAGAATCGATCCCTACGTATTCAAGATACCTGGTCTTTTAAAAGGTTGTTCTTTTAATCTATATTATCTCAAACCCAGATCGATCCCTCCATTTACTCCTTTTTCAATGAACGTTAGGGTCAAATATGGGGAACTGGATAACCAGACGGGAAAGATGAGGACCGATGCGGTAATACTGACGGTCCTGCTTCTGGCAGGACCCTTTTGGATCCTATTCGATCAGGGAGAGGGAATCCCTTCTCAGTTCGATGAAGATAAGGACCTCGGTATCTACATGGAAGAGGACCTTCCCATGGTGAGGTCCTCTGTTTCAGGGAACCTCACTGACCATGATCCGATAGTAATCAACAATGAGACCGATCTTGAGGACCTCATGTTCAAAGAGAGCTGGCCCGGTAATGGGACAGAGGAGGATCCATACATAATTGAGGACCTTGAGATAGATGCCGAGGGAGAGAGTATGGCCATTTTCATGGGGAATACAAGTTCTTACATTCAATTCATTAACTGTGATATTTCAAATACCTCCTCAACTCATTCATTCAATATTGCCATATTCTTATGGAATGTATCGAATGTATCAATTGAATCATGCTTTATTCATAACAGCGAATATGGGGTCATGATAAGGGAGGCCCACTACCTGTATCTTAACAACATCAATTTCTCGGATTGTGATATTGGTTTTGGTAGTGGTTATTCGAAACCAGTATCAAGAATAACTGTTGACAATTGCACTTTCAGTCCTTCGATATATGATGCAATTGAGATCGATACGGGTTCCTTCCTTTCAGTGGTTAACAGTTCCTTCACTTCAACCGGGAATGCTATTGATTTCAGAGTCTGTGATAATATTACACTGTCTGGAAACGAATTCGATGATTGTGAAAATGCTATAAGGATCTCGTAGATAGTAAAGAAATTGATATTAGGAAGATACAAACATCATTAATGACTCTTTCCAGAGCAATTTATCTTTCCAACGGTGAACATATCACCATTTCAAATATATCTTTCAGAAACAATCGCGGTGTGGATATTGATATCCGGCAATCCAGTAATATTAAACTCTTAAACATAACTGGGCTAAATAGTTATAATGGGTGTTATATCTGGCTTGCCGGCATAATTAATTGCATATTTGATGGATTTTATGTCAATGTTCCAGTTTTGGTCTTTTTATTGAGGGTTCCATTAATGTAGTTTTCCAGAATTGGGATATCCAAACCTCTCCATACAATACATTAGGAGATGTCCTCAGTATTTCCGGTTCAAATCATATAATGATAAGGAACTGCACAATACAAACACATTCCGAAAGAACTCTATTCATGAGTCTATCTTCGGATATTCAAGTTTTCAATGGCATTCATTTCACAACAGTCATGGCACAGTTGTTGAAATGCAAAGATCATATGATAACGAGTTTTTCGAAAATTCATTTGATCAGAGCGATTATGACCCGGATTATAATGATTATCATACCATAGTCGTTGGATACAACTCTAATAATAACTTATTTTTTAACAATACTCTAATCGGTTCTGGATTCATATTTGTTATAATGAATAAAGATGATTACCGTGAACTAATTGACCAGACAATTGCGCAAAACAATACACTGAACGGGAAATCGGTTTACTATTTTACCGGACAAGACTTCATCATTTCGACATTCCTGATGGGAATCAATATTTCTTCGTGAATTGCTCCAATCTTAACAATTAAAGGATTGGGATTTCCATAACAGCACTGATTTTTTATTGGTTCGATCTGGAAATGTAAGAATTGAGAATTGCAGTTTCTATACAAATAATTCTAATATTCCCTCATTCCTAATTGTTGAATGCAACAATGTAACTGTTAAAGAATCAAAAATATAGTCTGTTAGTTCTGATTCGATTGTTCAGAAGATCCGAGGACGTAATATTGACAGGAAACACCTTTGAAAGATATGTGAAAATCGAGGATTCAAATAATATCTCCATTCTGGAAATAACCATTACTTAGAACATAGACCAACATTTGAAAATCTACAAATAGTCACAATTAGGAATAATTACTTCTCTCAAGGTTTGTATATTGAGGTATCTGGAAGAAGTTAATATTATGGGAAATGAGATTCCTATTTTCAGAGGATTACGATTCAATATATATTTACGATTCCTCGGATATTGAGATCAAAAATCAGAATTTGAGTTCTGAAAATTCCGGATTGGACTCTTATTCGGCAGATCGAAATCTCAATTATAGATTCGAATATCGAAATTGCACAATAGGTCTGGAAATCAGATTTTCCAATGATATTGTGGTTGGATAATAATGGATATCGAATTGCGAATGAGGGTAAATTCCTGGTAGTAGTCTCAAGAAGGTGTAATTTCAAATAATATTATTATAAGATTGAAAGAATATGCAATTGAATCGAAGAAGGATCGAAAGAATTAATATCCATTCAAACTGCATTCTTGAGAACAACCAGGCAACCGGGAGTGTGTATGATACAAAAACAGCCCAGATAAAAGAAGAATCAGAGGATAATAATTATTTCTTGAAGGAAAAGGAAATCACTACTCCGAACACACATCTCCCGATGACGGATTTCGATGGTATAGTGGATGAGGAATATCTATTCCATGGAGTAGGGGAATCGGATCCTTATCCGCTGGTCAGGACCCCCATGCCAACCTTCGATGCACCCGAAATAATCTCTATCACCCCAGGGTCCTCCTCGGTTGTTCTCGAATGGACCGAACCTCAGAAAAGGTATGGAGGGGACCTCGATGGATATAAGATATATCAGAAAGAGGGGAAAGGTCCGTTCCAATTGAGGTTCGACATATCAGATACGAACATGATGACCATTCGATCCCTTTCAAATGGAGAAGTCTACTCTTATATGGTATCTGCTTACAATGATATGGGAGAAGGTCTACTCTCCGCTCCAGCATCGACGGTTCCAGATGGTACAGGGCCCGAAATATTCATTCACACTCCCGTTGAAGGGTCCTTCCTCAATGATGAGATCATTGAGCTCCAGTGGTCATGCATCGATGTTGAAACGGGAGTTTCTCTCATGGAGATATCCGTGGATGGAGGGGAACCCATCGAGATCCCGGTAGGTTATGGTTCCTATGATCTGGAGGGCCTTTCAGAGGGGGATCACATCGTAAATATCTGGTCAGAGAACTCCATCTCATTATCAACCCAGGTTTCTGTCAATTTTACAGTAGACCGGACCTCTCCATACCTTCTTTTTGATCATTCCGGTCCATTATATTCCAACCTTGGGTCCTTCCCCATATCTTGGAACGCTTACGATAACCTCTCGGGACTTGATGACGGATTCACCATTTTCATGGAGGATAGGGATCCCATTCAAACCGATAGGAGCGACTACGAGATAATTATCCTGGATGAAGGGGAATATTTAGTTCTCATCTCCTTCAAGGACCTTGCAGGGAACTATGGTTTGGCGAGTTTGAAGGTCATTCTGGATCAGACCCCTCCTGAGATCACCATCACTCCGGAAACGGAGTCAATTTTAGATAAAGACAGTATCATCCTGGATTGGGTCTCGGATGGGACCGGAAGTCCGATCAGAACAGTAGAAATATCCATTGATCGGGGAAGGTCCGTAGTCCAATTGGAAGGTCCTATGGAGTATAAGGACCTTAAAGATGGATCCCATGTGGTCACATTCTACCTTGAGGATAAAGCGGGGAACTCCGCTTCCAAGGATGTCACTATTTTCATCGATACAATTTCGCCCAGGATCGATTACAAGGTCCCATCCGGAGATAAGGTTCCCCTTGACAGTGATATGGAGATCGTTTTCTCCGAGAATGTTTTCAAGGTATCGGTAGTGATAAACGGCATCGCTTTCCAGACAATTATTAGCGGGAACAAAGCATACATCACTCCGGTTCCTGCCTGGGAGATCGGGAAAATATATTCCATCGATGTTTCAGCAGTGGACCTCGCAGGGAATCCCCTGGAGAATGGATCCTATGAGTTCACAACCGTAGGTCCTGGATCAGTAAGCGGCAGGATCATGGATGCTGGAGGCCGTCCTGTTGTTGATGCTGCTATTACCTTAGAGGGAACAGAATACCGGTCAGATGAGGAAGGCAGGTTCTCCTTCACCGGACCTGAGGGTAACTGGACAATACTGATCAATGCAAAGGGATTCGTGGAGTTCAATACAACCATTTCTCTGGTTCCCGGAAAGGATGCCGATCTGGGGAATGTAATACTCTTGAAGAAGGAAGGAGATGGAAAGGATATCTCCGGTATCCTCATCTTTCTTATGATTCTTCTTATATTGATCATTATCTCAGGTTCAATCGTATTCTTTGTTCTAAGAAGAAAGAAGAGGGGTCTAGAATACCAGGACATGTCAGCTATGAAAGAGATCATGTCCGGATTTGGAATAAGAAGGTCTCCCAAGGAGATCAACTGTTATCAGATCCTCGATGTTCCAAGGAATGCCAATGCTTTGGAGATCAAGAAAGCTTATAGAAACCTTGCAGGGATCTATCATCCGGATAAGAATGCCCATGGAAATACAGATGTGGAATTCGATGAGAAGATAAGGGAGATCAATACTGCAAAGACAATACTACTGGACCCGGAAAAGAGAGAGGTCCACGACAGGATGCTGAACCATTTCGAAGACTGATCTTCTTACTTTTTTTTTGAAATCAGTTATCAGCGATCAATTAGTCCTCTCCATGGTTCAATTTCGCTATTACTGCAAGGGCCAGTATGATCGCAATCATACCTGCTGCAAGAAGGATCAATATTATCAAGACTGTTCTTGTATTGTCCTTTTCCTTATCCTTTTCATTATTACCTTCATCATCAGTGGTATCATCATCGGTTGTGGTATCGTCATCGTCTACAGGTGTGGGTTCCTCTATCTTCTCTGTCTTGAACTTGATCTGGATATCATCTTTTATCTCCCTTCCCCAGATGTCCTTTGCTTCCTTTGAGATCTTCACCTTGTATTCTGTATCGGACCCCATTTCCTCATCCGGGATGAAGGAGAAACTCCTCTCCATCCACCTGAAGGTCCCGTTGATCTCGGGTAGGATCGAGAACGCTTCTTCGACAGAAGCTCGGTCCATATCAGAGTTGAATGTGACATTTATCATGATGGACCGAGGATGTCTTCCTCCGTCTGGAGTGGCCTCGGTCACCTCAGGAGGTGGAAGTACCCACTCGAATAGGTCCTGGATGTCATCATCTTCCATGACAGTGTCCATTATCAGAAGCTCATCAATGGTTCCGTTGAAGGCCTGGTCAGCATCGAAGCCTCCTCCGACCTCGTCTTGATCATTGCCAATTACAAAGGTACCTCCCCCCCTGATCGGATTCTCTACCGCAAGAATTCCGGAGAATTCCTCCTTGGCATCTTTGTATACTCTAAGGTCCCCATCAAGCACTCTCCATGTCAACACGATATTGTGCCATTTTCCGTCATTGAAAGAGATATCCGTATCCCTTGTCAATCCTCTGATATGGACCTTCAGGTCCCCTGGATCTTCAAGCATGAACTCGTTTGTCTCGTAGATGTTCGCATATGAAATTGGGACCCTCCCTTCAATTGTCCAGGAAGTATTGATCCAGAAAGAGATGGTCATCTCGGAGGAGGGAAGGTCGAAATTCCTTACCATTGCCACATCATCATCCCCATCGAAATGGAGAGCTTCACCCTCGATGCCTTCGGTCCATTCAGGGTCCTCTTCCTCATCCGATGAAGAAGTCCCGAGGACCATTATCCTCCCTCCTGCCAGGTTAGTGCTGTTCTCGCCTTCTCCTTCGTCAAATGTCCAGTATCCAATAATGTCCTCATCATCGCCTGGAAGGTCCGAAAGGTCCTTGCCGGAGGCGAAGATGAATGTCAGCATGATCACAAGCGAGATCAGCTGGATCGAAAAGATCTTCAACATCCTTCTTCCCCGTTCCGCTCCTGTGCGGTATATCAATATTGGTGGAGAGGATAATATCCTTTACCTTTATTGTAATTGAAGATTTGATTAAAAATTCACGTAAATTAAAAGGGGGCCGGAATTTGGGGAATAGAGAGTGGGGTTTGGTGTGGGATACCGGCCCCCGGGGGATTCAATATCAGATTCAGGAGATCTTGATCTCGTGTGTCTCCTTCTTCTTCGGGTGGACTTTGGGAAGCGTTACATGAAGAACACCTTCTTCCATCTTCGCTTCGACCTCTTCTCCCTGGACCTCAGCGGGAAGTCTTACGGACCTTTCACATTTGTAAGAGGATCTCTCCCTGAGAAGATAGTTCTTTTTCTCTTCCTTCTTCTCCTCATCAGAGTCCACACTGATGGTAAGAATGTCCTCATTGATCGAGAGTCTGATATCCTCCTTCTGTACTCCAGGCATCTCCACTGTCAGCATTAAATTCTCACCAACATCCTCCATGTTCATGGGCATGTAGGTTGGTTGAGCTCTCACCCGGATGGGTCTCAGTGTGGTCCTCGCCCAGGGGTCAAAGAACATCCTGTCGATATCGCTTCTGAATATATCGAAAAGATCATCCACATCGCTCCGGAGACCGAAGGGAGAGAAACCTCTTCGGTCATGGTCCCTTATCGTCAACCTGTTGTCTTCGGTCATTTTTCATCACCTCATTTACATGTTGCTTTCATACAGTTAACAACTGTGAGTTGTATAATATCACGGTGATATAAAAATTTTTTGTTTAGAATATTAGGGATGGGAACACCCCCACTTGGACCTGATCAATATCTTGATCGATTCAAAATCTGTCATAGAAAGATTGAATAATATGATAAAACAATAATAATTATCAAGAACTTGAAAGGAGTATGGTAATCTGAAGTCGATAAAGGTTCTATTTATCATTATTTTGATCTCAACCTCCCTGGGTTGTCTTTTTAATGAAACCCAAGATGAATTGGGTCCTGCTCCAGTAATATTCATCTCGGAAACATATCCAAAAGAAGGAGATAAGCTGATTTTCAGATGTGAAGGTTCCTTCGTTGATGGTTCAATCGAAACATACCAATGGAAGATCTTCAACGATGAAGATGAGGTTATTTTTACGAATGATAGCATTGATTTCTACTTCACATTTAAAGAGGCAGGGAGTTACAGAGCGGAATTGGTAGTGATAGATGAAAACGGAAGGACTGGAAATGCAACACAATCGATAGTGATCTCTTCCAAATTAACTTCCAAGGAATTCACTTTTGATATCTATCCCGGGACCTTTACATTCGAGATCAATGAAACCTTTGACAACGGGGATTTCAGATTCAATTATACTGGCTATATGATCAATGGAATATGGAACCCTGAGATCAGGATCACCCATATTATTATGAATAAAACCCTTGGAATATTTTGGAATTTTACAAAAGGATCCATGAATGCGGGATGGGGTTTCAGGTCAACAATTATTGTCCTTACCTCTGATTATGTGATGGTAGAGATCGAAGATATTGACCATACGAATTTTTTCGGTTATGGGATTTTTTACCAATTGAAAAACAACTCTACATTTGGTTTCCAATGTGGTCATACAATAAAATGGATAGCATATTTCCAGGAGAATGATACGGCCGAATTGGAGATTATAAAAGATGATCTCTCTTCCATCATGTATGTGGAAAGGGTGAAAAATACGGTTGTTGGAACAATAACCATACGTGTGAAAAGTAAGGATATCATCATGTTCTTTCCACAGTAGGAGAATTGGTCTTAATAAACATCAAGGTCCTTGCCGAAAACAACCTTCCCATCGTATGATCCGTTGATCTCGGCCAGAAGGTCCTCCGGAGAGACTCCCCAGAGGAGTTGATGATAGAGAACAGTCAATTCCGGACGAACCTCATTCAATATCTCTGAAAGCTCCTGAGAAGAGGTATGGGCATTCGAGTGATATCTCTTCCATCCCGGATCCTTTCCCTCAAAACCTCTGGTCGAATACACTTCATGAACAAGCAGGTCCAGGTCCCTGTAATTATCAACAAGGTCCTTTGTGGGGGCACAATCTCCCGAGATAGCAATTACCCTGTCCGGGGTCCTTATCCGATATCCAAATGCATGTTCGAAGGATGTGTGCTTGACCCTGAAAGCATGAACTGAGATCCTATCATCCTTGTACACTGGTCCTTCCTCTATCTCTCTGACATAGACCCGGTGACCAGTTCCATTTGCATGTTCCAGTCCCTCAGTCCTTACCTTGATATCTTCCTTGAAAGCTTCGTGAATATGCTCCATCATCGATGAGGTCCCGGAAGGACCGATCACTTCCAGAGGATCACTTCTCCCCAGGACCCATGGTGCGAGCAGCAGGTCCGGTAATCCCGTTGTATGGTCAGAATGAAGGTGGGTTAGGAATACTCTGTTTAATCTGGGAAGTTCCAGTCCTTTGATACCACTTCTGCAGGCAGATTCTGCTCTTCTCACCAAACCAGGTCCGGCATCGAAGAGATAGGGGCGATCATCTACAATGACCGCAACACAGGACCCTGACCTTTCGGATTCGGAATTTGGTGTTCCTGTTCCAAGCAGGACAACCTTGGTTCTATCAGTCATGAGATCACCTGCTCTTACCGACCCCTACTCTCTCACAAATACCGTTCACTACACATTGTGAACACAATGGAGATACTGGTTTGCATATGTTCTGGCCCCATACGACTAGGAGATCGTTGATCTCGATCCAGAGGTCAAGGGGGAGCTTATTTCTCAAAGCCATCTCCGTCTCATCCGGTGTTTTCGTTTCCACATAACCGAATCTGTTGGAGATCCGGTGGACATGGGTATCAACACAAATTCCGGGCTTATCATAACCCATGGTTATGACAAGGTTCGCTGTCTTTCTTCCAACACCTTTCATTGAAAGAAGGTCATCTAGCTCAGCAGGGACTTCTCCATCGAATCTGTCCAGAAGGTCCTTGCATACTGAATGGAGAGTTGAAGCTTTGTTCCTGTAGAAACCTACTGGATAGATAAGTTCCTGGATCCTGTCAGTGGTTAGAGCCAGTATACCCTCAGGAGTATCAGCTTCCTGGAACAACCTTTTTGATGCTTCTGATGTCACTTCGTCCTTTGTCCTGAGAGAGAGTATGGTCCCGATAAGGATCCTGAACGGGTCCTTTCTCTTCAGGATCATCTCTGATATTAGTGGGGGTCTGTACTTCGGGTATTCCTCTTTGATGATTTCGAGCGCCTTCGAGATACCCCGATCGTCCATGTCCTGTGAATGAGCATTATGTTTTAAATCGGTTTGTTAGATCTCATTTCTCTCTTGGGTATGGCCAGGCCATGATGCCCCCTTCCATAACCAAAACATTGGTATAGCCAAGTGACTGGATGTATCTGGCACCTTCATAACCTCTGAGAGAGATCTTGCAATACGTTATGATCTCGGCATCCTTGTCCTTTGGAAGCTCGTCGATCCTCTTCCTCAATGCTCCCAGTGGGATGAGGACCTCTCCAATCCCCAGCCTCATTGCCTCGAACTCGTTGGGTCCTCTCATGTCGATCAAGAAGGGTTTCTCTCCGGCATCCAGTTTCTTCTTCACATCAATCGCTGAGATTCCATTCATCAATCCACGCATCTTGTTCTGGAGCACATGGGAGACTGCGATCATATTGTCTATTGCAAGTGTGAAGGGAGGGGCGTAAGGGAGGTCGGCATTTACCATATCTTCCACTGTCATACCAGCCTTTACCGCTATTGCAGCTTGTGCGACCTGCTTTGAAACATCCCCTGGTCCAAGGCACTGAAATCCAAGTATCCTCCCAGTCTTTCTATCGGCTGTCATCTTGCTGATAAGGAGGAGGCCACCCATGAATCCCGGTTTATCAGGTCCTGTCGATATCACGCTGATCGGATCGAAACCTGCTTCTTTTGCCTGTTTCTCGGAAAGACCTGTCGTGCCCGCCTGGTAATTGAACACTTTGCAAACTCCTGTGAGTATTGTTCCCGGGAATCTTGCAACATTCCCTGAAATGACGTTCTCACCTGCGACCCTTCCCTCCAGGTTTGCAAGGTCCCCGTAGGGAGCCAGGACCTTCTTACCTGATACAAGGTTTGGGATCTCAATGCAGTCTCCGATGGCATACACACCAGGGATCGATGTTTCCATATGATCATTGACCTTGATGCCCCCTGTCTGACCTATCTCGATCCCGGCGTTCCTTGCAAGGTCGACATTTGGCTTGACCCCAATTGAGACAACTGCAAGTTCGCATGGGAGCTCAGTGCCGTTTGCCAACTTCACACCTGTGAGCTTTCCATCCTCTCCCAGGAATTCTGCCACCGCATTGTCGGTGATCACATTTGCGGCCCAGTTCTTGATATTGTTCTCCAGGATCTTTGCAAGTTGCCAGTCCAGGAACATCAGGATCTGGGGCATCATCTCAATGACAGTGATCTCAATTCCAGCAAGGTGAAGAGCCTCACATGTTTCGAGACCAATGAGACCTCCTCCCACAACAACAGCTTTCTTGATCTTTCCATCATCCCTGACCTTTCTCAGGTAGTCTGCATCCCTGAGGGATTGAAGGGTTGTGATCCCTTCAAGGTCCAGACCTCTTACCGGGGGCATTCGTGGAACGGCTCCTGTTGCAATTATAAGCTTATCGTAGGAGATGGTCCCCTTTTCTCCCGTTTTCAGGTCTTTATAAGAAACCGATCTTCCTTCGATATCTATCCCTGTTGCCTCTGTATTCGTAATTGCCTTTATATCCTTGGCATTCTTGAAGAAATTCGGATCTCTGACGACTCCAGTGGGAGTACAGATAAGCTTGCTCCTTTCGTCAAAGACTCCTCCGACATAGTAAGGGTATCCGCAGGAAGCCATCGATAGGTCGTTCTCCTTCTGGATTATCGTGATCTCAGCTTCCGGATCGAGCCTTCTTGCCCTGGATGCAGCCTTGGGTCCCGCAGCCGAACCGCCGATCACAACTATTTTCTTTCTCTCATTGATATTAACGCCTCCGATATTGATCCGGGAATATATTCATTGAATATAACTGTATAGCTACTGGATAAAAAACATATAGCATGTGACTAACAATATGAATCAATGTTATTTTTCAGATCATTATTAGGTATATTTGTTACATGCGTTAGTCCAGGAAAAAATAGAAAATAAATGAGTCCCATCCCCAATGGTTCCTAAAGAGGTGTTGTTATAGCCCTGGATAGATTTGGCTATATGGATCTGGAGTTCGGACAGATCTTCGGATCCTACAGAAGGGATTTCGTCCCTCTTGAAGCTGGCATCCTTATCAGCGATGGTAATGGAAAAGTGATCGACATAAGGGGAACCGAGTTCGATTTCGATGGGGAACTTGTTGTCAGAAAGAACTCTTGTGATTCTTTGGGGAATCCGATCGGGTTAGAGGAGAAGGTCTACAATCCATCACAGAAATGTTCCAAGTCCTACGATCCAAGGTTCAGGATCTCCCATAAAGAGCGACAGGAGATAAGATCTATCGCCAAGAAGACTTTCAAAGCTCTGGGTGGTTTTTGTGAGGATGTTTTGGCGGAGCATGATCTGGAGGAAATGGTTTTCTACGGAGCGCAGGAGGACCTTAACCTTCTTATGAAAGCTGGAATGGATGTATCATCGATAAAGGTCAATGACCTTCAAAAGGTATTGAGGAAGGAAGTGGGTCAGGACCTATCTCTGGACAAGATCTCTCTTGCCATGGGTTTTAAAACGGATGATACAAAGATCCTTTCACACCATTTCCATTACGAACTACCCTCAGAGTCACAGTCAACATCTTGAACCACACATGGCTCTAGGCGATGTTGCGAGAATATTCCTTCTCCATAGAGAGATGGAGTTTCACAGGGACCATCTTATCTCATCTGCAAAGGACCTATTGGACAAGATAGAGAGCTACAGGAACAGTGATGAGGAGGTACCAATCTTTTAAGGTGTCTACTGGGCTCCTGTTGCTCTTGTAAGGTCAGTTACATTCGATCTGGTGAAGAATCCGTCAAAGTCTCCGTAACGGTGTATGTATTCGTTTACAAGGAAGGTATTCTTGCTTCCCTTGGTGAAGGTTTGCTTTAAGCCTTCCTCTAAAGATCCCACAAGCTCCAGATAGGAATTCCATTCCATCCTGAATGAGACCCTCGTAGGTGTCCTCGATATTCTCTGTATGGAACGCTACATGATGGACCCTTGGTCCGTAGTTGTGAACATATTTTTCAGTCGGACCGCACTCCTCTAAGCTTGTGAAAGGTGAGATGCCAGTGGTGAATACCTGTGCATAGTCCTTATCCGAGAGCCTGGCAACGTTGGTGATCGAATTGAAGTTCTTAACATAAATGGCAAAATCGAACTTGTAATTGGTGAGTTCCATGAACTCTATGATCGCTGCATCCCGGTTCTGTGATTCCAATCTGGTTGCTGCATGATCAAGATATTTGACGTTCTTCAGATAGTCCGATGTGGATTTCTCCAGACCAAGATCGATCTCCACATCATCATTGGAGATGTAGGTACCCTTCTTTCCTTTCCATTCGATGAAACCGATCGAATTCCCCGTGAATGAAGAGGGGATGGTCTGAATGAAGGAATATTCATCCGTGTGAACAATATCTTCCGTAAGGAATCTTACACCTCTTTCCTTCTGGATCCCGAAATACTTCTCAATATCCAAGGTCTCGAAAACCAGTGTCTCCAGTCTGGAGTTCAGGAGGTCCTTTGTTTTTGGGGCTATGTTATAAGGTAAGAATGGGTTTTTTCCAGATCTTCTATATCTGACTATGAAATCCGCGGAATCATCTACCTTCAAAACAGCTTCTTTTTTACACTCGTTCTCATATGATGAATGAAGATTTAGGCCTGTGAAGTCCAGGAGTTCTTTGACTGCTGAATTGAAATTAATTCCTTCTGTATTGATGATGACAGCATTGAGTCCCTTGACCAATCTGTCAAGACCGAATTCTCTTCGATTATCAATAGCCATGGGGACCGATCTCGAGAGAACCTCATCAGAGTTCTTGAAATCCTGTGGATCTAATGGTGTGGGACCACATTCTTCGAAATAAAAAGCATCGATCCTTTCAACATATTCCCTCATTATTTCGGGGCAGATCTGTTGACTCATTGTCGGTCACCCATCTCAAACTCTCAAAGGGATTGATATTTATTATTCTTTTCAAACGGATCAAAGAGAGGTCAGGTAGATCTGCAAGATCAAAAAGAATAGAGCCTGCACAAAGAGATAGTGTATTGCAAGGTCCGATCTGCACTTCAATCTCATCTTGAGGAACGAATAGGAAAAGACAGTAGCGATCAAGAACCAGGCCACGTAGTTCTGGATAGGAATGCTACCTCCTGACCAATTCCAGTAGTCAAGTTTGATCGCTACGGGTTCAAGGAAGAAATCGAATAGAGTGGATATACCTCCTCCAATGATGGATGCAATATAGATATTCGGCGAGATCTTATTTGCAATAATTACCGCACCCACCACCACAAGCACCCAGTTGAATCCGATCACCAGTGGGACCTCCAAGATCATGGGTCCCAATGTGGGACCGTATGTATACTCCCCAAAAACAGCTCCAGTGGCAACACCAATGGCTTCGATGGAGAAAGTGATGATATAGGTGATCGACACCCACATCAGGAATCTAAGATCCCTCTTCACAATGGAGGGATGGATGATGAATATCCCCATGCCCAGGAGGAATATTGGTGTTAGGGATATCATGAGGTCATGGGTTTGGGGAATCCAATGTCCAATAATACCAACTGAGAACATGATGTAAATGATAGCAGGAGGTATGTATCCTTTCCATGCCTGGAAAGATTTTAAAGAAGACCGGTTTAAATCGTCAATTTCTTTCCGATCAGATTCCCCACGATCCTCAACTTTGATGGTTTCACCTTCTTTCTGTATATGACCATTGGATCCTTTCTGATCCTTCCCGCCGTCCAGTTGTACATATCAGATGCGTTCATGACCGGTATCCTGTATCTCTTCTCCAGTGCATCGAAACCCTTTTCCGCCTCTTTCTGCCAAACCTCATATCTGTCAAGTTGGGATCGGATGAATCTCCTGAAGGCATCCTTATCATTCTCGATGTCCTTAAACTTCAGACCCCTTAGACCTGACTTTTCTATCTCTTCTGTGGGGAGATACCTTCTACCAAGATGATTATCTTCCTCGATATCCCTTATGAAATTGATATACTGCATTGCCTTCCCAAGCGAACGTGCATGCTTGAAGAAGCCCTCATCCACATCAAGTATCCTTGACATCATCAGGCCCACGACCTCTGCAGAGCCGTAAATGTATTCCTCGACCTCCGCCAGTGTGTCATAGGTGGATTTGGTAATGTCAAGCTCCATGGAATGGAGGAAAGCCTCAACCCATTCCTTTTCGAATTTCTTTCGATGTGCAAGGTTCGTGAAGCAGTCTAAGACCTCATCCCCGATCATCTCTCCATCCCATGAACGGCAGAAATCATCCTGGAATTTACAAAAATCATCCTTTCTCTGAGGGACCGCATCCACATGGTTATCAGCAACCCTTACGAAACTGTACAAGATAAAGACATCATCCCTTACCTTTGCAGGAAAGAATATTGAGTTGTAGAAGTAGGTCTTCGACCCCTTCTTGAAGATCTCATAGAACCTGTTTTTTTTCATCTTTCAAGATCTCCTCGACAAGTATCTTTGATGATATCAACACCATTGGGACGCCGATACCTGGATGTGTATATTGCCCTGTATAATAAAGGCCTTTTACTCTTTTAGACCTGTGTGATGGCCTGAATATGGCAGTTTGGGTCAAGGTATGGGCAAGACCTAGTGCTGTTCCTTTATATGCATTATACAAATCAGAAAAATCCCTGTGGGTTACCACCCTTTTACTGATAATGTGGTCCTTAATTTTCTCCCCTAGAAGATCTTCCAGATGTTCTATCGTTGCATTGAAGTATCTCTCCCTTATCTCATCAGTGTCATCCAGACCTGCAGCTACCGGGACTAGGAAGAAAAGGTTCTCACAACCTTCCGGAGCAACGGTAGGATCAGTTTTTGATGGACAGCAGATATAATAGGATGGATCCTCGGGCCAACCGGGTTTGTCGAAGATCGACTGGAAATGCTCATCCCAGGAGGGTGAAAGGAAAAGGTTGTGATGGGTCAGTCCCTCGATCCTCTTGTCCAAACCGATGTAGATAAGAACACAGGAGGGAGCGATCTTTTTCCTTTTCCAGTATTTTTCGCTGTAAGTTCTGTATTTCTTCTCCAGCAGATCGAGTTCGGCATGGGGGTAGTCAGCATTGATGATTACCAGATCTGATTTGAGTTCGCTCTTGGTTGTTTTTACCCCCTTCCCCCTTCCTTTTTCAACAATTATCTCCTTCACTTCCTCATTGAACCTGAATTCAACCCCCTGCTCCGTCCACAACTTCCTGAAGGATCGGGCAAGTTTCCCCATACCTTCTATCGGATACCAAACTCCCAGGTTGAAGTCCACATGCGACATCAGAGCATACATTGCCGGACTCTTGTTGGGGCTCCCCCAAGGAAGACAATGGTGTATTCCAGTATCTTTCTCAGGTCCTTATCCTTGATGAATCTCTTGGCATATGTGTCAAGGCTGTCGAATACGTGGAGTTTCGTTCCCTCTATCATCAGCTTCTTACTGGCGAAATCGAAAATGGAGTTGTATTCCTTGTAAATGAACTCCCCCATGGCGATCTTGTATTGGTAAGCCGCAGAATCAAGATAATCCTGAAGCTTTCTGCCCCCCTCCTCCTCGATGCTGTCGAAGAGTTCCTTGTTTTTCTCCAGGTCAGCGCTGATATCCAGCCTTCGGTCATTGGAGTAGAAAACCCTGTAGTTTGGGTCCAGCCGTTTCAGTTCATAGTAATCGGTCACCTCTTTCCCGAATTCCCTAAAAAGGTCCTCGAACACCTCTGGCATCAGATACCATGAGGGACCCATATCGAATACGAACCCTTTGTCCCGATGAACAATGGCACGTCCCCCGGTTGATCGTTCTTCTCGACAACCGTAACATCATGCCCTTCTTTCGCAAGCAGAGCTGCCGCGGTCATTCCTCCGAATCCAGCTCCCACTACAATGATCTTCATGACTTCCCCAACATTCCATAAAGATGTTAAAATATATAAAATCGAACAAATACTATTCTTTCGAGGAAGATTTGGAGATCTTCTTGAATGATCTCACCGCTAGCAGGTATATGAACAGATAAATTGTAAGAAGTGAGAAGTTATAGAAGAAATCCTCCAGAGGAATGGTGAAGAACCTTCCATTGAAAAGGCCGTCACCTCCCCAAATGTGTTGAGATGAATATTCGACGATGGGTATGGCAGTAAGCACCATGTTGAAGGTTGTAAACAGAACGAGGGTGATCATTGTGTATATCCAGAACCTTCTTGATGTAAAAAGAGACCCGTCTGGCAGGGAAATGATCATTATCATCAATGAGGTACAGATCAAGACCACGAAGGTATAACCCTGATCGATGAACAGGAAAGCAGAAGCCCCTATCAGAACTGCAGATCCTATGTAGATGAACCTGTTGAACGGGACCTTCCATTCCTTGAAATAATGCACGATCACTTCATAGGTAAAGAGACAGGCATAGGGCACTGTTATAAAGAAAAGGAACTCCTCGAGAGGGATACCAAAAATCCAGATACCTGTCAGATGCTCCTTGTTGAAGGACCAGTGTCCAATTCGGTTACTATCGAATCCCATGTAATGAAGATTGCTCCCCGAGGATCATGGAAACAGCCAAGGTGATCGCCACCTTTTCCAAAAGGTGATCCTTCGGTCAAACGAGAGAATGAATGGAAAAAAAATCACAATGATATCGAATATCAGATAAGTATACATCTCAACCTCCGAACATTTTCACATATGGTTCCATATCAAATTTCCTCTCAAGACCCCTTTCGTTCATGTAACGGACTTTTCCGAATACTGGCCTTTTTTTCCAAGGTCTGTCATGCTTTCCAAAACACCAGGCCACACCGGCATATGAGTTCGGGTCCCTTCCATCGAGGTTGTATTTGTTATTCAAGAAGATGGCCCTATCGAAAGCGTCTCGTGGGTCCATGGTCCATTCGAGGATCTTCTTCCCCCAGTACATTCCTCATGTAATTATGCATCTTTCCTGTAACCACCATCTCCTTCTGGGCCGCATTCCAGTAAGGATCATGTGTCTCGGCGTTCTCCATCTCCTCAATTGAATATGTATATTCTCTTTGATCAGATGAATGGTCCTCAAGAGTAGTAATTGCCCATTCGGGCAGACAATCGAACGTATCATAATGGGGATTATAATGCGAGTGGTTCATGGCAAGCTCCCTTCTGACGATCAGTTCTTCCAGGAACGCATCTCCCCCCTCCCCACCATGATTCATGATCTTCATCGTTAAGAAAAGAGGAGATATCTGTCCAAAATGTAGGTAAGGTGACAGATCAGATTGGATGCCCTTCGATGGATCGTTTCTCTCACCTGAATACCTGTCAAGCTTGTTCACAATGAAGTTATGGAGCTTCAGATTTGCCTCTCCTCCACCCCCTATGAACATTTCCACAGGTTGTACAGAAACATCAATGTCCATATCCTTCAGTATACTCCCTGGATAATTGATATCAATGGAATCGAACTCCAGATCAAGGGAATCTCGGGAAGGCCATAGCTCTCTAGGGACTACCAGGTGCTCATCCAGGTGTTCATGGATCCTGGGCCGGAGGACAGCTGCTGAATATGCTTCCTTGGGATATGCTTCTTCTACGGGAATAATTACATCCGACTCGACCATTTCAAGAAGGCATTTAGCGTGAGATGCCAGCTTCTCTCTCCACTCCTTTTGATGTCTGAGATAACCCATATCACATATCGTTATTGCCGCTTCCCTTGACATCTCTATGGCACCCATTTCAGGCTTGGCCTTCTTTACTACGAATTTTATACCCAGCTGCTGAAGGTCTTCTTCCACCTGCATCAAACCCTCCAGCATGAACATATGGTGTCTCAGATTGGATTCTGGGTATTGGTCAGTCAGTCCGAAATACACTACAAGTGGAAGATCTAGATTAATGGACCAGTATGATGCCCTTAAGAGCGCATGGTTGTAGTGTCACTCTCTGGGACTGCTGCATCCAGTATAGGACATATCTGCCATCCTGGATCGGATTCTCATTGAGCCTCCTGATCCTCGGATCTCCTGTCATCACCAGAGCTCCCTGTCTCGCTTTTCATCGAATGATCGGATGAGTTCCACCGGGTATGGTTGGAAATAATACTGGTTTAAGAGATATTTCACATCGAACCTTAAGATCCATGAGTTCATTATCGATATCAATGTTGTCAGTGGGATCCTGTCATCTCTGTATAGATCAAGTGAATCCATGAAAAATGACCTTTCCTTATTGGTCAATTGTGAAGAGAAGTAGCCGAAACAGTGCATCAGCACATTGATATGGGATGTATATCGGGGCCCCTTTGAAAGGGCCGATCCAAGTAGACTACCATACCTCTCCAAGGTGCTCTCGATACCGATCTCCTTCTGGTTCGAAACAATCCTTCCCATTTCTCTCATTGTGGTCTGGTTGTAGGCCATTAATAAGAATTTTGACCTTGAATGGAATTCTATTAGGGATCTTGGAGATGGCTCATCTCTCACAATCCTGAAACGGGCGTTTGTGAACAATTTTGTTAGGAAATGGTCTCTGATCCTATCATCGGTCAACCGCTTCTCTGTTTCAACTGCAAGATGTGGGAATCTTTTGAGAACCTCCATACCAAAGAATCCGGATCCCATTCTTTTTTGCGTTCCTCTTTCCTTGGACCCGTAGATCTTGACATCATCCAATCCACATGATGGTGATTTTGCCTTCAGTATGAATCCATCCACCTCTTTGAGACCATCCAGCTTGTCATTGACAAAAGAGATCATCTTTTCTGTATGGTCCAGGTCTGTCGAGGTCTGATAAAGGTGATATCCCGAATCATCCTCATATACCTTCACCGGAGCTCTTGGGACTCCTAGACCTATTCCCATTTCCGGGCAATCGTGAATAATATCAGAGTGGCCCATGAGCTTCTTTACTATTTCAGAGCCAATGATGGAACCGTCATATCTGCAGTTTGCGTATTCCAAACATCTGCTGCAGTATACCTTAGGTTTTACTCCGTTCCCCATCAGACCTACCCAATGGTGATCGGTTCAATAAATGATAATCCTATCTATCAATAAATGAAATAAGGGACAACAGGACTTAGAGGATAAGAGGTATTAGATGGCGATACCACCTGAGAAATGGAGGGCAGCGGTCTGTTACGACTCTCCTTCGGTGACCAAAATGGTCAGAAAGACACTAGATGATCTGGGTTGGAAGTATGAACGGGATAGGGCCCTTCATCACTTCTCCAGATTAATGATAGTTATAGCAATTCCATCCAATTCCTATGTGTTCAGGTTTCTAGTGAAGGACCCAGTTGAGATCACCATCGATGTTTATAATGAAAGACCCACACATGCCGGGGATATCCATTTCCTGGAAGTGGATGGGATCACCAGCAGGAATGCAAACCGTGTCAGGACCTTTCTGTTAGGTTTCTCTAAGAACCTTCCCAGGAAACCTTACAGTTTCTTTCCGGTAGAGAGGTTCAAGGCAGGTTTTCTCAACAGACACCATATGACTGCGAAGCGGGAATGGTCCAGGTGGGGTGTCTAATCCTCCCAACTGGAAGCTCCCGGTTTGAATCCCAATTTGGGAAATGGTCTGGACCCTGATGTAGCTATGTTGTCAAGGTGGCCTGCGATCCTGCGGAGGATCCTTGCGGTGATCAGAGAGCAGATGACCTCTTTTCTTGCCAGCTCTTTATCGCTCAACCTCTCCACCAGGGAATCGTATTCTTTCTTCAGGCCCCTTTCCCTCAATGTGACCTTGGTAGGGTATGTCTTCTCCATAACCACAAGAGAATCGCGAGCTTCCAGGAACATCATTGAAATGTGGTCCTTCATGGAGTTCAATCTATCACTGATGTCATGGGTAAATGGTTCAGTAAACTTGTATTCCTCTCTCAGGAGGGCAAGGTCCTTAGCATAATCTCCAATTCTCTCGTAATCGATCACAAGGGATATCAGAGTTAGACCGCCATGGATATTCGGGACCGAGGAGAGTGAGAAGTATTCGAATACCTTTTTTCTCAACACCTGGACATTTTTATTGACCTCTTTATCCATCTTGACTATCTCATCGGCATCTATTCCTTGATCGATCAAAGCCCTCATTGAAAGAAGGAACATCTCTTGGGTCTGGTGCTGCAGCTGGTCCATTATCTCGTAGCTCTCATCTATGAGAGGATTCTTTCTCAATGCATCCCAGATGTTTTTGAACATCTCCATATCTCCTTGAATATCTATATAGATGTAATTATGATAATAATAACCTGTCGAAAAGTATCACGGCTCCCGGTATCACGAAGAATACCACTATCAGGAAGATGATCGCCATTTTCCTGTTTATGGAAATATATTTAGCCACTTTCCTTGCAAGGTAAATGGGTACCTTCTTGAATGGTAGAAGGAGTATAATTCCAGTCAGATTAAAATAGAGATGGACAAATGATATTGCGAGTGCATATTTTGAGCCTTCAGGATCGGCAAGGTCCTGACTAGCAATGGCTGCTAAAAGTGCAGTGACAGTTGTTCCGACGTTAGCTCCAAGGGTATAGGGGAATATCTGTTCAATGGACAGTATACCTCCCCCTACAAGGGGAACAGCAATGGATGTGGTGACAGAAGAGCTTTGAACGAACGCAGTGAGAAGCATGCCAAAGGTGAAAGATGTTGCAGTGTTCCTGAAAAGGACCTTGTCCACCAGTTCCTGGACCTTGCCGTCAATAGCCCTCCTTGCAGCTTTGGTGATGAAAGTGAGAGAAGTAAATAGAATAGCCAGGCCGATAGCTATCATTACCGTTTCCGGAAATATCCCTACATTTAGAATTCCCTCCTTGATCGGTTCAAGGACGGGGTCCAATATCCGGGAAATGAAGTCGAATTCCAGATTCCGATCCTCCCCCACCAATGTTGATGCAGTGGCTTCCCCCATCCTTTCAAGGAAACCTTTCCCTGTCAAGATCCTTACCAGCCACTCCATGGGGAATATCAAAGAAGCGGATATAACATTGAAAAAGTCGTGGACCAGGGCCCCTCCAAAAGCTCTTCTGAAGGATGGAGGGTGCCTGATATGTCCCATGGAAACCAGGATATTGGTGACAGAGGTTCCTATGTTGGCCCCGATCACAATTGGGATGGCATTAGGAAAGAATGCAGGATTGGCCACTACCATTGCGACCACGGTAGATGTAGTAGCTGATGATGATTGAACAACAGCGGTAGCAAGGACTCCGATACACAGCCCCACAAGAGGATTCGATGTCGTCTCGATCAGGTCGTTGGCAAAATCATGGCCTAGCCCTTTGAAACCTGATCCCATTAGCTTGATACCGATAATGAAGAAATATATGGAGATGGTAAAGATCATAAGATTGAACCATTGTTTCTGTTTTAGTCTGAAAAATAATCCTTTGGGCTTCCCGAAAGGATTGGTTTGGTTCTGATCCTTCCCTTTTCTATTCTCCATACAACTCGAGCCAATATTGAGGTATATTCTTTAACTTTTCACTACATAAATTATAGTGGTCTATGTTTAATATATATTCTATATGTATTTGGTTTGATACTCCTTCATTTTGCCATCATTGCCCTGATCCTGTCAGCTGCATTTTCCGCTTTATCAGCAACCTGTCCCAGACGGTCAACCACCTTGAGCATGTGAACGACTGAAATGGGATCCAATATATCTTGATCGATATTGAAGAGGTCTCTTGAAATTGAGAACTCCAGGATATCTGCCTCGTGCTCGAGAAGATGTACTTTTTTGATCATATCCTTTACCCGGTCTCTCTCAAGACCGCGGAAACTACTTTCAATTAGGTTTTCCATACTATCCATGATATCCTGGAATGCTTTTACACACTCAAGGACCTTTTTTGCTAGATCCCTCAATTTATTAGATATATTCTCAGGAAGGCAGGTCCTTTTCATAGTTAGAAGAACAGCCACATCCTCTGCATAGTCCAGGATAGAATCCGCATCATGAAGAAGCATATGGAAATGATCTTTGGGGACGGGCATGAATATGGATTTTGGTATGTGGGCTCTTATATTCGCTTTGATGAGATCTGCTTCATGTTCTGCTTTCGAAACCAATTCCTTATCCTTTTCCACTCTTTCAAAATCACATTCAAGATAATGGACCAGGCATTCTTTCATATGGAAAACACATTCATCCAGTTTATTTGAATGATAACCTAAACCCTCAAATGGATTCCTATATATTGTATTAAGGATAGGCACACGAATATTGTCTAAGATAGATTCTTTTTCCATATTCACCACCTTTCAAGCAAATTGTAAGGCTATGGCTCTAAATAGTAAATATATCCCACCTGTAGTTAGAGCGGAAATCGGTATTGTGAAAACCCATGATACGATAATATTCCTTATCACCCTCAGATCAATAGCTGTTATTCCTCCTGCCATTCCAACACCGATCACTGATCCTACGATTATCTGGGAGGTTGAAACAGGAATTCCAAATAAAGAACAGATAAGTACAGATGTGGCAGCACCGAATGATGCTGAGAATCCTCTGGTGGCGGTTATCTTTGTGATTCTTTTTCCGATGGTCTCCATCACCCTGTATCCCCAGGTTGATACCCCAACAACTATCCCAAGACCCCCAAGAAGCAAGATCCATACAGGGATAGTAACGGTGGATGTGATATCTCCCCCGGTAAGGATCTGGAAAATTGCTGCCACTGGACCTATTGCATTTGCAACATCGTTGGCACCATGGGAGAATGCTACATAACAGGCAGTCAGGTACCTAGCAATCCTCCAAACATAGACTCAACCCTCTCCAGGGGATTTTGTCCTTTTCTCTGTTTAGAAATTTTTCTATTTCTTATCAAATGGAAGATGATGGTTATGAACAATGATAAGATCATGATAAAAATGACCTTCAACCAGATTATATCAAAGACCATATCCAGTAGTGTCCCTGGAAGGAATCCTTCCATCACGGTCCTTAGGTTCTTCAAACCACCTGAAAGACCAGCTAGAAGGAGAATGAATATTACGAGAAATATGAAGAAATTGTTTACACTTTCCGCTCTTTTTTCCAACCTCTTCGATTCGAATATGGTTTTTTTTATTGAGAAGAAAATAAAAAAAGAGAGAATCCCCCCGAATAATGGGGATAGCACCCATCCAAGTGAAATCTTAATAATTGTTTCCAGGTTCAATGATGATGATGGTATGTCCCCTAAAATGATCGAAAGAGCTCCGAAACCTGCTACCGATCCTACAATTGATTGACTGGTTGATATTGGGAGACTTTTATAGGTTGCAAGTGTAACCCAGAGAGATGCTGCCAAAAGCACCGCAAGCATTCCAGCAATGAAGAGATAGGTCTGTCCCTGGAAAGGAGCAGGATCGACGATCCCTGATTTCAGTGTCTTTGTAACATGAGCTCCAACAAGGAAAGCACCAAGGAATTCGAAAACAACCGCGATAATAATGATCTTCTTCAAGGACATTGCTTTTGAGCCGAATACTGTTCCCATTGAGTTTGCGACATCGTTTGCACCGATGGTCCAGGCCATATAGAAGCCAAAAACTATAGTTACAAACAGGACAGCCAGACCACCCAGGGATAGACCGAACATTTCAAATGACCTCTTTTAAGGAACCTCTCGAATTGGAAGCGGAAAAACCAGATAGCAGCAAGGAAACCCCTATCATTTCTACCTTTTATGCTGAAGTTTAAAATCGGATATATAGATTATGTTTTAGAGATCGATGTCATTAAGATACGATCCATCATTACATATCAAATCCTTCCATCTCAGGCATCTGAAGTTGTTTCATCAGCTTCTTCCTCATCCTTCTGTTGGAAGTGAGCCCCTTAACAGCCTTTTGAGACATGTTGTAATATTTAAGAAGTGATCTGACCTCTTTCTGGTCCACACCAGAACCCCTGGCTATTCTCCGGATCCTGGAAGCTTTGATCTCCTTGGGATTCTCCAATTCGAACTGGGTCATTGATGACATTATGACCTTGAACTTCTTCAATCTCTGCTGGGTCTCCTGAGATGACTGCTTGTCCATATTCATAGACTTCATTCCCCCGAAACCCTGGGGAAGCATCCCCATCAATTTATCCAGGGGGCCCATTTTCGAGAGCATTTCCATCTGGTCCTTCATATCCAGGAGGGTGAACTTCCCGGACATCATCTTCCTTGCCACAAGTTCAGCATCACCCTCATCCATGGATTCCTGGGCTTTCTCAAGGAGGGTCTGGAGGTCTCCCATACCAAGAAGTCTCGATATGAATCTGGGTGGATCGAACTTCTCAAGATCGTCTATATGTTCTCCCACACCTATGAAAGTAACAGGGGCTTTTGTTATTGAAACCGCAGAAAGTGCGCCTCCTCCCTTGGCTGTTCCATCAAGTTTGGTGATGATGACACCTGTTACTCCAACAGCATCATGGAATGCCTGGGCCTGAGGACCTGCCTGCTGGCCCACTGAGGCATCCAGGACCAGGAACTTCTCATCAGGATTCGCAGCTTTTGAGATCCTCTTCATTTCATCGATCAGATCGTTTTCAAGAGAGTGTCTCCCCGCCGTGTCTATGATGATCACATCTATACCCTTGTGAGTCTTCATTCCATTCTTCACAACTGCAACACCATTACTGGCCTTTGGATTGCCATAGATGGGAACATTGATCTTTTCAGCCAACTGTTTGAGCTGGTCAAAGGCAGCAGGTCGATGGACATCAGCTGCAATCAACCCCACCTTCAATCCCCTTTTCTGGAAAAACTTCGCCAGCTTGGCCGTTGTGGTGGTCTTTCCCTGGCCGTATAGACCAACCATCAAGATGACATGTTTTTTTAAGGAAACCTCACGTCCTTCTCCCAGGATCCTGACGAGTTCCTCGTAGATGATCCGGATCACATGCTCCCGCGACGACATGCCGGCAGGTGGCTTTTCTTCCAGGGCCCTTCTCTCCACTTCCTTGGTAATGGTCAGGACAAGTTTGACATTGATATCTGCCTGGAGGAGAGCCCGCTGGATATCTCGTACAACGTCCTTGATGACATCCTTGTCAATGTTGGATGCGTTTGCGATCTTCTTGAGGGTCCCTCTAAGGGACTCACCTAACGAATCTAGGACCGTGGTCCATCACCGACGCGCCATCAGGCTTTTTGCATATATAGATTATCTTATGAATTCCATAAGATCTCAAAGTATCAGAAGCAATTTTCAATGAAAATTCTAATTTCTCCCTATATTAATGACCAAATTCAATGATGGATACGATTAATTAAAAAGCATTCAAAAAACCAATAATATATAAATTAATAATAATATATGGATATTCATGAAAAGGTCTTGGTCCACACCATTTGTAGATACATTCGATGAGGCTTTTCACGGAATGAAAACCGACTACCAGAGGTCACCATATATCTTTCTTGATCGAATGGATGTGGTGGCAGACCTCTATCATCGTATGAGGTCCCTTTTCATGATCCAGAGTGTCGAGACAGGAAGATTCACAATCGGAAAAGATGGAAGATGGAGGCAGAAAGGGATCGAAACTGGAGATATTGAAACAACACCGATCCATGTATCACTCGGTTTTGAAAAGGGGGATAAATCTCGAGCAGATCTCTGCTTCATTGACCTAAATTCCATGCAGTTTGCTGTTACAGCACGGTTTTCAAAGAAGAATCCAGGGTCCATCAGATCCTGGAGATTTACTTCAGGTGCAGCTGTCAGTATTGTCAAGAACTCTGAGGTCCAGTATTCAAAAAGACGCAACACCCAGACCGGGAGATTCTCAAAGACAGAAGGGATGAAGGAACTGGAAAAGGAAATACTAAGAGAGATATCCAACCTCCAGACATGGGAAAAATCGATACTTCTCATTGTTGATGACCATGGTCTGTTCACCAAGAACGAGCTTGAATATACATTCTCGAGGAAATTGAATCCTTACACCATGAAGATATACTACCTCTCTCCCAGGTCAGGATTTTTCATTTCAGGAAAACGGAAGGTCAAAGAAGAAAATTAAATTCATCCAGTGAACTTTTAATCAATCATGTGTCCTATGATTAAAAATCAATATATACGTACTTCACCGTTCCATCAAATGGGGAATATGGAATCTCCGAGGAGCGGTGAGATTGGTAATTGGGAAGGCAAAACACAACAAGGGGGACCTTGCAGGCATATATGATACCTCGATCTGCCAGGTAAAGTTCAGAAATCCCCGGATCCTGATGAAAAGGAAGAGGACCTTCGATCAGGACAGGGATCTCTCTTTCGATCATAATAGAAGGATCGATGTCAGACTCCAGGGAATCCTTTTCAGGAAGACCAAGGCCATCGGATTCAGGAATATCGGGGTTTCCAATCTTGAGGATATCGACAAGAGTGAGGACTGGCCGACAGTTGAACCAGCGAAGAGTCCTGAGTCCATGGTGATGGATAGGGATTCTGATTGGGAGCATACCTGGGGAATGGACCAGACATACGAGGAGATCTGGGGAACTGGACGGGATATGGAACATGATGCAATACTTTTTCCAACGGACAGGTTGGAACCTCAACTTACATATTACTCCAAGCAGAAGCTGGTTAAGGATGATGATCCAATTTCGAGGAGATCCTCGAAAAGGCGGAACAAGGCAAAGGCCAAGAAGAAAATTGGACAAACCAATACTGCAAGAAAGATGCCATTCCTGGATTATGTCGAAGATCAGGACAGCAGTATAAGGACCAAGAACCCTGTCTACCAGGTGGCAGAGGAAGATAGCGAGCCGATCAATTCACCCCCATCCTCCAAAGATGTCAGGTTATGGTCCGAAGATGAAAGCTCAAATATCTCATCCGAACAGGTACCAGTCAGTCCCAAGGATAGGAAGAGAGCTTACGCTTTCAATGAGTATGGTTTATCCCTCATGGAAAGCGGTCAATATGATAGAGCAATGTCATACTTTCAGAAAGCAAAAGGCCTTGATCCAAATGAAAGGACCTATACCACCAACCAGAAGAGATGCCAGCAGTGGATGGATTATCATTCAAGGAAGGGGGTTTGATCGATGGACCTGCTACTTGTGCTCTACCTTGTTATCGGGATCGCCAGTTTTGTAATACTTCTTGTGATCATGCTTTTGGGAGGTCTGGACCTGGATCTTGACGGTGGGCCGGACATCGACCTGGACATAGGTGACATGGATATAGATATCGACGCAGGCGGGGGTCCAGGATTGTTCAGTCTTCCTGTGATGCTTTCCTTCACATCCTCGTTCGGGGGTTTGGGTGCTATTTTGACCTATTTTGGTGTGGACCCGGTCATAACCCCATTCATAGCGGCTTTCGCATCCCTGGTCTTCGCGGTGCTTCTCTTTCTTATAGTAAGGTATGCTTTCAAGGTCTTCTCATCAGATTCCACGGTGAAATATGGGAGCTTAATAGGAAAAAAGGCAACTGTCACAGTGCCACTCAATCCCGGAATGGAAGGACAGGTAACACTATTCACCGAACAGAGAGGGAGGACATTGATCCCTGCTGTCGCAGATCGAAAATTCGGGAATAATGCAGATGTCATAATAACCAGGAACCTTGGCGACTCAGTGAAGGTCGTATCACCCTCGGATTGGAGGAAGACCAGATCCAGATCAAAGAAAGGGGCAGGGAAGCCCCGAAAAAGAGAGGAGAATTTGAATAAGAGGTGAGAAAGAATGGACATAGTATTGCTATTGATATTTGCGGTCCTGCTCCTTTTGGGAGTTGGGATAGTGGCGGTGATCATCTATGCTGCGAGGTACAAGAAGGTACCCCCGGACAGTGCGATGGTCGTCTATGGTAGAGGAGCAAAGAAGGGTGCAAGGGGTTACTCAGTTGTATCCGGAGGAGGCAAGTTCATCCTGCCAGTTGTGCAGGGTTTCGATTTTCTTCCTCTTGATGTCAGGACCCTGGAGATCTCGGTGACAGATATCGTTACGGATGTCGTGACATCCGGTGCCCAGATGAACATCAAGGCCGTTACCCAGGTCAAGATAGCATCAGATGAGGCATCATTGTACACAGCAGCCGAACAGTTGTTGCACAAGACCGACAAAGAGATCAATGAGATCGCCCAGAAAACCCTTGAGGGACATGTCAGGGGGATCTGTGCGACGATGACCATCGAGGCCATCAACTCGGATAGAGATGCAGTAGCATCCCATGTTCAGTCCCAGGCCGCAAAGGACCTGAGGAACATGGGTATCGAGATCAGGTCCTTCGTAATTAGAGATATTGAGGACCAGTATGGATACATCAAAGCCCTGGGAAGAAAGAGGACCGCCGAGGTCAAGAGGGATGCAAGGATCGGTGAGGCCATTGCCAACAAGGAGGCGACAGTAAAGGAAGCAGGGGCGGCAAGGGAGGCCGAGAGGGCCAATTCCGAGGCTGAAGGTCAAGTGGCCATCTTCCACAAGGAGAGAGATATCACTAAGCAGAATGCCGAGGCCGAGGTTGAGATCTCCAAGGCAAACAGATCCATCTCCTTCGATCTCCAGGACAAGAAACGGCGCCAGGAACTTATCAAGGAGCAGATCCAGATCGAGATAGAGGAAAAAGTCAAAAGGATCGAACTCCAGGAAAGGGAGATAGATAGGAAAGGCAAGGAGCAGGAAGCGATCCAGGTGGTCCCTGCCAAAGCTGCTGCAAATGCCAAGATTGCCGAAGCTGATGGTGAAAAAGGTAGGATCGAGAGAATAGCTGAGGCCGAAAAGATCAAGACGATAAGAGCAGCAGAGGCTACCCAGTCCCACCTCAAATTGACAGCAGACGGTGAAAGGGAGAAGCTTGAGAAACTGGCTGAAGGTCAAGCTGCCAAGATCCGTCAGGAAGGAACAGCTGAGGCCGAGGTTATCCAGTTGAAGGGACAGGCCGAAGCCGAAGCCATTAAGGCAAAGGGTCTGGCAGAAGCAGAGGCAATGGAGAAGAAGGCACTTGCGTGGAGAAAGTGACGGTGATGCTGCAATAACCCAGCTCATAGTCGATCAGCTGCCTAACATTGTGAAGGCAGCAGCCTCATCACTCGAAGGAGTGGATAAGGTCATAGTCATGGGCGACCAGGGACCTAACGGATTTGTCAGCAAGACCGTGGACATAGCCGCACAGATGCCTGCACTGGTGGAATCTCTGACAGGTGTTGACGTGACCAAGCTGATAAGGAATGTCGTCACCACCAAGGAAGAATCCGGGCAGGTGGATGTGGAAGCAAAGGACGCGAATTGATCTGATCCTGGTGAGGGGGGATAACTCCTCCCCCCTCTCTTTATCTATTGAGGTTCTCCCATGAAAGGTTTGGATTCCGAAGGAATGGACAGGGCTCTTGCCCAGTTCATGATGACCTCGACCTCAAAGGATGCTCTCAGAATGATAAGAGAGGCGCGATCGATAGTGATCACTGTTGAAGGATCGGAAAATGTATTGGTCTCTGATCTTGCCTCTGCTCATTATCATGACTGTCTGAAACTTCATGATGCTTGTCTTACCCTTGAAGCGGATCCGGAGATAGTCGGGAGGAATCTTACGGCCAGGATAATATCTGGAATATTTCCCCTTCTCAATTCAATAGAAGAATTCAGGTCATTCGAGGATAGAACGGTCTGGGACATGGTCATCAACAGTCTAGGGATCGTTGCTGAGGTAGCAACCGCTACCCAGTACCTGGAAGCTACAAGACTATCTGCCAATGCACATTCCGAAAGTGCATTGGTCAAGATAGAGGAGAGGTTGGTCCGGATCGCAAGGAATAATGAGGGAGATCTGGAGGAGCAGATATCACTTATCGAGGAATTCATGGATGAGGTAAGGGGGCTCAACATCAATCCAAGAAAGAAGTCCTTCATCCCCTTCATACTTTGGCTACTTATAAGCGTTATTTCATATAAACAGCTGAAAGATGTGATGGTACAATACGGTACTATTCACCCACAACTGTTATTACATCCCTTCAAAATACCGGAACACTCATTCACAGGTGATGAAGATGACGGATGTACTTGCAGGACTTGAACCCAAGCTTCTTTGGAAGCACTTTGACATGCTGAGACAGATCCCTCGTTGCTCCAAACATGAGGGCAAGGCGATAGATTACGTTATTGAGGTTGCAAAAAGGAACGGCCTTGATTGGAAGAAGGATGAGGCAGGTAATTGTGTTGTCAAGGTCCCAGCTTCTCCCGGTAAGGAGAAATCCCCTATTGTAGTTCTTCAGGGACATGTGGACATGGTTTGTGAGAAGAACAGGGATACGGAGTTTGATTTCTCCAAGGATCCCTTGAAGCTCAGGATGGTGGATGATTATCTCTATGCTACTGGAACCACTCTGGGAGCGGACAACGGGATCGGTGTCTGCGCAGCCCTGGCATTGATGGAATCCAAGGATATCGTCCATGGGCCATTGGAATGTCTGTTCACGATCGATGAAGAGACAGGCCTGACAGGGGCCTTTGCACTTGGCGGGGACATGCTGGAAGGAAGATTGTTCATGAACCTCGATACCGAAGAAGAGAGAGCCCTTTACGTTGGATGTGCTGGTGGAGGGGAATCCGATATCAAGATGGCGATCCTCAAGGAGGATGCCACAGGGAAAGCTCTCAATATCAACTTCTCTGGTATGAAAGGGGGGCATTCCGGTGTGGATATCCATGAAGGCAAGGCCAATGCGATCAAGCTTCTTGCAAGGATACTGTGGAAGGTTGCCAGGGAGCATGAGTTCGGCTTCGGCCATTTCACCGCAGGGGACAAGCACAATGCCATCCCCAGGGAGGCTGAGGTTGTACTTATCACAAATGAGGATCTGATTCCTATCAAGAAAGAGATCATGGAAGCCTTCGAAGAGATCAAATTCGAGTACAAGAGCATCGAACCTGGCATGACGATCGAATTGAAGGAAACATCCCTACCAGAGAGTATGATGACACCGGAGGATTCCAGAAGGACCATCCATCTCATAGTATCACTGCCGCATGGTGTCTATAGGATGTCACCAGACATACCAGACCTTGTGGAGACCTCTACCTCAATGGCGAAGATCAGGACAGAGGAAGAGGTATACATTCAACTTGCATCCCGGTCCTCCTCCAACACCCAGTTGGAAGCCCTCAGGGACAAGATCGAGGCAATATCGGTCCTTGCAGGTGCCGATGCCGAGAGGGGACAGGCCTATCCAGGATGGCTTCCCAATTTAGATTCCAAGGTCCTTGCCATCATGAAAGAAGGGGCGATCGAACTATGGGACAAGGACCCAGAGATAAAGGCGATCCATGCGGGATTGGAATGCGGCATCATCGGTGAGAAGTTCGAAGGTATGGACATGGCCTCTTTCGGCCCTCAGATAGAAAATCCCCACTCTCCTGACGAAAGGGTCAGGGTCCCATCCGTCAAGGATTTCTGGGACCTCCTCTCCCTCACCTTGAAGAAGCTGGCCTGATAGGTAGTACGATACGCTTAACCATTTGGACATTCATCAGATCCCGGAAAAAGTAATTTTAATCGTAGATCGATCGTTAGGTTGTGTTGTCAGAGTGTGGAGATGACGAGATCGACATCATAACTTGGTGGGCAGAACAGGAGCTTCCCGAATGGAAGAAATCCGGTAAGGTGTCCGCTCCCCGGACCTGTCTGGCAAAATTGCGGGAAGGAAAGGACATCAATAAGGTCAATGAATATCTTCAGAAGGTTCTACCTTGGTCGGGTACAGGATCTGATATCAAGTTTATTTACAAAGGTGACTATGATTTCACTCTCACGATCCTTACCACGATCCTCCACCAGTTCGGAAGTGATGATACTGTTTTGTATCCGGAGACAAGGTCTTGGATGCTCGATCACCTCATGACCCTTTCAGGTCGAAGAGGTAGCCTGAAGGTCCCTATCACATGCGGTCTTGTCGAAGAGACCGAGAACCACATACTGATGATGGAAGGTTCCAGATATCTCAAGAACAAGTGGCTGAAGGACCACGGTTCGAAGGAAGAAGTCCATGACAACCAATTGAACGGTCTTGGTTCATTCCTCACTTCATTCATTCGTGAGAAGAGGGAAAATGGTCTCGATGAATATAATTCCAAACCTTACATAGGCTACACCCTTACAGCCGTTTTAAACTTGCATGCCTTTGCTGACGGTGATGTAGGATCTGAGGCTACAAAGCTCATTGACAGGCTGAATGAGAAATACGCCTCAAGCTCCCTATCCTTCCGTAGATATCCTCCTTTTAGAAGGAGGCTCGATCATGCAAGGGAGGAGGAACTGGACCAGGATTATCAAACGTGGATGATGAAGGTCTGGTCCAGCAAGAACAAGAAAATGATGGTAAAGGATGGATCTCATGCAAAAGAACATTGTCTTATGGCCGCAGTGATCCCTTATGATCTCCCAGGGGAAGTTCAGGATATTCTGAGGAGAGAAGATGAGGAATATGTTCTAAGGATCGGACATGGAAAGGGCAGATCCTCGGAGATCTATTCCAATGGTCCCGGTTATCTGATAACAGCGGGAGGTTCCAGATCGAGACTCTTCACCATTGAAGTGACCAGACCCATCACATTGATCCTGAATGATGGAGCAGTGGTCTTGAGAGATGTTCTGCATATGGGAAATATATATCATAGATGCAGGGGCCGAAACCAGACCGGAGTAGCCAAAAGGTTCGCGGTGTCACGAGGACCTCTGAATATTCCAAAAGGTTGGATCCCCCAATCCACCAAAGGGAACTGGATTCTCTTTGTTAGAGGTAAGATAGCAATAATCACCTATTCATCAAGGCAAATGGCTCTCTTTGCACTTTTTCCTGGTGAGGATCCAGAGGGTCTTCTCAAGAGGGTTGTAATGTCCAATCCGGATGAGAGAGGACTAAAGACTGCATTTGTAACTCCAAGCGGACAAGAATATTCTTACGACCTTGAATCCCCTATGAACAGGTATATGATGAGATCCATCGATGGAAGACCATTTGACAGGGATATCCACGATTGGTCCTACTGGGATCGAGCTTTAGAATAGACTAATGGCTGGGATGAGGATAATAGAGTTCTATCATTGACTTGTTAAAGCACATTCAAAGCGTTTTTCCGTACTATGATTGGGAACGTTCTCTCAAAATCGAGGACCTATCGGAACAGTCTTTTATACTATTGGAAGTTTCAAGATATAGATGTCTCCCTTCATCGTGGTAGAGGGTATTGACGGCAGTGGAAAAGGGACCCAGGCCAAAGCTTTGAAAGAAAGACTTTTGGACCTGGGTAAGAGTGTTTTACTTACATGTGAACCAACCAAGGGACCTACTGGCAGGTTGATAAGAGAACACCTGTCCGATCCCTTCCTCGATGATGAGGCCCTTGCACTGCTATTTGCGTCTGACAGGATAGAACACCTTGAAAAGGAGATCAGGCCCGCGCTTGATTCAGATAAATTCGTGATCTCCGATCGATATGTATACTCATCCATCGCCTATCAGGGGCAGAAGGTGGATATGGAGTGGGTCGGAGATATCAACAAATATGCCGATAAACCGGACCTTGCCATTCTTCTGGACATCGACCCGAAGATCTCGGAAAGAAGGATGAAGGACAGGGGAGGGGACCTTGAATATTTCGAGATGGACAGGACCTTCCAGGGAGATGTCAGAAAGACCTTCCAGAGACTCTCAAGAGGTCAGGTCCAGCCAGAGAGCTTGAAGACAAAATGGCTGGTAGTGGATGCCTCTCTCGGCAAGAGCGAGGTCCAGGACAGGATCTGGGATAAGGCCATGGAACTGTTGTAGGGGACCCTCCATCGTAAACTATGTATACATTGTAGACAATTTATATCCATGTCTGTTGTATCAACCCGGATCAACGATGAGCTCGAAAGGGAGCTCGAACTCTTCATTGAGGAGGAGCAGATAGAGAGAAGTGGAGGAGTACGGAAGCTCCTGATCACCGGACTAGAGGAATGGAGGAAGAGGAAGGCCCTTCACCTTCTTTCCGAAGGGCAGGTCACCTTCAACAGGGCAGCAGAGATCGCAGGTATGGATATCTGGGATTTCAATGGACTTGTAAAGAAGACCCATACGGTATGGGTGGATGAGGAGTGGTCAGGGGAGGACCTTGAATAATGAATCTTCTTATAATCGACTCTACTCCATTGATCCACCTCGGGAAAGCGGACATTCTCGATAAAATATCCGAACTTGAATACAATGTTATCGTGCCAATGTCCGTGTTCGAAGAGGTGGTGAATAATGGGAAAAGGAGGGGTCTTACAGATGCGTTGAAGATTGAAAGAATAATTCGATCGAAACCATTTAAGGTAGTGGATGTAAAAAAAGGAGATATCCATGACCTTTTCAAAGAGAATCTTAGTTTATCAGATGCTGATAAGGATGTATTAGAAGCTGCAAGGAGAAATAATGGTATTGCGATATTAGATGAAAGTTACGGAAGATCCATTTGTGAAGTGGAAGGGATCAGACATAAAGGAAGTCTCTGGATCTTAAAGGAAATGATCATTTATCGAGCAATAACTCCGGAACAGGCAAGAAATGCACTTGACAGGATGATAGAGGGCGGATGGTTTTGCTCTACAGTTTTGTATTCCAGAGCTTTGAGAATGATCGATGAGAAAGAATACAGAACGAAAAGAAGTAAATCGTAAACTCATTTCACCCAGGGTATATACTGGGTGGCGACTTGGACGCAATGTACAAAACTTAAAAATTACATATAAACCTTTACAGTTAAATCGCAAAGATCGATTAGATCTCTTCATTTGGAATGAAAGGTATGAAGAATAATTCAAATAATATAACTTGAAAACGACCTTTTCACTCCACTTGCGATTGCATTTCTTAAGACGATCCTACTCGATCCTTACTCTACAGTCAACTGCAACAGCTCCTTTCTCTGATATGAAAAGCGGATTGATCTCGATATCGGTGATCTCATCAACCTGAAGCATCACATCACCCAGAGCCTTCAGTGTTATTGCGATCTTTGACCTATCGGCTTCCTTCTTTCCCCTGAATGCCCCGAGTAGTGCCTTGCCCCTTATCTCGTCCATCATCTCCCTGGCATCCATCTCAGAGATGGGAGCAACCCTGAACGAGACATCGTTCATGGCCTCTACCATGACCCCACCGACACCGAACATCACCGCAGGTCCGAACACCCTGTCCCTGATCGAACTGGCAATGACCTCCCTTCCTGTCAACTGGTCCATGACGATTATCTTCTCTGACATGGGTTCCAGCTTCTCATAAGCCTCCACCAGTTCCTCTATGTTGTCAATATCAATGATGACACCACCCCTTTCGGTCTTGTGGATAAGGTCAGGGGAAGAACCCTTCAGGACCACCGGGAAACCGATCTTCCTTGCAGCCTTAACGGCTCCGTCAATAGAATCGACCACCGAATATTCACACATCTCAATTGGTCCTGATTTTAGGAATTCCAGTGATGTTTCCAGGTCCATGAAATTGTGACCTGCCTTTCTTGTCCTGTCTATCAGCTTTTTTATCGCTTTCAGGTCCCATTTCTCCATGGGAGGAAGGTCCAGTTCCCTGGTGTTCTTGAACCGCTTGTATCTGTAGAGGACCTCCAGAGATGAGACGGATTCCTCGGGGAAATAGAAGGCAGGTAACCCTGCCTCGTTGAAGGCCCTGATCTGGACATCCGCATCCCGACCACCGATGTAGCACAGAACAAGTGGTTTCTTGGGGTCCTTCATGGCCTCTATCAGGTCTTTTGTGAACTTCTCCACATCGATCCCTGAAACAGCTCCATATATGCCAATGACCGAACCGATGGTTGGTTCGTTCATTGCCTCTTTAAGGCATTGGATATAGTTTTCCGGGGGAGTTTGTGCAGTGATATCCACGGGATTTGAAAGTGATGCAAATGGTGGAAGGAGAGGGCCGAGTTTCTCTGCGATCCATTCAATATTATAGAATAAGAGGAAGCCCTGACATTCCCAATTCATCTATTGCGAGTATACCGAAACCACCACCGTTCGTTATCACAAGGCATTCTTCCAGCTCCGGAAGTGGAAGATCGTTCAAAGCCCTTGTCCAGTCTATTGCTTCTCTAAGTGTGGGGGCTCTTATAGCACCCGCCTGTCTGAATGCAGCATCGAAAAGTGAATCCGCTCCTGCAAGGGATGCTGTGTGGGATGCAACTGCCTTGGCCCCTGCTTTGGATCTTCCGGATTTCAGGATGATAACTGGTTTGATCCTAGAGACCTTCTTGACCTTCTTTATAAACTCCCTTCCATCTTTGAGGCCCTCGATATACATCAGAATGATCTTGGTATTCTCGTCACCACAGAGGAAATCAAGGATCTCCTCGTCTGAGAGGTCCGCCTTGTTACCCACGGATGTAAGGGCGGAAACACCGATCCCCTCCTGAAAGACCCGGTCCATAAGGGCGATGCCCAGGGATCCTGATTGAGTGATAATGGCAACATTCCCCTTAAGGACCATCTCGTTTCCGAACTGGGCATTGAGGTTTACGGGGGTATAGATCATCCCGAAGACATTGGGACCCAGGATCCTGATGTTCTGTTCCATTGCGGTCCTTTTGATCTCTTCTTCCAGATCGTAGTTTCCTATCTCTTTGAATCCGGATGAGATAATAACAACGAATGGAACTCCCTTTTTTCCGCATTCGATGAGTTCCTGATTGACGTACTGTGCCGGGATACATATGAGGGCCAGATCGATCTCCACAGGAACATCTCCAATGTCCTTGTATCCCTTCTGTCCGCAGACATCTTCCCCCTCACGATTGATAGGGAACATGCCTCCCTCAAACCCTCCATTGACCATATTGTTGAATGTCTTGAAGCCAATTTTCTTGGGATTATCCGATGCTCCGATGACAGCTACATTGCGGGGTCTGAAGAACCTCTCCAGATCTGGAACCTTACAGGAATCTTCTTCCATGACCGGGGAATGGTATGGTATTTTATAAAGAGATTGCAGGGGTACTGACCAAGTAGTGTCTGCTTTTGATCGTGACATTGGCCAGGAAAGGCCGGTATAAGGAACTTGAAAACAGCATGACTTCTCCCTTAATCGGAGATAGTGAGGAGTGATACATTTTCAAGTGCAAGAAATGTTTCGTTAATATTTATAAACTCAAATCATTTTGATTGATATGAGTGCGTTGATAACAAAGACGTTTTGCCTTTGGGTGGCGATCTTTCTGGCCTTTCTGGCCGGAATGACCCCCTCAGGTACGGCGTCAACGGGAGCAGGTCCCTGGACCGAAGAAAAGGTCCTTGAGGAGGGACTTGACCAGGAACCTGCTCCCAGAAACATGTCACGGGGGGACCTTCTTCTTGCAGAAAGTGAGGAGGTTACCATCCATGGTAATCTGACCTACCGGAGGGCATTGTTGGGGAAGGATTCCATTCTGAACCTTGAAGATTGTAATCTTACCCTAATAGGGGACGGGAATGAGATACCCTCAATAACCGGTCACCCTTCCACTCTTGCACTCATCAATTCAAGCATAATCCTATCAGGAATGGATGGATCCTCAAAGATAAGGAGCGCTGGTTCCAATGTCTCATTTGATCTGAATGTCACATCATCCTTCGAAATGCTCAATTCCTCCATCTATCTCAGAGGAGGTGAAGGATGGACTAAAAGTGATCCTGGAGCTCCGTTTTCGACTTCGCTTTCAGGTTTCGAATTTTCGGGAGGCAATTCAAGCTTCACTCTCCTTGGTGAAATTTCAACCAACATAACAATAGTGGATTCCTCAATAGAGTTGTACGGAGGTTATGGAGGAGATGCTGCCGACGGAGAGGACCTGGATTCCGATGATTTCCATCTGTCCGGTGGTTATACCACCGGTGCAAATCTATCAGGTAAGGTGGGTTCCGGAGGGGGAGTCTCCATGTCATTCAATGCCCCGGGAGCTGTCATGTACCTCTCGAATTC
This sequence comes from uncultured Thermoplasmatales archaeon, assembly GCA_963807965.1. GTDB lineage: Archaea > Thermoplasmatota > Penumbrarchaeia > Penumbrarchaeales > Penumbrarchaeaceae > Penumbrarchaeum. The sequence continues at coordinate 249,056 of CAWEDU010000017.1, forward strand.
CAGTTTCTGGCTTGAGGGTGGATGGGGAGGGATGGCTGGCAATGCAGGGGGTGTTGTCTGGGATGGGGAAAAGACATACACCCATCCCACGACTTCAGGAGGATACTCCTCGGGAGGATGGAGCGAAGGAGAACCCTTTGATCCGGGGACTGTTAGCGGTGATGTAGGGTCTGGCGGTCATACTTCACTGGAGATCCTTGTTGATGATCTAACAATGATGGGATGTCGCCTGTCCCTTGGTTCAGGTGGAGGGGGAAGATCCGGAGAAGGGGGATATTGCATCTCTGATGTGACCGGAAACCCCGGGACAGCTACCAATACCCTGGGAGGTGGAGGAGGGGGCAGTTATGCAGGAGGATATGGTGGTTATCAGATGATCATTGAGTGGGACGGAGGGGATGGTGGTAAGATCATGGACCGTGTCGCCAGAGGTGGTGATTCCGAGGTAATGATAAACTGTACCAGATGCATCTGGATGGAGGATAATTTCATTGGATGCGCGGGTGGTTCAGTATGGAACCCGAACAGAGGAGGTGCAGGGGGTGGTGATTTGTCATTGGTTATTGATGGAGGTGGTGGAGGAGGATCCGGATATTCTGGTGGAGGCGGTGCTTCCGCAGAAATGCTTTGTACAATTCAATGAAAGGAGGATCTCCTGGCTGGATCGGCCCTGATGTTGGAGATGCCGGTGATTACAAGGTCAAACTTACAGCTCCAATGGTAATGGCCAGGGGGAGAACTGAGAAATATCTCTACGGCGGGATCTCGACCGGTACCTCAGATGTAAACGGGAAGAGCGGTGAGGTGTCCGCCATGACAGAATATCAGGGGGGAGAAGGAGGAACCGGTTTGGAAAAGGGAAAAAGGGATGGAAGTGGAACATACAGAGGTCCTCTACCCGCACCATTTCCGATCTATCCGTTGGATGGTGAGATCATCACGGATCTTTCCGAACCATTCGAATGGTGCCCCCTGGATACAGGCTATTATCCTGCTTCAGGAAATGAGTTCACCTTCAGATTGACAGGATCTTTGAATATCAATGATGTTATCCAGGAGTTCAATGTAACATCGCTTTCAACTTCCCTGATGGATGAGATCGAGGATGGTCACTATTACTGGACTATCAAACCCCACAAGGGAAATGCAGTAACCACCTGGATGAAACCCCAGCTTTTCACAGTCGACCGTACAGCTCCGGTAGTTCTTTCAGGTCCGGTATTTCCATGGGTTCCCTCCTCGGATCCGGTTTGTAATGTGAGATACATCGAGAACTTGACAGGTCTGGATCCGGATTCGGTAATGGTAAGGTACGGTCCCCTTGAGGGGCCATTCGGGGAATGGTTCTCAGCAAATACCATTGAAGAAGGAAATGGAATTCATTCCGTTGAGGTGGTCCTCCCCTCAGAAGAGAGCAATTATACCTTCTATGTCAAAGCTTCGGACTGGGCAGGAAACGGTCCTATCCTTGCAGGTCCTTATTTCATCGGAGTTGACGGATCACCTCCTTTGATAGAGGACCTTACACCTTCTGGCTGGACCAATACTTCATTCCATCTCTCTTTCAGATCCTCGGACCGTTTATCAGGTCTTTCCCGTAACTTCACATTGAATATTCAAGGTCCTTTTGGAAGCACCATCAAAGATATCCTTCCAGAGGAATATGAGGGGGGCCTTTTCAGAACCATTGGGTCTTTTCAACTTGAAGAAGGTAACTATACCTTCGAGCTTGTCACAAAAGATGCTGTCGATAACCTCGGAACATCCGGACCGCTTTCGGTCCTTGTTGATGGGAGCTGTCCGATATTGATGGCTTACACTCCAGCTGATGGGGCTATATTCAACGATCCCTTACCGGCACCCTTGATCAAGGTTGTGGATAGATTGAGCGGTCCTCTGATGATGGAGTATCATCTGGAAGGGCCTTCAGGAATATTCGATCTGAGGTACTTCGATCTGCTTGATACCGTTGACGTGAACATAGGCCAGCCTCTTTCCGAGGGGAATTACACCTGGTATGCGAATGCATCTGACCAGGTTGGGAACAGAATGTCCGCAGGTCCTTTCCATTTCATGGTGGATATGACACCGCCGATCGTCGAGGTTTTAGGAATCGAAGAAGAAAACACCATTATGATCCACAGTAATGATATTCTCACCGGATTGGAAGAGGCCGAGGTCAGATGCGAGATACCGGGAAAGAACGGATGGATAGAGGTCTGGAAGGAGACCATGGACCTCATTCCGGGACCTCCACAAAGTGACTATTCATTGAATATTGAACATACCATTCCTGGACCAGTCTGCTACCTGTCAGTCAAAGGTACGGACCAAGCGCAGAATATTGGTGATTGGTCCTCCCGGACCAGGATAAACGGACCCGGTTCTGAACTGAACATTTATATTGAGATCCCAAGTGTGGTCGGAGCAAATCCGCTGTTAGAGGTCAAGATGGACCTGCCTCTGGGGGTGGACATCTCATCAGTTTCCATGAAGCTCGAACCCGGCCTTGGTACCATAGCGGTCCTTAAACCAAGATCATTGGAGGTCCTGACCAATTCAACTCCGATCCAGGGATCCGATCTCCTGGTCCCATCGAGGGTCAAAGCAGCATTTCAGGTCCCGTTCGATGAAGGTGTATTCGAGGCCTGGATAACATTCAGGGATGGATTGCCACTTCCGGTCGAGAGGATATGGGGTCCTCATTCCCTTACAGTTGACGGGGAATCACCTCTCATCGATCTGGAGGCAGACCCCTTCTATACAGAGGTCCCCGCAAGGGTGACCTTCGATGCAAGCGATAAGACATCCGATATATCCATGATGGAGATCTCTGTTGGCGGGGGGGAATTCGGACCTTTCGATCTGCCAGGAGCTCCGTCACTGCATCTAAATGAAGCTGGGAGTTCATGGATCATGGTGAATTTCTCGTACGGACCCGAAACCGAAATAATTGTAAGGGTCCTCGATGAAGCAGGAAATATGGCAGAAGGATCGGTGACCACCAGGGCAACGAGACCTCCTTTCGTGAGCATCGAGAGGTCATATACAGGAACAGTAGTTTCCGGAGAGGAATTTCAGCTCACTGCGGACTGCCAGGACCCTGAGGGTGATATCCTTTCATTTTCATGGTATGTGGATGATGTCCCTGCAGGTACAGGAGAGGTCCTCTCCCTGGTCCTTGAGAACGGGACCCACCGGATCGTCCTGAACTGTTCAGATGGAGACCTTTTCGTCCAGAAAGAGATGATGATCATTGCAGAAGGACCTGCAATTGAATTGGAGGAGAAACAGGGTTCACAGGAGAAGGGTCCTGCTTTTCTCCTAGTTGCAGGTATGATCGTTTCCATTCTTGTCATGGCTATGATCTCAGTGATCCTGGTCCTCTGGAGGAGAGGGGATAGATCTGATGGCGATGAAGAGGATGAGGAAGTTTGGGGTGATGGGGACTCGGTCAAGACAGGGAGGACCGGTGAAGGTCTTCAAGATGACATCAGTAAATCGAACGGGGAAGATATCGGTATCCACTGTGATATCTGCCTGAGAAGGTTATCAGGAAGCTCCAGGACCGTGAAATGTAGATGCGGAGCACAATTCCACAGAGCCTGCGCTTCCAGGGAAGGGGAATGTCCCGAATGCGGAAGGGAGATAATGCTCCCATCCGATGGCATATAGAATGGAAACGGTTTTATCATGATCATGTATCTCCGGGAAAGAACAGGGGGGATGAAAACGGGAAAACGAACCACCTTGGTGATATCACTCGTAATCATGTTATCTTCACTTTCAGGTCTATTTCTCATTTCAGAGGGGGTTGAAGGTGTATCCAGAAGCAGCTCTGCTATTCATGATGCTGGCAATTTCACAATAGAGATCGATGATGATGGCGGAGCCTCCGCTTGGTCATAGATTGGAATTCCCGAAGGGAGCTGACAGGCTGTGATAATGCATATTTCGGGATCGGGACCGGTCCAGATTCTGTCGATTTCGGAGAACATGATGAATTCCATACCCTTGATCCTCTTAACATCTCCATCCCCGGGAACTACACTGATGAGGAAGGATACTGCTCCTTCACAGGCTGGAACGGTGAGGATTTCGAGGGGGTCAACATCACACAGAGGACCTTTGTAAATCGTTATATCGAGAATACCAGGGGAAACACAGGGAGATGGATGGTCATAGACTACGAGATTGATTCACCCGTTGAATACCTCTCTCCTATCTACATTATCCAGACAATGAACGTGGACCTCGGAGCTTCCGCAACTGATGACAAGTTCTCCTTCATTCCGGAAATAAACACGACCGTCATATCCGACGGGACCACATTCGTGGGTCTCGGCTTCTTTGACCTATCAGGTTCTTCCTACTTCAACGGGCATAATGCTGGTGTTTACGGTCCCGGGGTATATTCAGGTGAGAATGAGGTCTGGGATCAGATGTCAACACCCAACAATCAGACCTCCTCGGTCACAGGACAGGACTGGTACATGGATATCTCGGCCAAGGTCCCTGAAAATGAGACCGGCAATCCTTTCCATGTGTCCTTTGCGGTCCTTGTAGGTTCTTCAATATTCGATATCAAAGCCGCTTACAACGATGCGGTTAACGGCCTCAAAGGATTCTGGACAGGACCATGGCTTCCAAACTGGTCGACCGGAATGGTTGAAATGGAGTTCTCCTACGAAGGTCCTTTCTTCCCCCCTGCCTCAATGGATCTGAACCTCCAAAAAAAGGAAGGTGGAGGACCATGGGAGAATATCGGCATCGTCCACCCCAATATCATACCAGGATCCCTAAATGCCTCATACTTGCTGAATACGACCGAACTCATACCGGATTGGGGTTCTATCTCATGGACCATGGATTCCAATTCCAGGTTCGGTTTCAGAGATATGAACGATTCAGGCATATTCAAGGTCGATAACAAGGGCCCTGACACCTCAATGCTTGCCATCAATGACGATCCGACTGGAACCCTTACCATCCTGACCAACGCCGGGGACAGGGGAGGGTCGGGGTTATATTCCACATTCATGTCGGTGGACGGTATCTACTTCATTCCATCCCAGCAAATGGAATTATTCGATGATGGAACCGATTTCGATTTCTTTGCTTACACCGTGGACATAGCAGGAAATCAGGGTCCAACGGTCTCACTGATCGATCAGGTGAATGACGGAACAGCCCCCCAGATCAATCGGTTCACCTTGGAACCCCTTGAGATCGACGAGAACACAGATGTTCCGGCCACAGTGATATTGAAAGCTTCCGATGCAACTTCCGGAATAGATACTTCCTCTGCGAAGATGAGGTATGGCATCACCACACCTACTTCTGAATGGATCCAGATGGACCTTCTCGAAGGCAATTTCACTTCTTCCATAGACCTTGATTGGGATGCCCTGCAAGGATCTGAACTTGCAGTCAAGGTAATGATCTCAGATATGCCTAGGAAATTCCAAGGATATGACGATCAAGGAACTGATAGATCCGTTGAACGATCCTCCTGAATTCTCGATATCCCTCTCTGGAGAAAGATGGTCCTCAGAAGATATCGGAATATCACTTGAAGGGGCGGATCCGGACGGTGACGATGTCACCTTCTCTTTCGATTACAAACTCGGGAACGGGAACTGGAAGGATGTCCCTCCTACCTCACTTGAAGAGACCGATCCATATCATTTCCTTATTGACGTCCCCAGGGAGGATTTCGAGGGACTTCTGCAGATCCAATGCACTGTGGATGATGGAACAGACCAGGTTCCATTGCCAGTCGTTTCCAGGGATATCGATATGAAACCCCCATCAATAGAGGTCACAGGGCATCCGGGAACGGGTTGGACGACATCAAAACCAAGATTGAAGATAAACTCAACGGACAGTGGTTCCGGTATTTCGATCATGGGATTCATGGTTGAAAAGAAAGGAGATTTCGAGTTCATACCTGGAAATGAGATCGGTCTGAACACCGAGGGTCAGTTCAATGTAACGGCAATGGTCGAGGACAAGGCTGGAAACACCAGGTCCATTGCTCTCGACCCGATGAGGATCGACCTCCATTCTCCTGTTATAAGCAATATTACACTTCCTGTGAAGGACAAAGCTCCCGGAGATGACCTATCCATTGAATTCAAGGTTTCCGACACATTGGGTTTCGATCTGGTAAAGGTGGTGCAGGACCCGTCTCTCTATATCACATCCTATATCCTGTCCGGGGGAACGGTCCTTTCCACAGGATCAATAATTCCGATCCAAGAGTAATTCATTCGAAGCCTTCTTCGAAGATCCATTCACAACTGAGATCAAGGAATATTCTGTCAGGATAGATGTAACAGATGAGGCAGGCAACAAGGATGAATATGAGTCCCCCAAGACTGAATGTTTCGACCCCTTTCATCGAGGAAGAACCCCCCTTCGATATCGAATTCCCGGAAAAAGTGGTCCTGGCCGAGGATCTCAAGATAAACATCACCTGGGAAGGTCCTCTGGTCCTGGAGGCAATGTATCCAGGCACACTCATATCCTGGATCATCACGGCTGAGAGGACCTCGGGGAATGAAAGGACCTACGATCTTCCAGGGACATATTCGAACGGTGATATTCAGTTCAAGGTCCATTATGGTGAAGCTGGATCAGATGAGGTCAATATGACCTATCCCTCGGATTGGTATCGTATCAATGTTACAGGATGGATCGATTCTGACGGGGACCTGCTTTCCAACGCCTTCGAGTCCAGACATGGTTTGGACCCCTTCGTCCTGGATGATATCGAAGAAGATGAAGACGGAGATGGTCTGAACCTTCTGGAGGAGATGTACAACCTGACCGATCCCGATGAAAAGGATTCCGATGGGGATGGGATCAACGATGGTTGGGAAGCCGAGATGGGGACCCTCCCATTCAGGAACGACAGGAATGAGGATCCAGATTCTGATGGTTGGTTCAATTTCAAGGAATTCGATGGTGAGACCGATCCCAGGGACCCCGAGGACCATCCCGAGGAACCTCCGGCAACCCAATGGTACTGGATACTCCTTATCGTGTTGGTCCTTCTGGGGATCATTGGATATTTCCTCTGGCAGACAATAAACCGACGGAAGCTGGAGGACGACCTTGAAGCAATGGATGAGGAGATGAGCTGGGACCTCTCGAAAGGAAGATGAACAGGATGATCAAGATTCCAAAAATGATCCAATGAAAGAATTCGGGAGGCTAGTTATTTAATCAGACATGGATCCCGAATACAGGTCTAAAAATGAAAATAAGCAAAATATAATATCTATCAAGTAATACCATCGATACAAGAGGTCCATTCCAATGCCACAGAACGACCAGGAGTTCATGCAGATCCTGAATATAATCCGGAGAGGTCAGAAGCTTGTCCTCCAAGCAAAGAAGGAGGGAGCCGAGATCCAAATGGCAGAGGAACTCATCAACGAGGCAAAATACGCCTTGAAGATCGACAAGAGGGAGGAGGCCGTTGACTATGCCAAGAAGTGCATAGTCGAGGTCATCAGGGCAAAGAGGGAGATGGATACCGAGAATTTGACCCATGAGGGTGCCCTTGAGAAGCTCACAAAGGAGGAGCTCAGGCAGAAGTGCAAGGAGCTCGGCCTGGAATCCCTTGGACTCAAGTCTGATCTGGTGGAAAGGATCAAGGAACGGCTTGTGGAGATGAAAGGAACTCCACCACCGATCAATGAAGAGAAGGTTCTGGAGGAGGTCTTGCCCCCTGAACCGGAACCAGAGGTACCTAAAAAGACCGTTCAGGATAAGGCCGCCCCAACCCCTCCTGCCAACGGTGAGGTAACCGATGGTGTGGAAGCTCTCACCAAGAATGCTTGGAATCCAAAAAAGGCGGCAAAGGAGCTGACACCGGGTCTCTCATATCTGATAGAGGAGAAAAGACCAGAACGGCTCTTTCACATTTACAAGGCCCTGAAGGAGATGGGAATGGAGGGAATAATTATCTCCAGGACCAACTCGAAGATCCTTGCGAGGACATATGGTGTCAACGAGAAAGAGACAGTATGGCTGACCGGCAAGGAGATCGAAGGTGAGATCCGATCTGTCCTTCCGATCCTGGAATTCATCATGTCCATTTACGAGGAGTTCATGGAAACCACCGGTAACGGGGTCATTCTCCTTGATGGTCTCGAATATCTGCTCACAAACAACAAGTTCAATTCCGTTCTTAGGTTTATCAGGCAGCTTGTGGACAATATCTCACAGACAGAATGCATCCTCATGGTTGCACTTTCACCGGACGCACTGGATTCCACAGAAGTGACGCTTCTTGAGAAGGACCTTCTCCCGATGAACTACATCGAGTAGTATCCTACATTCTGAAGGAAAGCCTTCTCAAAGGACCCATATATCTCTTTGATATTCACTGTATTATCAGTTATCATTACTTTGCCTTTGTTGATGATGGCTACTCTGCCACAGAGCTCCTCAGCGAGTGACAGGATATGGGTGGATAGAAGGATAGTACCTCCATTTCGGGCATATTCCAGAAGATGGTCCTTCACCTTTCGTTGATATATGGGGTCCAGATTGATGAATGGTTCATCAAGAAGTAGTAGCGGAGGCTTATGGATGAATGCAGATGACAGCATCAGCTTCTGCCTGGTTCCCTTTGACATATTCTTCGCAATGGTCTGTCTATAGGATCCCAGATCGAAGAAGTCCACCCATTCTCTCTTTTCGTCCTCATCCTTTTCCCTTCTTCTGGTATCCATGACGAAATCAAGGAACTCATCAAGTTTGAGGAAAGATGGGGGTGTTTCAGATTCGGGAACATATCCCGTGAAAGATTTTATCCTCAAACTTTCGGTGGAAGGGTCCATTCCAAGGATGCCGATCCTTCCCCGATCCGGTCTTTCAGTTCCGATCAGGGATCTCATCAATGTAGATTTTCCGGCACCATTGGGGCCTATCAATCCGAAGATCTCTCCTCTTTCAACCTGAATGTTCACATCGTCCAGTGCCTTCAATTGGCCGAAGGACTTGGATATACCTTTTACAGAAACGGCAGGGCCGTCCCTTTCGGGAGGATCCCATCTGCCTCCGTTGACCAATTATTCATTCCTCCCCCGGAATATTACAACTCCCAGGATAAAGGCAGCGGCAATGATCAGGATCAAGAACGCACTGATGAACCATTGAGGTATCTTGAAGTCCTCTGCATCGCTCCTTTCTCCCCCCTGGATGGTTATCTCAGTATGAACAATGCTTGTGGACTTACCCACATTCCCGCCAGTATCTGATACAGGTCTATCGAAAGCTCTTACCTCAATGCGGTGGGTCCCCAGTCCCAGTAATTCGGAATTCATCTGGTGGAGGAAAGGTATCTTTCCCTGTCCGGATATACCTGGCATGGTGGTCCATTCTCCGTTGTCAACTCTTACCTCGACACGGTCGACCATCTCCCTATCGTAGGCGACACCCCTCAGGATTATTGTACCTTCATCAAGAGGGAAGGTCGTATTGAACTGAGGGCTGGTTATTGTTACCGTGGGATCTGAATCTTCTATTGGGTCTATTCCATAGTAGGAATGGAGGAATTCATCCCACAGATGCTCCCTTGCATAGGATGTCTCCTCGTAGGAGAGGAGATAATTGGTCGGGAGTTGAGTAATGGAAAGGGAATCCTCATCCTTGTTTGGAAAATACATGGAAAGTCCATTTGCCTCCGGATGCCATTGATCCGCTTCGGATGCAAACATGAATCCCTCTCCCGGAATGTCACTGGTGATGGTTTCCCTCACTTTTGCAGTGAGTTCCTGGATCATATTGTTCTTGGGGAAAGCATCTGCAATGTACTGGTCAAGGTATTCTGTGAAATCAATGATATCATAGAGGGGATAGCCAGTCAGATCATAGACGAAAACATTTGCCATATCGTATGAGTTGCAGTTCTTCCTGGCCTGATATATCTGAAGAAGGTATTCCAATCCCCCGAGGGGGCCCTTAGAACCGAGTTCTTCCGAGAACTCGTCCAGTACTGCTACGACCTCGTCCATGAGTTCGAGATCGAACGCTGCCTGGGTGACCATTGGGTAATCCTGCGGGTCCTGCTGCTTGTTGTTATAGGAGTAGATGTATTCATGGACTATTATTGCTGCAAATTCCTTCTCATCCATTCCGGGCTTCTCCGTCAATGGTCCCAGGACCTCATCATAGGGCCAACCGTCACCGGGCTCATTGTAACCTGAGCCAACACCGACTTTAACGAAATCCTTGAGCTCATACATGACAGCTACCTGTGCCATAAGACAGGCATCGAATCCCCAAAGGTCCATCTTACGATTTCCCAGGACCTTGTAGATCTCTTCAGCAGCATAGTTCACATCCGACATGTTCAGGGCATCATACTCTCCTTCGGGTAGATCAGGGACAGTATCATCAAAGCATACACCTCTGAAAGCTCCACCATGGTTCCATAATATCAAGGCATATTTCTGTGCGGGATAGTTCTTGACGGACCAGGAAACAAAATCGATCAACGTTTCAGGGTCGCCCATATTCACTTCACCGAGCCTTCCCTGTTCAGGAGAAGTGATGGTGTCCCTGTCGAGGTCCTTTTCTATGTAGAATCTTCGGCAATCATCCCAGTCCCCATTCGTGGAATCATAATCCCTTATCCGGTCCATCTGGACAACAATGTTCACATCATCCGTGGAACCGAACTCCTCCATTTCGTTCATATCATCGATCCCTGCAGCCTCCAGATTGTTGTCGGCATCCAGGTAGACCATGAAAGTCCATTTGGGGAGCTCATCCTGCCCTTGGGTTGGTTCCAGGAAGGGAACCATGGATAGAAAGAAAAGTGAAACGGCGAATATCGAGATAAGCGAAGTTGCCTTCAATGGGTGCATCCTCCTTTTATTGATTACAACTCCGGTAATGATATAATCTTTATGGTCATGGGTATGAACAGTTACTCCTGAATATCAAAGAAATCCGAACATTAGATATACGTGTGTACGATGAAGGTAAAAAAGAACAGGAGGGAGTCCCCTGGAAGAAGCAATCTGCCATATCGAGATAAGCATGGAGGACGATGAGATCGTTGCAAAGCTCCAGAGTGACCTTGGAGGGATCAGGGAGTTCAGGTCATTGACCTATGAGCAGGTCCTGAAATTGGTGGTCAATGAGCTTCAGGAAGAGCTGGAGTTCAATACAGAACATGAGGTCGAGTGAGCATATCTGGACAGTCCTCTGTTCCATTCGGAAATGTTTTTATATCAAATCAATATTAGCAGGTTTCCCCCAGGGGGTCATTGACCCATCTGTGGGGAACTTGACCTCACTTATAATAAGGGTTATATATTCGACCTTGTTTAAGGGGGTCTTACCCGCAGCCATTTGCGTTGTTCCGTGAGACGGTGTATTGCCTCAGATGATCGGAACCATCCAGGCCCGCGGACATATGAAAGGGGTTGGAGAAACCCGGAGAAATCCGTGACCTCTCCTATCCGACATACGATGAAAGTGATACTTGAGCGAATCGAACGTTGTGTGCAGGAAGATGGAAAGTATATTTCTCATCTGCCAATTCCGGTTGATCCTGCGGGAGGTTGCTGCTATTGGGATTCGACTAAGCCATGCAAGTCGAGAGGGTTCGGACCCTCGGCAGACTGCTCAGTAACACGTCGATAATCTACCCTTAGGTCAGGGATAACCTCGGGAAACTGAGGATAATACTTGATAGGTGATTGATGCTGGAATGTCTTTACTCTGAAAGCTCCGGCGCCTAAGGATGGGGCTGCGGCCGATTAGGTTGTAGTGGGGTAATGGCCTACCAAGCCGAAGATCGGTACGGGCTATGAGAGCGGTAGCCCGGAGAGGGACATCTGAGACACTGAGTCCCAGCCCTACGGGGTGCAGCAGGCGCGAAACCTTTACAATGCACGAAAGTGTGATAAGGGGATCCCAAGTGCTCATGCACTTAGTGTAGGCTTTTGCTAAGTGTAAAAAGCTTGGCGAATAAGGGCTGGGTAAGACTGGTGCCAGCCGCCGCGGTAATACCAGCGCCCAAGTGGTGATCACTATTATTGGGCCTAAAGCGTCCGTAGCCGGTTTAGTAAATCTCTTGTGAAATCGTTGCGGCTTAACTGTAACGGCTTGCAGGAGACACTGCTAAACTAGAGACCGGGAGAAGTCAGAGGTACTCAGGGGTAGCGGTAAAATGCTATAATCCTTGGAGGACCACCAGTGGCGAAGGCATCTGACTAGAACGGGTCTGACAGTGAGGGACGAAGGCTAGGGGAGCGAACCGGATTAGATACCCGAGTAGTCCTGGCCGTAAACGCTGCTGCGCTAGGTGTTGCGCTATCCTACGAGGATATGCAGTGTCGAAGCGAAGCTGTTAAGCTCAGCCGCCTGGGAAGTACGGTCGCAAGACTGAAACTTAAAGGAATTGGCGGGGGAGCACAACAACGGGTGGAGCGTGCGGTTTAATCGGATTCAACGCCGAGAATCTCACCAGGGGCGACGGCAGGATGAAGGTCAGTCTGAAGAGCTTTACCTGACGAGCCGAGAGGTGGTGCATGGCCGCCGTCAGCTCGTGCCGTGAGGTGTCCTGTTAAGTCAGGCAACGAGCGAGACCCGTGTCCATAATTGCTACATGATTCACTCCGGGGATCGAGCACATTATAGAGACTGCTGGAAAACAGAGGAAGGTGCAGGCAACGGTAGGTCAGTATGCCCCGAATCCCCTGGGCTACACGCGCGCAACAATGGTAGGGACAATGGGATGCAACTCCGAAAGGAGAAGCTAATCCTCGAAACCCTGTCCTAGTTCAGATTGAGGGTTGCAACTCACCCTCATGACGCTGGAATCCCTAGTAATCGCAGATCAACATCCTCCGGTGAATATGTCCCTGCTCCTTGCACACACCGCCCGTCAAACCACCCGAGTAGGGTTTAGAGTGAGGCTGTAGATTTTTGTCTATGTCGAATCTAAGACTCAGTAAGGTGGGTTAAGTCGTCACAAGGTAGCCGTAGGGGAACCTGCGGATGGATCACCTCCTAAGAAATTAACCTTATTGGATCCCTACGATCCATTAACGTTCGGTCGCTCAAGCACTTAATTCATCGTATGCCGGAATGAAACCCCTTTCTTTTTTCTTTGATTTACAAAAGAATCAATATGAGATTCGTAAATCAAAGTGCGCTTAATGAGATGTAGAATTGTCGGTCTAATTAAGTTGGACCTTCACATCTGTGATGTGGAGGGCAGGAAAAAACCGAAACTGAAAGTTGTTTTTTCCTATGATCTCGAACTTCTGATTCAATGAATTATTAACGAGAAGGAGTTACGAGGCCGGTCGGAATGAAACCCTTTTTTTTATTTAATAAGAAAAGGTCCTTCATTGATACTTCGTATCAAGATATTCACCTACCTTTTATAATAATCACTATCATCGCTATAATCAGAATTGCTATGATTATCAATGAAACAAGGATGAGGATCAATATGATCCTCTCACCACTTTTTTCAACCTCATAGCCGTTCCTTTCAGGGTCCTCGGGATAGTTATCCAGTTTCAACCCGGTCCTGGAATCATCCATGTCCCTTCCATCGTTCCAGCGGTTGGGATATCCGTCTCCATCGATATCGACACTTGCGGCCCAGTCATCGGGAAACGCATCCAAAGAATCCTCGACATTATCGTAATCTCTATCATTAAAATATATATATTTTTCAAGGATCTCGATCTTTCGAGAGATTTTTTCCGTCTCGAAATCACCATCACTGACCCACATTGAAACACTCTTGAATCCTTTCTTTGAATATGTGTGGGTAACGTTCATGCCAGTAGTGGTGGCTCCATCACCGAAGTCCCAGAAGTAGGTCAATCTATCATCATCAGGGTCCTTTACACTGGAAACGGAGAACTCGATCTCGTCACCCTCATATAGATCCGTGGACGGATCGGGGTAAATGTAGAATCTATCAGGTTTTTCCGGAGGGCTGTTTTCAACTGTAACAATGATCACCAGTTGAACATCATCGATCCTTGTCGAGTTCTCCACTCTCAAGGTGAGATTGCAGATTCCCCAGGTATCCTCCCACACCTCAACAGATGCTATCCACCGGTCCTCTATTCTGAGTATATTCAGGTTGAAGAAATCCATCTTAATGAAGGACTGCCATCCATTGATGTATTCATTGAAGATCATGATAGAATAGATTTTGCCGATACTTCCGTTGAACATTCCCTTCGGTCCTGTTAAATAGAATTCAATTTCTCCATCCCTGTCCCGGATCAACGGAGGACCTTCCCAGTCGGAACTGATCGAAATTCTATTCTCGGTAGACTCCTCAGTTCCTTCCGAACCTCCTGTGAAAATTATTGAGATCGATCCAATATTAAGAAGTACCGAGATTGCGATTTCTCCTCTCATTCGCCCACCTTGATGAATTTATCAAGGTTAACAATATTAATGGATTATCTACAATCGTGTTAGCTTTGAGTCATTCGATCATTGACATATTATAAGAAGAAGAACTTGAAATTATTTTTTGGATTCAATCATTATTTTATAAAATATTGCTGAATTAATAGAAAAAAAGCAAAATAACAGCCCCCCAACCCGAACAAGGAAATTATACAAGAATCATATTCAGTATGGGTATGAAGATCGGAAAGGCATTGAGCGAGAAGAAAGCCGCTCAAAACGCATTATCCCGCCTCATGACCCTCCGAGAGAAGACCATGTTCCATGAGGAAGATAAGGAACCCGAATTGGTCTTTTCTGAACTCGAGGACCTGATCGACCAGAAGATAAGGATGATAAAGGATCTGAAACTCAGGATCATCTACACCAACTGCAATCACCGGTTGGAGAATGAGATGATGCTTCAGGAGGCGATTATCAACATAGGTGACCTCAGATCCGAACTTAAAGCATACAACTCTCTTCTGGACAAGGAACCAGGTGGAAGATCATATTTTGGTTCATCCAGGGATACTGATAAGGAATATCTCTCTCAGATCTCAAAAAGGGAGATCATGGATAAGATCGAGAAACTGGAAAGTGAAAAGAACGAGCTGGATTCACTGATAGCCAGAGCGAATAACACCGTTGATATCGTGGATGAGGTTCCGGGATAAAGTAGGTTAAAGGTGATTCCATTTGGGAGTTGTTACCGATATGCCACCCTCTGCAGGAGAGAACCGCTTCAATGATCACAGATCTTTTGACCAAGGTTCAATTGCTCAATAGTCAAATATCATCCTTTCGTATAAGTCCTCTCTCGAATGAGTTCACCGACCTTATACCTTATCTTGGACTATTAAGACCATTGATCGGACCATTACTGACCCTATAAATATGGAGTTAAGGTCACCATCAGAAGGAACAAAATGACGTTCTATCTTCTCATTATCCCACATTGATTAGTTCATGAAGGAAGACAATATTTTTGGATCATTTCCAACCGTGTCAGGTCCGAGTCAATATAGAAGTCATGTTGGAAACGATGATCCAAAACCAAAATTTATTATATTCATATGCATCTGTATGAAAATATGATACAACTGTATCAAAATATCAATACACTTAAGGTCCTCAGCCATTTCTTCAAGGATCCATACACTGGATATTATCTCCGGGAGCTTGCCAGGCTGCTAGATATGGATCCAATGACAGTTAAGAGAGCACTCGATTTACTGGTAAATGATGGTTACCTTGAAAAATATGAAGAAAAGAATCTGCTCCTTTACAGAGCGGATATGAATAATCCCCATTTCACTTTCGCCAAGGTCTCCTACAGTTTATCGATAATATATGATCAGAAAGTGGTAGAACATATAATGGAGAAAGTGTCCGGTTTGATCTGCATTGTTTTATATGGAAGTGTATCAAAGGGAGAGGATGGTACGGAAAGCGATCTGGACCTTCTCATTATTGGTGGATCATTGGGTGACACCTTGGATTCATTTGATCTACCTTGGGAATTCAATCTTGTTTTCATGACACTTGATGAATGGGATGATACATACCATAAAAACAGGGGTTATTACGATGAGATAATCAGGACAGGGATTAATCTCCATGGAATTTTGCCGGTGATCGATTGAGACTTGATGAATGTTACAAGAAGAGATTCCTTAGGAGAATTAAACCGGATATGAATAAATCGGAAAAATCTCTAAAAATGGCGGAGGAGAAATTGTTAAAAGCAATTGAACTGAAATCTTCCGGATTCAATGAGGAATGTCTGGTGGCGTCCTATTCTGCCATGCTTATGGCTGCAAGGGGTCTATTATTTTCCGATGGTGTGATGGAGAAAAATCATTATTGTGTTATTTTATACTTGAAAGAGAATTATCTGAATGAGATCGGTCAGGGTCCGATATCCTGGCTTGATGTTTATCGTAGTGAACGGCATCAATGGTTCTATGGATTAGATAGCCTTTCCACTTCGGAGAAAGGATCAAAAAATGCCGTTGATCGTGCAACCAGGTTTATTGATATCGTCAAGGTGCTGCTGAAAGGTGACGAATCTGAAGAATAATACCTATTATCTTTTCATGATAAACTTGGCTTCCCATTCGCAATGGATTCATATTCCTTTATAAGTTCCTCTATCAATTCCTTAACATGGACCAGCTTTTTCACCTTGTACACATTCTTACCCGCAAAGGCAAAACCACGATCCAGGTTACCCTCCTTTGCATTACTAAGTGCCTCGGCAATGCAGTATGGGGCATCTTTGAAATCGCAGGTCCTGAGACATCTCCAGGAGCAGATGAAGGGCTTCTTGTTCCCATCGGAAACATCTTCAAGGAATTTGTTCTTAATCGCCCTTCCTGGCATTCCCACGGGACTCTGGATGATCATCACATCATCTTCCTTGCAGTTGATGTATGAATCCTTGAAAATGATGGATGCATCGCATTCGTGGGTTGCCACGAATCTTGTTGCCATCTGAACACCGGAGGCTCCCATCTCGATGAACCTGTAGATGTCCTCTCCTGTGTAGATTCCGCCCGCTGCGATGACTGGTATGTCCTTGTTGTATCTTTCCCTGAAAGGAATTATTGCCTCTATTACAGAAGGAATTATACCTTCGAGCATATTCTCATCCTTTTCAAGATCCTCTTTATGGAAACCAAGGTGGCCGCCTGCCATCGGTCCTTCAACAACAACTCCGTCCGGGATATGATCGTAGTTCTTCGCCCAGTAATTGAACATTATTGTTGCACCTTTGGCGTTGGAGACTATTGGGACTATCTTGGTATTCGAACTTTTGATGTTCTCAATATCTATGGTATCGGGTAATCTGAGAAGGAGACCGGCTCCAATGAATATCACATCCACTTTCTCCTCGATCGCCGTATTGATGAGGACATCATAATTCGATAGAGCCATCATGATATTGACCCCGATGACACCATCTGACATCCTTCTGGCCTTTCGAACCTCCTTTCTTAGGGCCCTGATATTTGCTTCACCATAATTTGTCTTCAGGTCAGGTTCATCAGCTCCGATGCCTGCTGTTCCAATAACTCCGATCCCACCCGCATTGGCCACAGCGGATGCCAATCCTGACAGGGAAATACCCACGCTCATTCCTCCTTGGATTATTGGGACATGGGCTTTTAAGTCATCCATAACGAGTTCCGGGATCTTTCTAAAGTTCATTTAAAAAACCCCGATATTTCCCTGATTTTTTCCAAAAATTCAATCACACACCTATGGTCCAGAGGGTCCAATGATCCCCCTGGAGGAATTTTTTGATCCAAGTCTACGGAATTGATTCACATTATTAACCGTTTCGGAGGATTTGTTACAAATCTCATAGCTTTTTAGGTCCTTCTTCAGGTAAAATTTTCAGAATATCCATCAGAAATCGGATCGCGGGCTTCATCCCTTTGATCAGAACCCGGTATCGAAATCCCAATCAAGGTCCCACCTTTTCAGATCGTCCTCCAGGACCTTTTCCTCCCCTATATCGCCGGGACTCCCAAATTCAATGGCCCGGAGCCTTCCTTTGAGCACTGCCCTTTCATATCTGGAAGGTCCCCTCAAAGGACTCATTGACCAGAGTCTCCTGGGAGGGTCCTTCATTTCCTCGCTATCATCCCCTGATCCGATCTTCCTTATCAAGCCAAGTGATAAGACTATCAATATCAGGAGGATCAGGATGATCACAATGAAAAATGGGATTTTCGACCCATTATCACTTTCAGATTTCTTAGGCTGAGTGGTCGCGTTATCTGTCGACCCATTGATATCAGCCTTTGTTTCCTCCACTGGAAGCACCTCGAGGACCGACGTCCTCCTGTCTGTCAGGTTCCCATCATCGACAATAAGCGTGATCGTATGTGTGCCGGGTTGGGAAATTGTTGTGATGAGGACCTTACCTGTACCCTCTGTTACGCTATCCAGTTCCCATGTGATCTCAAGATAATCCATGTCAGGATCCGAGATCATGCCTGCTGAGATGGATACTTCCTCACCCACTCTGATCTTTCCTGATGGGATCAATATTGGGTCCTTTATATTTGGTCGATCGTTAATATCGATCAAAGAGATGGTCACTGTTTCTAGGTCCTGGGTCCCATTATAAATACATAGGAATGCGAGGGTAATCGTAACATTATCCATCATGCTCTTGCCATCATGCCAGATCATCTGATCGTCAAGGGTAATATTCAACTCCAGGCCCCAGTCGTTCCTGATGAACTGGTTTTCCCCGAAGTATTGTGTAACAAAGGGTAGCTGATCCGAGATCGGAGGTATTCCCTTCACCCATGCATTCGAATTTGTGACAATTGTTACGTCTTCCATTCGAAGAGTATTATTCAGCAGGACCCGGAGATCCAAGTTGTCATATTGATAGTATACTTGCTGATAGTCGTTCACAGAGATCAGGTCCTGTTCAATTGTGGATGGAATGTCCTCCCCTGAAAGATTATAAGGGACGAAATTCAATAAGATTAAGATCGAAGCTATCAAACCAATTCCAATGTTCATCGATCTCTTCATAATTCAGGCCACTTCCGTCACTAATGTATCACCTCATCCTCCATTTAATCGTTCTCCTTTAAAACAGGTCTTGGATGTAAATCGATCCTCAGATCTGCTGTATCAATTGATCGTCCCAATTACCAAATCGATAATGTAAGTTGACATCCTTTCCTCGTTCATGAGGTCCTTCAGGATCAGGAAGATACTGACTGATGGTAGTATCAAAATAGATACCAGGGGACCTTAAGAGAGATAACATCAGAATATATTTCGATTGATACCGGATGGTCCAGGGAACCCCTGGACCTTGGATATGTATTGTTCGAACCCGATGATAAGTGGATAGAGACCTTTTATTTTGACAAATGGTATAATATCTTCAGGATCGCCTCGGGAAAGGGTGAACTCAAGGGTTTCTACATAAATATTACCAAACCTCCGATCATCGGATCTGATACCATCGATTGGGAGGACCTTGCAATCGATATTTGGGTGAGGCCGGATGGGTCCTATTTGGTACTGGACGAGGATGAGTTTGAGGACCTTGTTATAGATCAAAATATTCGTATTGGAGCCCTGGAAGCATTGGAAACCGTTAAGGAAATTGTAAGAAAGAAGGACATAAGCGTGTTTGATTTCCCTTGGTATTCCCAACTTTTAAAATATGATTGATACCATATTTTTTTCATGGTTTGGAAGGGATTCTTCAATCTGCATGTGATTATATTTTTCATTCTGATGGTCTTCCCCCTGATTCCTCTCCTTGAGAATAGGTCGGATGGAGATTCAACTAAGGGGATCGTAGATGATCATCTGGATATTCAAAAAAATGATTGGATTATCGATTCGAAAGATTTCGAATCGAACCTGGGAGGGATGAATCAATCCCAAAATGATTTTAGAGGGATAGATAAAAATGCTGATGAAGGAAGAGTAGATACTAAATCAAACATCAAGGAAACCGTTCCTCTGAATGCATACGAAGGACCGAAGTATTCAAATAAAGATCATAACAAAATTGAATTGGATACTGGAGATCTTAGATCCGGGTCCGATTGGACATTGATGGTCTATCTTGATGGGAATCACAATCTTTGCACTCACGGTTCAAGCGACATGGCTGAGATAAACGCATCCTTTGCCACGAATGTGGATGTCCTTGTCCTGAAGGATGACGATAGCGAAGATGGAAATGACACAAGGATGTACTACGTGAACGGAGGGATCTCGGCAGAGATACATCCCAATTGGCTCGATGATGAGGAGAACATGGGGGATGGAGATAATCTCTATGACTTCGTCAATTGGACCCTCTCGAACTATCCCTCCGACAGGACAATGTTGCTTTTTTGGGACCATGGTTCAGCTTACTGGGGATGCTGCCGTGACGAGGATACTGGACCGGATTTCATTGAAGATGAAGATTCCCTGAGGATAATGGAAATCAGGGATGCTCTTGACAGAGCCATTTCTCCCGGTGATAAGCTCGATATCATGGCATTTTGCGCTTGCAGCATGGCCAATACCGAGGTTTGCTACTGCATGGCAGATTATGCAGATTATCTGCTCGCATCCGAACAGTCCGGCTGGCTCACAGAGTCGGAAGGATTCAATTGGGATTTCACATTGATAATAAATGAGATGAATTCGAACGACGATCCCGTTGATCTGTGTGAGTATATTGTCGATACGACGATGGTGAACTCGGAAAATGTCCAAGCCCACAGATCTCATACCTGGAGTGTTATCGATCTGAGTGAAATGGAGGACCTCAAGGATAGACTCGACTGGTTCTCATATGAATTGATGGAAGCATTCCCTGAATATTATTATGAGATATCCCAAGCAAGGTTGGCAACAGAGGAGTATAAAAGCGGAGTTCGGCCTGATTTGTACCACTTCGCCCAGAATATTAAGAATCATGGAAATCTACCTTCTGACCTGAAGAATGCGGCAAGCACATTGACGAGCGGGGTAAATAATGCTGTAATTTATGAGGACCATAGAACAGGAGATGATGTTGTCACATCCGGTTTGTACGACCCAGCGATCACTAGCAGATCAGATAAAATCGCAACGGAGGACAAGGACAAGACTCATGGACCCGTTGACAACGCCCATGGTTTGACGGTTTACTTTCCTGTAAACCATTCCGGAGAGAGTCTTTGGTATTACAGAAGTTCCACCCATGATAAAGTACTTTACAGATCGATCCGTTTGGGACGAATGGCTCGAGATCTATACGGATTTCATATATGTAGACGACAGTAATTCTGGTTTCCAGGGAGGATGCATAAAATATCCCTATCAGACCATCGGACAAGCTCTTGATGTGGCAGATGATGGTAATACGATAAGAATTTTCTCGGGTACCTATGCCGAGAACTGCATTGTTCCTTTAAAGATCAACCTGACCGGTAACGGAACATCATTGTCACCGGAATCCCATATTGTTCCTTCTTCTGGAATCCCGGTCAATATTACATCTGGCAATGTTGGCCTTTCTCTACTAGATATTCACACCAGCTCGTCAAATCCAGAGAGCAATATAGTAGTTGATGGCCGATATGTCACGATCAGGAACTGCACCGTGGGTGAGACAGGTGGTTACGGAATACATTTTTTAAACACATATTCATGCATTATCGACAATTGCACCATTTTCGATTCGGTAGATGCAGGGATCTTTCTTGACAATACCTATTTGACAACTGTCTCCTTCTGTGAAATTTTCGACAACAACGACGGTCTTTCAATGGATTCTTCCATTTATGAGACAATAACAGATTGTAAAATTCATGACAACTCGGATTACGGTATCAATATCAGGGATTCTGATCATATTGTGATAAATGATTGTGATATCTATGACTGCATCGATTACGGTCTATATGCCGACACCAAATCGAACGACATCGATGGCAGATTCAATTACTGGGGTGATATCACTGGACCGGGAGGATGGGGGCCAGGAAATGGGGCCGAAATATTCCATACTGTAGAATATTCACCTTGGCTGGGAAACTGGGTCGGTACAGAACCCAACCAGGAGTATTTCGTGGATTACTCAGGTTCAATCCAGGCTGCTGTGGATCACTCGACTCCGGATGATATCATATATGTATATTATTCGGTTTACAAGGAACAAGTGGTAATTGATAAAACCCTTTCATTGTATGGGTTGGTGGAAATCCCCCCCTATCCAATAATCTATTCAAACCAGGGTGTTGATGCTGTCCAGATCCTTGCCCAGGATGTAATAATACAGAATTTCAACATCACAACATCGGGTCTTTCCGGGAACGGTATCCTTGTGGGAATGGGCGACATAGAGGCGGATGGAACTTCTATCAAACAATGCAATGTAACAAATGTCGGAGACAATGGAATCCATGTTGATTATTCCACGAATTCTTGCACTTTTGAAAATTGCATTATAAATGGGATAGGGAAGAATGGAATCTATCTGGATGATTCCATCGATCTGGCCGCGCATGATATCAACATATCATCATGTGAGATATTCGATTGTGGAGAGAATGGTATATACATCGAGGATAGGTGCGACGACAACCTTGTCAGGGATTGTTCCATTCACAAGAATGCTGGAAACGGCCTTCATATATTGGGGAAAAGGACCGAAGTCAGTGAATCAGCAATAATTAACAATTCGAAGAACGGTGTTTTCATTGATGGTGCTGAAGATACACACATTGGCTGGGGAATTATTTCTCAGAACAAGGGTCATGGTGTGGAAGAGTCGAGTTTCTCATCCGGATCCGATGCAAGATTCAATTATTGGGGTGATGATACTGGTCCGGGTGGTTCGGGGCCAGGTCTGGGAAATGGAGTAACTGCCAATGTAGAATACTCTCCATGGCTTGGATTGGTTCCTGAGTCATCTCCCATGACGTTTTATGTCGATCCAACAGGTTCCGTACAAACCGCCATTGACAACTCCACTGACGGAGACTCGATCAGGCTGATACAGGGACATTTCTTCGAATCAGTATTGATTCATAAGATGATATCTTTAATTGGAAACGGAAATGGAAAGGATCCATCCAAGAACACCATTCTGGATGCCGACAACTCCGGAACCACTATGATAATCGTATCTCCATCGACCAGGATATCCAACATCTTCATCGCAGCCGGTTCATATGGAGATAATGACATATCGATAATGGCGGATAATGTTTCCATTGACAACTGCACTCTTTCCACCTGCGGCGGGGATGGAATATATTTCGTCAAGTCTACCAATTGCATAGTGACCAATTGCACGATCGAAGATGTAGGTGGAAACGGAATAAGACTCATTTCAATGTTCTTCTTCACATTCGTGGGATCTGATGATAACCTGATCGATAACTGCACGATAACACGCTGCGGGTCGAGTGGAATTGAGATAGGAAGCTTTTGTCATGGAAACCAGATTTTAAACTGTCTGATTTCTAATAATTCTCAAAATGGCATTTTTCTCAACGGTTCTGCCAACTGTTCCATTCTGAATTGCCGCATCGAGGAGAACCAGTATGGAATCTTCGGGAGGGATGCAGATGATGTGATAGTATCAAAGTCATTGATTATCGGGAACATCAGAGGCACCGATGTGGACGGTTGTTCAAATTGGAAGATATTCTGCTGTGATATCGTCAAGAATTCCAATTACGGTGTGTTTGCGTCATTTTCCAATCCAAGCGTGGATGCAAGGTTCAACCATTGGGGAAGCCTATCAGGTCCAGGAGGAGCAGGTCCCGGTATGGGGGATGCAGTTTCAATCAAAGTTCTATATTCACCCTGGCTCGGTAGCAAATGCGGTTCCAAACCACAATCATTTTTCATAGATCAGTCAGGATTCATCCAGGATGCAATCTCGATGTCAAGGGATGGTGATACTGTATATGTTATGAATGGAAACTATACCGAGCATTTATTGATAGCAGGAAGTATCAGGTTGATCGGATCAGGTCAGGCAGGTACAAAGATCAATGGCTTGGGATCAGGAAATGTGATAACGGTAGTAGGTATGAATGTCCATATTGAAGGTTTCCATCTATTATCAAACACACCTACACCGATGATATCAGGTATAATGGTTCAGGGAGGAAATGCAACCATCAAAAATGTTCTTTGCTCATCCTTGAAAACCGGAATAATAATTCAGAATTGCAGCGGATGCCTATTGAAAAGTGTCATCTGTTCTGAAAATGACCGTGGTATACTTCTCCACAGAACAACCGAAAATCTTCTCATAAATGTTTCCGTCCTTTCAAACAGTTTTGAGGGTATCTTGTTGATATTGGCGAATAACAACACATTTGAGGGAGGAATTATCAAATTCAATGATGTTGGAATGCTCCTAAAGAACGGATCAAGGGGGAATTCGGTTCATTACAACCATATTTTTGCAAACAAGCTTTTCGGTGTTAAGGTTGAAGGGAAAATAGATCTTGGAGCTGTGAATGCAACACACAACTGGTGGGGTCATAAAAACGGACCCTTCAATTCCAGGTTGAATCCCCGTGCCAGGGGTAATAACATTACCGATGATATTCCTTTCTCGCCTTGGCTTGATGAGGAGGGGAAACCTGTTTTTTCAATCGATACTTCTGACGATGATAACGGTAATAATTACATATTCGATCAGGGAGCTGTTTGGGCCACTATCGTATTGGGATTGATTATTTTAATCACATTTCTACTCTTCATGTTACACAGATCCAGATCGAAGTATACCTCTGATTTTGAGGACTGATTTCAGAGCTAGTAGGTGTTTGACATCTCTTTTTGGAATTTGAATGAAATCATTCATCTTCCTCATTTGCCTCTCGCCACTGTTCGATACCTTCTTTGACAAGGAAGATGACTATGAACAATCCCGTGACAGGATCCGCCCACCACCACCCAAAAAGAGCATTCAGTCCAAGACCAAGGAGAAGGGCTACTGAAAGGATCGCACATACCATTGTTTCCTTGGCATCGGCGATCAATGCCCTTGATCCTATCTCCTTACCGGTCTTTTTCTTGAGGAAGGAGATCGTGGGCATGAAGATAATTGAAGCCGAGGCAATTATTATCCCTGGAACTGAGATCTCCGGGGCTTCTCCATTGTAAAGGACCTCAGCAGATTCATATAGGATCCAAAGAGCTAGAATGAAGAATGTAATGGATACCAGTCTGATAGCCCTTCTTTCGATCTTCTGCTCTTTCTCCTTGGAGATACCCTCATGTTGATGTAGTCTCCATATCAGGACCCCGCCTGACAAAGATTCCACTATGGAATCAAGTCCAAATCCTAAAAGGGCCGGGGATCCTGCAATGATTCCAAAAATGATGGAAAGGACTGCCTCGACAAGGTTGTAAACCAATGAAAAATATTCAAGAATCAGCCCTTTACGGTATCCGTTCATATCGGTGCCCGTTAATTCACCTACTCCCGCTTATTTGATGATAACCCCTGAAATAACACAGAATTCCATTCAAAAAGATAATATTTCATTCAAGGCAATACTAGGGGGGGTTTGGAAATGAGGGACATTTATTCGATCCGAATGGGATCCATTTTCGCAGTGGTTTTGATGTCATTGACCACATTACTTGGTTTCTCCTTCGGAGAAGGGGAAAGGGCCAATGGAATGGTAGACCTGGCCGTTCAGGATATATGGTACGACGAGAACCTGACAGTATACTGCCGGATTGCAAACCTTGCGACACCTTATACCGGTATGTTCTATGTCAATTTGACAGTGAATGACCATCCATACTTCTCCGAACCTCAGCAGATGATGGGATGGACAGGTCATCTAAATGTAACCTTCCAGCAGAGGATCTATTGGGTCGGGGAATCGGTCGAAGTAATGGTTAACGTGTACGATCCTCAGTGGAAGGAAGACAATGATACTTCGAATGATCAGAGGATCGAAGTGTGGAACAGGGACATGCCCAACCTCTGGGTCAGGTCGGTCTATGTTCCCGGACCTGGGAAGAACGCCGTGGCGGTGATAGAGAACACAGGCTTCAGGGTGGCTGAAGGTCCATTCAATGTCACATCGTTCCTGAACAGTGACTCATGGATCGGAGCTCGTGGTACAGAATGATCTGGCTCCATGGGAGACATATACGGTCGACCTTGAGTGGACCTGGAATACTGGCATTTCCTCCTTTTTAATAAACGTCACTGTTGATTCGGATGATGTAATTGATGAATTCGATGAGGGCGACAACAGCTATCTGATCACATGGGAGAGGAGGTCGAAATTCGTTTTCGTCCAGCTCCCTCATGTGACTGATACGGATATTGATTCGGTAAAAATTGAATGGTCCACCTCGATCCCAGGCACTGCGATAGTGGAATACGGAATGGATCGGGAGCTTTCCGATACCTATTCCCCTCCGGGGACCTCCGATCAGGTGTCCGAGATCCTGGACCAATTGCTTCCAGGGACTCAGTACCTTTATAGGGTAAAGGTGATCGATGAGTATGGTAGAACCATCATCAGTGATGTAGAACCGTTCGTTACCCTTCCACCGGAAAACGGGGATGACCCTATAATTGATTTCTCAGGTGACCTCGAGTACCGAATGGGAGGAGGAGATGGAGATACCCCTAAACATCGATGATGATTTGGGCATTAAGAAGGTGGATGTATATGTCAACGGTCATCTCTTCAAGAGTTTCGGAGGAATGACGCAAAAAAGCATAAGAAAGCTGGATCTGGGAAAACCAAAGGATATTCAATTTCTCGCACCAATCTGGGAAAGTATCATGGTTATGGTTCGTGTGACTGACGAGGAAGGTGGAGTATCAAGCCTCGAACTGCCGCCAATGAAAGTAATAAAACCCATTATCATTCCTTATCCCAAGATAGTATGGTTCCCGAACACCGAGAGGACCTATGACGGAACCGAAATGCTCGCTGCCAGATGCGAGGATCCGGGAGGTGTGGTCAACGGGACCTGGTATGTTGACGGTGTCGAGATCGAGGACGATGAAAACCATCCCCCGACAGCAACCTATTTCGGACCATGGATTTCCTGGGATACGACCCGTTATCCTGACGGTCTCCATGATGTGACCCTCGAGGTTTGGAATAACGATGGGAACATGACCTCAGTCACCCGTACTCTCGAGGTAGATAATATTCTGCCTCCGGCAAGTCCCGATATCTGGGTCAGAAGGGCGAACATCAGGAGGGATGGTTCGGTGTGCACTGTAAGAATGAATGTGACAAACCACGGATTGGGAGACGCCATCAACGTCCGTGTTGTGGATAGGATAAAGGGTTTTGTACCCATCGACGGTGAAGATGGGACCCATCCGCTTTTCGGCAATGGAAAGGAATGGGAGGTCGTTCTGACAGCTTCAAGGGTCAGAAGCGGACAGACATTATGGCTCGAATATAGGGCCATTCCTTTGTTGTATGACACCGAGGAATGGATCCTTGGTTACGAGGTGCCGAGACCGGATAATCCATCTCTCGACTATACCACCTCCTACAGTTACGAAAGGGCCGACGGACTCGTGACATACAGCGGATTCACATGGATTCCACCCATGAACTTCGAGGACGGATATATCATGGAAGCCGGGGCAAGACAGGCCCTTCTCAGTTCCAATTATCTGATGATCACCAATCCGGTTCTGCTTCTCCGCAATTTCGTTTTCGGTGACGGATATTTTGAAACACTAGCCGAATGCGGAGAGTTACTGGCTCTGAAGAATGGTGTATTCGGTTTCATCGATATCAGAGGGGGCGACTCCCCGACGCCGGAGCAGATTCTCGATACATTGATCGATTGGAAAGAGCTTCTTCATCCGGATTTCGAGGACAGCGGTTACCTGGCCATTCTGGGGGAGGACGAGATCATTCCCACGTGGAGCTACGACAATGTCGTTGAATCGGACGATGTTGAGGGGAGTGACCACGGATATTCGAACCTTAACGGAGGAAACGCTCCAAGACTGATTGTGGGCAGAATCCTGGGAAACACTCCTGAAAAATTACTGGAACCAATAAGAGCCTCGAAGGGTGTGGCTACGGGCATATATCGCAATGATAACGACGGAAACGGAATAATCATGTCTGGAGGCGGGGACGGCGTAAGGTCCTTCCAGGGGAATGCGGACGATATTCACCTGCTCATTTATGACGATATGAGAAGCTGCAGTCTTCAGCATATAAGCAACCACCTTCCCATCGAGGATGGATCGATCGCCTTTGACGGGAAAAGCAGGCATATGGACGCAGGCGATCTTGATGGCGATGGGACCGGAGAGGTTGTCATACTGGATCCGGATGCCGACAAGGTGTATATTTTCCATCCGGATACCGGAATGATATCGGATTTTGCATTGGAGATGACCGACCTGGCCCTGGTCCAGGTGGGGTGGCTAAATTATTTCGACAGGAAGATGATCGCAATTTTCGATGATTTCCCGGATGGAGATGAGTATAAATGCATGGAGATGGACGGTACGATTCACTGGTCCTGGAGGACCTGGTTCGATATCGATGATCCCATCTGCCTTATGGACTACGATACGGGGGATTTCCAGGACAATATCATCAGAGGTGACGTGGGGACGGATACGATATTCATCTATGATTACAGGAAGACGGAGATAACCTCATTTTCGGCTGCCAATATCAGGACCAACCACCGGATCAGCAGAGCTGACATGGACGATGACGGTGACATGGATATCCTGGTCGCCGATCATCACAGCGACAAGATAAGGGTCTATAGGAATCCCACCTGGGACAGGGTGGATATTTCAGTGAGTGGACTCGATTACGCGGATGGTTTCGGTGCCGGGGATTTCATCCATCAGAGAGCGGGAGCCCGTGGAGAGGCAGTTGTGATACACTCGAGCAACGGATATCTGGAGCCTTGCTGGATCGAATGGGATGCAACGGAAGGAGAATGGGTGGGAAAGAGCGTTAAAAACTATATCACCCCCGCCTCGGATGACTGCGCCGTCGCTGTAACCAGCATGCAGGGAGAGGGGGGCTACGATGAGATTGTTCTCTCTATAGGCGGATGGGCGGACAGGACACTGGTGACTCGATTACAGGAACCTGACAGTCAACTTCCAGAACCACATAAGAGGGATCATCCACAACAAGGACCTCCTGGTATTCAGGGACCACGGGAACCAGCATGCATGGTCGGGTCTTTTAAACAGCTGGGACCTTGATTCAATATCATTCGGATTCACACATCGACCGGTCATGATCGGCCTTGTATGCCAGTCCGGGAGATATCATGATGACGTGGATTCATTCGCACAGGCGGCGATGAGAAACGGAGTGGGTGTTTACATAGGCTCGACCCAGAATTCGTTCAGAACATCAAACAACAACGCCATAGAATTCATAGAGGATTACGTGGAGGGGATGCCGATTGGCGTAGCTTTCAAAAAAATCGAGAGGAAGATGATAAGGGACGCTTCCGGTCTTGGACTGCCAGGCGAACATGGCAGGTACTGGGCCTACGAATACAATTACTATGGTGATCCGGCATTCGGAACCGACGGAAGTCCCTGGGTTGATACAAGATCCCGAGATTTCATCCACAGTGATTCCAGGGGAGACGCCGAATATGATATCGAAATCGATGAGATGAGATTTGTCAACGATACGGGAGGACAGAGAGCCTGGATCCCGGGAGGTTCCGAAGTCCATACATTGGGAGAACCGATTGTCCCCTTCAAGACATTTGAATTCAGCATAGCAGAAGGGGAGACAGTTTCATCTGTCGATCTCGAGATGGATTCCTCCTGGTCATATTATTCCGACATGGAAATTCCTCTTTTCGCGGGATACATCATTGACGGAGGGGAAATAACCGTGAAGAAGGGATTGTTTACCCGGAATCAGGATTCCGTTTCGGATCCGTTGGATAATTTCTTCCCTGGTAAGACGATGGAATGGGAGGTCATGGATGAAGGAGGCCAGCGGATCCTTTTGGTCAGAGTTTACCCCTTTCAACATGACGGATCCACCGGGGTATCCAGGAGTTGTGAAAGCTGGACCCTTCATGTGAATACAACCGCCGTCCCCGTGGAGGTGGTCGATTATGATGGTCCGGAAAGAGGAATGCAAACCGGAGATAATGCCGAATTCTCGACAACTGTCTATCCTGTCGGAGAGGGAGGAATTATTTCCATATCCCAGAGGATCGAGGAAAGCGGTGGCGATCTCATCGAGACACTGCCCTCGTCATTGATGGATGTGAACATGACCACGGAGGTAATTGGTTCATGGGATTCCGGGAGTTATTCTGGTTCCTTTGTCTACATACTGGAGCTCAGAACCATCGAGGGGTGCCTCATCAGATCAATTGAGATGCTATTCAATACAGGTCACAGCTTGGTTCGCCTCTCCTCCTTCGAGGTGGACCCGACCACATTCGGCAATTCAACCACAACCAATGCAACCATGTTAATTTCCAACGAAGGTGCGGGTAGCATCGATGGTTGGTATTCCATTTCTCTCCTTGACAACCAATCCGCCGTGGTCGAGGAGTTCAACGGAACTGTGAATATTGGTCAAGGTGCTCAAGAGGAGTTGACCGGTTCATTCAACATGTCGGGTCTGGTCAATGATGTGTATGGAATCCGGGGGATGTTCATTCATGATGATATTGCCCTTTCGGACATGGTCCTTGTCTGGAATGAGGAAGTCGATATGGATGAGTCTGTTGTATTCGAAGCAGCACTCCTTTTTGACTACCCTGATGAGATAAATGAGGGTGAGGACATCGTGATCCAGGGAAATGTCACGAGGTCCGACGGGCTCCTCCTCGAAGGTATTCCCGTAGGTGTCTGGCTTGGTGATCGGAATTTCACGGGTAATGCGATAACCGATAAGAACGGATCATTCGAGATCACCCTTCTCAACCTGACCGATGGTAACTGGAGCATCAGGGTTCAGGCGTTGTTCGGTGACACACTCCTGGTGAAGAGTTCCTATGTCGTCGTTCTTGACGTCCCTGATGGAGACGATGATGACGATGATAACGTGACAGATGATGACGACGATGATACAACGGATGATGATGACACACCCGATGATGATACTGACGACGATACGGATGATGATGACACTGGTTCCGATGATGATAAAAACCGTAAAAAGACCAACTTGGGCCTAATCGCAGGGATTGTGATCGGCACCTTGATACTGATCATCATAGTGTTCATTTTCATCATGGTCAGGAGGAGGGAAGAGGAAGTTTATTTTAAGGGCGAAGAGTAAGAGAGAACCTAATAGGAACCAACGACCGAACTTATAATATCCTATGGGAGGAAGTCGACTTTGGTGACAAGAACGAGAAAAATCCTGGTGTTTTCGTTCCTGGCCCTATTGATCCAGATCAATATGATAGGATTGACGGGACAAATGGGAGGGTTCTATAGGCTTGATGAAGAAGGATTTTCTTTCAATACCCGGACCACGACAAACCTCATCATCAATCCTGGATTCGAGGACGGACCGGCCAACTGGACACACGGCATATATCCTCAAGGATCCTCCGGGGCATGTTCCATTGAAACGAACGGGTACTTTGGTAATAGCCTGAAGATGGAACATGGCAATAGTACCCTGGCAGGCAAATTCTCAGATCATAGGAACCCTTGTACCTGGGAAGGTGTACAAACTCTCCGTCTGGTTCAACACCACTTTCACTCACTATGGTTATATCAATCTTCACGATAGGAACTGGAAACAAAAGGGAGGGGGAGTCGGAAGGTCGTTCATGACCGTAGGACAGGGTACCAACGAATGGAGCAGAATCGAGAAAAGGATCATGGTACCACTTGTCGATGATATGGGTGATTCCACATTGGATGATGCATGGTCTGTCATATTGTACAGCCATTATCCGAATGAGGACCCTAACCCGGTGTATTACGATAACATATCCCTGATCGAGATCGACACATCGACCATCCCATCTATGTATTCGGAGATAGAGGAGATGCCCGGGTGGACCGGCTCATGCAGAGGATATACTGATGTAAATCCTCTTGCTCCCTGGAATCAGGGTATGATCTATAGAGACCAAGAGAAAATGATATCTGGTGACTCAGCTTTGGTACTGAGTGGCAACAAGACAGTTGAGAACTCGTACACGATTTCACTCCCCTTGAAACCTGATACCAGATACCGACTTTCCGCTTGGATGAGGATCGAGAATAGAACGGCCTACAATTATCTTGACCTCGATTACCCTGCTTGGATGACAGAGGCACAACCTGGTACTCATACAGCCTTGTTGTATACGAGAGGTATCTGGTGTGGCAGGTATTCTCTTGAAATCAGGGACACCGACAGGACAGATTTCAGTGTTTTACAACCAGACATCATCGACCACCCGTATATCTCACATTCCAATGTTGAATGGTTCCGGGAGGAAAGTTATATCCAGACAACAGAAGGATCCTGTGAGATCACCATAACGATAGGTTTGGAAGGGTTCCTCGGGAGCCTTTGGATAGATAATATTCTCCTGGAAGAGGTATGGTCTTTCATAGATGACGAATACCTTAATATTCCGATAGAGACGGAGTTTCAGGGGATGAGGATGGAAGAGATATCATACGATCCCCTTCAGATAAATACAAATGCTGCTACCTTTTCTTTGGGGGATGGTCATGTGTCTTTTACAAAGGAAGGGGAGGAGGTCTGCAACCTTTCTTTCTTTGCGTCAGACTTTCTGATCGGAATCGAAACGAGGAAGGAGACCGGTTTTATCATAATCGAGAACGACAATATCGTCATTAGCATCGGAGCAGATTCAAGCGCGATATTCAAGCTGAAGAAGAACACAAGTCTAACGATCGAAGGCCCGAAGCCAGGGTACCACAGTTTCGAGGCCGGGATCGTATTTTCAACCGATTATTCCAAAGGTGTCTTATTCTCGCCGATTTACCCTTCGAACATCCTCAAAGGGATGCCTTATTCCCATGAACCAACCTCTGATTATCTATACTCAGACCAGCAGTTCGAAAAGGAAGGATTGAAGTTCTGGGATGTCCTATCGAATTTTTCACAATACCAATGGAAGATACGGTATTCCTTCAATAGAGGTGACGGTTTCCTTACATCCATATTTCCTCCGAAGGAAATGGACCTTTCAAAACTGCACAAAGAGAAGATGTCCACAGCCGGGATAGATATAAATTCGAATCCCGATTCCGATCATTCATACTATGTTCAAAAGTTCAAGGAAAGGAACAATATCATCCTCCTGTGGATGGATGACTATGCTGCATCTTCGAACGACAGGGATCCCCCGGACCATTTTTTTGTCAATGGGAACTACACGCCCGTATCTCCGAACCATCCTGAAGCCAGAGCGGTTCCTTTTGTTCCTGTAGATGTTGCTGGGCCGTATACCGTTGAGCAAAAGGAATCACTCCATAAGCTTATAAAAGAAGCACACAGGCAGGGTTGTATGGTCATAGTATATATGAGCCCACGTTTTTTCTATACTTCAGATATTGATGTATTCCTCCGAAACCTAGGAGACAACTTGAACGAGTTTGACCTAGATGGAGTATATTTCGACGGTTATTTCAGCGCAGATCCACTAAAGAACCTTGAACTTGTGAGGAGGACCAGGAATCTGCTGGGTGACAGGTTCTACTGTCAACATAATTCATGGACAGATACGGTGATCAGGCGAAGCGATCATTTCCGAGTTCCTTTCTATGAGGCTTATGCTGATAGATTATGGGTGGGTGAAGGTGTTAAAAAGGTCGATGAGGACATGTTCCGACTGAATTACTGTGGTTTGAACGTCAGTAATACAATATCGACACTGATCGCCGAGATACGCCCTGTAAATTACTCTCTACCTAAGGAGGATGGTCTTTCACTTGCAATCACTGCACAGGAACAGATAGATCGTCAGCTGGAGTTTTACGGCGAATTCAGGCTTCCTCCTTTCGGTTATTATGGATACCTACTTGAAAGAAGATACCAGACCACTCATTATTTCGATGCAGCCTACTATCTTAGAAAAGGAATATACGATGGGGCTTGTTCAAACGGCAGGGGATGGGGTTCTCGATATCTGCGAGGACATCTATAATTGTCCAAAGGACGCTGCACCAATTTCTGCTGATTCCATTATAAGTGTAGAGAACAACACCTACACATGTACCACCGATTATTCGATCTCACAATGGATAGTTGATGACGAACCTTTGTACGACCTTCATTTCACATTCGACGACTTACTCGCCACCGATGATTCGGATAACAGGATGAACCCTGATCAAAACATCGGCTACGACTGTATGTACCCTGCCCCTCAACCTGCTGAGATCGATGACAGGGGCGCTTTCAATTTCAACGGGGTGGAGAAGCTTTTTTCAGAATGTGACAACTCGCTCGATTATTCTAACAGTGATATCTCTTCTTTCGCTGTGATAAAACGTAGAGATACAGACCCAGATAAACAGGTCATTTTCTCCCTGAACGACGATGATGATCTCTACTTCGGGATCGAAGACAACAAATTCAAGGCATTTCTCAGAGATGACGATCTGGACTATGGTGTTGAAGCGATATCCAATAACGGATACTGGGGAAATTGCATAAGTATGCAACATAACGATGCAACATGGCAGGGAGCCTCTCAGAAGATCGGCACCTTGATCGCGGGAAGGTCCTACACCCTTTCAGCAATGTTCAGGACCACTAATGAGCACATGGCATACATCAATATCCATACATCAGATTGGAGGGACGCTTCAGGAGATAGGACCAGCAAGTCTTTCGTCTCGTCCCAGTTACCCGGAAATGGCTCATGGTCAGTAGTTTCCGTGAACATCACGATCCCATTAACAATGGATAACGGCATCCCACCTTCGAACTGTATCTGGTCCGTTAACCTTTATGGGTATATTCCCATCACCGATAATAGCCATATTTTCTATGATAACATCTCTTTACTTGATGGATCGAGTAACCTTGTGATCAATCCTGGTTTCGAGTCCGGATTCGACCATTGGACCCATTCAAGTTATATCGGGGAGAGGGTACTTTCAGGGACAACCGAGATCGATAATACCGGATGGTACACATTGGGGATCGTATACGATAGGCCTTTGTTCAGTCTTTATATTAATGGAGTCAAAGAAGCCGAGATGAACATCAATATCTCTGACTTCCCCAAGTTCGGAAATTATACCATTGGAGCATATGACAGGAACGATGTGACCCTGTACGTTCAATGGTTACATGGATGATCTCTTTATTTCTGGTAGGGTCCTAACACAGGAACAGATCGATCAGTACCCACCTGACAAAACATAAGATCCTAACGATCGATTGTAATGATATCCGATGCATCCTAACCAAGGATGGTTTCCAATCCACTGCAAACTGGTATCCTGAACTCCCGGTAATGGACGATATATACATCGATGAGGACGAATTGTTTAGGATAAACTTTTCTGCACAGGACCAAAACGGTGACGAACTGTCATGGGACATCGGATCGAACGCAGAATGGTTGAAGGGATCTCCTTTGGAAAATAGATTGATCGGGACACCGGGAAATAATGATGTTGGCAAATGGTGGGTGAACATCTCTGTCTTTGATGGACATGGTGGGAGTGATTACTCGAACTTCACTATAAACGTTCAGAACGTGAATGACCCACCCATTATTGCAACAATGGATATCATTACAGCCATCGAGGACACCTACTATCAGAATCAATATTTAGCAACAGATGTGGATCCTACCTTTGATGAACTTACCTGGAACCTTGAGACCAATGCTACCTTTCTCTCTATAGATAGAGGTACAGGGCTTCTATTTGGAAGACCCGTTCAGGAGGATATCGGTAGATACAGGGTGAACATCTCTGTATCCGATGGCAGGAACGGGACCGATTTCCATGATTTCATATTAATAGTGCTCGGTACCAATGACGGACCCAAGATAGGATCTCAACCCTCGGAATTGGTTATGGACGAGGATACGGTCATAAGAGGGATCGATCTTGAGGAATGGTTTTACGACCCTGATGGGGACGAACTGCGTTTTGACTATGATGCTGGAGATAACATCAGCATTTTGATGTTCGAGAATAATACATTGGAGATCCAGCCTCTTCCTGACTGGTCTGGATCTGAACTGGTCATCTTCACGGCAAGCGACCTAATGGAAAGTGTGTCCATCACTCTGAAGGTGAATGTGGGTCCTGTTAATGACCCTCCGACCAATGCTTTGATCACCTTTGAAGATATGGATTATCTGGAAGATGCATACCAACCCGCAACTGCAAATGTTTTCGATCCGGACCTGCCGTACGGAGATGTACTCAATTATTCCTGGCACTCGAACATCTCCGGGTCGATCGGATGGGGTAAGGAGATCGACATGTCTCTTCCCTCCGGTCATCACTACATTACTTTGACCGTTACCGATTCTGAGGATTCCAGGACCTCTGTGAGTGCTTTTTTGCGAGTATATCCGTCGAGGGACAATACTCCGGATGATGATATTGTAGCTGAAGATGATGATGCCGGTTTCGATGATGGAGATGAAAAGAACAACTCCCCATTGATATTGACAATAATCGCTGGACTCCTGTTATTGATCATTCTGGTCTCTGTTGTGGTTGTGATCTCGAGAAGATCTGGAGCAGCCGGTGATCTGGAAGAGGAATAGGGATTTGAAAACCGGAACCAAAGTGCCAAATCTTAAATATTCAACTTCGATAGACCATAATCCAATCAAAGGGCCGGTAGATCAGCTCGGTAGATCGCCTGATTTGCAATCAGGAGGCCTCGGGTTCAAATCCCGACCGGTCCATTCTTCTTATAATTACTATTGAATTATTGTGAAGAATGGACCGGCCTGTAGACTAAAGGTTATTAGATTTAGATTAAAATCTCCTTTAGTCACACCTTGGCCTGGTTAACAATTTCTTTTTGATCTACCCCGCGGCCAAGGTCCCGACCGGTCCACTCCCCTCATATTATATTATTATTCTATTCGAGGAGTGGACCTCTTCCGCAGCGAACTCCTATCGTCAATGATATATTGATACGGATTTCACTGCTACAAATTGATTACACACGATGAAAAATGATGAGATAAAATGAGAACCGTTTTTCATCTCAGGGATCTTATCTTGAATATCGACAATAACACTACGATAAGACCCCTCCCGACCGGTCCCTGAGTGTATAATATCAATTTCAACATTTTTAAAACTGAAGGAAAAGTGTCCCGGCCTGTAGACTAAAGGTTATTAGATTTAGATTAAAATCTCCTTTAGTCACACCTTGGCCTGGTTAACAATTTCTTTTTGATCTACCCCGCGGCCAAGGTCCCGACCGGTCCACTCCCCTCTTATTGTTTAATAATTCTATTCGGTGAGTGGACCTCTTCCGTAGTAAATTCCTTTCGTAGATTCTATTTCGATATGGAATTCACTACTACAAAATAATGAGAAACGATGAAAAATGATGATATAATAATGAGGACCGTTTTTCATCTGGACCCTTGAATCTGAATAAACGATATTATCACTACGATTCAAAGGTCCCGACCGGTCCACTCCCCTTTTTTTGTTTAATAATTCTATTCGGGGAGTGGACCTCTTCCGTAGTAAATTCCTTTCGTAGATTCTATTTCGATATGGAATTCACTACTACAAAATAATGAGAAACGATGAAAAATGATGATATAATAATGAGGACCGTTTTTCATCTGGACCCTTGAATCTGAATAAACGATATTATCACTACGATTCAAAGGTCCCGACCGGTCCACTCCCCTTTTTTTGTTTAATAATTCTATTCGGGGAGTGGACCTCTTCCGTAGTAAATTCCTTTCGTAGATTCTATTTCGATACGGAATTCACTACTGCAAAATAATGAGAAACAATGAAAAATGATGATATATTAATGAGGACCGTTATTCATCTCAGGATCTTATCTTGAATATCGACAATAACACTACGATAAGACCGATCCCGACCGGTCCCTGTGTGTATAATTTCAATTTCAACGATTTCAAAACTAAAGTAAGAATGGACCGGCCTGTAGATTAACGGAAATTACATCTTGATTTAAAGCTCCTTTAGTCACGCATTGGCCTGGAAAATCACTTTTTCAAGAGAAAAACCCAAATATTGAATGAAGGTAAATCCTAATTGGGAAATATCGGGGTGTCGATTTGTCTTTAAAAGGTATTCATCTGATCACGGTCCTCTACATTGCTATGGCCTTCCTTATCATTCCTTTTGGTCCTGATGGATCATACGGAGAATCCGCTCCAACTCGAGCTGATCCAACAATTGACGGTGTAATTGGATCATCCGAATATGAGAGTTCCAAGAACATCGATGAGGGGAAATTCGAGATATTCTGGACAACGACTGGAGGAGACATTTTTATCGGAATGAGAGCAGAGGTGGAAGGATATCTTTCAATTGGTCTGGATCCTGTGGATCTCATGACAAATGCTGACATGATATTCGGATGGGTTGATGGAACTGGAACACCCCACATCAAAGATACATTTTGTACTAATGACCAGGGGAACCATCCGGAAGATACTACCTTCACCGGCGGGACCTTCGATATCGATGAATACGATGGAACCGAATCGGGCGGGACCACAACAATCGAATTCAAAAGGAAGATGTCGACGGGTGACGCTTACGATAAAAAATTCATCAACGGGACCTCCATGAAGATAATATGGGCCACAAGGGAAGATGATGACTGGACAAAGGAACACGATGATGCAGATTTCGACACAATCATGATGGACGGAACGCCTCCTCCGCCACCTCCTGCCTCCGATGAACTTGATGGGATCATAACGGATGGAGAGTATACAAACAGTACTTCATATGATTCGGGGAATTTCCTTTTGTACTGGAACGTAACAGATCTGAATATTACCATTGGCATAAAGGCATTGGCAACAGGATGGGTAGCATTGGGAATTTCTCCCACGACAATGATGCTCGGAGCAGATTTCCTGATGGGTGGATATGCGGGAGCTACAGCTTATGCAGAGGATCATTATGCTACAACGACTACCGCACATGTTCTCGATACGGACCTGTCAGGAGGGACTGATGATATAATGGCCTTCAATTCAACTGAGTCCGGTGGATGGACAACTTTGGAGCTCAAGAGAGCGCTTTCAACAGGAGATACCAATGACAAGGATATATCGATAGGAACTCCGCTGAACATTATCTGGGGAATATCCACATCCGATGATATCTCCGCGAAACATACAAAAGTTGGCTACGGCACATGGAGGGTAGATGCCCCTCCTCCCCCCCTCCACCTCCCCCTCCAAAGTCCGATTTTGATGGTATAATAGATCCAGACGAATACGGGAATATTTCAAAAACCGACAGCGACAGGTTCGAACTATACTGGAAAGTGAACGGAACATCCATCGATATCGGTATCCGGGCGCAGGTCATTGGTTATGTATCGATCGGGATAGATCCGACCGATCGGATGTTGAATGCTGATCTGATCTTTGGTTGGGTGGAAGGGGACCTTGCGAAGTCAGAGGACCATTTCTCAACAGGAGCCACTGGTCCACATTCCCGTGATGAGGACCTTGGTGGAACCTTCGATATAGTATCATATAACGGGACAGAATCCGGAGGCTGGACCACATTTGAGCTCAGAAGAAACCTTACCACCAGCGATTCTAACGATCGTACGATTTGGACTGATCACGCTTTCCCTCTCATCTGGGCAGTAGCTGATTCAGACGATCCGATGGCCACCCATACAAGGAGAAGTACGATCATGTGGAACCTCTCCAACGAAACCGTTCCTCCTCCACCACCACCACCACCTCTACATCTTTCAGAATTCGACGGTATGATCTCTGAAGGTGAATATAACAGCTCGAAGATATTCGATTCCGATAGATTCGAACTACATTGGAGCCTAAATGGTACCACAATATCCATCGGGATTAAAGCTCAGGCAACTGGGTGGATCTCTCGGGATCGATCCTTCAGATAGGATGGCAGATGCCGATATGCTGCTTGGATATCATGACGGTGATCCATATCTTTTCGATCAATTTTCAACAGGACCTGAAGGTCCTCATCCGGAAGATACTGCTCTTGGTGGGACAAATGATATCCTGGATTTCAATGTGACAGAGTCGGATGGATGGACCACCATAGAGTTTCTCAGGAACATGACCTCAACAGACCTATACGATAAGAGCATCAATACAACAGATCTTATAACGATCATCTGGGCAGTTTCTGATTCGGACGATCCCACATCACTTCATACAAGAAGAGGAACAACAACATGGAAGAT
The DNA here is from genome assembly GCA_963807965.1 of uncultured Thermoplasmatales archaeon. Classification (GTDB taxonomy): domain Archaea; phylum Thermoplasmatota; class Penumbrarchaeia; order Penumbrarchaeales; family Penumbrarchaeaceae; genus Penumbrarchaeum. Next base: position 289,411 of record CAWEDU010000017.1, read on the forward strand.
CGCGATCAATACAACTCCCCCACCTCCACCACCACAGAAGAACGCCACCCTGGATGGAATTGTGACAGAAGATGAATATGATGATTCTGCATCATTCGGAGGAGGTTCTTTTGTTTTACATTGGTCCATAAACGGAACAAGAATATGGATGGCAATGGTCGGTGAGACGGAAGGCTGGGTTTCCATCGGTTTTGAACCAACGACCATGATGAGAGATGCCGATATGCTCATCGGTTGGGTGGATGATGACGGACCCGGTCTATGGGATACATATTCCACAGGGGACTTGGGCCCTCATCCGTTGGATACGGACCTTGGGGGTTCGGATGACATAATCACATTCAATGGAACCCAAACCGATGGATTCACAACAATGGAATTCCTGAGAGAATTGGATACCCAGGATGATTACGACAAAGAGATCCCCTCTTCCGGATCCCTCAATATCATCTGGGGATTAGGTTCTTCGGATGATCCGGAAAGCAGTCATACTGATAGAGGAGCCGGGACACTTCTACTTTACACAGATGAACCTAAACCGGTGGGAGGATTGGATGGAATCATCTCAAATGGTGAGTACAAGGATTCTGCCAGTTTTGACTTCGATAATTTCAAGGTACACTGGACGATCGAGGGTCAATACCTTAACATGGCAATATCAGCAAAGACAACTGGATGGATCTCCATCGGATTCGATCCCGAAGATATCATGAAGGACTCTGATGTGGTCCTGGGTTGGATCGAAAATGGAGCTGTTCATATCATAGATGCATATTCGACGGGTCAGTTCGGCCCACATCCTCCCGATACCCATCTTGGAGGGACCACGGATATCATTCAGTATAACGGGACAGAAATGGACGGTGTGACAACAATCGAGTTCGTCAGGAATATATCCACTGGTGATGAATACGACAAGGATATTCCAACTGCAGGCAACCTGAACATCATGTGGGCTTATGGTGAGCATGATGATTTCGGGGAGACACATTCCAAGAGAGGATTTGCCGTTCTAACCATTGGTCCAGGCGGTAACGAACCTCCAGTAACAGCTGATCTGGATGGAATGATATCAGAAGATGAGTATGATTTCAACGGTACATTTGGAGACGGGATCATCACGATATACTGGAAAGTGGAAGGTGATTCGATAAGGATGGCCATCCAAGGGAAGACCACTGGCTGGGTTTCAGTTGGAATTGAATACAGTACCCGCAATGTCAGACTCAGACATGATATTCGGATGGGTGGAAGGAGATGGAACGGTCAAGGTCATAGATGCATATTCTACAGGACCAACCGGACCCCATCCTGCTGACACTGACCAGGGAGGAACGGATGATATCGATTCTTTCGGAGGAAGGGAGATAAATGGTGTTACCACCATAGAGATAGTCCGAAAACTGGATACCGGCGATGATAAGGATAATCCGATCCCCAGGAACGGAACTGTCAAGATAATCTGGGGGGTCGGTGATTCGGATTCCTTCAGTAATATGCATACAAGGGTCGGTTATGGCACTATCGATATCGCATCAGGAGAGACCTCAAGCGAGGACCCTATTGTATTATGGCCGTTCCATGCAATATTCATGACCCTGGGTGTAGGGGGTATGATAGCCGCCTGGATTTCACAATACCGGAAGAAATGGAAATTCTTCTTAAAATTCCATATCTATGTGATGTCTGCCTCGGTGATAATGGGAACGATCGGTTTGATCCTGGGGTATATCATGGTCGAATCCGGAACGGGAGAGCATTTGAGAGTGCCTCATTCCTGGTTCGGCATCATGGCCATACTTGGGTCTTTCACTGCTCTTGGACTGGGATTATATTTCAAATATACCAAGAATATGAAGCATAAAAGACCCACCATCAAGATACATAAATACGCTGGTAGGGTCGGTGCTGCTTCATTCATTATAGTGGCTTTCTCCGGATTCTATCAGGCCATTGTTGTGAATGAAGGCGAGCCAGAGTCATGGTTCATATTAGTAATGGCAATTATACTTCTCATCATCATTGGTGTGATCATCTTCCTTATTGTTAAAGGAAAGAAGAAACCATCTCCTCAAAAGATAGGAACCTCTCAAGTCCAAATTGATAGTGAGGAATGAGTTCATTACATATTGGATTGAATAAAAAAAAATGGGAGCAGAATTGTCTGCTCCCTTCTTAAAATGGATCAGAGGAATCCTTCGCTATCGATGTATTCCTGGTATTCCTCATCGGTTCCGATAAGGACCTTGATGCCAGCTATGAGTCCCAGGATCCCTGGAATGAAAGCCAGAGCTCCAGCTGTACAAACAGTTATGAGCAGGTACACTACACCCCATTTTGTATGACCCACAACGAACTTGTGGACACCAAGGGCTCCTAGAAGTATTGCCAATATTCCAAATACAGTCTTATCAACCATTTTTAGTCCCCCAGATTTCATCTATGTCCATAGGAACAAGACACTAGCTGATTGATGAAATCAATATTTAAATTGTTCGCATTTTTCATTAACATATTCTAAAAATCAATCATATCCGGTTCAATTCACTCCCATATGGTGGAAAGGATGCAAAAATTTCAAAATGGATGATAGGGCTGCTCCTTCATGGTTTTCGGGGAGGTCCTATCAGTGTTCAGAGCTCTAGCTCCCTTCCTCAGATCACATCACCCTCTGTGCTCTTTCTACAACAATGATACTTATAATATTCTTGGAAGGAGAATCTGTATGGGATGCTCTATTTCATATCCCCTTGCTCTTATTCTTATCATTAGTACACTCATCACAAGATCCTACAGATACATACCCGAACCACAATTCCATCAATCGGTCCTACTAGGGACCTCGGTCCTTTTCGGTCTTTTTCATATGATGAAATATCTTATTAGATCAGAAGGCAGGATAACCCGACTGGCCGCTAAGGTATCTTTGAGCTTTTCACTGGCGGGGTTGATTGTATGGGCACTCACAATTCCTGCTAGATTGCAGATCATTCTTCTATTCATTTTCCTTATTATCGTATCAATAAGTTTCATGGGTACCTTGAGACTATACTATTTTTACCGGACCTGCGCAGGTTGCATTTACCATGGTGATTGGGACCTTTGTTTCGGATTCAGAGGATTGAACCGGTATCATGCCATCAAGGATATCAAGCCAGGTAGGAGATTACATGAGTTGATGTTCGACAAGAAAAGAAGAAAGAGGATTTCCGATTAGGACCGGACCCGTTGCATCCATCAATGATAAGGAACCTCCTTTGATGGATGATACAAAGTGGCTTTACAGCAACGGCAAAGCCGGAATTCCCTGGATCCCGAAGACACACCCCGAGGTCACAAGGATAGAGGATATACCCACTTGATACTTGGACAACAACCTTATTCTACCCTTAAGGTATTGACCCGGAGAAAAGGAGTGGATATCTTGCAACAAAGGGTTAGTGCAGGTGTAAGGAGAGCGGCACCACGGAACACAGGGGTAAGCGGACCCAAGGCACCTCCGACACCTAAGAGGAGAGTATCCACTGCCGCGAGGATCTTCTACTTAATGAGATGGGCTTATCACTTCGTTACTCCAATTGGTATGATTATCATCCTCTGGGGAGTATACGAGGCTCAGAACGGAAAACCTGAGGTTGCATGGCCGATCATCATCGGTGGTGCTCTATTCACCTACCTTGCCAACTACTTCAACAAGGCCAGATAATCACTGATGGCGGATAGGATGGAATCGACTTTCCTCTTTGAAGGTGTCCTATTTGATCTGGGAAACACCCTCATTCCCTTTACTCCAAGGGATTCGATGGAATTCGTTGTAAGATGGTACAAGTCCTCAGGATTTTCTGAAGATGATGTCCCCTTCAGGACTTTTTTGGAACTATTCAGATCCATTGTTAAAGGGGAAAGGAATAGAGCTGAAGAGACTCTATGGGAATCATCGGTGGAATTCAGGAGCAAGATGATGGCCACTCAGCTAATGGAGCTGAAAACGGATGTTCCCGGTCTTTTTGAACAACTATCTTCCACCCATTCCGATAGTTTTTCAGCTTGCCTGAAAATGAGATCATCCTCAAGATATGGTACTTGATGTCCTGAAATCAGCAAGGACCCGGGATGGTTCGGAACTCAAGGTAGGTATGATCTCCAATGCCATGGATGGCAGGGCAATAAGGACCTTCTTAGAAGAAGAGGACCTTCTGGGATATTTCGACCCGTTGATCATATCATCTGAGGTAGGGATGACCAAACCCCATCCCGAGATCTTTGAAATGGCCCTTGATGAGATGAATGTCCAGCCTGAAAGATCTGTCTATATTGGTGACAGGTACAGGACAGATGTCTTGGGATCGATGAACGTCAGGATGAAGGCCGTATACACGCGGGAATACCATACAGATGGTGAACCTCCTGAGGGTGTTGAGATCAATACACCCACGATCACCAACATTTTAGACCTGCTTCCTCTTCTTCAGGACCCTACGTTTGCGGATATTAACGGGTAAACCGTTAAGTGGAACTATGTTGTTTTTTCCTCCATGTGGAAGCTGGTGAGATTATTTCTCATCGAGGAGATTAGATTGAGAAGATCCTTCTCATCCTCCCTCTCACTGATCATCTTCCCAGAGGTCATTCTGATCTGTGCTATGTGTGGATATATCTTCCTTCCTGATCTTGGCCTATCTTTTACCTATGAACAGATACACACTGCGCTCCTTGGTTCTCTTTTCATGTTCGGTGTGTCCATGGGAGGAATTGCCTTCCTAGGCAAGGAGTTCATAGAGAGGTCGCTTGGTCCTGTTACAATGCTCTCTGCATCGACAACATACCAACCTGTGGGTGAGAGGAAGATGTATCTTGCCTATTTCCTCCATGACCTTGTGTTCTATATATTCCTCGTTCTGATACCGATGACATCAGGACTATTGTTGGGTTTGCTCATAAGGCCCCTTCCATTGGACAGACTTCTGATCATCACATTTGCACAATGGTCCACATTCCTCCTTGGTCTTTCCCTAAGCATGCTTGTATCTTCTGCACTTAACAATACAAAAAGAAGAATGCTTCTCTTCATACCCCTATCCATTCTCCCTCTGGTCGTTATTCAGATCATGACCTCGAATATAATAGGATTCGTTCCGGGAATGCTCGCTGTCGACTATGACTCCTGGTCCTTCATATGGATCACGATCCTTCTAGTGACGATCTATACTACCATCGGGACTTTAGTATTCGATGGTGGAGAAAGGAGTTCCAGGATCAACTCACCCGGGTCCTATAACAATATGATGTCCTTATCACGGATCCTATACCCTCGTGATGTTGTTTCCCGCTCATTGTTCTCCCGTGAACTTCTGGGAATGATAAGAGGGAAAGCATATGTGAGGATCGGTTTTTCATTACTTTTTCCCCTTATTGTAATGTCAGGAATGATAGGTATCCTGTCCGGACTGGAGAGTATTCCAGTATCTTTCAATCTCACGTTCTTTGCTGTTATGGTCTCATTTTTCACCATCTCGATCTATACCCATCTGACCAATATCGATTTCCTGGAGTTCGATCAGACGATCCCCATAGATACACCCCTCCTCATAAGGGTAAAAATTAGGGTATACCTTGTCCTCTCCCTGCCCATTTCCCTGGTGTTCCTTGTTGCAATGTCTATCATAACAGGCGATCTTCAGGGTTTGTTATACGGAGTACCACTGATACTCGTTGCAGTTCCTTATATGGGCTTCGTCACAGCATATCTGACAGGACTATGGACCAATTCAATGATCTTTGATTCTTCGGTTTTCTTGAGGTATATGATGTTCACTGTCCTTCCTCTTATGTTCTCCACATTGATGTCATTCCTTGTGGTGGACCTTCCCGTTATATCTCTTTTCGGAATTTCTTCCATGATCATTCTTGGAGTGGTTGCAATAATCATTCTATCCAAAGCACTGGATAAAAGATGGAAGGAAACCGTACTATCTTCTTCAGGAGTAGGGTTCAGGGATTGAAAGGTATGGTGCAATTATCATGGTCGATGGGTCTTTGCCCATGCATAGGACCTGATCTTTGCAGTGTTCCCGAATCCGCAGGATGAGCAAGCCTTATGTCTCATATGATATGAGTGCCTGCCGCATCTTCTGCATCTGATATGGAGGCTTTTCTGCCTCTTTCCCTGTGCCGGAGTTCCCTTTGACATTTTAGCTCCTCCTTATGGTGAGATGTAGATCACATTGTCCCCTCGGACGATGGTGGTGCTGGATTTCTTGACCACCTCGCCATCCATGATCTCCTCGGCCTCCATCAGGACAAGGTTCATGTGGACGTCGTATCCATCGAGTGTGCCCCTGAACTCCCTTCCTCCCTTAAGTTCAACGATGACCCTGTTCGATAGGGATTCTTTGAGCAGGTTCAGTGGTCTTATAGGCATAATAGCTCCTCGAGGGGTCACTACAAGCCGATTTAATATTTAAGGATTATCTGTCCTCCAAACCGGGATAGAGTTCATCCAGTACTTCTTCAAGTTCAGATTCCAGGTCCTTGAATGCCGTGACCTCATCTAATTCTGTCACGGTCCAATCCTCGGATTCGATCTCCTCGATACCTCTCCTTGCGAGGACACCTTCCAGTTCATTTGGGACAGGGGGAGCCTCGATGGATCCTTTTCGGGAATTAATTTTCGTCTCTTTTCCTCTCTTCTTTTTCCTTTTAGTTTTTGAGAGCAAAACTTCATCCCCAACACGGTCGAGTATCTTTTTTTGTTTGTTCTCCTGTGACCTTACGAATACACCATAACCTACCAGGATAATTATTATTACAAGGACCAACAGAATAAAAGTCAGGATGATGGGGCTATTCTCTTTATCCACCACTTCGACCTCAGCCTTGTATGTACTATTGCCCCTTGTGCCATTATCGTTGACCCAGATGTCCACCTGATATGTCCCTGTCCCCGATCCCTCAACCGGTGTTATCGTAAGTATTCCATTTTCATAGGAATAATCTCCAACAATAAGTCCAAAGGCTCCTACACTGATATCAAGATCGTTATCGGGATCTGTGATTATCATGGGGATCTTGATCTTTCTCCCTTTCTCGACCTTTATCTGTGGATCGAACTCTGCTTCCGGTGGATCGTTCGTTGTATCGATGTCCAGGCTGATCTTGACCTCAGCAGTGAGATTGCTACTGTCCCTTGCAATGATCAGAAGGACCGAAGGACCCAAGTTCTCCTCCATCGGTGTCAGGTTCACCTCGAATACAAATGAGGTCCGATTCTCCAACCTCGTGAAACTGATATTCTCCCAGCCAGGGGCAGATAAGGTCAGATCCCCCTCATCGGTATCCACATCGATGATCTCTATCAGGAAGGTTAATGGTTCATCTTCCATACCTTCCACTGTATCAGGCCATGATCGGAAAACTGGCGGGTCAGGAACTGGTTCGACGATTACACCCAACATTCGGCTGACCGTCACGGAACCATCGGAAGCGAATACCCGAATCTGTCCCTCTCCGTTCCAATCATTTTCTGGTATAATATCCAGACGTTGTTCCATCGATATCTCCGTTGTCAGATTACCTGAGATCACAGAAGTCCAGAATGTCATCTCATCGGGGAAATCATCGTCAATGACCAGACCTGGTAGGTCCAATGTCTTATTGATCCCAGTTAGACTCGAATCCTCCGGGATCCGGAAACCTGATGGCAGACCGATAAGGGAAGGCTCTTCATTGGCTCTGAACTGTATTGAGATACTGTTGTCAGAGAGATCATTCTCCAAAGGTCCAGGTGGGATCTCTACCCATGCGGTCACCTTGTTTGTCCTGGAACCATTGAATGTGTAGAATGGTGAGTCAAATGTGATGGTCCTATTGATGATCTCTCCTGATAATAATCGGAATGGGATTCCCATACCCTCCTCTGGGAGTTGGATCCGCTGGGACGTATCAGAGGACAGGAGTTCAACATATAGGGTGATCCCCTCAAGGATCGAGTTGCCTGTGTTTCCAACAGTAATAGAAACACTGAATGATCTTCCATATATCGGGATGGATGGGTCAAGGGTTGGTTCTCCCATTATCCTTACATTCCTTAGAGAAATCACATCTATGATCTTCTCCAAAGGGAGGTATCCTTCCTTTGTTACCGTTAGAAGGAGTTCACCAAGGTCATCCATTACAATGGGGATCTGGACCTCACCATGGTCATTCGATCTGTAGACCTTGTAAATGGAAGCGTTATCAGGGTCCATTAGGCAGACGGTCGCTCCATCTATAAAAGCTCCTGTTTCCTCATTTCTCACAGTTATCTCAAGGGAAGTATTGCCCTGGTAATATTCCTCTGGGTATTCTATCATTAATTTCTTGGGCGACCTTAACCATAGTGGCACTTCTGGATCTCCCAGAAGGTTGTAGGCCAGGTTGTCAATGTTGAACATCCTTACCTCGGCAGGGACCAGATCCTTGATGTTCACATGATTGACGTAATCCTCCTTGAGCTTGTACAAGGCTTCCCCTGGTCTTGAGGTATTGTAATTGAGTATCTCGAAGAACTCCTCAGCAAGCCACCAGTTCCCCCATGAAGTATCATCGAAATACTCTCCTCTGTAAGTTGTCACCGAAGCCCCAATTACACCGATAGCTCCACCGTTGGGGTTTGTCATCAAACGTTCCATATTGGTATCATCAGATTCTGTGAAGTTCAAGGAATCACAGTTGGAGATGTATACGAAAGGGGTTCTTTCCCCGTTCTTGATCGTCTCAGCGGTTGTATAATTAAAATATACACCATAATCAGCCCAGTAAGGATAGCTCCCACCACTGTCCCCCTGATAGTGGGTGCAGTTTCCATCAATATCTCCATGGCAGGCAAGAAGAACAGTTGAGAATCCTGCTTCGAAATGGTTGGTGAAAGATGTTTCGTTCAGTGTGTCGAACATTCTGTTGTATCCTCCCCACTCAAGCCTTGGGTAGTCCAGGAGTGGGTAAGTCGTAATATCTTCAGGAAGCATCTCCTCGATCTTGGTGATCAGTTCGTAAGCGTTGTCCTTGTAGGGGTCGAACAATGCCTGGTTATTTGGTGCATCCATCAATGAACCGGCAAGTAGCATGGATCCTGTCCATGAACCCGGGGCAGGATCCCTCTCGTAGGAAAGCTGTCTTTTGACCATTGTCCTCAGCTCCCTTTCAGTGGATGCAGGGAACCTTCCAACGTTGACTTCAGCTATGGCATCCATTTCCTGGACGAGACCATCCTCTTCACCAAAAATATTATCCGCATCCTCATCCCAGGAACCTGTAAGACCCGCATAATAGAGGTCTGAAAGAACATAATTTTCATCATTTTCGGATCCAAATTCGGAACTTCCGTTCACGAAGGTCTTTCTTGGGGGAATGATCTCTCCATCACCTACAAGCAGGACCCATTTGAGGGGTCCCTTACTTTCTCCCCCCATGGTCCAGATATCGATAATGAAATTTCGGATCTTTTCTTGAATATCCCGGCCAGTATATGTTTCGAGGATGCCCTCCCCCCCATCTATAGGGAAGAATCCTGCCTTCACACCCTTTTGGGTCTTCCATTCGATAAGAGGTTCCATTTCATCCTGAAACCTTGATTCTCCGATGGCGATATATTCCAGACCTACCGCGTCAGATAGTCCCCTTGAACTCTCTGAGATCTTCTCTGGGACACTCATTGATGGGATGTCGAAATCATTTATATCGGATCCAACAGGCTGGATGGATTGGATGGAAAGGACAATTAATAGGAAAAAAGCTGCTATCACCGTCCATATGGAGGATCTACCAGCTTCAGGATACTTCATGATAATGCTCCTACATCAACAGCTCCATACCTTGGTTAATAATTTACGGTCTCAAGACCACATATGCCCATTTCCCAGACAAATTGTATATCATCATTTATCAATACCAGTCCAAAGTTACGATTCGGAGTATGTGGAATGGACGTAAGTGAAATAGAAGGTATCGCCACAGTCGTATTGGCGGGAAACGCAAAGATCAAGCGGCAGCTAAGAAGGAGAAGGAGAAGAGGAGTATTCTATCGCATTTCCCACCCAAGCCTTTGGAATGTTGATAAGAAGAGGCTTGAGGCCAGTCTTGCTTCCCGGATCAACAGGGATGATTACATTGTGGGAGAGAACAAGACCCTCCTGTATACCCATCCGGACCTGATATCCCAGCAGAATATCAATTACCTGAAGAGGGTATTGTACTTCGCAGGGAAGACAGGGGACAGGATATACAAACGAAATAAAAAGGACCTACTGGAATATCTTTCCAGGAAAGGAGAAGCGCCGATATCCATTGTCCTCCGAGGTGTCCAGGAATGTAGTTATCTTGATAGAAGCAGAACTGTGATAATCGGACCCAAACAACAGATACAACGAGAGCTAAATAGATCTGAGATATCCGGTTTCCACATAGAGGATCAGAGTAATTCCATCGGAGAGAATATATTGATCGGTAAGCAGGTCCTAAGTAACATTGGTTACAAAGGAGAACATATACTTATTCTGGGAGGGGATCTTCCTTTATTGACAGGCAGGAACCTTTCATTGTTCCTGGAGCGGTCATTTGAAAGGTCTGGTGACCCTGATATAAGGTTTGGTATGGGGACCCGTCAAGAACTGAAGGTCTTCATCGAGAAAAACGATCTGACATCAATGGGAGCCGTTGGACCTAACCATCCACGTTCAGGAAATCTGAACAAGTTCGGTATCCCTGTTAGGGATGATCTCGAGATCTTCGGTGAGAGGGATACCAAAAAACACCTTATGATGGGGAATATGTTCATAACAAGGTTCGAAAAGGTCAACAGGAAGTTCATAGACAGATTCTATTCTCTCAGGAAGATGGGTGCAAATCCTTTGACCTATCCATATCTGTTGTATAAGTTCGGGCGTCCACTTTTCAGAGCAATGAGATGGAACATGACAATATCTGAAGCAGAGAAATGCTTCTTGAAAGCCACAGGAGTAAAGCTGAAGGTTGCCCCTGTCTCCGCAGATCTGACACTAGATCTGGACTCCTATTCTGACCTCAGACGACTTTCCGCTCTTTACTTTCACAGGTTGAGAACTACCAACGACCTTGAGACGGACCTAAAGGACTATGTTAAAAGGAAGAGAGCAGAAAGAAGGAGTGAAAAACGATCCCTGGGAGGGAATATCTGAATGTCCTCCTTCAGATTATCTGAAAGGGAGTTTGGTTCTCAGTTTTGCAAACTGGAGAAGATGTTGCTCTTCGATGGGGATTATGTGGATTTCGGTTTTGTTCATTTCATCAATACAGGTACGATCACACTTCAAGGCTCTCGCTTCACAGATATTGACAGAGGTCGTGTCTATCTTCTACCAGAAGAAATCACAGGGAAGATAGAGGAGGGACAGTTCGTTGAGATCATTCCCGGTAGGACAGAGAGAGCAGTTCTACCTTTAGGGTCTCGAAAGGATGGACCCATGGAAACACAATACCGTACTGTCGTGGAAGTACAGGATGTCCGTGAAGCTAGAATTCCACTTCCTCCACCAAACCTTCCAGCAGATGAGTTTGTATATCGGACCTCATCCAATTGGAAATATGCCGATGAGGACCTTCTTGACAGGGTCATCTCACTTCTTTTCGTCTCTGCTCCTCCTTCTGTGTATGGGGAGGGCGGCCTTGGTTCGGAAGGGCTTGAAACCATGAGGATCGGAGGTTCCGGAACTCCAATGGATGTGTCTAATACCATACTATCCCAGCTTCCCCTTGAGTTCAGGGTGAAAGGTTCAGGTCAGTACAGATATTCCATATTCGATTCACTCAGTGGTTATCGGGATTTCAAGAAGGGAAGATCAACCGAAAATGCATATTCGGTCATTAGGAAAGTGAAATATCTCAAGACCTTGAAGAAGGTCCGGGTTCCGATCCATTTGCCTTTTGTTCTGAATAACGCAGAAATGGTGACCAAGAAGGAATCTATGGACCTGGATGTCCTGGAGTATCAACTTACTGCATTGTATACTCCTCCACCAACAGAGAAAGCGGTCTCGGAGATGGCAGAAGATCTGAGCAGGGCAGCCCACAGGGAAGCGATATGGGATGGATTTTCTGCAACATCGTTAGACCCACTTTCATCCCTGAGGATTGGCATGTCCCTAACAAGGTTGAGCATAGGGAAGCATTTTGACGGCTCTGGTTATTCACGAAAACCTACGGGACTTGAAAAGGGGAAGGAACTATTCAGCGAGCTCATGAAACGGGGTCTGGAGGAGATCGAGAGAAGGATGAGGAAGGAGAAGGTGACATCATCCATGGGATCCCACCCATGGAGGGACAGGTTGAAGCCAATCGATAGAGAGATATTCTTTTTATTAAGGACCAAGGCTGAAGAGTCCGGTAATTTCGATCTGATCAGGGACGAGATCGATCTGAAAACACCTCAATTTGAACTCGATAGGTCCCTCGAGCGCCTTAATAGATATGGCTATATTCTCTATTTAAAGGGAGGATCAGTTATCAGACTCGTTGTGGACAGCTCCCCAGAGGATAACTCCTGATCATTCCTCTTCCATCTCCTGCAAAGGTTTTCTCCATTCGTTCATATCCCATTTCCTTGAGAGTTCAACCTTGATACCTGGACCCAGGGCTTTGATGTCATCCCCACTTTTCTTGATCATTGATTCCACCCAACGTATACGCCTTTTCAAACCTGCCCTATTTGCGTTCTGGATCTCTAACCCGGGTCTCTTGTTCACCTCAAGGATGGTGACTTTGGTTTTAATATCTACAGTAAGGTCAACTCCGACGAATCCCAATCCGGAAACATCCGAGGCTAAAGATGCGGCCTCTAAGATCTCCTCCCACATGTTGAACCTAAAACCCAGGATCTGTCTGCCAGAGGTGGGATGCTTCTTAACGTTCCTTCGAAGAAGAGTAGCTGATGTGATCCTTCCTTCGCATAATGAGATCCCGGCTCCTATTGCACCTTGGTGGATGTTGGCCTTTCCTTTGGACCTTCTGGTAGGGAGCCTGGTCATTGCCATTAGGGGGAATCCGTGCAATGAAACCACTCTGATATCCAAAAGCCCCGGTGTCATTAGCTCTCTTAGTGATCGGTCAAGTATGAGCCTTCTTTCCACGATAACCCGGTCCGGTTCTCCCCTTGTGTAAGAACCCTTCAAGATCCTCTCTGCATGGGTCATGATCTCATCGGAACCTATCCCTTTGCCTGATATAGTGATGAACCTCCCTGCGGTCCTGCTGTTGATCACTTTTATCCCAGCACCACCATGACCCGAAGCAGGTTTGATGGCAAATCCATCATTCCAATCTTTCAACCACTCCTTTAACTTCTCCATGTCATCTGCAATTTCTAGCAAGAGATAGGTCTCAGGAACGGAGATCCCAGCACCTGTTAGGAGGGCTTTCTCCTCTATCTTGTCCAGATTCTGAAGCATTTCCCGTGGGTTATATTTTTCAATGGTCTTTTTCCATTGTTCCTTTGTTAGAATGTCAGAGGTCCCATAGAAGGATAGAGGTAGCTTCCCATCACCCTTTCTTCTTAACGACCTCTGTACCTGGGTGAACCTGTTGGGCTTTTTCCGAAAACCCCTGAGGAGACCTTCAATTGGACTTCTTCTCTTTCCTTTCATTTAGAGGGCCCCTTCACCACAATTATAGCCACGGGATGGTCATAAATTCATTTCGATCCCCGGACCGAAAGTAATTGGATCGTTTTCAGATGGAATGGATGATCCTCTCACCTGGAACCCTTTCAAGGACCATTCCCTCGATTATGAACGGCATCATTTTCTTTGCTGTCTGGATGGCCACCTTCAGCTTTTGATCATTTGAGGAATAGATCTCGAAGAGTTCTTCACCCTTCTCCACTTGATGTCCGATCTTCTTTTTCAGGGCGATCCCGCCGAACTTGTCATGAGGACATCCTGCGGCCCTTGCAATTTTTACAATGTCCTTATTATTGATGGATGATACATACCCATCACCTGGTGAGAGAACCGACGCAGTATACTCGCCCATGGGGACCTCCTGCGATCTTATTTCAGGATTTTCCGTTCCCTGTGCCTGGATTATCTCCTGGAATTTACTGAGTGCCTCACCGGATCTTAATATCCTCATGGCTTCGACCTTTCCGTTCCCGGAGAATCCTCCCATCTCCAGGATGATCCCCGCCAAGGATGTGGCCTTCTCCACCGTTGAGGAGGAGGGCGGATCGTTCTCCAGGACCATCAATGCCTCCTTTACCTCCAAAGCCGGTCCTATGCTCCTTCCAACAGGTTGTCCCCCGTAAGTAATGGCACACTGTACATTAATTCCAATCTTCTGGCCAATGTCCATGAAGTCCCTTGCATATCTCCTCCCAAGTTCCATGGACTCTACCTTGGTATGAGGGCCCACAGGAATGTCCATCAGGAGATGGTCGGCTCCCACGGCCTTCTTCTTTGCAAGAACGGATGCGATCACCTGTGAGTATGGATCGATGGAGAGAGGATACTCAACCCTAATAATGATGTCATCTGCCGGGGCGATATTGACACCACCTCCCCACGCGATGGTACCCCCTACCTTTTCTGTTATCTCCTTGATCTTCCAACCGGGAAGTGTTACGTTGGCTATGGTCTCTAAGATATCGGCAGTACCACCCGCAGATGATATTGCCCTGGAGCATGTCTTTGGTATGCTAAGACCTGCAGCAGCCACGATCGGGACGACTATAAGTGTTACTTTGTTCCCAGGGACGCCTCCTATCGAATGGAAATCGAAGATAGGCCCTATATCCATCTCAATCAGTTCACCCGTATTCACCATTGCAAGGGTCAGATCCATGATCTCCCTGTTGTTAAGAGGGTTCATATATGTGGAGCAGACGAAAGCGGATAGTTCAACATCGGAAAGTCGGTGGTTCGTTATCTCTTCTGTCAGTGTGTTGATCTCATCTGTGGTCAATTCCAGGTTATTGAGTCTTTTCTTGATCAGTTCGATAGATCTTGGTCTTGATACAGGGACGACCCTTACATGGTCGCCATGTTCTGCCATCAATCTCTTTCGACCCTTTTTGAGTATTCCCACCTGCCCAGGTTGAACTACAGAATCGGTGAGTTCCACAATTGCCGTCATGTTTTCCTTATCGCTTGAGACCTTGACCCTATCGAGTGACCTTAATCCTAGGATGTCGGCATCCTTTCTGTTCAGAATGGCCGTATACTCACCAGTTTCCAGGTCAATTGCAATGATCTCGAATGTGGTTGGAACACCGGTCATCTCCTCTCCATTCATACTCTCGTTCATATCGATCACCATCTAAAACCAATCGAATTCCGATCGGGACCTATCAGAGGAGATCGGTCCTGATGATTTGAACATTTCCCTGATTACCTCAGTGGCCATGTAGGGAGAAATGATCCCGATCTCAGTAGCTATGGAGTCAATATAGTCAGGGGGAGTAGCATCGAAAACCGGATTCCTGAACTTCACTCCAGGCAGGTCCTGGGGTCGTAATGGGTCCGCCACTTCATCAGGGCCCCTGTCCTCAATTTCCACCAGGGAACCCATCAACGTCTCTCCAGAGAACTTATATGTTTCCGCACATACCATGAAGGGGGTCCTTGCCTCGTGTGCTGCAAGTGCGATCTGCGAGGTCCCTATTTTATTGATCACAGCTCCATTTGCAGTTACGGTATCTGCACCTACACATACGATATCAATCTCATGCATGAAATGTCTTACAGCCGAATCCACTATCATTGTGACTGGTACTTGTCTCTCTGCAAGCCATTTGACCGTCAGATGTCCCTGCCTCCATGGTCTGGATTCTGTTGAGAACACCTCTTCTACCCTGCCATCCCTGAATGCTGAGAAAATCACTCCCAGAGCCGCACTTGAATTGCAGTGTGTCAATACGGTGGAACCAGAAGGGATCCTCTTTTTACCTATCTCAGCTATCCTATCAACGGCCATATGAGATGAGCTTACGAATTGGTCAGACCTGGATATTACCAGTTCCCTAACTGATCGAATGTCCTTTTCCTTGTCAACATCTGTTAGGGTGAGAAGTATACCGTTCCTGAGGGAAACAGCCGATGGCCTTGTCGAAATGAGTTCTTTTGCCGCTCTTCTCAAGTCTTCAAGGAGCTTTTCCCTTGAATCCCCCTCCCATGATGTAGCCAGATCAGAAAGAGCAGTGGATGCGGCTCTAGCAATTTTTCCTGCTCCTCTGATGGACATGTCCCTGATGCCATCCGTGGTTTCCTCAAGTCTCTTCCAAGCCGCCTCGTTCAAGACGTTCATCCCCTGACCTTGAACATAGGCCCACATGAAGGGATGATATGGTCACAGTAGCCAATAAGGTCCACTAAGGTATCGATGCTTTCTGTCCTTTTTTCTACTTTCAGTGCCTTCTTCAAAGCGGATCTCACCTCTGGGTGATCCATGGTTGGGACAGCGGCTCCCATGATCCCCACTATCTGGCCTTTGAATGGTACTGTTGAAGGCTCCAGTAGTTCTTCTCTATCGGGAAAATGTGCAAGAAGGACCAGGGATCCTTCCCCGGGGAAGGGAAGTTTCACGATCTTCAGATATTTATCAATCCAATGAACGGAGGTTGCTATTGCGACCTTCCTCTGGGATTTGACAGGTGTCTTCCCCCAATCTGAATCCATGATATGTTGAAGGCAATGAACGAAAAGGTCATCATTTCCGGCATGTAGATCGTCTACTGATGTTGTAAGGAGTACGTTGACCTTCTCCACCTTCGCTTCGTTCTCCCTCATGAAGCTTACAAGTCTCTCTCTGACATGTCTTGCACCAGAGTCAACCACAACCGTCGATGTCGGGGTCTTTACAAGGGTAACCGATGAGGTCCCCTTTCCCTTACCGCCCTCCTTACCTTCGATTATCCTGACAAGTTCCATCTTCCTTATTCCGAATTCCTGTCTTGCCCCTGAATCCATCTGGTCTTTATCATCCGTCATTGGATCACACTCCCGACCTTACCTCATAACCATGATGCCTTGTTAATTGTTATCCTTGTCCTTCTTGGAAAGGACGCCATCACGCACTTTAACGGCGATTCCTGATCTAGACATGATCAGATGTCGTCTGGATGCCTGGACCCTCCCTACAGCAAGGAGACCATCATCCTCATCTACGACCATGACATCGTCCCCAGCCCTTATGTCCGGATCTGCATCCTTGACAAATTTGCAAAATGCATTTAGACCCTTTGAGTTGAACTCACCGGTCTCCTTGTCAACGATCACCCTTCTCCAGGGAGGACAGGTCCCTTTCTGTAGTCTCTTGGCCCCTTCGATCTTCATTGTCAGCATCCCATCCTCTGCTCTGATGGATAGGAGGTGCTTTCTGGTGTTTCCATCTTGAATGGATATGTTCCTTATCCTTCCAGTGTTCCTCGATTTTATCAGGATCATTTTACCCAGAAGTTCTATTTCTGAGTTGAAATCTCCCAACAGTACCTTTGCAGGGTCGATCCCATCATTGGATCCAAATTGAAACCTGATTAGATGAAGCACCTTCCTGATATCCGAAGCCTCCATGGACATTCTACTTTCCAGGATATCTGGTGTCCCTGAACCGTCCCATTCAATAACCTCTCCAAGATCAACAAGTTCCCTATTCCGGTCCATATGATCAGAAAGGTCCATATCAAGCCCACCGGGGGGTGGGAAGATCGATTGACCTACAGGATACATATCTAGTATCTCGTAGGGAACAAGACCCAGAGGTGTATCTATCATCATCGACCAACCAGAAGGTGCCCTGCACATATATTCCGTTACATTCCTGTTATGGGACCTGGTCCAATCCTTGAGGAGAAGGGTCTTAGACCTATGTTCTATCTTTATATCCTCCATAAGCCTTTGATATCTTGAAAATTCAGGTCTTGCCAGGGATAGACCGCTGCAGCATAGGAAACGTCTGGTCGACCTTGGAGAGTTCTCCTCAAGTAGGTCATGATATTTCCCGATCCTCTTGACGGCAGCGAACAGACTTGGATTAGACATCGCGGACCTTTCCACAAGCTCCCAAAGGGTGCCCTCTTCTATTGATGATCGGACATCATCCAGGACGGTCCTCAGTACCCAGAGATTATGCCTTGCGATCATCTGGGTCTTGTCCTGCGATACCATCGACATTATGTCCGATGGATCCCTTGTTGAACAGACCGGACAGGAGCATGGAAATACTTCCATTTCACCCAGGTGATAGGTCCTATCCCTTGTCATATATCTATTATCCTGAGCGAACTTGATGTAGGATGCCGAATCGAACAGGTCACATCCCATAGCTGTTGCCAGTGGTAATATCATTGGGTGGCCAGCTCCGAAAAGGTGCACAGGTATCGAAGGTCCGAGCCCTTCCTTTGAATTTGCAATGACATCCACCAGGAGAGGGTAATCATATGATTCCATGATAGGGACCACCCCGCCGATCGGCGCATATCCTGCTCCCATATCTGCCACAGCTTTCCCTGATTCCTTCCTGAGATCAGGATGTCTTCCACCCTGGATGGGAACAGCAATTTCCATTTTTCCCTGGAGAGAGAGGGATGTCTTTGCTCTTTCAAGAGTTACATCAAGATCAGACCTGGCCTCCTCCCAGGATGATCCTGGTACAGTGAACTTGTCCAATATCGTGCCCACATCTGCTCCCATTTCTATCTGGAATCGGACGATCTCAAGGGGATCCACATTAACCTCTTTTTTACCTCCTCCGTACATATAACTCTGGAATGTCCCGGAATCGGTCATGATAATCCCATCGAAGGAAAGCATTCTATGGAGCCCTTCTTCAATAGCTTTTTTTTTCAGATCCTCTCCTCTGTTGATGATGTATGAATTTGTAATGATCATATTGAACCTGAACCGATCCTTCAATTCCTGAGGTGTGACCGCTCCAGGGATATCTATCTTGTTTGGATTGACCACCGGCATCAGTTCAGGTGTCCGTACCTTTCTTCCATTGACCTTGAATGATCCCCTTCTGCCCATAAGGTCACATTGTTCGATCTCGAAGGTCGATCTGAAGTCATTTTCTTCTGCCATATCTCTCCTACTCCAAGGCCTCTGGGTTAACCATATTCTCCGGTCTGCCTCCAAAAAGGAGCTTGAGGGTTCCTTCTGAAACCAATGACGCCATCTTGTTCCTTGTATTATGAGTTGCAGACCCTATATGCGGGGCTAGGACCACATTCTCCATTTCAAGGAGGTCTGGGTGGACCTTTGGTTCCCTTTCGTAAACATCCAAACCTGCACCTCCGATCCACCCGTTCTTCAATGCTTCCACCAGAGCTTCTTCATCCACAACAGGCCCTCTGGAGGTATTGATTATTATTGCATCATCTTTCATTGATCGGAATTCCCTATTCCCGATCATATGCCTCGTATCGGGTGTCAGGGGACAATTTAAAGATATGAAATCTGACCTCTTCAGAAGATCTTTCAAAGGAACACAAGTTGCTCCGAGCTCTTTCTCGATCTTTGGTTTCGGACTTCTGGAATGATACAATAGCTCCATCTCGAATCCTTTTCCTCTTTTCAGGACTGCCTCTCCTATCTGTCCGGCTCCTATCACTCCCAATGTAGCTTTCCAAACATCCTTTCCAAGCATGAGGTTTGGACCCCAGAATTTGAAATGCCCTTTCCTGACATATCTATCACTTTCAGTGATCTTCCTTGCTGATGCAAGTAGGAGTGAGAATGCCAGGTCTGCTGTTGCATCTGTCAGGACACCCGGGGTGTTCAGGACAGCTATCTTCTTACTGGTGGCAAAATCAATATCAATATTATCATATCCAACAGCATAGTTGGCAATAACCCTCAGGTCCCTACCCGAATCAATTGCTTCCCGGTCCATCTTGTCGCTCAGAAGACATATCACACCATCTTTTCCTTGGAGTCCCCTGAGAAATCTATCTCGAGGCATCGGGCCCTCTTCCTCCCAGATCTCAAGGGAGACCTTACCTTTCTAGGATCCGAATGGCCACTTCCGGGAGCTTTCTGGTCACGAGGACATGGGGAAGATCATTAATGGGGTTCATTTCCAGGTATCCTTGTTGAACTAAAAAGTGTGGTATTAGTTAAAACCATCCCCAGTTGATCCTAATGAAAGTAGGATAATTATACACCATACTACCTTCGGGAGGTCCTGACCAGATGAATAACTGATCGGTCAATGGAGGAGCAAGGATGGCCTTAACACCATATCCGAACGCATTTGAACTGAAAGGGTCCGGATACGTCCCCCTTACAGCACAGAAGTCTCTGGCTGCTGAGATCGGGAGGAGGTTGAAGGAGTATAGAGGGAAAGGTTATTCCAGAGATGAGGCAATGGCCCTGCTTTTCCCGGGTACAGTTATGGACAATAATGTACTTGAGAGCCTCATTGCTGCATTATTGGGTGGATCGCATATTCTCCTTTTCGGACCTTCCGGAACCGGGAAGACAAGTCTCGCAAAGGAGATATGGAAGCTCTTTCCAAAGGAGGTCTACGCAGTCGAGGGATGCCCGGTGCAGGACGATCCCATGTCAGTGATCGACCCTTCATATTATGCCAAGGTCAGATGCTGTCCCTCTTGTCAATCTAGATTCGGTATGGATGGTGAAGATTTCCATCCAGGGCAAGTGAACCCCTCCAATGTCCCTGTCAAGGTCATGCACCTTAAAGAGGGATATGGTCTGGCAAGGGTTCAGGGATCCTCAGAGGTATTTCCTGATAATCTTACCGGCGTGTTCAACCTCCATAAACTTGAGGAGATCGGTGATCCCACAAGTCCTCTTGTGCTCGAGCCCGGGAAGCTCCTTCAGGCCAACAGAGGGCTGTTGATGGTAGATGAAGTTGGCAAACTTCCCCTTGGGACCCAGAATGTCCTTCTCCAAGCGTTGCAGGAAGGTATTGTTACTCCGGCAAAATCGAGAGAGACATTTCCCGCATCCTTTGTTGCGGTAAGTACATCCAATCTGAGGGACCTTGATGCGATCAATGAACCATTGAACGATAGATTGTCCAATATATATGTGGATTATATTCGGGACCACCTCAAGAATAGGACCATGATCGATGTTGCAAGGGGGGGTGTTCCAGTAAAGATGTTCTTCTCCGAGATATATCTCCACGGTGCTGTCTTTGTTGTGGAAGCATGGAGGGACCTGTCTGTGGATATCCCGGAACTATCAGAGGTCGGGTCCAATAGGACCATTTTGGATACCGTGACGAGATCAGTCGCATTTTCTGACCTTAACGACGAATCATATGTTACAAGGGAGAGTTTTGAAAAGGGAGTAAGGGATGCACTTTTCGGAAGGATCAGGGCCAGGGGTGGCGATTCATTCCTGCGGAACGAAGAGGTGCTAAAGGAGTTCCTTGAAGGTAATATGTCTCTTGCACTGGAAAGGGCTTTCAGAGTATACTGGTGCACCTTTTTCAACCGGGAACTGGGATCTTCTGTTGCCAGAGCCGAGAAATTGGCCAGGGCTCTTGGTTCGGGTTCCATTCCCTCAGATGGAGATGGGGACCTATTGAGGAGCTTTATTCTAAAGAGCGAAAGGAACAAAGCGGATATGGAATCAGGAGAGCTCATATCCCGAGTCGTACAGATATTGAACTCTATGGACGATTTTGGCTGCAAGGGTCAGTGATCCAGGGTGATCAGAATTGCCTGAAGAAGGAACCATATCTTACCCCCATATAAAAGGGGCCGGTGTGGTCATTCCGGATTGTTCAAAGGGTGTTTACATCCCCTTCAGGCTAACCTCAAGGGAGAAGAGGGACCTCATCAAGAAATTGGCCGAGAAAGGAATGAGGGGGATCGACGATTTTCTGGAAGAGAGAAGGACCGAAAGGTCACGATAAATGACAGATTGGATGAATTACGTAAAAGAATGGAGAAGGAACTGGAACGTGTGAAAGCCCTTAGAAGGACCTCTCTAAATGATCAGGTAAGGGGATTGAGAGAGTCAGAGGGAATTGGATTACAAGAGTCAAATGATGGATCATTAGGAGATGATTCAGCCTTCAGAAGATTCTCCTCGGAGGAGATCAGGGGCGAGATCCTCGCTTCTGAATTGATAGGTGCTCTTGAGGGAAGGGTCAGGATCGTTGATCGACAAGAAAAGGAAGGATTCTTCAGGTCATTGTGGAGGCGGATAAGAAAATTCTTCATTTGGATCGCATCTAAATTCCTCTCCTTTTTAGGATGGATAAAGAGATGGATCAGGAGGGGAGAACATAAGGAAGGATCACAACAGCAGAAGAAGGCACGGTCAAAGGGATCCATCTCACTACCATTCCCTTCTCTCTCCCGTGATCTGGATGAATGGGAAAGGAGAATGGAAAATGATCTTGACAGCAATGAACATCTTCAAAGGGCGGTCAATAAAAGGTTGTCAGATGAATATGGGTATACAAGTGGCGAGATCCAGCTGAAAAGGTCCTTCGATCCCATGTGGTATGGTGAAGTGGCCAGAAAGGTCCTCAGGCTGGAGGTTGAGAGATCAGCTCGCTTGAAAAAAGATGAGCTGGATGATAATAGGTCCAAACTCCTTAAGACAAGAAAGAAGAGCAAGGACAAAGAACGAATGATAAGAGAGAAGATCATGGAAATGGAGAGGTCCTTTGAAGCCGAAATGAAGGATAGGGAAAGGTCCTTAATAGAACTATCCAAGAAGGAGGTCAAGGAAGAACTGGTATCAGTACTGTCCCGTATGGGATATGTTTCAAGGACCGAAGTCCATGATAACCTTGACAGGATCGAGTCGGAATGGGAGATAACGGAAGCACTGGTGGAGAAGTTCTCAGAATTGATATATGCAGAGATCATGGAAGGAAGACAAGGGGCTAGGGACCGCAGGGGTACACACATCTCGGATGCAGGTGTCTACGATAAAGCAAAGTTGAGAATGCTAGGAGAGGAGGCAAGAATGGACCTGCTCCAGACCATCGTTAATGCAAGGACGAACCATCCCAAGGACAGGGTTATCGATACTAACGATATGGTGGTCCTTAGGGAGGTAACTACCACCGAAGTACATGGTGTTATAATCGTTGACACTTCCGGATCGATGGAAGAGAATTCAAGATTGGAAGCCGCAAAAAGGTCTGTCCTGGCTTTGACCCAGGCGATCAAGAGGGAGAATCCAAGGAACCGTGTGGACCTGATATCAATGTCAACCAAGGCTATTCCTATTTCATTGAAAGAAGTGATGGTACTGGAACCAAAAGGTTTCACAAACCATCATGAAGCCCTTGTCCTTGCCACCAACATTCTCGATAATACCTAGGGCAGATAGGCTACTTCTTTTTTTGATAACAGATGGCCTTCCTGAAGCTTATACCGATGAAAAAGGTACGGTTGTTGCAGGAGACCTGGAAAGATCCATGGAACTCGCTCTGATCCAGGCTTCAAGACTACTTCGCTACAGGGATCTAACATTCAATATCTTCCTCCTTGAGCCAGAGGATGAGACATTTGTAAATGCTGCAAGGAGGATCGCGAAGGAAGGTGAGGGAAGGGTCATCGTTGCCGATCCGAATGAGCTGGCAAGTAGGGTCCTGGGTACCTATGATGATGGAACCAATGTTCTCGGCGGTGTCTGAAAGATAACGATGATCCTTACTTCCTGGAGTTTTTTAACGGGAGATAATGCAGAGGAATATCATTTCCGATCTTACCATTTAATATGAACGTGTCATTTTATTCAATATTGTATTAGATCCTGTTCAAGGAGACTGGCTAATATCACATTTTATATATCGGAGGTTACTTGTTTTTTTTTCTATACCGTTCAAAGGAATGTGAATAATGTTCATTAAGAATAATCCTAATATTCTTAAAAGGAAACATTGACATGGCTATTAAAATTTTATTCTATAATATTATATATGGAATAGATAATCCCATCTCATGGAATCTAAGGGATTATACAAGATAAAGGTTAGGAATGGAAGGAATCTTATTGAGATCGAGGGAGATAAGGAATTCGTTGATGGTGTTTTCAAGGAGATAAAGATCATCTTTCCCAAGCAGAGATCCAAGGGTGCACCTGCGAAAAGAGGTCCAAAGCCAAAACCGAAACCATCTATCGATGTCAAGGCATTGGAGATAGGGGATCTTCTCCCGAAACTTGATGGTAAGAACAACGATATGAAGGTACTCGTCTCTGCATTCTGTATTAACAAGAAGCTCAGGAAAAGGGAGTTCCGATCCAAGGAAATGATCGGTTTCATGAAAGAAAACAAGCTCGAGGTCCCTGGAAACATGACCTATTATTTCAGGAAGCTCATGGGAGATGGTCTTCTCAACCAAGGGCGGAAACAGGGTAGGTTCAAGATATCAGATGAAGGTATCAAGCACATTGAGTTTGGCCTGGAATAGAACATAATAGTAACGGATCGCAGAATAGGAACCATCCCGGTCGATCCTTGTAGGTGATCGGGATCGTTTACTTTTTTTTTAGTTTTTTTATCGTAAGGAGGTTAGAATAATCTATAGTATATTGAATGATAATTCAATTTTATTCATTATTAATAATATTTATTTGGAGATGGGGACAATGGTCTTCGATCTTGATCGAGGGTTCATGACCTAACAACCATGGTTAGGAATATGAACAAAGAAAGCCCTCCTCCAAGGAAGACCCCTACCACAGCAAGTAATGGTTTTAGGATGGGTGCTGCTGACCAATGAATAATATTCAAAATAGTATCATCAGGGTACCCGGCTTTGATCATGAATTTGAAATAGATCCAAGTCAACCAGATCAACAAACCGGAAACCAATATAGGGATCGCAATGATCTTTGCTTTTCCTTGGCCAAATTTGAATGTGAAAATACTAACTAGCACAGCTGTCGCTCCGTATGTCATTACAAAGGAGATCAAAAGGAAGGTCAACTCGCTGTTATGGTATTCATGTTCTGAGCTGTCGTCTTCCTCAGCAGCATCTGCCGGGATGGAGAAAAAAGAAAGAGCAATGAGGGTGAAGATGGTAAGAAAAAGGAAGACCGTCCTTGGTATAACCTTGGACGGTCTCTGTATGTTTCACTAATATGATATCAAACATATGGATCGACCGGATAGTTTGTTCTCAGGTGAACTTAATCCCGGTCAGGGTCTTTGTATCGATGACCCCGGGTATTGATCTTACCTTTTCGACCACTATCTGGCCTAAAGTGTTGAAATCCCTTGCCTCGATCTTGGCTATCAGATCGGTACTCTCCAAACAGGGGGTGAAGTTCAACTATCTCCGGGACGTTCATCAATGATTTGAAAACGTCATGTTCCTTGGCCGGCGCCGTACTTATAAGAATGAATCCTATCACCATCCATTTTCACCTCCATATACCATATCCTAAAAACCCCTAAATACTTTTCGTATTGGTCCTATTGCATGGGGAATATTTACTTTTATAAATCTTCTTTAAAAATTCCAGGCAGTTCTGATAGAATTGAAATCCATAGATTAATTAGGGTCGTTGATATTACGGTAAAAAGACCTGTGGGGCGAATCTGAACAGGGGTTGGTGAGAATAAGTGTCCAAGAAGATAAAGATAGGTATCACCGGACTACCTGGAGCTGGAAAGACCCATGCCCTTAGAAAGGTCGTTGAGATGCTTGAGGCAGAGGGGATAAAGGTAGGCGGGATGATAACCGACGGCATCATAGAAGGGGGAGTGAAGGTAGGCTTCATGGTCCAGGACCTACTTACAAAGGAAGAGGGAGTCCTGGCCCGGACCGACATGGTCTCGGAGATCCGGTTTCTTGATTACGGGATAGACATGGAAGCCCTCGATGGAATTGGGGTCGCTGCAATTAGAAGATCCACTTATGAGGCTGATGTCATAGTCATTGATGAGGTTGGGAAGCTGGAGGTGGAATCGAAACAGTTCGTTGAAGCTGTTAAGGAGGCTCTGGAAGCTGATAAACCACTTCTCCTCACACTACACAAGAAATCCAGGAATCCACTCTTACAGGATATCCGAAGAAGGGATGATGTTCGAATATTGGAGGTCACTCCAATTAACAAGAACATACTTCCTTACAAGATCATTCCTCTTATAAAGGAAGAGCTTGTCAACAAACCAAACCTGGACGCATACTAATGGGGAATCCCATCATTCTTTTATAAGACAAAGACTTTGAACCCCAATCCGCTAATAAGTCCAGGTGATCGATACAAATCGTGTACAGGAATGTATTAATATCATCGCCAGGGATAATTCGGTTGTAGGAAACGTATGACCGGTTCTTAGAAAGGAGGTATGGAAAAATGATTACAGAAAGATTCCACCCCAAGGGACTACTGCTCATGGGGGGCATCCTGATGCTCCTCACGGCTTCGGCCATTGGGGGATATGTGCTTTACAAGTATGTCGATACAGTCGATGTCGACAACCTTGTCTTTGATACCTGGCTCAACTCGAAGAGGGATCTCTTCGAGAAATTTGGTCAGATCGAGGCACCCGTGGATGATACTGGAAACCCGCTTGTAAATGACTACATCACCAGGTCTGGAGGAGGCCAATTGGAATGGCAGACGACCTTATTCGAGGCTGAGGGAGAATATCTCTCATCCCCTGCTATCGTCGATCTGGATAATGATAACGATCTTGAGGTCGTTATCGCCTCTGCTGGTGATTACATCTATGCATTAAGACCTGACGGAGGCTATTTCTGGTCCAATCCGTATGGTGATGATGTCATAGATTATCTCGGACAGACGGCTGGTACGTCCGGTCTCGATTTCGATCCTCCCCATATCTTTGCATCGGTCATTGCGGCTGATGTAAACCTTGGTGATACCCCCGAGATCATCATTGGGGTAAAGGATGGAGCCCTTTGTATTGGGTCGGACGGAGAGAAGCAGTGGAAGAAGGGATTGACAACTGGATATTACTTCTCCACAGCTTGTATCACCGACCTTGAAGGAGAATGGACAGGTGACAAGGAGGACCTCGAGATCGTCCTTGCTTCAGATGATGAAGGAAGGAAGGGTTGGATGGAGGCCTTCGAGGTCGACGGTGGTGCGATATTCAGAGAAGAAGCACCGACCGGTGGTGAGGGAGGTCTTATCGGATGTTCTGTCGTCGCCCACGATCTCGATGGTGATTTCTGGAATGGTCCAGAGCTGATCAATCCTGATCCGTCCAAGGAGAGGGACACCGAGCTCATCATAGGAAACCACGATAGGGGTCTGAGGATCTGGGAAAGGCAGGGAGAGAATGCAGAGGGGAAACCCAATTACGACGAATCAACATCTGGTATGCTTGCGGGTCACCAGACCTATGCAACATCCGCTGTTGCAAATGTTACGGGTACCCCGGAGTGTGAGATATTCATCGGAAGTTCCGAGGGATATCCGAGGACCTGGACCGGATGGGGCGGAAAGCTCTATGTCTATACTCCTTCCGGGAAGAAACTCTGGGACTACCAGACCGGCAGTTCACGTGCCTCCATTTTCTCATCACCGGCAGTTGCCGACCTTCAGGTAGCAAAGGACGATCCCGAAGAGAAGCATCTTGACTATGAGGTGGTCTTCGGAGCCGATAATGGTATGATGTATGTGATGAACACTGAATATCATAATCTTCTATGGTCTTTTGATACGGGTGGAAGATGTATGTCTTCTCCTGCAATATGCAATATCAACAATGATGACGAATTGGAGATCGTTATAGGTTCAGATTCAGGCAAGGTCTTCTGTTTCGATGGAGATCCATCGATGGTATAGATGAAGGAGTTCCATACCCAGGAGACGGTCCTACCCAGGATGTTCTCTGGGTTTACGACACCACAGTCCCCATAGGGATCTCATCACCAGTCGTTGGTGATATAGATCTTGATGGCATGCTTGAAGTCGTCATTGGAGACCAGGAAGGCCATGTCTACTGCATCTCCGCTGGTGGAAGGTCCGTTAAGGGACAGGCAGATTGGCCCGAGTTCCACTATGACCTCAACAGGTCCGGGTTCTACAACCCCCAGACCTCCTTCGGTGTGGATATCTATCCCCGGAAGGACCTGGAGACCGGACAACCCCTGGACGTCGTTGTGAAGTCCGTCCAGCCTGGATCATATGTCAGATACAACCTGACCGTTGAGAACACCGGAAAGGGTATCTCAGAGGTCAACAAGGACGTCATCTATGTCGAAGTCGAGCAGGATTCCATCCCCCAGGGATGGTCCGTCTTCTTGGACACACCCCCAGACAGAGGGAACGATAATCCGAGCTATGTGAGACTCGCTTCTCAGGAGGTCGCTTTCCTTCAATTAACGGTCTATGCACCATGGGAAGGTGATATCGGAGAGATGGCAAGGATCAATGTATCAGCCAACTCTTCACAGGACCAGTTCGCTTCGGATACGATAACCACCTTGACGATTCTGGACCTGTTCGTGGATTTCGAGTTGAACTACCTGAAACAAGCTTCCACAGATCCCCTCGATCCGCTTGTTGGTGAGAAATGGGACAAGATCAATCCGGGAGCTGAAGGTATATACACAATATCCATACTGAACAAGGGCAACCTCAATGATACCTACGAGCTTACACTCAGCCCGCCTCCCCTGGATGCAGGTTGGGATTGGTATTTCGTTGAGACCGGAGAGATCACTGCAAACATATCCCTGACTGCACCGCCTCTTGCGGAACAGTTCGGTGGGATCACTGGAACTTCATTCACAGTAAAGGTGAAATGTCCCATCGATGCCACTAAGGACACACAGATCCCAATTATATTGACCGGGGTTTCCGGAAGGTCCAAGGAGGCAGTTATCGAGGATATCGTCAAGGTAGACAAACTGATCATGATCGTCGGTGAGGTGAACGAACTTCAACTCAGGATCGAGGATTCTACCAAATATGTTGATCCAAACGGAACAGTGGAATACACGCTTGAGATAACCAACCTTGGTAACAAGGATATCATCTATGTTGTCCTCTCAATAGAAGGTAAGCAGCCTGGTTGGACAGTGAGATATCCTGAAGAACCCCAAGCAGTATACCAGGGACAGACAAGGCCTGTTACCATAAGAGTAACTGCCCCAGGATATGTTGGAGCAAATCAGAAATTGGTCCTGAATGTGATAGGGGTGGTAAAAGATGCTACCAATATCCGTGCTTCTGCACCGCTAACCGTCATAGTCAACCATGTCTTTGAGTTCGATGCGGTTGTGATCGAGAAGGATGGTGTTAGGGTAGATCCTGGCAACAACGTCTGGTTCAGGATGCAGATATCCAACCTTGGAAACGGCGAGGACCTTATCATGCCCAATGCCTACGAGATCCTCCTTGATTGGAATCTGACATTCTACAATCTGGAAGGTTACCAGAAGTATGAGTTCGCCATGGACTGGAAGAGCAATATCTTCATCAACGGCCGTATCAAGGTCCCTGAAAACACAAGGACCGGTTGGTATGTGGTTGGAGTGAATCTGACAGGTGAAGGCTCATCCAAGGTAGTATATGTGAAGGTCTATGTGAACCAGACATACGATCTCCAGGTTGAGACCCAGGACGATACTAATGTCATGACCACCCAGATCCAGCCGGACCAGGAGAAACCTTTCGTCCTACGGGTCGGCAACTACGGAAATGGCCTCGAGAGGGTGACCCTGAGGCTCGGAAAACAGTATGATCCGGTCAGGGACCAGATGGAGGTTCTCTATGATGGTTGGGAAGGTAAGTTCGTTGCAATTGCCAACACACCTGACTTCACGACCAATATAAGGCCCTTCGACTTCACCAACGAGATCCCGATCTCGAATCTGGTGGCCGATGTATACTACACACCGAACTTCACCGCAGCAGCGGTTTCGGGATCCAACCTCAACGAGATCCGCGACATAACCCTTGTTCTGGACAAGGGTCAGACCGCATGGGTCCATCTGACGTTGAAGGCTCCGAGGTTCGAGGTCCAATCCTCAGCGACCACAGACATCTCTGTCGCAGGTCGTGGAGAGGGCGGTCCAAATGACTGGAATGAGACCATCATCAAGCTCGAGGTCCTGTTCCCCGATCTCGTCTTCGTAAAGGACGACAAGGGCAGGGCAGTGGAATTCTCGGGTGGAAATGCAGATGGCGGCTATCATGCCACCGTCGGTGATGTCCTCACTATAATAGTGAAGATCAAGAACGTTGGAGATATCCCCGCAGAGAACGTGGATGTCCAGCTCAAGATCGACGGTGAGGAAAAGAAGGTCTCAACCCTGAGGTCGGTAAGGAACGGAGACAACGAGACAGATGAGAAGACGGTCATCTTCTCTTGGGTCGCAGAAGCAGGTGATCATAAGGTCGAGGTTGTCCTCGATCCTGAGAACACCGTTGTTGAAGCACCTGGAGGAGAAGGAGACAGCAACTCGGTATCCAGGACCGTTAAGGTTCAAGGCAGCTTTGTTGTGAAGGAGCTGGTGAACAACAATCCGATAATCTCCACCATGCTCATCATCCTGTTGGCCATTGTCGCACTCGTCGGAGCTGCGCTCTTGCTGAAGACCACCAAGAGGATCTGAGAACTCGTTTGAGAGAAGAACCTGATGGGGAAGGTCTTTGACCTTCCCCTTTTTTTTTACCTAAAAATTCCTGATAATTTTACGATCAGCAAAAAATTTTTAGGCCCGCACAATGGTATCTGTTATTGACGGGCCATTGCTGCTGGGTCTTGAACTTGCGTATCATTCTAACATTGACGGGAGCAAGTTACAAGATCCAATCATCACAAAAATTCCTGATAATTTTACGATCAGCATCAAATTTTTAGGCCTTATCTAAATATATTTCTTGTAAGGCCAATCTGGCCATCCGATATAGGCTGAGATCTCGTTCAACCAATCCCTTGCATCATATCCGGATACTTCCCAGAAATCCTCTGTCTTGTATCCTTCCACGATGTCCCTTGTCGCTTCAAGCCAGATGGGAAGGTCCTTGGGAACCGCACCGAACAGCAATGTGACCAGAAGTCCATTATTGAAACCCAAGTCGATTTCGTTCGGGGGTCTTGGGATCGGTTGGGGTTTAAGGTTGGCAGAGTGGCTTATAACTCCCAGCTTCAATCCCTGTTTCCCTGTGATGAATTTCAACTTTCCGGAAAGTGATGGAAACCATATATCAGAGACGAAATCTCCAAAATCATCGAAATATGAACTGCTCTCCGGATATATGGGGATGCAGTAGAGTGAGGTTGCTCTGAACTCGAAAAGGGCTGAAGAGGAACCTGTGAAAGTGAAGAGTCCCAGATCTTCACTCTCCCTTTCTCTATTCTGAACTTCCAATCTTATCCTCCCCTCCTTCAGGTCCTCAACTACACTCTCTATACCAACTTGATCCTCAATAATCGGATCTACAAAAAGGTGGGGAATTACGAACGGTCTTTCCGGGGTGAGGCCGGCCATGATGTCCGGGATGTCTATTGGACCGAGAGGCCAGTTCTCCTGCATCCAGACCTGTTCATCATAGGTTGCCACATTGTATTTCAGGTAAGGATAAAGAGCCTGGGAAAGGAGTTCTATCGGGAAGGGGTTTAGGACCTCCTCCCTTATCTGCTTCCTGCCGAAACCTTCCATGCACTGGGCGAAATGGTGATTGGAAAGTGGAAATATTGCTATACGAGAATGCTGGAACTCATATGAATGGTCCAGCCTCTTCTGTTTGATGGCCGAATTGATGACCTCTCTGCAGCGGAAAGGAATATTTGTGAAATCCCTTCGTGTGACCCTTCTTGCTACCTTCAAGAGTTTCCCCATTGTAGGAGCCACTGTCCTTGGTCCCTGGAGGGAGAGTGCTGTTCTTCTTGGAAGGACGGTGAAGATCCAGAATATTGTGGACATTGGCAGGCAGTATCCAAGATGCTGTATGACCTCAGGGGTTAGACCTCCACCGGTTCCTCCATCCGCTGTATGGATGATCACAACAATGGCAGGTTCTGCATCTGAGATGGGTTTATAGAGATTGAATGTAAGGTTCTTGACAACTTCATCATTAAGAACAGCCTTGGCCGCCCGTCCAGGTCTCCCTCCTGCTCCTCTTGACATACCACGAGCAGATTCTGAGAGTGATATTTTCTGGTCATCCGGAATGTTCTCGAAGAATCCCTTTCGGGTGGGATCGGAAGAGGTGTCCACGATGAAAGTGAGCGGTCTTTCTGTATTTGCCCTCACAGCCCTCGCCAGGCAGTTGTATCTATCCACATTGATGTATTTGATGACCTTTTCCATTCCATCGGAAAGTATCCTTGACCCACCGCCGCCAATTCCCACGATGACAATGGATGGCATCCTTCCCTCTTCCTCTTGGATATCCATCTTCT
The DNA here is from genome assembly GCA_963807965.1 of uncultured Thermoplasmatales archaeon. Lineage (GTDB taxonomy): Archaea > Thermoplasmatota > Penumbrarchaeia > Penumbrarchaeales > Penumbrarchaeaceae > Penumbrarchaeum. The sequence continues at coordinate 321,745 of CAWEDU010000017.1, forward strand.
TCCCCTCCCTGAACAAGGCTTACATCCATCGATTATATGGATATATCTAGATTTTGCAGTATGCAAAGATCCGAGTTCATGGGATGAGCCTGTTCTTGTCCCTGGGGAAAAGAACTGTTTCCCTAACGTTGGTTCTTCCGGTAATTATCATTGTGAGCCTTTCTGCCCCAAGCCCCCAACCGGAATGAGGAGGCATACCGTAATCGAAGGATTTAAGGTAAAATTCGAAATTTGCAGGATCAAGCTTCCTCTCACTAATCAATCTCTTCAATTGTTCAGGATCATGGACCCTCTGTCCTCCGGAGACAAGCTCTTTCTCACCGAAATTCAGGTCGAAACCCATGGATATCTCGGGATCGTCAGGGTTGGGTTGAATGTAGAATGGTTTCAATTTCATGGGCCAGTTCATAACAAAATAAAGGGAAGGTCTATCCTTCGCAATCTCCTTGAATCCCTCCATGGGGATGTCATCTCCCCACTCGATGACCCTCTTCTTTCCTGATAATTCGTCCTGGACCTCAAGTCCTCTTGCAGAGAGCTTATCGATGATACATTTATAATCCAACCTGGGGAATGGTCTCTCAGGGGACACAAGGGACTGTCCAAGTAATTCCAGGTCCATGTAATTGTTGTTCAGAACATTGGAATAGACTCTCTGAATTACCTTTTCTAGGATCTCCAATGAGTCGTCAAAGGTCCCCCACGCCATCTCACAATCAATTGAGGTGTACTCGTTGAGATGCCTTACGGTATCGTGCTCTTCTGCCCTGAATGAGGGTCCTATCTCGAAGACCCGGTCAAGTCCAGTTGCCATCATGGTCTGTTTGAACAATTGTGGAGACTGGTTCAGGTATGCTTTCTTATTGAAATATTTCATTTCGAAGAGAGCTGTCCCTCCTTCAGTGGCTGTAGCGACTATCTTGGGAGTATGTATCTCGATAAAATTTTCCTCTAGGAAAACTTCCCTGGCAGCATTCAACAATGTTGATCTGATCATGAAGATGGCCTGGACCTCGGGTTTTCTCAGATCGAGGAACCTATTATCCAATCTTGTCTCCATGTCAGCGTCAACCTTGTCCACAACTCCAAGAGGTAGTGGGGTCATCGCCTCTCCCATTACTTTGACCTTGTATGGAATGATCTCCCATCCGGCCTTAGCTTGCGGTGACTGTTTCACTATACCTCTGACACTAATAGCGGATTCCCTGGGAACGTTTACAATCAGGTTGAAAAGCTCCTTGTCCATTGTCTTGGATAGAGCGGTCAATTGGGAGACCCCTGTCCGATCCCTTAGATGGACGAAGGCCATTTTTCCAAGATTACGTGTATACTGGACCCAACCGCAGAGAGTGATCTCTGTATTGTAATCCTCTTCACCAATCTCTGCAGCGAACTTAGTCCTTTTCCAGATGGTCTCGTCTTCCATTGGACCCGACCCCTTCATTACCTCCCAATAACATTTGGATGTCATCAGGAGGTATGGCGCTGAATCAAGTACTGATATTTATGGGTGCCCCTGTTGCTTATAACTATAGGCAGCTGAAGGTCAGGTTTTCTTTCCTTTTTAAAAAAAAATTATTTTTAAACATTTTTTTCCTCTCATCACTTTAAGATCAAAAGTTCAATGGTCCTTAGCCCGATTTGTAACAAAATCTGGCCTTGGAAAAAAGTGGTGTTTTTCCGTATTTTTGGAAATCACAATAAATACGCATTGTTGTATGGTTTTTAATAAATACTTCGTCGTTAAGTAAATAATTCCTGGAAATCCTTATATAATGATTAGTTGTTTTTCATCGCTAGGGTGAGCTTCAAAGGGGACATAGACTCACCTGGGATAACACAACATAGTTTATATGTGAAACTAGGTGGTGATGAGTATGGATAACTTGTTAAGAAAAAGAGCCATGGCCATATCAATTACTATGGCCATGCTTATGGTGGCTTTCATTGGGATGAACGTATATGCTGATGTAGAACCACCTTTGGTAGAACCCACTGTCACTGTGACAGATACTTTTGCGCCTGCAGATGATATGAACGCTTACGTCGGAGATATGTTCCATTTTACTGTAGATGGATATGGAATGGCCCATAACAACAGCAATATCTCGGTGGAGATAACGATCGGTCCACTGTCCGCTGTACCCATGACCTGGAACGGAACCGAGATGGTCTGGGAGTACAATTTCCCCCCACTGGCCGCTCATGTTGGCACCCATATGGTCAATGTCACTGTTGTCGATGAAAATAATGGGACGAACATGAACTATACAGATGGCATTATGATCACGGTCTGGGAACATCCGATGGTCAAGGACCCATTTACCTTGCCAGTCTTCATGGAAGACATGACAACGACCTGGAATGTTACCGATATGTTCACTCCAATGATGGATGCCGCTGGTAACATGCTCACCATCGGGGTCGGTCCTGAGGGATTCCCTGACGGGTGGACCTTCACACCTGTCGATCACATGGGCTACACCCATTGGGATGTTACTCCACCATGGAACTTGACAGGAATGGCGTTAGGTCAACGTCACAGCAGCTGATACCAACGGCGATCATGCATACAAAATGTTTCGACCCTAATGTTGGTCCGGTCAACGATCCTCCAATGATACGAATACATCATGGAGGAGATGAGCAAGTCAGAGATGTCGAGATGTGACAGAGCTACACCATGGGCCGAGGGTCGAAATGGAACATGTCCGAGATGTGGAACGTGTTCAATCGGACCATGACGAGGATGGGAAATAATCTCACTTAAATGGTCACTGCCAATGGATCCGATCACATCAACACTCACATGAACTATCGATGAAGTAACTGATGGATTCGAGATCCTGATATGAACGAGACCAATGTCACCAGTACCCTACATACTTCACAATAGGCGGAGATATATGAATTCGGTATTTCCTGGGGATCCGTCAACGTATTCCGAAATGGATGGGGAGACTTGGGATATGATCTATATCATCTGACCATTGAGAAGCTGTCAACGATGCACCCACCGGCGAGTGGGGTGCAGGGTATGTAGATATGATCAACAAGAAGACCGGAGAAGATGTGAACGTCTCTGTTGCCAACCTCATGGATGTGGATGGCGACGACCTCACTGTCATCTGGAAGATCGACGGAACGGTTGTAGCAGACTGGAATATGATGTACTTCCTATACAACTGGTCTGCCGCAAAGATCTACAACGTATCCGCTTATGTTTCAGACGGGGTCGAGACCGTTGAGATCGGTTACTTCCACGTTGACGTGACCATTGCCAATACAGACCCTGTGATCAACGATATCGAGGGACCAACCGAGGAAGTGAAGGAAGGAGACTCCTTCACTCTGAAGGTTAATGTGACAGACGATCAGGAGACCTTCACCGTTACCTGGACCAGGACCGGGGATACCGACTGGAACAAGACCGGAGAGGAGATAACCATAACCGATCTGGAACCCGGGACATATACCTTCACGGCAACCGTGGAGGACCCATATGGAGGAACCGCAACCCAGACCTTCTCCGTAACCGTCGCAGAGAAAGAAGAAGAAGAAGATGACAACACAATGGTCATCATCATCATCGTTGTTGTGATCCTTCTGGTCATCCTTCTGATAATCATCCTTGTTGTGATGAAGGGCAAGAATAAGGAAGAGGAGATGCCAGAAGAATCCGAACCTATGGGTGAGGAAGATATGGCTGTTGAGACAGGTGAGATGCCCGTGGAAGAGGGTTACGAGCAGCCCGTGGAAGAGGGTTACGAGCAGCCCATGGAAGAAAGCTATGAACAACCACCCGTTGAGGAACCTGTAGAGCAACCTATCGAAGAACCTGTTGAGGAACCAGTAGTGGATGAGACGACTATGCCACCCGCTCCTGAAGAAGAGCCAGTGGCTCCGGAAGTTCCCGAGCAGCCTCCGATCCCTCCACAGCCAGAACCTCCCCTGCCCCCACAGTGATCAAGGGTGAGGTCAACCAAGCGCTCCCATTGAACGGGGGCGCTTTTTTTTTGTACATATTCTTGGTTAACAAAGACCAAATTCCAATATCTATCCAGGTAACCTCAATATACCAGTGGAGGCTTTACAGAACGTCCAGGGTGATAGGATGTCTTCAACCTACAGTAGATTCTTTCTTGCATCGATAATGGTATTCTCCCTATTCACACCATTTATAATACAGGCTCCAGAAGTAAATGGATATTCGAACCAGTACCTTTTCGATGAAGCTGTCGATATATTCTTTGATACAGATGCAAGGACCGGTGATCTTGATCCGGTCTTTACAAGAGATGTGTTCAGGATCTTGGATCTTCAAGGGGACGATATCAAATATGAAAAGTCACAGAGGTTGGCACTCTCTTTGAAAAGGGATTCCGGTGCAAATGTTAAGGGTGTATTCTACGAACCCAACGGAAGACCGATCGCAACACTTTACTCAGATGGAGGTTGGTCTGATGTGGAGTTCTTTGTCCCGTATGATGGGGACTATTTCATGGAGATATCAACTGATCCTATAGGGAGCTCATCCAGCTATACATTTCAGATGGGGGGAGAAAAGGATATCGTCAACAGTAAGAACGACGGGATCAACTGGCCCGGTTCTGCCGGGATCTCCGGATCACTGGCCCTGGGAACCAATCTCAATCCCATACACGATCCGGTTGACTATTATCAGTTCGATGTTCAGCCCTTCAGAGCAGTTAGAGCCTACCTCATTACAACGAATCCTTCCACATTCGAGGTTCTTAACGCAACACAGGACCTGATAGGAACATATGGAGAAGGTGATCTATTTGAACTGAGAAATGACGGGGGCCAGGAAATACGGATATTCTTCAGGATTTATTTTCCTCTGCAGGGAGGAGCTGAATATCTGTCCAGCAACAGTCCTTCCTATACTCTGAACGTGACCGAATGGTCCCATACTACCATCCCCATAGAAAACATCTCGGCTCCATGGGCGGAGACCATTGTCATTAATGAGGATGAAGAACTTCAGCCCCCCCTCAATCTATCAAGTCACTTCATAGAAGAAGGTAGAGATAGGATGGAGTTCCAGATAACATCAAAGAATGTTAATATTGATGTTAAATTCGTCAATTTCAGTATTGGTAAAGGGACAAAGAAGATCCAGTTCTCCCACATTAGGATAATACCTTCTGAGAATTGGTATGGAGAAGAGATAGTATCTTTCAAGGCATCGGATCTGGATGGTTCCGTATCCGATTCGATAAGGATTTCCGTGAAGGAGGTCAACGATCTACCATTTATTTCCAAAATAGGCAATTCTGATTACAATGGTGAGATATTCAACATGTATGCTGATGAGGATACCATCAAGGTCTACAAGATGGTCTATGGTGATGATGATGATCCGTACGAGAGCCTCTCCTTTGCAACGAATACATCCCAAACATTGATGCCATTTTTCGAACTGTTCCAAAATGGTACATTGGTGCTCAATCCTGTTCAAGATGATGTTGGGAAATATTTCTTCGATGTTTCACTCAGTGATGGCAGGGGAGGATTCGAGATAGTAAAAATAGCTCTGTCGATAGAACCTGTGAACGATCAGCCCCAAGCTGGAATTATTGATATTGTGAAGGGAAACCTGACATTGTTCCCTTCCGAAGAAATTATGCTGCAGGCTTCTGGCTTCACAGATATCGACCTGGACCCACTAACATATGAATGGGATTGGGGAGACGGTAAGACCTCCACCGGGATGATATCATCCCATGTCTATGACACATCTCATTCCGGAAATACTACTATTATTCTAACTGTGAGCGACGGAAAACTTACTGTAAGAAGAATATAACGATCCTCGTGGAAGCTCCTGAGGATATTGCTATCGGAGAACTCCTTAGGGATATCAGAGATCCTGTTTCGGATGCAGTCAAGACCCAGGAGGAATGGAAATTGAAAGGATCCGGGGAACCTGTATTTACCGTATCCACAGTCGCACAATCAGGGCTGGATATCCTCTCAATAAAGACCCAGAGAAGAGGGAATTCGATCCAGGTCCTGCTTGAGATCAAGGACACCATACAGATAGACGGATCCTTTCATTATCATCTCTTTATAATGAGAAGTGGCTATCAGGAACCACAAATAGATTTCAAGAATATCTCAAATTGGGATGAGATCCCCTTAAGACTACCTGAAAACGATATGATGGTGGCCAACAGAAGCTACCTGGGAGATCCCTCCATCCAAGTGAATTCAACAGGAAGGGTCCTTAACAAAGCTACCCTGGTCTGGGATATTCCCTTTTCCGAAATGGCCGAGGGAGGATTATCATATCCGATAGACCCGGAGGATTTTGAAATATTCTGTGTGGCCATCCACCACCTGGATTATGCAGAGATCAAAGGATTGGTGGAGAGATACATCATAACCGATACTGCAGGTGAGGGTGCATTGTCTGTGGAAACAATAGAACCCCTGGGAAATGCTTCGGGGAGCTCCTCATCCAGTTTTGGTGATTTTGCAAAACCGACCAATATTCTGGTCATTGTTGGGATTATTTTGGTACTTGTCATCTTCGGAATAACAGGATTCATTCTTGTTCAGAAACAGAGGAAAGAGAAAATGGAGCAGGAAAGGGAATTCCTGGAGCATATCGAAACGATGAAGAAGCAGGGAAAGAATCCCTTTGGGAAGGATCTTGAAGAGGAGGAAGCATCTCCAAAGGTCTCATACGAGGAACTTTATGGAGGTCCGAAACCAGAGGGCCATAATGAAAAGGGAGTTCCTACAACTTCTACCTCTTTGCCTGGTCCGGGCCTTGGTGGTCCGGTTGAAAGCGTTTCCCATGTGGAGGAACTGAAGATCACTGGAGAAAACGCATCCAACCAGTAGTTTTTCAGCATACGTGAATTAGATAAGAAACCTTATTAACGTACTGTACATTTTAATAAACCCGGCATTTTGGATGTTCGGGAGGTGCTGGGAAAATGGTCCAGAAAGGGGATAGCTCTGTTCAGGCAAGGATGGCTAAGAGCTGGAGTATCCTTAAACAGATCGAAGAGAAGGGGCAGGATATTGGAAAGCTTAGAGATAGTCTGAAGAAGATCGAAAAAGTGGCCAAAGCAGCTCCTGAAAAGGAACTTCTTCGGGCCCTTTCGAAGTTCGAGGTCTATCTTGAAAAAGTATCCACCCAGCTTGGGATATCAGCAGATGGTGAACCCACAAAGAATATACCAGAAGCTTCAGATATCCAGAAAAGTGGATCAGTTGATGACAAACCTCCCTCTTCATCAACCTCTAAAGGGCCAAAGGACATTGCTCTAGCTGATAAAAAGGAAGGATCCAAATCCATTGGAAAAGAAGAGAAGGTCCCCGAACCCTCTTCAAATATGGAAGTGGAGGTCCTTGAGAAGAAGGACACCTCAAAAGATGATAGATCAAAAACAAAAACGAAAGAAGTCGAGATACCAGACGAGATGGAGGAAGCACCTAAAGCTCCTTCGCTCAAGCCCGAAAAAATTGAATTGAAAGAGGAAATAATTGGGTCAACCGATCCCTCTTTGGAGAAGGTTCAGTTAGTGGAAGACCTTGACCTGGAAGCCAGGACGATTGGAGGAGATACTAGCGGCATTCAACCTCACATCAAGGCTATGAAGGAGGCCTTCCAGCGTAAAGATATGGGAATGTTGGATCAATACTGGAAGATATCCTACGACTGGCTCTCACAGTATCTGTTATCCCTCGCTCCTGACACTATCAATAACATGATAGCCAGCATTCGAGCTGTTGAATCTCAGTATCTTGAAATCGGGAAACAGATGAGATTGGACGGCAAGGTACCAAACATCACAACGATAATGAAAGGTGTCAACTCTGGAGATATGGAACACCTCATCACTTCCTTGAGGGAATTGAGGACCTCTCTTGAACTCATAGAAAAAGATAATGAGATACTTTTCTCCGACCTCCAGAAGGAAATGGAGGATAAGACAAGTGAAATGAAGTCGCTTCTCAGCAGAGTTGTTGATGAGGAGAAAAGAACTTCGTTCAGTCAGATGATTGAACGACTCCCTGAAGTTTCGGAAAATGATACTATTAATGATTACTTGGAATTCAGGAAACTCTATCAAGAGGTAGCAGGAGAAGCTGCAATAGCAGAAAAACGGAAGTTCGAAATGATACTCCAGTCCGTTGAACCCATGATACAGAGGATATCCACCATACTTGGTGAGGAATCAGAAGACCATATCAGGATGGTGAGGGAGAAGGACCACCTCCTGTCAAGATTCTCCTCTGATATTCAAGGGGCACTGGAGGGAATGGAGAAGTTACTTGATGATGCAGCTCATACATTAGCCGACCTTGAAGAGAGTAGAACACAGACCATGGAAAAAGGCATCAATGTTCTCAAGGAAAAACTTGAATCCCTAAAGGAATCCATGGACGCAAAACCTGTGGAGGTCATACTCGAGAAAGTAGAGAAGGCCCTTGAGGATAATGATCTGGAAGTTGCCCAGGAACTATTAACAAAAGCTGAAACAACCTTCAAGAAGATAGTGACCATCGGTGTCAGGAAACAGGCCGAGAGAAGCTTGAACGAGGTCCTCTCGACACGTAATGAGCTCTTAGGTCTGTCCATAGATGTTTCACCTCTGGACGAGCCATTGGACTTGGCGACCAAAGCACTTTCCAATGCTAAGATGGAGGTCTTCGACGCTCAGATGGATATCCTCAATGAAAGGCTCAATTATATGAGACGTGATGAATTGAGGGTCGAGTATCAGAAATTAATGATAATTATAATGAACGAGATGAAAGGCCTTAGACAACAGGGAGTGGATGTTGACAACTTCGAGAAAGGTCTTGAAGAGGTTAAGGACCTCTATCTCGAAAGAAAGGATAAAGCAAGTGTGGAAAAGGAGAGGTCCTTATTGAAGGAGCTCCGAAGAAAGAAGCTCTCTCTTGTGATCGGGGACCGGCTCGATAATGCAATGGCTACTCTGAAAGAAGCCGAAGGGCTACTCATCGATACTGAAGCCTCCAAGAAGAAAATGAACATGGCAAGGGAGAAAATGAGATCTGGTGATGTTGAAGAATCACTTGACATCATGACAAGGGCCCAGGTGGAATTGGATGAAAGAATGACCAAAAGGACCTTCTCCATCATAGAGAAGGAGATCCGGGACCTTTGGAGCGATTCTGAAAGATATGGGCTGATCATCGGAGATCTCGAACCGGAGATTCAGATATCTTATAATATGGCCGATGATGGTCGGTTCAAGGAGGCCATGGAGCATCTTTATGGTTTGAGGGAGAAGCTGAGTCAAGAGGTTAAAACGGCCAGGGCTTCGATCATAGTTGAGGAACTTGGAAACCTGATCAAGAATGCCAGGTCTGTTGGTCTGAAGGTGGCCACCTTCAAAGCAGCTCACACAAAAGCCAAGGTCCTTTTGGATGCAGGTGATGTTGATTCCGTTATCGAACTTGTCGATAAACAGATACTGTCCTTGAAGGATAGAATAGAAAATAGAGTGGAATTGCAGTCACAGCTAGATGAGCTTAGGGGAGGCCTTATTGGGCAAGAGGGGAAGATAAAGAAGCTAGTGGATGCAGGGGTGCCGGTTGAAGACCTCAGGGAAACTATGGGTCGGATAAGGGATCTTATCGAAGCTGCTGATGTAGAAAAAGCAAGATCCGAGATGTCATCCCTTGTGAAGAAGATCTCCACGCTTTCAACTTCTCGGGTCAGTGGTCCTGGTGGGATAGATCCTGATCCTGTTCCGGGTGACCTATCGATGTATGAGAAAGATATCAACCCCGAGGAAGCAAAGACCAAACTATTCTCCCTGATAGCCGAGATACGTCAGGAAATGAAGATCAGACACACACAGGGAAAAGCTACTGGAGAGATCAAGAAGGATATAGAGACCATCCAGAACCTTGTGATAAAGAAGGAATATCTTAAAGCATACAGGATAGCTGCTACATGTCTCAGCCGTGTAACGGACTGATGGCCTCTGTCCAAGTGAAAAGTGTTAATACCCATTTGAACATGTATCGTTCCAATCTCAGGGTGTTTTCTCTTGGCAGGAAAGTATATTGACCATACCATCCCATCCAGAGAGGAAATATATCAGGAACGGGGGTGGAAGGTACCTTTAATTTTCCGTATTGCTACCTCGTTCACCTGGATACCACTTTTCCTGATAGCTGTTATTCTTATCACCTCTTCACTTTTGGCACCCATTTATCTGATTAGATTCACTCTGGAAAATTACATTGGATCCACACCATTTCCTCTATTGGATGTAATGGTCCTTGGGGCGTCCTTCGGGGCCTCCTATCTCATTTTCGGAATCGGACTGCTGATATTCGGACCTGCCTTGAAGTGGGGATTGGGTATATTCTCACATCAGAGGGAGGGCGAGTACCCTTACATATCTCCCGTCGCAGGATACTGGTCGGTGGTGAACGGGATAATCCTCTTCAACAGGCATCTTTTCCTTGAGCTCACCAGGACCACGGTCCTGATAGTGATGTTCTACAGATTGATGGGAATGAAGATCGGAAAGGGTACTATCATCAATACGACCTATCTCCATGACCCGGACCTTATCACAGTTGGAAGGAATGTCACTTTCGGGGGTGATGTGATGGTCCTGGGGCATGTGGGTGAGAGAGGTGTTCTGATCCTCAGGAAGGTTGTGATAGAGGATGATGTTGATATCGGTCAATCCTCATTGATCCTTCCAGGTTCTCATCTTGGGAAAGGGTGCATCGTAGGAGCGTATTCCATCGTGACTAAGAATACACGGATCGGACCCTATGAAATATGGACCGGGGTACCTGCAAGGAAGATAGGCCATGTTAGACCTCCGGGTAGTGCCTGATCACCAGAGCATCACGATAACCGGTAGCAGAAGGACCCCCATGGCATGTGACCTCCTTATACCGATCAGAGGGGCTATCATTCCTACCGCTGTTGCAACAAAAAGTGCAAATAAACCGATAGGTCCCGTGAAAGCGAAGACCATCGTAACTATGAAACCAATTATACTCTTTACAAGTAAATGATAAGGTACCTTGGGTAGAAGATTGGCCAATTTACGTCCGAGAAAGATGGTTAGGAAGAATCCAAGCGTGGAAGCTATCAATGCCGAGATCATAAGGAGTGTCAGGTCAATAGGTGGTGAAAGAGAGGCCCATTCTGTAGCATCGATCAGTTCGTTCACCACTATCGCAGCTCCGGACCTCGGTCTGAGTATAAGGAATAGAGCTGACAGAACAAAGAAAGAATTGGCAGTATTGATGGCTGAGAGTGTCAAGATGACCGAAGAAGGAGAGGGGTCCTTCCTGAACAACATTGCAATTATCGTGGCAACACCACCACTCATTCCCGGAAGGAATCCAACTACGGAGCCCGCTATCCCTCCGGAAGTTACAGAACCAGCGGCCTCGGTCAATTCCACCTCTTCTTGTTCTGTACTCTGCGTCAGGAACTTCGGCTCCTCCCCTTAGACTTTCAATAAGAGTGGAAGTTCCAAAAAGGCCGGATAATAATGGAAATAGGACTGTGGCCGGGAGGCCGAAAGGCGATGTGACCTTCAGGTCCAGTGCAGCAAGGCCAAGGATCCCCGACAGCAGAAAGAGGAACATTGCAAGTATTACCCCCAAAGTCCTTGAGAACCTTCCTTTCGACCATCTTTTCTTTCCTCTGTCCTCCTCTGTTTTTAAATATGGGACCTCTGAGGTTTCTGTGACCAGCATAAGGATAACAACACCTATCAGGACCCATACCATGTATTCCTTAAGGGCAGCATAACCATTCACCGGTTCATTGACCATGAGCCTGTAAGGTATCAGAAGAAGACATCCAACTATTACAGCTCCGAAACTACCAACTGCTGAAAGGAATACTGCCCTGAACCCATTTCCCTCCATCAACATTCCATGTGCCGGTAGTACCGATAGAGCAGTTTCCGGCTCCGGTGCACCCAGAAATGTCGAGGGTATGAAATCAAGGAAGGTATGGGCCATGGAAGTTGCCACGATAGCTGCAGATACCATGAGAAGGACCGTATATTGATCGAGTCCGAAAAGATCCATCAATCCTTCAGCAGCAAGAGGGGATATGGAAAGCAGAATGATCGCTACATTGTTAACGTGCAGACCCGGTATAAGTCCTGTGAGGACACCTAAGCATGTACCAAGGAGAGCAGTTATCGAGATCAAGAGGATGGTCTCTATCATCCATTGACCTCCACAACCTCCAGGTAAAATGAATTGGTCAGAGGGTCGAAACCTATGTTTCCTCTCATCTCAATGTCCCTCCCCATTGGTATGGGTTCAATGGATCTCAGTTCGATCCTGGAATTCTCGTTATAAAGAAATTGCTCATCCCCTATCATCATCGGTTCTCCCGTGAGGATCACTTCGGTGTTTTCATAGGATGAGACTCCAAAGTCCAGATTATCCAATCTGAGTCTCCAGGGACCGTACGGTAGTATTACCGAAACCCACTCGGCATGGAATTCGTATCTCAGTGATTGAGGATCCCATAGTATTGTAGTATTGATAAGCTCGATAAGATCTCCCTTATGTATAAGAGGATCCGGATCGGGAAGAATGACCTTCACGGAAATCGTGGACCCTTCCACTTCGTCACTTACATACAAGCTCTTTGAAACAGGCTCATACTTCACATATGATCGGATATTCATCTTCCCTGCTGGTATGTCATTTTGATCATCTTCCAGTCTATCTATCAAAGCGACCAGGGAACTGGTAGCTGATTCCGGTCTGTAAATGAGTTCAACAGATGAGTCACCATAACAAAGGACATCTCCACTCTCCCAAAGATATCCGGAGAAGGAAATCAGGTCCCCGTTGTGGAATTCCTCCTCAACTCGGGATATGGTAACATCAACATAGAGCGGGCCGTCATCTCCCTCCACCATGATGACACATTCATCATCATTCCATCCTCCTGAAACCTTGCTGACAAGGTTACCCTGGAAAGTGACAATTGAACCCGGGATAGAATCTCTCCCGAATACAGTCTCCTCAATCTCATCTATTTTCTGGACCCCACTGTCGGATTGTACCGTTATCGAGAAACTCCCATCGGAACTAAAGACCTCACCTTTTGCCAAAATGTTAGTTCCTGATGGATATTCATTGGAGGATCTTTCAATGTATATCTCTGCTGTCTCATTCCCATCCACCAAGAGAAGTCTAGAAGCTCCAGAAGAAAGAAGATCCTGTCCTATAACCATTCCATTTGACCTGACGGTTTCTCCTTCATGGTCATGAAGTTCAGAAATGCTTACTTTTGGAGTTTCAGACCATTGAGCAAGCAACACCAGACCAGTACTCCAGCAATTGACAGCGTTACCACAATAATCTTTACACTACGCTCTGATAAAGAAATACCAGACATTGCACTCATCCTCGAGAAACCATCCATGGATGATGGTAAAAGCTTTTTCCGTTACATTTTAACAATATGACAATTTCAACATGGAATTAGGAGAACATTAATTATGGAACAATACAATACAGTTCAGGTAGGAGTTGTGTTTCTACAGGTTTGGTCATAAATGCCGATAATTCTTGATGTACCCCGCCAGGGAAGAAATCCTTACTTCCCAGGTGGAAGGGATGATGTAATTTCCCGATTGGTCCTTGCAAGGGCTATTCAGTCCTCATTCAGCAGGAAGAACGAGGAAGAGAATATTGAATGTGACGTAGCTGAGGAAATGGCCGAACATGTTCTCAACTTCTTTGGATTTGGTGAAAGGATCATAGACAACATGCTCAAGACCGATGACAGGGACATTTTCTACATGCTGGAGGACCTGGGGATCCTCAAGACGGAAAGGGAAGAGACGACCCTTTACGATGGCAGGGAGTGGAGGATAAATTACTGGACCTTGAAGAAGAAGTATATCGCTGACCTAACATCAGGAGATCTTTCCTGCCAGGATGGGGATATGGGGCTCGGGGGGGAGGAGATCTATGAGGACCTTCCAGATGATATGTGGTCAAGATCCTGACCGGATAAAACGGTTATGTAAGTTTTATGCACAAACGTTATTAAACCCCTTTTGATAGGTTTCAACGACACAAGGAGATCGATATATGTCGTTGATGGATGAAGAGACAGCGGAAAAGGTGAGAGAATCACTGTTGGAGATGGATGAACCAGTTCACATACTGGTATTCACCAAGAAGACAGACTGTTCCATGTGCAATGATACAAAGATGATAGTTGAGGAGTTATCCGGTCTGAGCGATAGCATAACCTTCGAGGAGATCGATCCTGATGAGGATCCGGTGACCTCAAAGAAATACGGAGTTGATAAGGTCCCAGCTATCATTCCTCTTAAAGGATCGGACAGAAATGGAAAATACTTTGGTATCAGATTCTTTGGAATTCCTGCTGGATACGAGTTCACATCTCTACTGGATTCGATCTTGACAATTTCTAGGGGTATCGTTGGTATCTCAGAGGAAGGACAGGAATACCTCAAGAATCTGGAAAAGGACCTACATCTACAGGTTTTCGTTACTCCGACCTGCCCTTATTGTCCACGAGCAGTGGTTCTAGCTCATCACATGGCATTTTTAAATGACAGGATCACGGCGGATATGGTTGAAGCTCAGGAATTTCCGGACCTTTCACAAAAATTCAAGGTAATGGGAGTTCCCCGGACAGTTATCAATGAGGTCCATCATCAGGAAGGGGCCGCCCCCGAAAAGATGATACTCGACTTAATCAAGAAGGTATGAGTATTCCATGGTCTTTTTGCCGATATCCAGACGAATGGATGATCCTTATTAAAATAAGGTGAAAGCAGAGCGGATTCGCTAAGCCACAATCAAAGATTGTGTCTGCATTGCCAACCATCTGTGTGATTTGTGAATGGTTGACAATGAACAAGTTCGAATCCACCCTGCGGTTAAATCATCATCAAATAATATATTGATGTAAAAAGCGCCTAAGGCCAAATGAAGTCAAAGCAGGGCGGATTCGTTCCGCAAAATCAAAGATTTTGCTCACCCTGACACCGGTCTGTGTAATCTGTGTACTCGGTATCAGGGAACTTCGTTCGAATCCGCCCTACGGCGCAATCTTCACAAAAATGACAGTTTATGTAAAAAGCGCCGCAGGGCGGATTCGAACCGACGACCTTACGGTTAACAGCCGTACACTCTAACCTGCTAAGCTACTGCGGCATAGGGTAGGTTGCGATGAATAATGACTTCTTATTTTAAATTGTCTATGGTCAAATGACAGGGAGTTTCATATGTCCAGACCTGCAATTTCTGACACCTCGATGACTCCTCTTCCAGGTAGCAGGACCCGTTCAAGGTCAGACGAAACGAAGAAAATCCTTCTTCCATCCCTTCTATCCGAACTGATGAATCCTTTTCTTTCAAGCTGTTTGAGATGCCTGGAAATGGTTCTCGCAGATCTCTCGGAGGTCAGATTGCTGATGATCGCTCCAGATGAGATGCCCGGGTTGTCAGTGATCAGATCGAATATCTCCTTGTCAATGGGAGAGATAACCGCTTCGACCCCTTTGATCCTTACTCCATCAGCATAGAAGAGCTTATATTTTCCATAGTTTCTGTATACAATTAGCTCCTCCTTTTCCAGCTTGTGGAGGTGATAGGTCAGGGTTCCATTGTTCACCTCGAAATGGTCCTTCAGAGCAGTGAAGGTTACACCAGGATGCTCTTTGATGAACTCGAATAATCTGCCTCGGAAGAAATGGTCAAGGACCTTCTCGCCATGAACCGTTGAATAAAGGGGTATGAAAGCTATAAGGAGCCATCTGTATCTGAAGATCTCGGAAGCCGAATAGAGATAGGCAATAGTCCCTGTAAGGGTAGCACCGATCGCTACGGTTCCTCCACCAGCATACAAGATCATCGCGGTAGGAATACCATCACTTCTATCATCCTCACCAGTGACAGGGACCTTGATGTTATTGGAGATGACCCTCTGTTCCTCCCAGAACCCATAAGCATGAACTGTTAGAAGCTGGGTCCCGGAATATCCTTTTCCTGAGAGAATGAGGTCCTTTCCTTCGAGGTGATCGAGATCCACTCCCTTCTCACTATCCACACTATGGTCCAGACCAGGACCCATAACTTCGATCCCGACATTGGTCAGTTCTCCGCCAATGCAGATTACCTTGACAGAATCCTTTTCCAGAATACCAGGAAGGAGGACAAGGAAGGGTCCCTTTTTAAAAAGGATATGGACAAATGGTCTCTCCAAAATGAAGCGTACATCTAATCCATTACCCGATGTGGTTCCAGAAAACGATGTGATGGAGGTCGTTGTATCCGATAGATCGTCCGGAATATTGTAATCGATGTTCAGGGTGGTCTTTTCACCCGGGTCGAGCATAATGCTTCCACCCAAGGTCAGTTCGATCTCACCATCCCAGGTCAGTCCCACAGGAGATACTGAATTTCCATTGTTCTTGATGATGAGGGGGAATGAACCGACAAGTGGTCTTTCCAGGAGATAATCTACTTCAGAGGAGACCTCTGTCGAAAGGAATGGAAGCACTTTCAATCTGCAGGAATCCTCACCAGTGACCAGACCGCTGTCGGAAGTAACTTTCAATATTAGCTCAACCTCTTTATCCGCCCTTTCACCGGCAGGAGCGGTGACAGTGACCTTGAATTTCCATTCTTCGAATGGTTCAAGATAGATGCTTTTTATATGATCAACGTTCCAGAAAGGAGCTCCCTTCAATTCCGATTGGATGTTGAGTATGATGTTCTGGTTGGATGGTGATCGTATGGAGACATTCAATTCCACCGACCCGGTCTCATCTTGTGAAACGGAAATGAATGCAAGGTCCTGTTCAATATCAATTATCTGTGGAATGGCAGAGGTAGTAATGGATTCCTTTGGCGAGAAAAGTAGCAATGATATCGACAATATAAGAACTGCAGCAGTAATGATCGTAACCCTGGCTGCCATAATGGTCGATTGTCCTGGAGAGTATATAAGTGGTGTTGAACTGATATGTCCTAAAATGGAACAGGTCTTATCAACTCTATGAACTCGACGGCCCCTTCCTTCACCTGAACCTCAATATCACCCAATGTGGATCCACCTTCGGTGAAATTCACAACCCCCATGAATGCAGCCTGCTTGTAGAGGTAAAAAGATGTTGTATCTTCGATCCGGGCTCTCTCCATGACCATTGAGGCAGTATCCCGGATCGAATGGTCCCGGATTATTTCAGTGAAAGTGTCGATATCTTTCCCTGTGAACAGTAGATAGTCATCGATCTCCTGAATGCTTGAATCAGGAAATATATTCAAAATGGAGGATCTGACCTTTTCTCGATCCTCAGTTGGATGGATTGCAACCCTTCCTTCGATAAGGATCATGATCACAGGAGCCCCATTTCCAGGATCTCAAGGGAACTAACTCCCTCTGTACCCCTCATCTTCTCTTCGAGTTCCTCTCCCCCACCGATCTTGTCATCAAGAACCACTGCCCATTCCAACATATTCATGCCGAAAAAAGCGGGTTTCACTTCAGAAGAAGATATCCTTCCATGGCCTGGGACGTATTCCTTGAATTTACTGGCAATCTTCTCAAGGTCAACTTCCGGTCCCTCGGGCATGACCTTGTACCTGATCAGAACTTCTCCCATGGATATCTCTCCTCAAGGACCCTCGAAACCACAGTTCTTGCAGACATAGATGGCTGACTGGTCTCTGCAGTTCGAGCATCGACCGATGAATCCTACACCGCATGAAGGGCATTTGAAGCCAACAGACCTCTCCCTTTTCAACGGAATACCGCAAGATGAACATTTTTCTTCAACAGACATTTTAAAGGTCCTCCTGTTCAGCGGCCAATAGAGTTCTTGTTCTTAAAAGTTGTGAAAAGACTTGATCAGTACAATCAATGTGAAATGTTTAAGTATCAAATGTCGTTCCAAAATCCATAACGGAGATGGATCCAATGGAAGAACCTGTACGGATTGTGGATGGAGTTTACTGGATCGGAGTCAACGACAGGGAAACACACCTGTTCGAATCACTATGGCCTCTGCCCAAAGGTGTTTCCTATAATTCCTACCTCGTCATGGATGAGAAGGTCGCCTTGATAGACACAGTGAAATTCACAGTAACCTCTCCATATCTGGACAAGATCCAGGAATTGATGGGCAAAGGGAAGAAGATAGATTACCTTGTGATAAACCACATGGAACCCGATCATTCCGGCTCCATCAAAGCTATCATCTCCCAGTATCCGAAAATAAAACTGGTAGGGAACAAGAAAACAGCCAAGTTCCTGGAGAACTTCTACGATATCACCGAGAATATTCACCTTGTTAGCGAAGGGGATGAGATCGATCTTGGGGGGAGGAAGCTAAAATTCTTTATGACCCCGATGGTCCATTGGCCAGAGACCATGATGACCTATGATCTGAAGGACCATATTCTCTTCTCAGGAGATGCTTTTGGAGGATTCGGGGCCCTTGATGGTGGCATATTTGATGATGAGATAGATATCAAGAGATATTACGAGGCCGAGATCTCCAGGTATTACACAAATATCGTTGCAAAATACAGCCAGATGGTCCAGGCTGCGTTAAAGAAGCTATCCGGTCTGGAGATTAGGGCCATATGCTCCACCCATGGACCGATATGGAGAGAAGATCCGAAGTATATCATCGATTACTATGACAGGCTCTCCTCAATGGAGACCGAAGCAGGAGTAGTGGTTATCTACGGCTCCATGTATGGAAATACCAAAAAGATGGCAGAAGTCATTGCCAGGACCCTAGCTGAGGAAGGGATAGAGAAGATCAGGGTCCATGATGCATCCAAATCACATCTTTCCTATCTTGTAAACGATGCATGGACATACACCGGAATAATCATCGGTACCCCTACCTACAACACAGGTATGTTTCCTCCCATAGATGAGTTGATCCATTTTCTTGAGAAATCCAGGATAAAGAACCACGTTCTTGGTGTATTCGGTTCCTGTGGATGGGGTGGAGGCGGAGTGAAAGCTTTGGAGGAATTCGGTAATGCATCCACCTGTAAATTCATTTCACCAGTTGTTGAGGCTATTGGAGCCCCAACTTCAGAGGACATTGATAGACTCGTGGAACTGGCGAAGAACGTCGCCTCCGCAGTAAAGGAAATGTCTTGCGATAATGAATGATTAATACCTCTGAAATCCCTATACCACCCGGGGAATCCAAATCGACCGAACTATCCTGATATTCACATTGATCTTGATCTCCCTCTTTCTGGTGGGTATCATTCCAATAAAGGATGGATCAGAAGAAGGGGATCAAGGTTCTTTGGCCATTGTAAGGTTCGATCTCGAGGGGAAGGACCTTGTTATCCGATGTGAGATAGCAGATGATGAATTCGAGAGGACCAAGGGCCTGATGCTGAGGACCATCCTTGGAGAAAAGGAAGGAATGGTCTTTGTATATGATACTCCCAGGAATGTAACCTTCTGGATGAAGGATACCTATCTGGATCTGGATATCATCTTCATCTCAGAGGACCTGCATGTCCTCAAGATATCAGAAGCTAATTCCGGTGCTGGGAAGAAGGACAATGAAGTGGACCGCTTTTCCAGCGATGGACCCTGTCTCTATGTTGTAGAGGTCAATCAGGGCCTTTCGGAGGAATATGGTGTAGGACCTGGATCAAAGGTAGAAATTGAACTTCCATGATGGTACCGATAGTTCAATCGGATTGTCTATTCTTTCTAAGCTTTCTTATTGAAAAGATAACAGCGATGAATCCAATGATAACAAGGGAGGATACGATGAAGATCACCACAGGATCTATCTCAACACCGCCTCTATAGTAGATACTGATCACTGAGAGTTCTTCACCATCTTCCGAGATCGCTTTGAGCAGTACATAATGGGACCCGGATCCTCCACCTTCCTGCCTTACTCTGAAAGTGACCGTGGTCTCATTTGATTCTGGAATCGTTATAGTGGTATTCATCGGTTCTACTTTCAGAGGTTGATCACCCTGATTATCTATCTCCAAGGTAATATTCACAGGTGAATTTCCCAAGTTGAGAATGATGATATCATATTCCTTCCACTCTCTTTTCTTCGATTCTTTGTATGTGATCCCATGGATCTCAATACTGATGTAAGGTTCAACCTTTACTTTACAGAATACAGGTGGGAGGATTCCGCTTTCGTTTAGAGAGGTCCCATTGCTCCAGAACATCTCTATTGTCAGGTTTCCGATCTTGCTGGAGGATGTTTTCAAGGGAACCTGGAC
Organism: uncultured Thermoplasmatales archaeon; assembly: GCA_963807965.1. Taxonomy (GTDB): domain Archaea; phylum Thermoplasmatota; class Penumbrarchaeia; order Penumbrarchaeales; family Penumbrarchaeaceae; genus Penumbrarchaeum. The sequence continues at coordinate 342,043 of CAWEDU010000017.1, forward strand.
CGATACCTGAAAGGCAGATGTATTGCTTTCTTTAGATAACATCACCGGAGGAATACTGGAAACTGACCAATCATCGCAAGAGGTACTGAAAGAGACAGTGTAATATGTCTCATTAGTAACATTGTCTGGGAAATCGCAGGATATATTTCCATAGAATGTCACGATCCCGTTGGTTCCTGGAGCGACCTTTGCGTTTTTCATGTATTCATCCATTGCAACCGTGAATACCGGTCCCTCTTCTGATCCTTCTGCCTCGGACCCTTCATTTATTAAAAATACTGTGGACAGTATCAAGACAAGTAATATCTGCAGCGTAAGGATCCTTCTCATGCTTCCATCACTGGGATATTGATTGGGTTAAATCGTATTTTAATATGATGTTCAATGGACCCTTCTTCCATTCCAATCAAAACCCTTTTTGATATAAAGGGACCTATCCTCTTCAATGAAGGTCAGGACCATAACGGCCGGAATCCACATTCACTTCTCTGATCTGGACAAGCAGATGGAGGAAGCTGGTAGTTTCCTCAACAGGGCAAAGGACCTCTTCAACGATTCCGGGATCGAGGTCCAGACGGTTCGGCTCTCCACCCAGCCATGGACCACATTCCTTATCAACAGGTCCGAAGAGGGCCTCCTTTCCGAAGTTAAGGAGATAGAAGCATCTGCAAGAAGGAATGGGATCGATTTCATCTCTGTGGGACCTTCGATCACATCCTCCTTTATTGAGCTGGTTCCAAAGATGCTAGAGGAGACCACCTATGTTTGCACTTCTGCTTTTCTTGGTGATAGAATGACAGGTCCTTTGGAGGACAATATCCAGGCAGCTTCTAGAACCATTAAGGATGTCTCCACAATCTCATCGGATGGGTCAAGGAACTTCATGTTCTCATCCAATGCCTCCTGTCCTCCGGACATCCCTTTCTTTCCAGCTGCTTATCACGGAGGGGGGGCATCATCTTTCACTGTGGGGATGGAATCCGGTGACATTGTCAATACAGCTGCTGGAAGGACCTCTCATCTGAAGGAATTAGAGAGGTTCCTGTGCCATCTTTACGATCAGGAACTGAAGAAGGTAGAAAGGATCTGCCTTGTACTATCCTCCAGTTCCTCATACGAATACCGTGGTATCGATCTCTCCTTTGCCCCAGGGCTGGATGATGGTTATTCCATAGCTTCTGCAATAGAGAAGATCACCGGATCACCCTTCGGTTCAAGCGGAACCCTATCAGCTGCAGCATCCATAACACGATCCCTGACTAATATTACAATAAAAAGATGCGGATACAGCGGTCTGATGCTTCCTGTCATGGAGGATGAGGGTCTTGCAAGGTCTGCGGACCTTGGATCTCTGGATATACAGAAACTGCTCCTTTATTCAGCTGTCTGTGGAACAGGATTGGATACTGTTCCTATCTCGGGGGATGTTCCATTGGATCGGATCGCATCTGTTCTTCGGGATGTGGCCTATCTATCAATTAAATGGGACAAACCACTATCCGCCCGCCTGCTCCCCATTCCTGGGAGAACTTCCGGTGAAATGACCAACCTCAATTCAGAATATCTGAGGGATTGTGCAATACTTCCGCTGATCTAGATGTACTTCTTCATTTCTTTAAAAAGAACTTCAGCAGTCGTGACTCCCGTCCATCCTTTGGTTGGTTTGCCATCTACAAAAAGATGCATTTGGGGAATTCCTCTTACTTGGAACCTTTGTGAGGTCAAGGGATTGTTATCAACATTGATCTTCACCAATTTAGCTCCCTGGGGGAGATCATCAATATTGGATCTCAGCATTCTGCCCTGGAGCTGACATGGCATACACCATGGTGCCCAGAAGTCCACTAGAACGATCCTGTTCTGAGAGATGTATGTATCGAACATCTCATCGGTCAATTCCTCGATCCCTTCATTTTTCTGGTTCAAAATTTAAGACCCCCTTTAGTTATATATATAACAGTTGTGCGCTTATGTCGAACAACTGACTTGATCGGGTCTTATCGAATTGACCCCTTACATGTGAAGTCGGGTGGTCTGGATGGATGTGAAATTGTTCCCCAGGAGAATGAGTTCCAACTGTGAGAATGCTATCAGGTGCTTCTTCGATCTGTCGACCCAGGACCTCAAGGTGTACCGGGAACTTCTTGAGAACGGACCAGGTACTGCAATTGAGATCGGAAACAGGATCGGTAGGGACCGCTCAACCGCCTATAGATCTGTTAGCAAACTGGTGGACAACCGGCTGGCATTCAAGAAGATAAGGAACAGAGAAGGCGGTGGGATCTTCCATGTATACGAAGCTGTTGAGCCCGATAAAGTGCAGGAAATGCTCATTGAGACCATCGAGGAATGGTATACCAATGTCAAGTCTGTTGTAGAGAAGACCTCAAGGGAGCTTAGAGGATGACTCCCTGCTCTTCCACAGATTGAGGGCAATCATTGAGAGATACCCAAGCCCTATCTCGAAGATGTAAACATTGAGCTGAGTTAGGATGGACACCGTAATAGCAGTGGAAACCCTTACACCGGTAGCCAGATAAAGACCGGTCATGGAGGATTCTCCGATCCCCACCATGCCGGGGAGCTGTGATATCAGACCGATGATAAATGCTATCATTACAACCGTGGAGACCGTTAGGAAGGGTTCCGAATGGCCGATGGCCAGGAAGAACATATAGGCAGCTGCGAACCTGAACAGATAGATCGTAAGTCCTAGTGTAAGATCGATCGCAAGCAGCAATGGATCCTTGGAAAGGATCTTGAACGATCTCTTGAACTCCAGGATTCCGTCTTTGACCTTGTTTACGAAGAATCCCCTGTCGCTGTATTTTCCTCTCAGGATCACCTTTGCGATCCTGTAAATGAAGTCACCAACCCTTCGAGACCTTCCTTCTCCCATCCCTTTGAAGAGAATATAGGAAAACGTCGCCACACCTATCCAGAAAAGGACAAAGGCACCCATGAGATACTCAAGGATCCTGGGCATGGAGAAAGAGAAGGTCATGTAGAAAGTGAGGGGAATGAGTAGAATGATCATTGCAAGGGTCAATGTCATTTTGTCCACCATGGCTGCGGCAAAAACCGTGGAGAACCTTGCCTTGTACTTTTTTGCAACGGTCCTGGATCTAAGGGGTTCTCCAGCCATTCGGCCGGAGGGAGTGGTAACATTCACAAAATTCCCGTACATATTGGCAAGGGCAACATATGGGAACCATGCATTCTTCACCCTTCTTTTCACTAGAAGATACCATTTGATCGCCCAGGAAAGTTGAACCCCGAAGTAACAACCCAAAGCAAATAATAGGTATATTGGATCGAGACTCTGCCAGTTCATCAAGGATATCTCCTCCGAAGTTGATGAACATGGCAATGATCACGATGAAGAGGATAGCAAGGGCTAGCCATGTAAGATTGCGCTTCTTTCTGCTTCTTCCCTTCATCTGACCTAATATCGCTTTTTCATATATAATGGGATATCAGGAGAGAGGTGAAACGAGCCAAATTGCAAGGAGGGTTCCAATTATGGCTTCCGCTATGTAGAGACCTGTCATTATCATATAGGAATCCAACAGTTTGAAGGTCTTCTGGTTCTCCTCCCATCCCTCAGCTTTGGCCTTCTTGTTGAGCCATTTTCTTTCCCAGATCTCCCTTGCCCCACCACCTGTGATCATCATTAGAGTGTACTGGAGAGGAAGGTACATACCCAATCCGAACGCAGTCCCCATACCGGTCAGGAGCTCCACCAAAACACCGATCCCCATCCCCAGGAAGAATAGAGAGAACATGACCTTCCCCCCGGCAAGGATCTGAACGAATACTGCGAACGCATGTGCCTGGGGAGCCTCAAGGATTAGGTCCCCCGTGGCAAGCCTTGTGGAAAAGAATACAGCAGCCAGAGCAGCTGCCGGGGTTCCTATGATGATCGCAACGCTCTCACCCTTGATCAGGTGCATGGGCCTGGTACCCGCATAGAGACCGGCTTTGAAATCCCACATGATCTCCGATGAAAGTGATATTGCAGAACCAAAGACAGTAGTTCCAACAAGGGCCATTAGTATTATCTGGGCCTCGCTATCGAACTTCACAACAGCATTGGTCAGTGTGAAAACTCCGAAAAGGAGCAGTAGTGTCAGGAATGAGGTTCCAGATACGGGTGTTGTTCCCACCTCTCCTGAGATCTTCACGGCGATCGCCCCTAGGAGGAATGTTAAAACAACGAGTAGAGCTGAGAAAGCAAGTGATGCAAGCCAGGGGAACCCTCCAAAGAGCCAGAAAGCAAGGAATATGATGATGAATGCGGTCCCTGCAACGATCCCAATATGCTGGGTGGGCCATTCGTACCAGCCTTTGCCCGGGACCCATTCCCGCTTTTCCCCACCTGTCGTCTTTGTGATATCGATCAGAACGGTTCTGAATGTGGGTATCATCTTGATCAGTGCAGTCGTTCCTCCGCCTAGGATAGCTCCGATCGCAATTATCTTCGCGATACCCTGGGCTGCTCCGAAGGCAGGGGAGGCATAAGGAATGAATTGTGAAAGATCACCTTGTGGAATGGGGAGTGCATGAGTTGAAAGATATCCGGTTCCGGCATATTTCTCAAGGACAGGGATGTAGATGGGGACATCAAGCCATACCGCCATGGGAACGATGAAGAACCATGTTACGAATGATCCTGCAGCCACAATGAATGCCGATCTGAATTTTAAGAACCATCCTATTGCAAAACCTATCCCGGTGAACTCATATGATATATGGGTCCACTTGGACATGGAATAGGGGATATGGATCCTCCCATGGCTGAACCAATCATTCAGACCGATACCCTGCATGATATAGGTCAGTATAGGCAGCTTCTTGGGACCGAACGGGAAATCCCTCACAAATGCGAAAGCGAACATTCCAAGGAATGAATAGAAAACGAGCTTGATCGACCTGAATGCATGTTTCACACCACCTTCTGATAGGTTATTGGAGATATCAAGGAGCTTGACAAATGCCTGGAAACCCGGTGCCGGAAGTGGGTCCTCTACCTGCCATAACCTGCGGAAGATGATGAAGTACATCAAACCCATAAGGGATGCAAAGAAGGATGCGATGATAGCAAGCGGGACTATACTGGTACCCACGATCAGTGAAGGAGGTATGAGCGGTTCACCACTGGACATGACATACTGCGATGAGTAAGCCAGAAGGTATATTGCAGGAAATGTGAAAACGAATCCGGTCACGGTCCTGTCTACTGCGGTTGCAGATCCAGATGCTATATTGACCTGGGTGGGTTTCCATTTCTTTGCCATACCAACGAGGTATGAAACATAAAATGCACCCCCTGTCACAAGACCGATCTTAAGGGCTATGTATTGAGAGATCACGGTAAAAGGTAGACCCACCACAAGAAGGACAAAAAGGAGTTTCCCCCAGGAGAATTCTGACCGATCGAAGCTTTCCTTCCTGTTCTTATGGTCCAGATACTCTTCCAGGACCTCTGTGTTGAGATTCGAGTACATCTCGGTATCGAACCATTCCACTGTCCCTTTCTCTATGGATTCAAGGCCTTTTGGCGTTACAGGCTGTCTGTATGTGGACCTCCGAACCCTTGCCATGACCTTCACCTTGTCTCAAAGAAATGGATCAGCGGTCTTCCCAGATCCTTTCTCTCTGCTCTCCATCATTGCTTTGATCCTCTTCCTTCTGACAAAGTCCTCTCTCTCTCTTTCTTGAAGCTGCATGGTGATGTACCTTTCCGTGTTCTTCAACTTGGGGATGAAGATATGCTCCAGTGCATTTACCCTTCTCTTTGTTTTCTCTATCTCAAGGGCAAGTCTCTCCATGGACCCTTCGGTCTCAGCAAGCTTGAGCAGCCTTTCCAGGGCTTTCTGGAAACCTGTTGCAGAATCATCAAGTGATTGTGGTGTGGTTCCTATGCCCCAGGGATTATCGGATCCTTCCCTTACCTGAAGGTCCAGGACCGGTACCTTCACTCCCATGATGTTCAAGGTGCTGATAGTGGGTGGTGTTTGCTCACTAATTCCCTTGGATAGGGCCTGAACGGATCCATAGCCCATCACCGCCATAGCTTCCTCAAGGGAGGACCCTGCACTTTTAAAGGAGCCTACAACTTCTTCTTTCAGGGATTCCCTTTTCTTCAGAACATCGAAGAATTGGACAATAAGAGCGTCCCTCTTCTCTCCCAGGAGCTTGTGGCCTTTCTCGGCAAGCCTTCTCTTCTTTCTTATGGAAAGGAGCTCCATTCTGGTCGGGTTAATACCCTCAACAATCTCTCCGGCCATTCTTTTGCACCTACCAGGAGAAAGCGGACATATTCACGAAATGGCTTTTACTAGTTATAGATAGCGGAGAGTTCATTTACCTATGCTTTTAGCATACATTTTCACTACAGCCATAGCCTCGGGTCTCTCCTTGAAATAATCCCTGAATGATCCAAGGATCTCTATCATCTCCACAGAAACCGCTTTCTTAAGGTCCGCAGGATGGACCTGTTTCTTTGCGAACAAGGATCTGAGCTGTTCATAGTCTTCAATAGTGAGGTCCCCTCCCCATTTCTCCGGCCTTTTAATATTGAGTTTTCTTCCATTTGCGAATATTATCATTCTGCAGATCTCCACAACGGGATTATCAGGTACCCCTTCAGGACACCAGGCTTTGTTGATCTTCCTTCTGATATCATCCTCTCCATCATGGAGGTAGATGCCCGAATCAGGGTCAGACTTGGACATCTTGTTCTCGTTGGGGCCCTCCTTCTCCTCGACGCCAAGGTAGATGAAGAGTTCCCTTCTTGCTATGTTCAGCTGCTTGTTGAGCCTGTGTAATTCATCATTATCGAATACTACATCACCGTCGATATGGTTCTCATGCAGGGCTGAAAGGATAGTTGTCTTACCCCCCACCCTCCTCTTTCCTGCTATAAGGACCTCTATGGCCCTGTGCCTCTTTGTCTCATCCATCTTCTTAAGGCCGTCAAGAAGTGATCTGGTCTCTTCCGATAGGGTTTCATTTCCGATCAGAAGGTCCAGGTCCTTTTCGATCCTCTGGGCCATTGCATCATGGTCAAGGCCCCCTGTGGGGCCTGTAACCATCTCCATCCTACCTCCCTTGCTAAGGGACGATAATAGAGGAGTGTGGAGTGCAGTGGGTTTTTTCCAACCCAGTTTATCCGCTGCATCCCTTGCAAGCATATGCGCGTGCCTCTGGTCCATGCCACCCAGTGCCAGATTCACTTTCAGTTCGAAGATGTCTGCTGCCTGCATTGCAGGATATATGAACTTGGAGGTGTCCAGGTCCCCTTCCTCCTCCTTCCTGCCCATTATTGTCATAGCCCTTCTGATCCTGGAGAGAGAGGAGGATTTGGCGACCCTGAGAACCCTTTCCCAGTATCCGGCGCTGTCTGCCATGTCAGAAGCCCACACGAATTTGAGCTTGCCCTGATCGATGGCATCACCAAGGCCGTATGCTCTGTAGCAATGGATGAAGTAACTCCCCACATGCCCTGATCTTCTCAAGATCTCCACCGAACTTGTCATTGATGAAAGCATGCCAGTCAGCGAGAAGAATATCTACAGTGAAACCCGCCTCTATCAACTGTTCGATCTTCTTTGTAATGATGAGCCAACCTATGTGAACGAAACCTGAAGGTTCGTAACCGACATATGCGGTAGGGTCCTTCACTTCTTCCAGGACCTGTCTGATCTCCTTTTCGGTTACGATCTCCTCTGCCCCTTTAAGGACCAGTTGAAGCCTGCTTTCCAAATCCATGTTGTTCACCCAGTGGAAGGAATCGGTAGGCTAATAAGGGGGCCTCTACTTTAATTTGATGATGAACAGCGGAAAGGGAAGCCATTCGCTACCAAAGATTCTTTATGAAAGGCCAACAGGTGACATGGTATCCTTTACTGAGGGAGAGGAGTCCTACCATTATCACGTTGTTGACCATTCATGGCATGGAGGATCCCCCTGGATCACAGTCCTTCCACTCAACCGAAAGGGAGAGTTCCTCAAAGGTGCAGGTGATCCGATATCCATTGATCTGTTGAACCTTGAAGAGATATCCTTTAGATTCTCGGGTCCTTACATCTGTACCGGCAGGTTCGAGGAAGGGAAATATATCCCTTGTCCATGGTCCGATCCACCTTCAGATACCTTCTCCCAATGCATACGGTGCATCCTGCAGGACCTTCCGGACCCAGCATGTATATTCGAACCTCACTGTCATGTTGAACCCTGCGGGGCCCCTTTCTGCCAGATACCACACATTGTCTATTTCACCGCTTTCAGGTCTTCACTAAAAGTGGGAATGACCCAGCAAAGGAGAATGAAGGAACGGGCCATGGAGCAGGGAGCAGATGGAATGCTTCCAGTCCTTCTTTTAAAGGACAGGTTCTCTGCCAGGTCCTATGAGGGAGCGATATCAAGGATGCTGGCCATTCCTCAAATGGTCAGATCCGGGGTGAAATTGACGAATGTGTCGAAGAAAAGGGACCTTAATATTGTAGGGGAGTCCCTCATGAATGCCAGAGAGGACCTGAAGCTTTTCTGGGAGGAATTGTTTGCCTCTTCTCACCCTTCGACCAAGGTTATTGAAGGACCCTTTGAATTCGATCCAGGTCCGATCCTGATAGATGACTATCCATTGGAAGAACCTCTTCCTTCCAAACCTAAAAGGTTCAAAGGTGAGAGAGTGAAGGGGAAGGTCTTGGGTTTCAAAGGGAATTACATGTTCTTCAGACAAGGAGGTATCTGGGCATACAGGTTGTCAGAGGCCCCGGGGAAGGTCCTCCATACCGATGTGGAATTGATGGAAAACGGTTAAATAACAATAATGATCATTATACTAATTATGATTATTGTAAGGTCTGAGCTTGAGAGGGACCTCAATGCGGGAAGATGGTCCCTCGTTTACGGCAGAAGAAAGACCGGGAAGACCTTTCTCGTATCCCATTTCATCGATTACGATGCATTCTACTTCGTCAAGAACAACAGGACCATCATTTCGAAGAAGGATTGGAGAACCATTGGTTACGAGACGATGATTGAGCTTATCAGAAGGGATCTGGATGATGATAGGACCGTAGTCATAGATGAATTTCACAGACTTGGAGAGGATTTCCTCGATGAAGTCCATGGAATGGAGATCAGAGGAAGATTGGTCTTGATATCATCCACGATGCATCTGTCTCACCAGATGGTCTCGAGATCATCTCCCCTCCTTGGAAAGGTCAACGAGGTCAAGGTCCCTCTGATATCCTACATCGATCTCCTTTCGGGCACCGAAGGAAGCGGGAAGGAATACTATGAGATGCTGGCATTTCGGAAGGAACCTCTTGTCATCGCACAGGGGCACAGGACCACTGTTGACGCCATCAAGGGATCCTTGATGACGGTCCCTGCGCTTGTCGGTGAGATATTCTCGGAAGAGGACAGGAAGCTTTCCTCTACATACGAGGGGATTATGAGGTCCGTATCCGTGGGTAAGCAGAGGTCCGGGGAGATCTCATCCTATCTCTTCAGCAGGGGATTGATAGGGAAGGATGACCCCTCCCTCATCCAGCAGTATCTGAACAATCTGCTCGATATCGGAATGCTGGAGAGAGTGAAGGTATACGGAAAGAACAGGTTCATTTACAGGCTGGATTCCCCGCTTGTAAGGGCATTTTATAATCTTGACGAGAGGTACAATATTACAGATAGAGACCTGACAAGGAAGGAGCTTGGAGGATTGCTGGATCAGGTCATACCCAGGATTATGGAAGAGACGATCAGGGGAGCGATCGCGGAAGCCACCGGCACAAGAGCGACCGTGGACCATGATCCCGATGGGGAGGTAGACGGGATACTCCTGAGGTTTAAAAAGCCGGTCGCTGTGATCGAAGTCAAGTGGAAGAAGAAGATTTCGAAGAGTGAACTTGAGAGGGTAAGGGAGAAGCTATTCTCACATAATGTCGAGAAGAGGATCCTGGTTGTCCCGGACAGTTCAATGGTAAATATCGATGGGATTGATGTAATCGAACCGGGCGATATACCTGAACTGGATCTTTGAAAAGGCATCGGATAAAAATAATAGCCATTATACTAACTATGATTATTGTTGTCGAGGATCCTCTCCGTCAGAATTCAATATCACTAAAGTGACGTTGTCTGCACTCATGTGGTTGATGGCCCGATATCCAGATATTTATGGGAATTGTATTCTTCTTAATTATGAAAGGACCCTTCTCCATCATAAAAAAGGAAAGAGGTCCTATGATGACCTATAATTGACCGATCCTATGCTGAAAAGTAAGAGATGGATTTCAGTAAAGGACCCTTTCACTATATGAAAAAAAATACAAAGGGTAACCAGTCGTCACACTGAACCGTCACGTTCTTGAACGAATATCAAGTCAATGAGGTGATATTTCTTGCAAAAAACGTGCGCAAGTCGGAAACGCCCTCAATAATCACGTATTAACCCTTGAATATGTTAATAATATCTTCCTAAATAAATGCCTCTTTTGGGGGGGAATCGGTAATATCCTCAGGTTTATTCTTCATTTATTCCATCATTTGAATTATTCTTTCTTCCCACCAATAGCCACAATAATACAATGATGATGATTAAAAATATAGATGCACCTGCAATGATCATACATACCACCGGGAATCCGTGTCCCTTACCTGTTTCATTGGAATCTGTATCATCATCGTTGTCATCATCATCAAGAATATCGATCACTTTGATCGTAACAGTGTCTTTGTCTTGATTATAAAAATTATCATAGACTACTAATTCTATAAGATAATCCCCAGTAATATTGAAGGTGAAGGTGACAGACTCTCCTTCGAGGATCCGCTCCTCATCTCCATAAAAAACAACCAAGAATATTTCTTGATAGCATTATTATCATTTGAGAGAGACCCGTTCAATACAACAATGCTTCCGACAGTAACTGTTTGATCCTCACCTGCTTCTGAAACCGGTGGAGTGACATCCCTAACACTCATAATCATTGAATCTTCATTCCAATTTCCTGCCTCATCCGATACATTCAACTTGATAGAAAAATCTCCTGGGGTGTTAAGTGAATGAGGGAGATACCCCAAAGAGAACTTTACATCATCACTGTACATAAATGTCCAGGTATAGTTCAGGAAAACCAGATTATCATAGCTTCCACTTCCATCGAAGGTCCACGTCGTTCCCTGGTCAATAATTTGATCGGGACCTGCGTCCGCTATGGGTAATGTGATATCG
>CAWEDU010000018.1:0-17731 GCA_963807965.1 uncultured Thermoplasmatales archaeon
TTCCCTACGTGTTATAAAACGGTAGCGGCGAGGTGGTGGTCGTTCAAAGCAATTTAACTTGCGTTGAACGAAGGGGAAGATCATCCCAATTTATGCGGAAATCATTGTAAATTATTCATCTAACGCATATTTCGGAACATAGAATCTTTTCTGGTTTTTCTCAACGGAATAGATGATCTCAAGAAGCTTCCTCGAACAGGCTGTCAAGGATGACATATGACCTTTTCCCTTTCCCATTAGACGAGCATATTCTACTAAGCTACTGGATTGGTCCTCAATCCGGCCTTGGCTGCATTGAACAGTGCTTTCCTGAGAAAACGGTTGCCTTCTTCGAATCCTGCCTCGACGATTGATAGAACTGCCAGACTGGACAACCTTGGGATCAAGACCGGCATAGGCCACTACAGCTCTGCTGTTCTTGAACCTGTTCACATTGCCCAACATACCAAGGATGATGGCACAGCTCACCTCACCCATTCCAGGTATCGATAGAGATATCGGATCGATATCTCATCACACGTTTCAACCTCTTTTCCAGCATGATCTTTTGGTTCTGGATCAAATCATGTTGATCGAGGATGAACTTCACACTCACTATCAATGATTCTCGATAATAATCTGGCATAGTGGTATTATCAAAACAATCCTTGATCATCTTAGATTTCTCAGCTGCAGATGCTGGACTCATGAAGTTCTTCAGCATTACCTTCTCAATATCCGCCTGAGATATTTCGAATAGAGAGGTCAATTTGACACTCCTTCTAAGGATCTCCTTGGAAGACTTTCCAAGGACATCTGTCAGGATGACATCATATCCTGGACACAATACTGTCAGATCTTCCTTCAGGTGAGTCTTCAATTGGGCAGTCTTAATTGATAAGTTGTTGTGCAACAGACCCAACTGTCTCATCCGGATATGTTCCTGATCACTGAGATATCTTTCAGTGTTCTGGATGAAATCTATTCTCACAGCTTTTGCAACCAATTGAGCATCTATCTTGTCTGTCTTGGCATTACGGATAGTCCCTTTCCTGAGTGTGCAGACCTCGATGGGATTGTATTCTCTGACCTCGAATCCTTTGTTCAGAAGATAACCCATCAGGTTTCTGTGGTAAGTTCCAGTTGATTCAAGACCTATACGTAATTTCGTATCTTCATCCTTGATCGTATCCTGGATATCCTCAATGAACTTGTCCATATCTGTCTTCCATTGTCGATATGTCCTGGTCTTCATCAGGAACTCACCGTTGTTGTCTTTCACACAAGCATCGAATTTATATTTCGAGACATCTATTCCAACATTGTTGTATTTCATAATACAGCACCTCAATATTGGTGGCTGAGGTCCAAAGCCCTGATCGGTATGGATCTGCACGGGTATGCTGTACGTGAAATCCCCAATTCAGTTATGTGCAAACTGAATCGAGGTTCATATCGTGCGAATACGTGTACACGATCCAGACCCAGGGACGCACGTAGGGAAACGAGCATTATGCTCAGAATGGACCGCGTATCCCCAGCCCCTTCTTCGGAAGGGTATCAGGACATATAGGACCTCGCCACTACCCTTTAACACAAGAATGGACGAAAAGGAAACTGTTTTAACTTCTCTCATGTATATATTTTTAAATTGAGAGGTTTTTATATGGTAACAAGGGGGACTATAATGGGCTCTAAGAAATTTATGAGTATCTCCATCTGCTCAGTAATTCTCCTATTTCTGGGCTCTTCAATAATAGCGTTTCTCATTGTCAAAGGTACTTCCAATGAAGACCAAGAGGCACCTTTGAAAGCTGTGATTGAAGTCGATAAATTAATTGCTTATGTGGATGAAACCATCGAATTTTATGGCAGTGATGCTTCAACCGGAGAAATTAAGGGTTATGTGTGGGATTTTGGAAATGAGATAATTGAAGAAGGTTCGAACATTACAAAAAGTTTCGATAGATCAAGACATTACAACGTGTATCTAATCGTTACAGACGTTGATGGGGAGAACAGGATATTGCCATGATCAATATATCCATATTCAATGAAGATGTGCAAGGGGACACATTCTGGTACATTCCTCGATCGGAGACAACAGAAGAGGGCCTTCATATGCTTGGTTAGATCTAAGTATTTATCCTGGTATAAGCAATCCGAACAGTTTATGCAAATGTAACAGGGAGTACATTTTCAGCATATGTGGAAATTTATCTTTGGGCAGGATCTGAATATATAAATGAGCAACCGATACTTCTTAATGAGGATCTTGAGGTTAGAATTGTTCTAGAAGATGTCATTATAGTTCGTGATAATTGGTGCGAAGTAGGAATCAGATGTAATAGAGGATATATTTCAAATTATAAATTGGAACTATCAATCGACTATCCATCAGAGTAATTATTAGGAGAAACAAAGAGTGAAAGATGAATCCAATCGAGATGTACTACGCTGTGAAGTTTCCTGAATTCGCCGTAATTGGAAACGTAATCATTGGCTTAGAGTAAGAAAGAATAAATAATCCAGTATCAATAATATTCCATGGCATATGATGAACTCACTGAATTATACTTTAATTGCCATGAAGCTGTCAGAGAGATCAGAAGAGAAAGACCGGGAAATATCCAGTTGATTATAAGAAATATGAGAAAGGACGCATAGATAATTTCTTCAAGAACATTTCGTAAAAAGGTAAGAACTATCTCGATTTCATATCAATTTAAATGTCTGAACTTATTGTTACACATGGATTACCTAACACAAATCATAGAACTACAATATTATTTACCAGTATAATCTTGAAGGAAATTGTAATCGATTTTCCATTTTATGACTCAGTGATAGAAAGAGAAAGATGGATCAACGACTGCAACCGATTCATTGAAGGCTTAAAAAAGATATTGGCAAAGAGAAAAAACGATCCTAAATACAAAGAAGAACATATGAAATGGACAAAAAAATGGTTAACCGAAGTAACTGATATTCAATCCTTGAGTTCTGGTATGATGTCCTTCCACCTTCTAACCTCGCTAAGGAAGATACCATCATCGGAAGGTCTCTTATCTTCGGTCATCAAGTGAATCTATTGATCCCTGGATATAAATAATTACTCTATGCAGTTGTAAAGTGCCAAATGAAACGAACCTATCCCCAGTGAGTTAATCCTATATCAGAGACCCACATAGGGTCCTCGATGCTTATCCATGCGGAAGGTCTGGCGAGGTCCTTTGGTCCGAAGGATGTCATCATGTCCGCTACTCTGACAATAGAACAGGGCGATCGTATAGGGTTCGTGGGCCCCAACGGATCAGGGAAGACAACCCTCATACGAATGCTCATGGGGGAGCTTCGTCCCGATTCAGGGGACCTCACGAGGAGGACCGATTCCATAGGTCATCTCCCCCAATTCCCGGACTTTCCTCCAAATGCCAAGGTCTCTGATGTCATAGGAACTCCCTACGGCAGGATAGCAACCATCAAAAGAAGGATCTCAGAGATCGAGGACATCATGGCCCATCCGGAAAATAATCCCGAAATGGACTGGACCGAGATCGGTGAGGAATACTCCAGATCACAGGAATCCTTCTCTGAGGAGGGAGGACACAAATACGCATCAATGGCGGAAGAGGTCCTCTCTGAAGTGGGTCTTGAAGTGTCATTCCTCCCGAGGAAACTCAAAGATCTCTCCGGAGGAGAGAGGGGGAGGGTCCTGCTTGCAAGGGTCATTGTCCAGGCAAAGGATGTGGACCTTTTGTTCCTTGATGAACCAACAAATCATCTTGATGTGGAGACAATGGAATGGCTGGAGGAATACCTCCACGACCTCAACACATCCATTCTGATGATATCCCACGACAGATACTTCCTTGATAGTACCTGCAATAAAACCATGGAGATCGAAAAAGGGAAGGTTAGGACCTACAACGGAAATTATTCAAAGTACCTGATAGCCAAAGAAGCCGAGTTCATGATAAGGTCTGCAGAAGCTGAACACAATAGAATTGAGAGGAACAGGCAGTCTAAGGTAATTGAGGAACAGCAGAGGAAATGGGGGTACAAGACCACATTCAAGACCAGACAGAAACTGCTGGAAAAAACGGAAATCGTTCAAGCCCCGACAAAGGACCATGGCATATCAATGAGAATGGATACCACCGACCGCTCCGGAAAGAACCTGATCATGATCAAGGACATGAAGGTCCTCCGAGAGGGAAGACTTGTCATAGACGATATCAATCTGGATGTGGACAAGGGAGATATTATTGGAATATTCGGACCAAACGGATCAGGGAAGTCCACGTTCCTCAATACTCTCATCGGGGAACTCCCCCATACTGGTGATCTCTGGATTGCACCGGGGGCAAGGATCGGGTACTTCTCTCAGGGACACGAACTTCTGGACATGGACATCACTCCAGAGCAACAGATGCTTAACGCCGTTGGAAAGGATAACAAGGCCCTTGCAAGGGGAATACTGGCCAAGTTCCTCTTGACCGGTCACGATGTGGAAAGGGAGATATCGACCTTATCAGGCGGTGAGAAGGCAAGGGTCGCTCTTGCTCTTCTCATTGCGGAAAGAAGGAACCTTCTTCTTCTGGACGAACCTACCAATCATCTGGATATCAGGTCTAGGACCGCTATCGAATCCGCCCTATCAGCTTACAAAGGAACTATCGTCATGGTGACCCATGACCGCTATCTTCTTGATAAGCTCTGCAACAGGATGGCTTTCATAAAGGATGGGAAGATGATCATTCTGAAGGGTAATTATTCTCAAGTTAAAGGTACCAGGTCACTCCAATCCGTGATCGAACAGGCGGAAGCATACAGGGTTGTCTCCGCATTCACGGATTGGAAGACAAGGACCAGATACAGGTCAGGCGACAGGGTCCTGATCGCCGACAGTGAGGTGGAAAGATTTGAGGAGGCAATAGACAGAGGTTTCCTCAAGCGGATAAAGGGCAACGAGAAAAAAAAGGTAGATCGCCCTTTTTAACCGTCCCAGCTCTCCGCTTCTTCCATGGTCTCATCATCGAAGGACAACACCTCTTCCTTTCCCTTGCCTCTCCTGACAGCGATGAATACAGCTGCCAGCACAATAAGGAGAAGTACAGATGGATCCGATGATCAATGCGTAGATCATCCATCCATCAAAGGGATTCTCGTTCTCCTCATCCTCATGGATCGGTGTCACGGTGATCGTGGTGGCTGATTTGGCCCAGTTTCCGAATTCATCCAGTATCTCCAGGTCGATCTGGTAATCACCAGCTTGATCGGGTGTATAATCCAACTGGATCCCATATCTCTCATCCTTGGAACCGTCCGGTTTGATTATGGTCCATTTATACTCTACAATCTCCGAATCATCCGTAGAACCGCTTGCATCTAGTGAAAGGACCTGTCCCGAACCGATATTGGTCACATTCGCTTTGAGATCTGCAACAGGCTCGATATCATCTGTTATCTCATAGAAGAACTCATACCAGACTAAATTCCCTGCCTCATCAGCAACTGAGAAGTTCAATATCCAGCCACCTGTGCCAGGTGCCTCAAAGGATGCTTCAGATCCCAGACCTAAAACAGGCGTCAAGGGAAGTTCCTTCATGTCAACTGTTCGATCCGGATTGTTACGGTCCCATCTTGCCATTGGTTCTTTCCAGCCGACATTATCTGTGATCGTCACTCTCAGCTGGTAGATCTCGGAAAGCTCGATCTCTTCCGGTCGTTCCACAAACACTACACTTGGAGGAGTCTTATCTATCAGGTCCAGTGTAACAGTTGTCTCCGCGGAGTTGTTGCCGTCAGTGACCCTGACATGCAGGACCGGGTGATCGGAAGGGAAAGCAGAGTCCATGAAAACATGGACTACCAGGAAACTGATCCCAAGCTGATAGTTGAAGGATGCATCCGGATGACCGGGGATCCATGCGTTCATCTCGGTTATACCTACATTATCTGTTGCATGGAAGACATAGCTCTCCATACTATCGGTCTCGATCTCAATATTCCCGTCATCGAGGAAAAGCTCGGGTTGGTCATTATCCAGAAGTGTGACTGCCGACCATCCGGATGTGTAATTATTCCCTGACCTGTCCACGACTATCAGTCTGTATTCCACTTGCCCAGTTCTATTTCCAGGCATCTCGATATCTACAGAGATATTGAAATCACCAAACGGTGTAATTGAAAGCCTATCCTTTGTAAGCACATACGATCCAATTACAATGGTTCCAGGGAACAGCACCTCGGCATACATCTCTGAGATCACATCATTATCAGTAACATCGGCAACCAATGAGAATGTCTCCCCGGTGGTTACCTCGGATAACAGTTCCCCCGTGAGGTTCTGAGCAGCGAAACCGAATTCAATGACCTCTGGTAGAAGTTCATCCACCACGGATATGTTCCTATCCCCTGTTTCAAAAACATTACCCGATAGGTCCTCGATCTCGAAATGGTAGATGATCTCATCTGTCGAACCTGATGCGTACATTTCGATGAAATATGTGGATGACCTTGTTCCCCTTGCAAGGACCTGTGATCCGGAATCTCCATCAATGAATAATCTGACCTCCTTGATACCCAGATTATCCTCAGCGATAATCTCGAAACGCAGGGAACCAAGACAGAAAACCTCCTGATTTGTCAGGTCTTCGATAAGTTCAGGCATGTCGTTGTCGATCAATTCTATTAACAATTCTTCCGATGAGATCGAATTCCCCGCAGCGTCAGTGACGATTATGGTTATCGAGGTATTTCCAACCATAGACGAAGGGGTTGTGAATTCAATATCCCATTTGTCGGTGGTTGAATTGAAAACACCAATGAATACCTCCAACGGTCCTTCGGGATATTGAATGCTGGCTCTGACATCGGTTGCCCCGATGTTATCATCAGTGGATATCTCGAACTTCTGAGCATCTCCAGTTGTTAGTGATGAAGGAATGATCATTCCTGTTATGGAAGGCACTTCATCATCTTCAATGAACGTGTTCACCTCATTAGTGTGCACCTGATTCCCGGTCAGATCAACTATGAAGAAGTGATAGCTTACCGGATTTGATCTGTCCAACGGCATATCCATAGTGTAAGTGAAATTGGTATCATCTGTCGATGTCATGGAGTGATTCCTCAGGGTCTGGCCTTCCTCTTGATATATCAACCTGACCTGGGATATTCCGATATTGTCCGAAGCGATCATATGGAAGATCGTGGAATTTCCAGTTCTTGGTGGTAATACAGTTAGGTCAGTGACCAGTCTTGGAGCATCGTCGTCAGCAATATCCATGAAGAAATTACCCGTGATGTTAACGTTCCCTGACATATCGCTCAGGTTGAAATGATATCTTATGTATCCATCTTCATCCTCAGGTACTATAAAGACAAGCGATCTCTCGTTTCCGGATCCAACCATAAGAAGGGGCTGCCAAATCAGGTCATCAAATGTATAGTTCAGATAGACATCGTTGGTGGCGATATTATCAGTGAGGTGGCACCCGAACCTTACCAGATCACCTGTTGTTGCAGTTGATGAAGAGTTATCCAGTAAGAATTCCGGTTTGTCATTATCGGTAATATCCCTCTTTGTCCATGATGTATGATTCCACTGGCCAACCGCATCCTCAGCTCCTATCGAGAACCAGAACGGATCAAGTGATCCGGTGGGATGTACTCCGTTGAATACCCAAGACGGAGCAATGTTGAGCATTGTCACATTAGTTGGTGTCAGAGGTTGTGACTGGCCCCATCCGTATTCTATGGTCACATTGGTCACTGCAACGTTATCCGTAACAAGTGCGTTCACACTGAACATATCTCCCGTGGACCATTGTCCTCCAAGTCCGACCATGCCCATCTGGGGAGGTTCATTGTCATGTCCGACATTGACAACCTTTGTGAGAGGTTTGAAGTTGTTCTTGGTGACGGTCAACTGCATTTGCATTGTCAGGGACGGCATATTGATGGTTGCCTTTCCCTGAGCATCTGTTACTCCCTCTGCCCAGAACGTTGTTCCGTTCATTAAGCAAACTACAGCTCCCTGAACCGGATTACCGAAACCGTCCTTGACAGTAAACTGGCAGTTTCCAGGTGTTGGTAAGGGATCAGAGAATGTGACATTGAATAGTGAAGGTGACTGACTCCAGATCGGAATCTCAGGATCTCCCATCAGATTGTACTGAAGCAGGTTCTTCCAGGAATAGAGGTCATGAGCTCCTTTATCGCTGATATAATCAGAATGTGAAAGGGCAAGCGTCTTCCCGGGCTGATAGGCACCGTTGAAGAACTGCTCCCAGAACCGGTAATCATGCCCCTGGTTATACCATCCACCATCGGTCCCTTTGGTCCAACCCACTGCATACCAAGATACCCTAGCTGCACCTACACATCCTATGCCCACATCTCTAAGTATGTCTTCGGTCAGGCAAAAGGTAGAGTCAAAGTTACCATTGTTGCATGCATCGTTGTAGAAGAGGGGTTTCATGGCGCCGTTCGATGGAGATGCTGAAGTAGAGAAATAAGGTGTGTCCGAGGTACTCTCCGCTGTCACAGAGACCGTTGCTGTTGGTATCGGAGTTCCAGATCCTTCGGTATATACCGGTATTACTCCCATGCCCTGCGAGGTTCACCATGAAGGCACCTGGAGTGATAGCATTAACGAGATTGGTCGTGGAGAGAGATATATTGTAAGGGAATGTGGAAGGCCAAATGCCTCCTCCCTCGTAGAGGGTGTAAGTATTGTAAGAGGACCCTGCCAGGAAATCCTTCCTGATCTCGTCCTTCATCCTGCCCTCATCCGTTGTATCATTCGTGGATGAGGATCTCTTGTAGTTCGAGTAAGCTCCGGCCATGACGGACCTGTTGTACCAGCCTCCAGAAGGTGGGTTCTTCTCGTAGGAGAGAATATTGTTGACCAATGAGGTCATTGCCGAACTTGAAGTAGCAGACAACCTTCCAACATAGACCTCAAGAGAAAGATCTATCCCATCTACTGAGAATTCTCCGAAATAACCGTCGTTGTCACCGTCCCAATCATACGGTGTGTGCCCTGTTCCAGCGATATCACCAAAATATGCATCCGCAGGAACATAAGATCCATCGGATCCTGTGTCACCATAACCGTCCGGGATGTATGCCATCCGGGATGGTACTACGGAATGGTCCCCTCCGATTATCACCCATTGGAGGCTCTCATTTGTGTAAAGGTCCTTTATGCAGTTCCTTATCTTCTCCTGGTTGTCCACACCATTCCAGTTGGAATAGATATAGGAGGTCTCGATCACCTTTGTGTACACTCCCCTTTGTGTCTTCCAAGCTGCCAGTGGCTGAAGGGAGGAGTTCATTGTTGAAGAAGTAATTATCAGGCACTCAACTGGTGGGGTTTGATTGAGATAGACGGCTCCGGGGGAAACTGATATCGACGAAAGGACCTGGGGTTCCCAAAGGGATCCTTGGTCATCAATGACATCGACGGTTGGATCAGAGAGACCTTCCGGGACCTGAATGTTCCCGATATAAGGCGTATGTTCCAATCCCAGTATGACAGAAACTGACTCAGGATAGATCAAATGGTCCGATACTACCTCGAAGGGTGATAACCTCAACATTAGATACAGATGACCTCTCACCTGGATGACACCGAGGTTCTCAATTATCATTGATGTCCCTTCCACTTCTTCTTCTGGGATCATTCCATTGGTCCCTGGAAGAGGTACAGTACCGATCTCACCATCGATACTGATCGATCCAGAACCATATCTCTCATAGGAAAGGACTTCCGGATGATCATCTCCCTGAATTGGGATGTAGAAGGTTCTCTCCGGAAGGATCGGCCCACCGGGAACTGATGAAGTTCCCCATCCATTGACATAGGGGATCACCATACCATCCTCGATCAGGAGGTCCGGTTCAGGAATTGAAAAAACCAGTTTTACAGTATTATTTTCCTTAAAAGCCACGGAATAATCCAGGTATGGAATAACAGATGCAGCCAGAAGCGATACTAGGACAATAGCTGTCCATTTATTGGAGGTCAAGGTCATGATACTACCCCGTATGTTGGATTCCATTCCCATATGAACAATATATCATTTTTCACCTGTACATCTATTATGGGAAAAAAGGGACTTTTCACCGAATATCACCCCTCTCCATACCAATGTGAGGATCACAAGGCTCGCTATTACCATGGATCCTTGCATGATATCTACCACAAGATATCCCAGGATATCCTCCATCTCGAGAATAAGAAAGAACAATCCCTGGATACCGTTGTTCATCGTATGGAAGATGATGGAAATGAAAAGAAGCAATGATGTGATCTTCACCTTTGACAACCAACCATCACGACCCAATCCTCCAGATGCTATACCAGTGTATACTGCATGGACCGACACTCCAAGGATCACTCTCCAAAAAAAGGCATCCATATACTGGAGGGTGGGTCCATTGATAATGATCTCCTCCAGGGCAATGGAAAGATACCCTATCGATTCCACCAGTCCGAAAACAGCCCCGGAGAAGATACCAGCAATAATCCCAACTTTTACCCTATCATATCCTTTTTGAAGTCCTCCATGGGTAAACCAGATGATCAAGAAGATAACAATGGCCGACAGTAGCTTCATCACCTCCTCTATCGGTCCAGCAGAAGACACTCCAAGGGTCTGGGCCAAACCACTTTCGACACCAAGGACAAATACTATAGGTAGAATGAAAAGGACCTCCATCACTGCAGATGCAGGGATGGACACCAATATCGACAGGTGGACGATTATCTGTGAAAAGGACAGGGAGGCATCCTTTTTCCATCGTTCTTTATCCTTAAAGAACAGGACCTTTCCAATTATCTTAGGGAAACCTGGTAGAAGAAAACCGAATAGAATGTACCATACAAATGCTGACAGGAAGGGCAGGATAACGGCTAAAAGGACGATCATGAGATAGATCGGGTACGTCGTCATCTCCTCTCCTCCTTTACACCCATGATTGTGACTATCCCACCAATCAAAAGGAGAAGAAATGACGACATGCCTGTGAACAGAACTCCGCAGCAGGTCAGGAATACCGATCCCCCTGTGGACCTTATCTCGATATCAAGGTCTTCGGTCCCAGAGCTTATTGAAAGAACCTCGATCTCGATACTGTAGCTCCCGGACCTTTCTACCGTTGCCTGGCCAGTCAGAGGAACATTCCCCTTGTTGCTATGGATGCTCCTTCCACCTGAACTCCGGACCTTGATGGAAACCCTAAGGTCATCATCGGAACCGATCGAATATTGGACCACTCCTGGCAGGTCATTTTCGACAGTAAGGACAAATACGTCCCCATCATTTTGAAAATCGCTTTCATCGTATAGGACCTGGTCCGAATACCTGATACCTGATACCAGGATGACCACTGTAAAAAGGATCAAAATGGATGAAGAAGTGACCAATATCAGCCCATATCTGGTCTTTCCTCCTTTCCTCATCGATGAACGAAATACTGGACCTATAATTATAGTTCTCATTCCATGTATCAATACGGAACGTTACATCTGTCTATCAGATCCGATAATCGGTTGTAACAATAGGTACCACGAAGGACCACTATGATAATGATGTAGAAAGGCTTAAGTAAATTCTTCCATGATATTCGTATATCCCAGGTCCAAGGACCAATTTTCCTCCTCGAAATGGTCCTGGAAGATTTGAAATAGAAAGGTGTGCAGGAAATGAACCCTCTGGCTGTAACGAAATTGCTGAGCGATGAATACACGGTCAAGATCCTCACTGCAACCTTCAAGATGCCCAGATCGGCCAATTATCTTTCAGTCAAGTTCAACATTCCCATTGCAGCCTGCTATCGAAGGATCCGGGAATTGGAGAAGATGGGACTCCTTCATATCACAGAGAAGATCCTTACACCGAGAGGTAAGAGGGTCTCGCTCTATCAATCCAACTTGAAATCCGCCTACCTGACATTCGAGAATGGAAAGCTGAAAGCGCTAATGGAGCTCTCCGGCCACCAGGATGGTGAAGAGGAAGAGGTCTGGAACGTTATCGAGAACTGAACCAATTGATAGCACTTTCAGCCCTCTCACTTCAGTGTAATTAAAATATTTTGCCGACCTAAGGAGACCTTGTTTGGAGGACTTCCGGTTGTTGATCAGCATCGGTTCCGATCATGGTGGTTTCGAACTGAAACAGGAATTAGTCAGACGGTTGAACAATTCCAACCACAAGGTCTTCGATAGGGGATGCAGCTCCCCCGACCCCGTGGACTATCCTGACATAGCCTCATTGGTGGCTTCGGATATCAGATCTGGAAAAGCCCGAGCTAGGTATACTCATCTGTGGGACCGGAATTGGTATGTGCAACGCGGTCTCTAAGATCGATGGTATAATTTCAGCCTTGTGCACTAACTCATATATGGCAAGGATGGCGAGGCTGCACAATGATGCAAACGTTCTGTGTCTAGGAGGGAGGGTGGTCGGAACAGAACTTGCAGCCGACATTGTCGATTGTTTCCTACTCAATCGGCCCCTGATGGATGCTAAGTACATCAGGAGAAGGGCTAAAGTAACCAATATCGAATGAGGAGGTTCTAAGATGCAGGAGATCTGGACAGAAAAATACAGACCCGATAAACTGGATGAACTGGTCGGTCAGAAGGACATTGTCCAGAGGTTAATAGCCATTGTAAAGAGCGGAAACATCCCGCATTTCCTTTTCACTGGCCCTGCAGGTACCGGAAAGACGACCTCCGCCCTCGCACTTGCCAGAGAGCTCTTTGGAGATGATAAGTGGAGGGACAATTTCCAGGAGCTGAACGCTTCGGATGAGAGAGGGATCCAGATAGTCAGGACAAAGATCAAATCATTTGCCAGGGCAGCACCCTTGGGAGGTGCTGAGTTCAAGGTCATCTTCCTGGACGAGGCTGACTCGCTCACATCAGATGCCCAGGCAGCATTAAGAAGGACCATGGAGAAATATTCCAACACCTGCAGGTTCATACTCTCATGCAATTATTCATCCAGGATCATTCCTCCAATACAATCAAGATGCTCCGTAATGAGGTTCGCCCCTCTCAAACCGGAGGATATCAGAGAATATCTAACGAGGATCGAAAGAAGTGAAGGCATCGAGATAAGCGAAAACGGATTCGATGCTCTTTTGTATATATCCCAGGGAGATATGCGAAAAGCCGTCAACATCCTCCAGGTTGCTGCTTCCTTTTCAAAGAGGATCGATTCGGATACTCTTTTCACCAGTTCAGCACTTGCCAGGCCAGAGAATATTTCCGAACTGATAACGCTTTCCCTGAAGGGAAAGTTCGGTGATGCCAGGGACCGTCTTGAAGACCTTATAACAAAGGGGGGACTGGCCGGAGAGGATATCCTCGGACAGATGCATCGGGAACTGTTCAACATCCCTATGGAAGAGGATATGAGAGTAAGGGTCCTTGATGCTATTGGTGAGGCTGATTTCAGACTGGTTGAAGGAGCAGATGAGAGGATACAGATCGAAGCTCTTCTTGCCCGCATTCAACTTCTTGCAATGAAAAGATAGGCCTATCAAATGTCAATTGAGAGGTTCTGACCTTCCCTTTTATAACCAGAAGAAATGAAGAATTTAAATATTCCTTCGGGAGCTTTTATCAGGTCTATTTGTAGATGTTTCAGACCCCTATATTTGGAGAACCTGGCAATCTCAGCTAATCCCTGCTTTCCCACCCCTTTACCTCTATGTTCCCTGAAGATCCCCATGTCAAGTAATCTGGCCTGATCTATATTTATGACCGAAATTGCCGCAAATCCCAGATTGATCTCTCTGCGTCTGATCCAGATGAGATAGTTCATATCAGGTTCATTCCAGAACTTGGATAGCTGATCATCCCGCCCAGAATTGTCATGCTCGATACCCTGTGAGATCAGCTCCATCCTGTGAGCCATATACATAGCAAGGAAATCCTTCTTCTCGTCCATGGATACGAGCTTCAAGGTTATGGGACCTTCCTCTCCATCGTTCATGATATTCACCATCTTTCAAAGGTCGGAATACTCTTTTTAAGCTTTTCATCATATTATCAATAAGTGATGAACCATCGTGGTTCGGGAGTATCTTATTTTAAGGCCCTGACGATGAATTGAAGATGTGCTTCAACATCTCACTTGCAAGACCCGGAGAAGATGTCTCCGACAGGTTCGATGCTTTGTTCGACAGAGAGATTGTTTTCGATCCCATCTTTCATTCCTCTGCTTTCGACATTCCCAGTCATCCTGTAATATGCATGGATTCACCTCACCGATTGAAATGGCTGTTGTGGGGACTCATTCCAAGATGGATCGGTAATGATATGGAAGCTGAAAAGATCAGGTTAAAGACATTAAATGCAAGATCAGAGACAATATTCGAGAAATCCTCCTTCAGGTCAGCGATCATGGAGAACAGGTGTCTGATACCAGTAACAGGATTCTTTGAGTTCAGGGAGGTAAATGGAAGGAAGTATCCTTACCACATTAGACCTAAGGATGGTAGGATCCTTTCCCTGGCGGGGATCTATGAAGACTGGAGGAATGGATCTGGCAAGGAAATTAGGACCTTTTCTATCGTCACCGCTGAAGCAAACCCTTTGATGTCAAGGATCCACAATACCAAGATGAGGATGCCGGTGATCCTGAAAAGGGAAGAGGAACCGATCTGGATGAGCAGCGGATCATCCCGTGATGACCTCGCATCGATCATGAAACCCTACCAAAATGATGACCTGGAGGCTTATCCAGTCTCCAATGATCTTTCCAAGAGAGAGGTAGAAACCGACCTTCCGTTCATTATTGAACCAGTTGATTACCCTGAACTCAGGTTCAAGGAATTGGAATCCTTCGGATAATTATACAATAAGAATTGATCAATGACCGAGCATATTATCTCTTAAGAGAGCCTCCTGAAAATTATGGTGTCTGATCTGGACCTTAATGATTTGGGCTGGAACGAGTTCTTCGAAAAACAGGTGAGCTCCCTTGGCCTGGAGGATGTATTTCCCGGAAGGGTAGCAAGAACCGGTTCGGGATCTGTGGAACTACTTACAGAGAATGGAGAGATCGAGGCCAGGATATCAGGTAGATTGAAACAGAGATCATCCACAGGTTCAGAACTCCCGGGTATAGGGGACTGGGTCCTTGTCAAGACAATGGAAACCGGAAATGTCGTCTTTTTGGTCCTGAACAGGTCCTCGAAGATATCGAGGAAGGTGCCTGGAAAGGGAACAAGGGAGCAGTTGATAGCAGCCAATGTAGACATGATCTTTGTCGTTATGGGGATGGACCATGATCTGAATATCAGGAGATTGGAGAGATATCTGACCATGATCTCTGGTTCAGGGGCTCTACCAGTTGTCATCCTGAACAAAGCGGACCTCGTAGAAGATCAGGATCCCAGATTTGATGAGGTGAAAGGGATCTGTGGAGATGTTCCATTACTCTTGATATCAGCCCTTGAAGGGAAAGGTTTGGAGACAGTCAGAGACCTCCTTGGGAAAGGGAGGACCATTTCCCTTGTTGGATCATCAGGAGCCGGGAAATCAACCCTCATCAATGCACTTTTGGACCGTCAAGTCCAGAGAACCGAGGAGGTCCGAAGGAATGATAGCAAGGGAAGACACGTTACAACATCAAGAGAACTCTTCATCATTCCGGGAGGGGGCCTGATAATAGACAATCCCGGGATCAGGGAGATCCAGCTATGGGGAGAGACAGCTGATCTCGATGCGGCATTCCCAGACATATGTGAACTTTCGCTTGATTGCAAGTTCAAGGATTGCAGACATATTTCAGAACCTGGTTGTGCAGTGAAGGAAGCGATGGAGAATGGGACCCTCAATCAGGAAAGATATGGTAACTACCAGAAGATGCGAAAGGAGCTCGAGGTCCTTTCCATCAGGTCCGATAAGAGTTCCGAAGCGATGGAAAAGGAGAAATGGAAGCCTATAATGAGGGGTTTGAAGGGCTATTACAAGTTCAAGAAAGAGGGAAGATGATTAAAGATCGTTCCACACATGTACCACAAAGCTTTTTATCGTCCAGCGATAAGTCCATACGGTCCTTGGGAAGGAGGGGGCCTTTTTATTATGGATCGAAGCGTTCAAGCTATCGTTCTTATCAAATCCCATTCATATCAAGAAAATTGATCCAATCTTAGGATTGGGTTTGGAAAAGGGGAGAATATTTCATCATCTGACCATAGTATATCTGTCAAGGAGCCTGCACAGCCTCTTATGGGTCTCTTCTGTGAGCTCTTCTTTCTGGTCACATCTCATCAAGGTAATCCTTTGCATCTGAGATGGACCTCTGTCTTGCTTTGGCCATTATTGAGGCCTTCAGGGAGGGCTTCAGCTCATCCCCGATATCGGAACCATCTACAATTTCATTGAGATCGTATTTGAAGTAATCAAGCTTGCCAAGGTGAAGCATCGGTTTACGGAGTCTCTCTCCGGGATTCTTCTTCTTTGTTGTATATGATCCTTTTTTTCCACCTTTATACTTCATCCTTCTGGCCAAATCAAGAACTCCTGAGTTTCCAAAGGGACCGTATTACTTATACATTTCTGAAATCTTGAAATCAGGGTCCTCGATCGTTGGTCATTCAAGTTCGGAAATGATCTCTCGAACCGCCTTTTCAAGAGTCTGTCTGGAATTCAGATCATACATCCACCCCGTTGAAATTATCTTATCAACAGCAAGGGTCATGAACTTCACATCACCTTTCCAACCAGCACCTTTATGACCTCCGGTATAGACCATTTCCACATTTTGCAATCCCATAGCCTCGGTGACTATTTCCGGGATCTCCCTGATGACAACATGGTCCTTGGTTCCTATAATTGTAGTATTCGAATGGTGAGGATTGTGTTTGGGTCGCATGGATTACACCTTTGACACAGTCAGAGACATGAACGTAGGATTTCCTCTGATTATCCATCCCCCAATATCTCCAGACGGTTAGGGTCCTTCTTCAATTTGTGGTAGAAATCGAATAATATTCCATGGGTGGACCTGGAACCCACCACATTGGCGAACCTGAAAACAGATGATCTGATGGAGAAGTTATCGGAAAATGCTGAGATAAGGGCCTCCGCAGCTAGTTTGGATGCCCCATATTGGGAAATGGGCATGAGAGGACCATAATCCTCGGGGGTTGGAAGAACACTTGCATTTCCATATACAGTGGATGTGGATGTGAATGAAAGGGAAGCTGGATCTCCGGGTCTTAACCTTTCTGATCGCTTCCAAGAGATTGTATGTTGCCAGTATGTTTTGCTCAACTGATACCCAGGTATTATCTGCTCCTACCCTGACATCCGGATTTGCTGCTACATGATACACATGGTCCTTGTCCTTGAGAACCTGTGTAAGGTCCTTATCCGAAACAAGGTCTCTCTGGAGGAAATCAATTTCGTCCATGCAATGGACCAGGATTTCCTTCTTCCCGCTTGAGAGATCATCATAGACAGTCACCTCATGACCTTCTTTTAAGAAGGGCATCCACCAGATGGGAGCCTATGAATCCAGCTCCGCCTGTAACCAGAATTTTCAGAGATTCCATGGACGAAACTGGTCCGTATATGATAAAAAGGTTCCTTCGATGTTCATAAAATTATGAATTCAGTTCCTCTTTGACCTTGGATACTTCCTTCTCTTTTTTCTTAGGATAGAGCTTCTCGATCTCCTCTCCACCTTTGATTAGGACCTTTCCCGCACCCTCCATC
>CAWEDU010000019.1:0-69911 GCA_963807965.1 uncultured Thermoplasmatales archaeon
TCATCATTATCCGAACCATCATTCTCTCCATCATTATCATGGTCCTGTGGATGGTAGTCGTCACCGTCCTTGATTCGATCATTGTCATCATCGTTATCCCTTCCATTGTTGATGCCATCATTGTCCAGGTCGTCCGGGTAGGTATCGTTTAAATTGACTATACCGTCCCCATCACTGTCCGTATCAATGTAATTTGGATACCAATCATTGTCGAAATCTATCCTCCATGGATCACTGTTATCCGGATTCCCGTCACCGTCATCGTCAATATCGATATCATTGGGTATACCATCATTATCCGTATCGAGTATGAACATCGAGTCCTGAGCGTTTGGATCCGTCCCCATCTATATCGTCATCCTCAGCATCCAGGATCCCGTCGATATCCATATCATTATCTGGTATCTCGACAAAGGGGAATCCTCCCCAATTGGGAAACAGCGATGCGCAGAAGATATCCCAACCTTCAGGTGGTGAGAAATCGAGATCAATTTGGTATATCTTGTCATAAGCTGAGATGAATATCCTTGATGTGAAAGGAATGAAACTGAATGTTAGCTGAGGATAGATATCAACTTCTAATGAACCACCAGTAGGGAGATAACCATGTTGGACGACAGGTTCCATATTGAGATAAGATGCATACTCATCTTCTGCATAGACCCTGAGGTCAGTTACGATATCATCCACGTTATCGATCTTTATCCTCTTGGTAAGTGTATAGGGGTCAGTTGATATCTCTGCTATCGTCAGGTTTACAAAAACATGGTCAAGTTCAACCTTTAAGATCGCATAGGATCTGAGTGTTTCTTCCCCCTCCTTGGGAATTGTTGTTAGGTTCAGATAGAGCCGATGTTCTATGTCTTTGGCATCCTGGGCATGGACCGCAAGATTCAGGTAAGAGGTCATTCCAGGTAGAACTGGCAGGGCCCTATCAGTGGATCCGGAACCCACAAAGCCGACAATAAGGTCATCATATGGATTATCTACTGTAACGATCACATTATGAAGTTCATCATCAGTGTTCACCACATTGATGATTATCGACTGATCGTAATCCCTTTTAACTTTTTTAACCAACAAGGGAGATTTGAATTTGACCCCATTATCCACCAGGATACTCCTGACCTTGCTCTGAGTAGACCCGTATGGAGAAACGGATTCTACGTAGAATTCGTATACTGTCTCTCTTGTAAGGCCGGTGATATTGACAATGTGATGCTTTCCATCCGAGCCGTTGAATGTCGAATAATCCGACTCACCCTTCTCCCTGATGAAAACCTTGCTGGTCGTTGTTAATACTGTTTCCCATGTAACCATGATATCTGTTGACCCTGACCTGAAACCCTCGAACGGTCTAAGTTCAAGGATGACCGGATCAGTTGAGATATCTATCCAGACCGATGCCACCTGGTAAACCTCGTTCAGGTCCGATACCATTTCAAGGTCCAATCTTACAATACCCTCTGACGAATTCAGTGGTATGGTGATCTCCATATCCACATAGGCCCTTCTTCCCGGTTCAAGTAAGAATTCCTCTTTTTCAAGTAACACCCAATCCGAATAAGGTCCTTTGACAGAAAGTTCAAACCAATCCTTGAACCTGGCATCATTTCCTACGGTAACCTCCAGATCCAGTGTCTGTCCCAATGTGGCCTTGACCTCATTAGGTGAGATCTTCAAGGTCGATGGGACTGAAGGTGTTCCCCCAACGATATCAGACGGTGAGCTCTCATCTCCGCCTCCAGTCGAATAGGTGACCTGGTAGAAATATGAATTTTCAGATCCCAGGGATGAATCCCTGAAGTTAGTGGAAGTTGAGGTCCCGATCTTCTCCATATCAGTTATATTGAAACTGAAAAGGGAGGATCCTGGTATTGTCATCCTGGGGAAGGAAGGACCATCGACCTCCATTTTTATATTTGCATAAAGTGAATTATCGAAATAATCAAGCCTGATCCTATGGAATCCACGATCAAGGGAAATACTGGCTTCATTCTCCGACGAGGCATGGTTATTCCAATCATCAATGATCAGGTCTCCATCCACCCATAATCTGGCACCATCATCGGAAGTGATGAAGAGATCGTAACCACCAGGATGATCCACTTTCAGATATCCATTCCATGTGATGGAGAATGTATTATCATCCACACCATCCATGGGTGATCCACTCTCCCAATCGAAATCGATCGGACCATCGACCCTCACACCGATCAGATCTGTCAGATTGCTATTGTTGTAATACATCCCAATTAGACCGTTATGGACCTTGACCGGATCGACCCTGTAAATATTGTAGTGATCGAACTCGGGATCATCGACAGGATCCCATGATAGGTCTATGAATTCACTTCCAGGCAGAATTATCAAACCTGAAGGGGATAGTTTGTATTCATGATACAATGATATTATTGAAGAAGCGTTCATGAATGTATCTGTAATGATCAACTCATCAATGGATCCGATCAAACCTTGGTAACTTTCAAACCCACCACCAACGTCATCCTGTTCATAGCCGAGGACAAGAGAACCTTCCTTTTCAACAGTTACACCCGAAGCTATTGTACCGGAATCTTCCTGAATTCCATCAACATAAAGACTATTTGTCCATCGAACTTCTCCATGATAATGCAAGATGATGCCAATCTCCATCCCTAATATCCCTACCACAGAGAAAATTGGGGTAATCCATCTCAATTGTCATATACTGTCATCAATGTAGATAAGAACCTCATTATCCTCTCCATCAACAGCATAAGAAAAGGGAATGACCTTCTGTCACCATCCCCTGATCTTAACCCAGAATGCGATGGTAAACTCATCAATGGCATATCGAATGGGTTGCAGATAATAAGGTCCTCCACTCCATCGAAATCCAAACAGGTCCCGTTCACTCCCTGTCCCCATCTTGGATCCCTCTCATCCTCTTGTCCATCTATACCCATCATTGCATCCCAGCCGTTTCCACTAGAATCCGATAGGACCTGACCTGAACCTTCGTTGAATCGATAATGAACAACCATGTCTTCAAGGGCAACTGATCCAGCATCGTTGATTGAAACAAGTATGAAAAATGATGTAAGGACCATCATTATGACAACACCCAAAGACCTTGCTTTCAAGATTAATGGAATACAATTCCTTTTCTCCATTCCTAACATAAAAACCCACCAAAGAGCATAGAAAATTGAATTTTCTAATGGAAGTCACATACATCTTGACCGATATATTTTTTTCTGATGTAATCCAATAAACATTTCAAAATTTATATTTTCTTTAATATTCGAGATCTCAAAGTTATCATTCTTTGAAATAGTGAAAGAACCATTATATATTCACTGCCTGGATGGTCATATTAGGGACTATTAGGTAATTGATTGTACAAGTTTGAAATGATTCCAATAAAGGTGAAAAAATGCCAGAAAATATTATCAATATCGATGCAAAAGGTGTGAAGTGCCCTCGTCCCATCATAGAACTTGCAAAAGCAAAGAGAAAGTCAGAAAAAGGCCAGATTATAGTTATTCAGGCGGATGATCTGGCTTTCGAAAGCGATGTTAAGGCATGGTGTGAAACTACTAAGAATCCACTTCAGGACCTATCAAAAGAAGGTAAGGTCGTAACTGCAAGGATACTCATTTCTTGAGGAATGATAATGCCAGACCACTCTACCCAATTAAAAAGCGATCATATGGAGAAAAGGGTAAGAGACCTGGAAGAACAGATCGAAATCCTAAGATCTCAATATGTTTCCAAAGAAGTAGAAGATAGAGTCTCAATAGTCTGTTTCAGTGGTGAATGGGATCGATTATTCGCTGCCTTCACAATCGCAAATGGTGCTTTAGCTCTAGGTATGGAGGTGCATCTTTTCTTTACCTTCTGGGGTGCAAACGTGCTAAAAAGTGGTAACTGCCCTCCAAGAAAGAAAAAGATAACTGCCAAGATCATGAACTTGTTCATGCCTTCCTCTGTCGATGAATTACCCCTCTCGAGGATGAACTTCGGTGGATTGGGAAAGAAAGCTATGAAGAAAATAATGAAAGAGAAAGGTATTGATGATCTGCCTGATCTTATAGAGCAATCTAGGGAGCTGGGGGCAGTATTCCATTGCTGTGATACAACCATGGATCTTTTCGACCTTGCTTGTGATGACATCATAGAGGGTGAAAAAACCAACTGGTGTGGTGTTGCATCATTCATGTCCCTTTCCTTGAAAAGTAAAGTTACATTGTTCATTTAATAGTAATCAGAGGTGAAAAAATGGAAAACGATACAGATGTGATGGTTGTCCTGAGAACCGGAAAGCAGGATCGTGGAGCCGCAGCAACCCTCGCATTCGGATGGGCTTGTACTGCCATGGCGCTGGGAAAGAAAGTTACCATGTTCCTGACAATGGATGGGACCGTCTGGTCGATGAAGGATGCATGTAAGGGAGTGATGGTCAAGGGATTCGACCCATTAGAGGAATATATTGAGCAATTCTTCTCTCTTGGAGGAAGGATGTTGATATGCGCACCCTGCACTGAATACTATTGCTCCATACCAGAAAATCTACAGTCAAAGGAATTTTATAAAGAAGCAGAACTGGCCGGTCTTTCAACAGTCGTAAGTATGGTGGGAAATGAGACAAGTGTTGCCACTTTTTAATGATCAGGGATGTCAATGAAAGAAAAGCCTCCAAAATTGAAACCTGAAGGTGAGGATTTCAACCTCGATATGAAGATCGCTGAGGTTAAGAAATTACTTTCGAATATATCCGAGGAGAACAAGATTGGTACTCGACAGGACCCGGGTAAAGGATATCCAGAAGATTATAGATGATTTGAAAAATGATAGAGACCGGTTCATGTTCCTCTCAAAAAGACTTGCAAATGTGAGTGCTGATTCTGCAGAACTCTATGTGGAATTGGAAGAGAAGAATGATAGACTTTCAGAGGTAACTGCAAGATCTGCTGAACTAGTTGCAGAATTGGAGTTAAAAAAAGAGGCTTTGGAGAGTATGAATGGAGAACTTGCCAATGCAAATGCTCATGCTTCGGAGCTAATGGCAGAGATAGAGTTGAAAAACGAGGAGATCGGCAATCTCAACAATGCACTGGCAAATGCAAACGCTGAAGCTGCAGAAATATTTGCTGAATTGGAAGAATCAAGAGATGAGCTTCAAAATGCAAAGTCTCGGGTAAAAGAAAAAGGATCAAGATTGAAGACATATGTCGATGTGGCATCTGTAATATTCGTTGTAATAGGTAATGATTGTCGGATCAAGCTAATCAATCCCAAAGGCTGCCAGGTCCTTGGTTATTCGGAAAAGGAACTCCTTGGAAGGGATTGGTTCGAGATGGTGATCCCAGAAGATAAAAGGGATGATATCAGGTCTGTTTTCCAGAAGATCATAAACGGCGAGCATTCAGGATTGGAACATATTGAAAGTGAAGTAATCACAAGTTCTGGTAAGATCAGGACCATAGAATGGCATAATAGTTACCTCAAGGATGACTTGGGAAATATCACATCTACAGTTAGTTCAGGAAATGATGTTACTGAAATTCTCAGATTGAGTAAGGAGCTTGAAAAAAGGGAAGTGGAATTTAAAGTACAGAATATTTACCTGGAGGAACTATTCGAAGGCTCTCCCGAGGCCGTCGTCGTGTTAGACCATGATGATAAGATTATTAAGATCAACAGAAAATTCGAGGAACTTTTCGGTTACAACCATGTTGAGGCAAATGGACGTTCCATCAATGATCTGATAGTTCCTGAAGATCAAAAGAACGAGGGTTTGAACCTGACAAATCAGGTTTACAAAGGGGGGACGATCTATTATGAGACAAAGAGAATGACCAAGGATGGTAAATTGATCGATGTCTCGATCCTTGGAAACCCGATACTTATTCAGGGAAAATTAGAAGCTGTATATGGAATTTACCGAGACATTTCGAAACAAAAAGAGGCAGAGAGTGAGTTGAAAAATGTCAGAGATGAAATGATTTTCATCAATAAACAGCTGAAACAGGAGAACATTCTCAAGGAATCAATTCTGAAACAGCTCGAACAGACCAATCTGAGATTAAAGGATTCGGATAATATCAAGAATGAATTCATCTCGATACTCTCTCATGATATGGGGACGCCTATAACAGTGATCAAGGCTAATCTGGAACTAATTGGAGAGGTCTACTTCAACTCTCTGGATGAAAACCTGATTAGAGTTTTGAAAAACATGGAAAGGGCCTCAAAAGCCCTTGAAAGGTTGAGAATGGATACATTGGACCTCTCCCGGTTGGATATGGGGACTATGACAATTGAAACCAATGAGTTTGACCTATTGCAGTTGATAGATGAATCGGCCGATGGTATCAGAGGGCCAGCTGCAAAGAAGAGGCAATCCGTGACCATAGAATCGGAACGATCGTTGATGGTCAGGGCTGACAGGTTCAAGATCCAGAGGGTCCTCAACAATTACCTTTCAAACGCACATAGATATTCCCCTGAAGGAAAAGGTTTCACTATCTCTGCTTCGAAAAGAGGAAATGAGGCACTAGTAGAGGTCAAGGATTCGGGAAGGGGAATAAAAAAGGAAGAACTGGAAAAAATATTCGAGAGATTCTACAGAACTGGAAAAAGGGTCGAGGGAAGTACTGGCCTTGGTCTGGCAATTGTCAAAGGGATCATCAAGGCTCACGGCGGGAATTCCTGGGCAGAAAGCGAGGGAGAAGGAAAGGGTTCCAGCTTCTTTTTCACAATTCCCTTGATATCTTGAAATGTAGGGAACTCTTCATTTTTACCCAGTTTCAGTAGATCGATTCCTTTGTCCTGATCTCTCACGATCGGTCTTTTTGATCAGTTTCCTTAAGAAGATCCTGAGCCAGGCATATCCGATCATTGCACCCAATCCATTCCCAAGAAGGATACCGAACCAGACACCAACGAGCCCCCAGTCAAAGACAATGCCAAAGAGTATGGAAAATGTCAAGGCAAGGACTACTGTCCTGATAAGGGTAACAAATAGTGAATTGAATCCTTTTCCTATGGCCTGGAATGTAGCACCGGAAAGCATGCCGAAACCAATCATGAAGTTCATAAGAACGAAAATCCTTAGGAAGATCACGAGGTCACCTCTGAGATGCACTGAACCACTGGACCATGTGAAAGCAAGCACTATGAAGTCAGCAAGAGCAAAGACGATGATGGAGATCGGTATCTCTATCATCAGACCGAACTTGATCGCATAACTGTGGACGAACCGAATCTTGTGGTACTTTCCAGCACCGAATGCAGCGCCAGCCACTGATACGACCGCAGTTGCTATTCCCATCATGGGAAGGGTTGCCATGGATACTATCCTCCATCCGGTGGAGAAAATAGCGACCCCATCGGTACCTCCAACTGTTACAACTACAACGTTCAGGACCATCATATTGATGGCCATGGACATCTGCATAAGGGATGCTGGAACACCTACCCTCATGATGTCCTTCAGAATATTCAAACTGGGTTTGAACTTACTAAGACCGAACGTAACGAAGGTATTCTTCCTGAAAAAAAGCCAATAGAAGAGAAGTAGTCCGGTCACACCGAAGGATATCATTGTGGCCCATGCTGCTCCAGAGATGCCCAAACCAAACAATGGGATAGATAGACTTCTTGAAACCGGGAGACCCAATCCAGATAGAACACGGCCTATCATGAAGTCGTCATAGATCAAAAGGGGGTCTATAACAATGTTTAGGGCAGAACCGAGAACCATTGCATACATGGCCCTTTTCGTATCACCTTCGGCCCTGAGTATGGCATTTGCTATGTTCGTGAAGAATATGATCAGAGAGAAACCGACTATTACCCTTCCGTAGCTCACCGCCAATGGAGCAACTTCTCCAGCCTGAAATAAGTTGAAGATCTCGGGAAGGAATATGTAAATCGGGATGGAAAATAGGACTGCGATCAACAACATCAAAATAATCATATGGTCGGCAACATTGTCAGCTCCTTCCTTATCACGACCACCGATCCTTCTCGAAATTGCAGCACCGCCCCCAACACCGATCCCGGTCGAGAGAGCCATTATCAAGAAGAAGAATGGAAATACGAACCCAACAGCGGATAGAGAGTCCGCCCCAAGTCCTGAGACCCAAATAGCATCTGCCAGGTTGTATATAGTCTGCACCGACATCGCGATTATCATGGGGATCGATAGTTTGATTATGGCCTTCCGGGGGTTTCCCAGAAGGGTCTTAACACCTTGGGTCTGGCCTCTCAAATCATCTCCTCCGCATTCCTTTCAAGTTTCGAGAGAAGATCAAGTAAATTCTCCTTCTCATCCTCCAAAAGGCCTCTGGTCAATCCCGAAGTCCACTCAGAAAGTATGGTCTTTAACAGCGGTTTGAACTTGAGACCCTTGGCAGTGACATGAAGATGGTGGACCCTACGATCCTCCTCGTCCCTGGTCCTTGTGACATATCCCTCTATCTCCAGTTTCTTCACGGCCCTTGCGGTGGTCCCTTTGTCCACCATCAATTTTTCGGTGAGTTCATCCTGGGAGGCTCCCTCCATCCTGTAGAGATATAGAAGGAAAATATACTGTCCCGAACCAAGACCGTAAGGTTCAAGGGCACGGCTGAGGTAAATGTTCTTGTGAACATTCAGGCGTGATATATATCGGCCGAATGTCTTCGTGGCCGCAGGATCGGATCCCATATGGTTGCAAGCGTATGCCGGGTCCATATATAATAGTTGCGTGCACAACTATTTTCTCTGGATGTTGTTCGCGCAAATGTTTTTTACGTATAATGACATTGACCCATTTGAAAAATGGGATTTCTCTGTGGGGTGACAGTCTTTGGCTTCCGTTGGTAAAGAGGAGAATATAGAAGAGGTGCTCGCTACTCCTCAGGAGGTATATTCTGTACTGACGGAAATGGAAATGGCCCAAATGTGGGGTCAGACGACTATTGGGACCCTGACATTTCCCAATGATCCCAGGATGAGATTGGGCCAAACTATTGATCTCTTTCCAAAGGGAATGAAAGAACCACTCAAACTCAAGATCAAGGTTATGCATCATGGAGAATTCATAGAACTTGAGGTCGTAGATGGACCTATGTTCGGGATCCTGAAGTTCTCCGTAGAGACCAGACCATACGGGACACTAATCACTTGTTCCTTCGAACACAGGATAGAATCCATGGGTTTCAATCTTAAATGGAAGATGAGCGAGAGGAAAAGGTACAGGCAGATGATGGAGGCCGTCCTTATCAACATCAAAAACCTAACAGAACAGAGAAAGGCACAGTCTGTTCTAGTTATCCATCCTTTCGATGGCCTCTGCTATCAACTTTGAATATCTATTAACTATCATTTCTAGTGAATTTGTTGATCGGGCCTCAACTGTCATTCTTATTACAGGAGAAGTATTGGAACATCTTATGAGGACCCAGCCCTCCTCCATATCCACCCTGACCCCATCCATAACATTGACCCTCTCTTCGCTTATGGACAGTTGCTTTTTCAAATCTTCAACAACTTCGAACTTCCTATCGTCCGAACAATTGAACGTCATTGATTCTGAATGATATTGTGGGATCTCGGAGGCCATCTCGGAGAGCTTCCTGCCATTTTGGGCAAGAATTCTCATCAATTCCAAGGGTGCTACGATCGCATCGTCAAAAAGGACATGTTCCGGGACGATGAGGTGACCGGATTTCTCAACTCCGAAGACTGCCCCATACTGCTTTGCTTCCAGGGTTAGGAACGTATGACCTACCTTGATCCTCTTTACCCTGGCCCCCATTGGTATGAGGACATCCTCAACGGCCATGGATGATTCTACATTGGCCAGTATCAATCCTCCACCATCCCTTTCAATAAGGGAGGAGGCTATGAGTATTCCCAATCTGTCCGTTGAAAGGAATGTCCCCTTATCATCAACAACCACTGCTCGGTCGCCATCCCCGTCAAATGCAATGCCGAAATCCAATCCCATATCAAGGACACGATCCTTTAACTCTCCCAGATTCTTAGGTTTTGGTTCGGATGGCCTTCCACTAAAGAAGGGGTCCGGTTCTCCATTGACAAGCTCTAACTCCGCTCCCACCGAACTCAGAACGAATGGAGCGCTCAGTGTCATAGCCCCTCCCCCGCAATCTACGGCTATCTTAGGCTTCCTGTCAAGGAAATGACCGGAGTACCTTGAGGTCCAAAAATCAACATACCGCTCAAGGTAATCCTCCTGGGTGTAGGTCCCCATGTCCTTCCAATCCACATCGACGAACCTTCGTTCAAGGACCCTGTCCCTGACTGCCATTATATGGTCTTCAGGAAAACCTACACCATCTCCGAAATAGGCTTTGAGACCGTTCCATTCAGGTTCCAGATGTGAAGCGGTGATGAACAGCGATGCATCTGCCCCTGAATGAGAACCAGCGAACATAGCGACCCCAAAACCACATCTGCCCACAGAGTTGACATCGATCCCGGATGAAAGCAGACCTGACACTAAAGCTCCATGGAACGAGGGAGAGGTGGTCCTGACATCATAACCCAATACCACCTTTCCAAAATGGAGGTCCTCTTTGAGGAAGGCCCCCATTCCCCTTCCAATGTCAATACAGCCCTGTGGATCGAGGTCCGATCCCCAGATCCCACGAATATCGTATGCCCTGAATATGTTCCTCATTCCATCGACCTCTTTTCCACTATGCGGAGGTACATTTTAACTGATTCCCCCATCAGATGGTTTGAAATAGTCTGCTTTTCCATTCGGACCCCATGGATCCTGAATTCCCAGTACTCCAGGTAGCTCTTGACCTTATCCAAGGAGGCAGATCGATTCAGATCGCCAGAGAAGCTGTAGAAGGAGGAACTGACTGGATAGAGGCAGGCACACCATTGATCAAGAGCGAGGGGATGGAGATCATCAGGAAACTGAGGTCCGAGTTCCCTGGGAGGACCATTATTGCCGATATGAAGACCATGGACACAGGTGGTTTCGAGACTGAGATGGTTGCAAGGGCCGGAGCAACCGTGAATACCATAATGGGAGTTACTGACAACGGCACCATTCTGGAAGCTGTGAGGTCTGGTAGCAAGTACGGGTGCAGGATCATGGTCGACCTCATGGGCGTTGAGGACAAAGTTGCAAGGGCCAAAGAGTTGGAGGAGATGGGAGTGGACTTGCTCTGCGTGCATGTTTCCATTGATGACCAGATGTTGGGAATGACATTCCCTGAAGAGTTGAAGAACCTCTCCTCTCATACATCTCTGCCAATCGCAGTTGCAGGGGGGATCACATCTGAATCGGCTGCAGATATGATCAAAGCCGGTGCTTCAATAATTATCGTGGGAGGGGCGATCACAAAAAGCCCTAATGTTATAGAAGCTACATCCAACATCAAACGTGCAATGGAGACAGGTGAGAAGATCGAGACCAGTAGATACAAGCGTTATACTGATGAAGAAGGCATAAGGAAAGCTCTCCTGGAGGTCTCTGCTCCCAATGTTGCCGATGCGATGCATAAAAAGGGTGCGATGAGAGGTATCAGACCTGTGAAATCCGGTATGAAATGCGTTGGCCCTGCTTTTACATGCAGGACGATAGACGGAGATTGGGCAAAGACAGTGGAGGCCATCGAGAAGGCCAGACCGGGCGATGTTCTGGTCATTGATGCAGGGTCGAGACATATCAGTCCCTGGGGGGAACTTGCCACATGGTCCTGCAAGATGAGAGGTATCTCAGGAGTGATCCTAGATGGCGCTGCAAGAGATATTGATGATATCATGGAGATGGATGTTCCAGTATTCTCCAGGACCTTAGCTCCCAACGCAGGGGAACCAAAAGGATTCGGTGAACTTCAGGTCGACATCGAATGCGGGGGTATCGAAGTGAGACCAGGGGACTGGATAATTGCAGACGATTCAGGGATCATGGTAATACCCAAAGGAAGGGCCGTTGAGATAGCCAACAGGGCTCTCGATGTAAAAGAGAGGGAGAGCAGGATCAGGGAAGAGATACAGAGAGGATCCACCCTATCCGAGGTCCTGGAACTGGAGAAATGGGAGAAAAGGCAGTGATCATTCCTTTCTAAGGACATCTTCCAGAACAGGAAGTATCCCGTCAATAGCATCCCTTGTAACGTGGGGCATTACAACGAATCTTAGAGCCGAGGGTTCCTTGACCCTGGAGATGTAATATCCCCTTTTCTGCATCATCTTCTGGACCAATTCGGGATCATGATGGTGGACCGCTATAATGTTCATCAAGGGTTCCTTTAACGATCTCCAATCCCATTTTCTTCAATTCATCTCTCATATAGTATGTATTCTCCATGCATGACCAGACCCTTTCCCTGTAACCGGACCTGCCAAGGAGCTCCATTACCGAATAAGCCCCGCATACCGCACCGGATTCCCTTGTCCCTGCCAATGTATAAGCCTTGGAACTGGTGAGATATGGTGAACTTACCGCAAGGTACTTTAGAGGATATTCTTCTCTGAAAAGGAGACACCCGGCAGGGATCGTGGATCCTCCCATCTTGTGTGGGTCCAAGGAAAGGGTAGTTACCCCATTCACACGGAAATCCCATTGTTGAAATTCATCCGGCAGCTTTCCCATCTCCTCCAGGAATGGAATTACGAATCCACCGAAGGCAGCATCGACATGAAGGGGAACATCACCAATTATCTCGGACACCTTCTTGATACGGTCCAAAGATCCGAGCTCTGTGGAACCAGCAACGGTCAGGACACAAGCAATATCATCTGTTAGAGAGGACTCCAGATGGTCAAGTGATATCGAATAATCCTCCTGCAGGTCGATAGGAACGGGTTCCAGGTCAAGGAGTTTCAAGGCCTTTAGGACCGAAAAGTGTGCTGATCTTGGGAAAAGGACCTTCTTCCCTCCTGTCATGCTCTTCGCCCTATAAAGTGCTGTGATATTTGCCTCAGTTCCCCCCGAAAGGACATGACCGTATGCATTTTCCAAATGAAGAAGGGAACCGAGGTTTTCCACAACCCTCCTCTCCATCTCAAGGGTTCCCGGATACAGACCCGGATTACCCAGGTTCGCTTCGCTCATCATCGCGTTTACCTTAACAGCAAGAGGATGTGGTGTCGTGCACATGGACCCGAAGATCCTACCTGAAGAAAATGGTACATCAAGTTCTTTAAGACCATTGACGACCTCAATTATCTCCGCCTCGGTTTTCCCTTTTTCATCCATCTGAACCTTCTTGGAATATTATGATGGCTATTAACCTATGCGGTCTGTTAAAGTTCTCTATTGATAAATATCACAAAACTGTTATATATATGGGGCTGGGCTGATTGACTATAAGACTATTCGATGGTCAAGGTGTGAAGATGAAAAGGTCTAAAAGGGGAAGCATGAAGGAGTCCAAAACGGACAAGATAGCCTCCATCTTCACCTCCAGGCCCCTTGACCTTGTTTCTCCAAAGGATATCTCCTCTGAGCTGAACATGGACCTCCAACTGGTCACATCAATAGTAAGCAGGCTCCGTTCTGAAGGTCTGATAGAAAGGGTTGGTTGGGGTAAATACAAATTGAAGATGGAATCCAATATCGAGAAAAGATATCTGGAGGACATCAACAAAGAAATGAGGGATATGGCATCCATGATCCTTGGGAGGACAGCAGTTCTTGATGGCATCCATAGCAACGGTGATCCTTTCAAGGAGCTGATAGGATTATACAGTTCCCTGAGAAAGATAGGAGGAGAAGCAATGGCATCAAATCTATTAAGGTTGTGCGCTAAGAAGATCCTCCTTGCTGAAAAAGTGGATGTCCTGATCGAGAGTGTGGGGGAGGTGATGGAGGAATGAGCACAATTGCTCACCCTGTCAGACCAGATGCCCAAGGAGATGCATTCCCTCCTCTGCTGGTCAGGTTCGAGGAAGGTCTGGCAACCTATATTGGTGTACTATCAAAGTTCATTGTCAAACGACAGTTCGAGCATATGGTTCCAGTTGGAAATGATCTAACAGCTGAAACTGCTGAAATGGTATCCGATTCGATCCTTGAGGAGGCATCCCTTCTCATAGGAAACGACAGGACCGAGGACCTTAGGTCCAAATTCAGAAGATCTTTTAGACGATCATTACAAGGAGGCAAATTCCCATGGAAGATAGGAAGGCAACACACATTCCGGGTCTGGACGAACTCATAGGTGACGGTTTCCCGGAAGGCACAATAAACCTGATAACAGGACCGCCGGGCAGCGCAAAATCACTTTTCGGAATCCACTTTGTCCACAATGGTGCAAAAATCGATGACGAAACGAGCATATACCTGACACTCGAGGAGAGCAGGGAATCCATTCTCAGGGCTGCTAGATCATACGGAATGGACCTGGAGAGCCTTGAGAAAGAGGGTAAAGCTTACCTGATCGACCTGGGAAAAATGAGGATCGAATGCTCATCTTCCGAGGAACTGGAATGGGGTCTAGCTAGTTTTGAGACATTGCAGGACTTCCTGAAGAACCATATAACCTTCAGTGGAGCCACAAGATTGGTCCTGGATTCTGTGACAGCTGTGGGTGTATACTACAAATCGAATGAATTGCTCAGAAGGGAGCTCTTCAAGTTCTCAAGGTTCCTGAAGGAATCCGGGATCACTTCGATCATTATCTCTGAAGTTACAGGTGAAGGCGATAC
This sequence comes from uncultured Thermoplasmatales archaeon, assembly GCA_963807965.1. Taxonomy (GTDB): domain Archaea; phylum Thermoplasmatota; class Penumbrarchaeia; order Penumbrarchaeales; family Penumbrarchaeaceae; genus Penumbrarchaeum. The sequence goes on from CAWEDU010000019.1 coordinate 14,668, forward strand.
AAGGTACGGTATAGAAGAGTTCATAGCGGACTCCCTTGTAAAAATGGACTATGAATCCACAGCAGGGGAATACAGAAGGACCCTGACCGTCAAGAAGATGAGGTTCACCAAGCACGACCCCCTCAAACATCCTTTTCTGATAATGGACAATGGGATCGAGGTATCTCCAGACGAAGTGATAGGATAAGAACGATTGGTGAAAACAGATGACTGACCTACTGACCTATGGAAAGCTCATTTCGAGCTTCATCCGAAAGATGACATCACCAGAGATAGGTCAGTTCAGACTCGAAATATCCACATTCAGGATAATACTTGAGAGGGCCAGGATCGAGAATCCAAAGCTTGTCAAGTTCTCAATTACCGATAATGGAGAGGTCGTCAACAATCTAAAGGATGAGGAATCTTCCTTGAAGGTCCTCTCATCCTTCTTACAGAAATCCCTGGATTTCATATCCTCATTGATCGGTGAGGAGCTGGCAAGGGATATCATATCCTCAGCAATGAGGGATGAGATATTGGAGCTGTCAACCGAGGTGAGGGGGAGGGAGGTCCTGCTGGAACATATACCTGAACCCTTCAAGACAGCCCTGATAGAGGCTATGGAGAAGGGAGAAGGTACTTCCGATCATGAGGAGATCATCAACCTGTTCCAGGAGGTCATCCAGGCCTATCTCAAGGACCTATCCACACATACTGACCTATCAGCCTTCAAGCTCAAACTCTCAATAATGAGAGAGAAGTTCACACTTCTGAAGTATGTAGTACTTTCCAAGGATAATTCCATTAAGATCGACAAGGATAGATGGTCATCCGCTGAAAATGAGGATGTCAGGAGGGCTCTTGCAGCCCTCTTCAACTCCATGGTAGGTCTTTCCACATTCCTCCTGGGAAAAGAGGAGGCAGTAAAGAAGGCCTCAAGAGTATTCCGGTACTATTTTGACGGCAAGGATGAACTTCTAGAGAAATATCATCTCCAGGAGGATATCTTGGACGGTGCCCTCAACATGAAGGTCTCTACCGGAGTTGAGGTCCTTGACAAGAGAATGGGGGGAGGAATACCAAAAGGATCTTCTATCCTGCTAATATCCCCATCCGGGATCGAGAGAGATATATTCATCTCCAGCCTCCTGAACAAAGGTTTGAACAACGGATCCTCGGCTTTAATGGTGCTTTCCAAGGAACCACCAAGATCTATCAGGATGCTCCTCAGGTCGAACGGACTGGACCCCGATGAGCTCGAAGAAGGAGGAAGGTTCAGGATCGTCGATTGGTTCAGCTGGAGAGGGGAGAGGATCATAGGGGTTGAAAGGGACGGTCATGCTCTAAAATCATCCAAGATCCTTTCAAATCTTGGAATAGCTATCAACAAGGGTCTGAGAGAACTTACATATTCCAACACAAAGGTCGGGATAGTCCACATAATAGGTCCTGCTACAAACATCTTCGAGTTCAACCAAGTATACAACTTCATTCAGAGGCTCAGAGCTAAGTTCAAGGATGACGAGATGGCATCCATCTTCCTGTTGGAAAAGGATTCTCTCAACAAAGACCTTGAATCTAGGATCCAGGAGATATTCGACGGAACTCTTGAGATTAACAAGGAAATAGTAAAGGGCAAGTTCCAAAGGGAGATGGTCATCAGGTCGCTTTCGGGTGTTGACTTCGATGCCAATCCGCTTCCGTTCCAGATAAAGGATAATATGATAATTCCAGAAGGAATCGAGATTGAAGATATCAAGGTCCCGGGCCCTCCTGAAGGAATCAAATCCTATTCTCTTGCCTCCGGCCGAGGTTGAAAAGACGAAAAAATCGAACGTTAGCACCGATCACAAAAATGAGGATGATCTTGTCCTGACACCTCCCGAACTGGAGGAGATGGAAGAGGTGAAAGAGGAGATCCCTAAGACAAAGCTTGCGGTGAAGAGAATGGTTAAAAGAAGGATCAGGAAGCAACCAAAGGTTGATAAGGTGATTGAAAATGATAGATCATCTTCGAACAAGAATAATGTTACTCCAAAGAAAAAGGTCCGTCTTGTAAAGAGGAAAATTATCAGGAAGAATCACAAGGAAAGTTCAGAGGTCGTCAATATCGATCCCGATCTTGAAGGTATGGACCTGGGACTTAAAAAGAACGATCCCAAGGAGGTTCTCTACGAGGCCCTGGAAAACATAGATGAACTTCTGGATGATGAGGATATCTTCTCTTCCTCCGAGAAAAAGAAGAAAACCTTAAATTAAATAATCTGGCATTTCTTAAATGAGGGTTAGTGCTTGTTAGAGATCTTCAGTAACTTTCGAAAAGATAACAGAGAATGTATTGGCCCGATGATCTATCGTGAAGGGACCGTTCTTGTTGATTGTTCTACCTGCAGTGGGCCGTGTTCCCTTTGGGAGAAAAGATGTTTCAAAGGTCTGTCCGGGAGGATATTACCAGGTTTCTCGGGGGAAATAATCCTTTCTAAGAACGAGCAAAGGGGTTATTCCGGCCCGATTGTAGAGGCACTTGATTCCTATACAGAGATACTCTCTCTTTTCAAGGGATCAAAGGCAGAAACCAGGAGAGATACATATAGGATACTGGAACGATCCGAGGAAAGCTTTAGAAATGATCCTTCTTTGTTCTTTGAGATGTCCAGTAAGTTGAAAAAAGAACTTGCAAGGTCTAATAGCGGAGAGGATCTGATACCGATCTTCGATGATATCATAGAGAGGTCCGACCTCCTGATGAGGAAATTGAGGAAGACGGCCAGAGGACGGTCGATTTTAATACCCAAATAAACATAGGACAGAACATGGAAGCTCCTCTAAAAAGGGAAGGAATGAACGTCCTTGAAGAGATCAAAGAGGATCCGAGATATGGAGTCTCCCCTTGGGAAAGGAGCATTGAGGACCTTCTCAAGAAGGGGATGGTTGTCATTGACAAGCCTAGAGGACCAACCAGTCATCAGGTGGTTTCATGGATCAAAGGTATTCTGGGAATTGAAAAGGCCGGTCATCACGGGACACTCGATCCGAATACCACGGGTGTCCTTCCAGTAGCGTTAGGGGATTCGGCAAAGCTTCTCGATACAACTCTGAGCGGGGGGAAGGAGTACATCACGATCATGCATCTTCACTCTCCTGTGAGTAAAGAAAGCCTCCAAGGTGTTCTATTGGACTTTACAGGTGAGATATACCAGATGGTCCCTGTAAGGTCCGCAGTTAAAAGGGGTCTTCGGACAAGGACCATGGAATACATCAAGCTCCTTGAAACCGAAGGGAACGATCATCTCATTCTGATCGGTTGCGAGTCTGGAACCTACATCAGAACATTGCTCCACGATATGGGAGAAGTACTGGGAGTTGGGGCAAATATGACCGAGCTGAGAAGGACCCGGTCCGGAAAGATCCGGGAGGACCGATCCGTTACACTTCAGGAACTGAGGGATGCATGGGAATTATGCAGGGAAGGAGATGAGACCCTTTTCAGAAAGGTCGTCAGGCCCGCAGAGGAACTTGTATCACATCTAAAGGCGATCGTTCTAAAGGATTCGGCTGTTGATGCGGTATGCCACGGGGCTCCTATAGGATTGCCCGGTCTTGCTGGTGTCGAGAACGGTATCAAGCAGGGAGATACCATTTCGATCCTTACACAAAAGGGAGAGCTTGTTGCCCTCGGTACTGCAGATCTGGACACTGTCAAGATGATGAGGTCCGGCAAGGGTCAGGCTGCATCTCCTTCCAGGGTCCTGATGGAGACTGGCACATATCCAAGAGCCTGGAAATCCAGGAGCAAAAGCGGGCAGTGATTTTCACGGTGTCAACAGATATAGTTATATATCGGCGTCATCTTAGTTCAGCTTACCTTTTATATCCCAGAACGGGATATAAGGCCCGTTGGGAACGAAGTCCAGCAAAGTGTATCTCACTAAACTGGCTATACCCCACGGAGGTGGAACCAAATGATCGGAAAAAATGCTTTCAGAGTAAGCATCTTCCTGGTAATGGTCCTGATGCTTGGGTCGCTCTTTATTTATCTTCCCAAGGAGAAGGATGAGGCCGATGCGGTGGGTGCTCCTGCCGTCAGGATAGAACTTGCACAGACCAAACAGACAGCTTACGTTGCTCCCGGACAGGATGGAGTGGTCACCTTCACCGGACAGGTGACGGCCACTATTCCATGGTCACCGAATATCCAATACCTTGTGGTCACCTTGATGGCAGATGCTGGTGGCTGGGCGGTTTCCGTTCCTCCCTCACTGATCTTCAGCAAAGCTTCGAAACAGCAGAGCTTCACTCTTTCCGTTCAGGTCCCTGTTGAGACCTCGCAGAAGACGCAGGGTCAGCTCTCTGTATCGGGGAAATGGAGATACAGCCCGGGATCCCTCGGAGGGTCCATCGATCCTGCTACAGCCATTATCGTTGTCAAGCAGTACTACCAATTCTCAATAGGATGTGAGAAGCCCTACGTTCAGGTAGGTCCAGGGTCCTCTCTTGGATTTCAGATAAGGCTGATAAACGAGGGTAACTCTGCTGATAGGCTAAGGGTTGAGATAACGAACCTGGACAAGCTTGCTGACATGGGATGGACCATACAGCTCTCACAGGACAAGTTCTCTGTCCCGGAGAAGCAGGAAAAGGTCCTTACGGTGTCTGTAACGACTCCCGTAGAGTGGAATGTCTGGAAGAACAAGGTGGACACCATCAGGTTGAGGATTGTTTCGGCACAGGCAGAAAGTTTAGGTGATATTTCGGATATCGCGGATTACTCATTATATATTCGTCAGCGTGGTTTCTCGATACCGGGCTTTGAACCGGTGCTTGCCATGATGTCCCTCATCATCATTGCGGTCCTGCTTGTGGGATTCGCAAAGAGGAAAAGGGCCTGATTAGGATAAGGTTCCACCAGACCATTGGGGGCTGTGATTTCACAGCCCCCTTTTTTTTATTTTAAAATAGGTCCTTAACTTGATCCCTTTTTCTTCCTTAACCTCAACTGTCTCCTGAGGAATTGGAAAACCTTTGTACCTAAAGGATCATTGTGTCTTTCCTCATCCTTGTAGATTATGACAACACCATTCCTGATCAGTTCATCTACCGTCTGTTCTTTGACATTGACGTAGGTGACGGTCGAACCATTCTTAATGACCAATTTGCTACTATATTCGTAATAGTAGAAATCATGGTCATTGAGACCGAATCTCTTGCTACTGAATACCTTCTTCACCTTAACCGATCTTTTTGTTACAATGAACAAATAGGGAGTTATGAGGACCTCTCTGATGGTTGTGATCAACTCTATCACTGTATCCAAAACGGTCCATATGGTGGCTGGTTTGATGTAGAGGAAGACTATAAAAAAAATTATGAGGACAACTATGAACGATACCAGACCGCAGCATGAAACTCCAATTATTGCGAACAGACTAGCAGGTGAGATGATACCGAATATCAGTATCAATGGCAGAGCAACTACAGCAAGTAACAGAAAGATAGTGAATGTCAGGATAAGAATGTGGATTAATTCAATTAAAAATGAATACTTTTTGATATTGTAGATCCTTTTCATTTTTATCCTCTGCTTGATCGATAATGAACAGGGCATCGGTATATCCCCCTTTCCATTTCAAATGAGGAACAATGGATCAACTTGGTTGAATGTTAAATGAACGCATGAGCATCTGATCTCAAGGAATTATGATTCAAGTTTCATTGGAAAAATATTCTTCTATCTTTTATGTGCCCCTCCACGACCACATATTCTTCGATTATTGCGTCATTGATGACATAATATTTTTAAGTTATGTAGTTCCTTATGACCACATATGCCCGAAATAGAAGCCCTCGAGAGATATATCGTGGATAAACGCAATGATATATCACAACTGGATATCAGGAAAAGGGAGATCGAACTATCTCCTTCCAGGGAATTCATACAGGTAATATACGGACCTAGGAGGGCTGGGAAATCGTATGCATTCCTGGACATGGTGAGGAACCTGGACTTGGATCGGATCCTATATCTGAATTTCGATGACATTCAACTCAGTGACTGGACCTCTAAGGATATTTTCGATTCAGTGGCCACCTTCCATGAGATATTCGGAAGGGAACCTGAAACCGTGATCCTTGATGAACCGCAGAGGATAGACGGATGGGAGAAGGCCGTGATATCACTCTACGAGAAGAAGCGGTTCTTTATATTTCTCACAGGTTCCAGCTCGAAATTGCTTGCAAGTGAGATAGACACCTCGCTCAGGGGAAGGTCCCTGAAACAGGCCCTTTACCCGTTATCATTCAGGGAGTACCTTTCCTTCAAAGGGATCGAGGTCCCGAAACATCCAGGAACAATGGATGTGATCTCAATACGGAGAACACTGGAGGAATACCTTAACGACGGATCGTTCCCTGGCATCCTGAAAGACCCCGGATCTAGACACAGATTCTATGAGGATTACGTTGACCTCGTGATTTACAAAGACCTTGTTGAGAGGTATGGCATCTCTAATCTCGGTCTCCTGCGGTTCCTGATAAGAAATATCATATCATCCTATTCAAAGGAACTTTCAATAAACAAAGTGTACAATACCTGGACATCGATGAGATATGAGGGGGCAAAGAAAACTTTCTATCAGTATCTATCCTTTTTGGAAGATGCGGGATTCGCAATGCCGCTTGGTAAATATTCCAGATCAGGAAGGACCTCCGATCTTTCAATTCCCAAGGTTTATCTTCCCGACACGGGCCTTGCATCCAATATATCAGGACCACAGATAGGACGTGAGATGGAAAATTGTGTTTTCGTTGAACTGATGAGAAGAAACTCAAGGTATACTTCCATGAAGATATTCTACTGGAGGATCAATGGTTACGAGATCGATTTCGTGTTAACCAACAATAAAGGACCGATGGAATTGATCCAGGTAACACAGACATTAAATGCCGAAAACATCGACCGCGAGATCATCCCGTTTAAAAAATTCCAAGAGAGTGGTCCTGAAATAAGGAAAACAATAATAACCTGGACAGGAGAAGAAGAAGGACCCGAGGATATCGAGGTGAAATCACTGTGGAGGTTCCTTCTGGACGGATGATCCTCAACGGATACACAGGAATTCCTTCAAAGGAACCATCAAGATATTCCCATTCTCGACACAATAGGCAATTCCAGGATGAGCGCAAAGAGGAACAATACACTTCGACATAGTTGAGAAAAAAAATTGATGATATACAGTATATGAAATTTGTCTACTAAAGATAGATCCTATCTTTTTTCGGTCAAGATTCCAAATATTTTAATAATTAATCAATGAATCTAATATTATGAAGAGGAAGGTGGGTCTCATTTGTTTTGCATTGGTATTAATCATATCTGGAATCCCATCGAACAATCAAGTCGATGCAGATCTCGTCTTCAAAACTATCATTAAGGGTGTGGTAACGGATGCAGAAACTGGACAACCGGTTGAGAATGCCTTAGTAATGATAAGGAATTATACCAGGGACATATATCATTATTACGAGACTGAATCAAATGGATCATATGAGATCAGTATAGGCTCATTTGGGAATTTTTGTTTGGAGGTTCAAGGGCCAATCCATGAGTTCAAATCAACAGAAGTTGAGATCAATGCTTTCGAAGAGAAGAAAATGGATATTGAGATTATAAGATACAAGCATAATGTAATGGTCCTATTTTACAATCAAGACGTGAGATACCCCGTAGATAATTTAAAAGTAACCATTACAGGTGATATGGGCAATCAGACTTTATATCAAACAGCTAATAATGGATGGTTGAATTTATCGCTAGAAGAAGGTATCTATTCCCTAAGAACAGATGATGAATTCTTCAACCCATTAATTTTAGATATGAATGTCTCAGAAAATCGCTGTTACAGAACCTTTAATGGATTGTCAGTTTCAAATGTATTTGAAAATGCTTCGAAAAAGATAAATCCAAATCCAATAGTAGTTAATCCTGGTGAGTTTGCAGCAGTAAAGATTACGAATAATGAACCTACGTCAATGTTTTTGACCTCTGAATCAGACGAGAGAGTGACCATTATTGAAATGACAGGAATTATGTATGATAAGTATCGTTCAATAAAAACTGGAGTACCATATGAACACTCAGAGGATCCAGTATTAGAATATGATTCAAAGATAGGTTCATCTTATGGAGGAGGAGGAACAGTAGTTGTCTGGGAACTACCATATTACATTGTTTTCGAGAACAACAATTCTGTTCCTGCAAGGGTTGCATATGAATTATACTATGAATATGGTAATCCATCAGTGGACCGAATTGAAAGTGGTCCTTTGAATCCATCACTGATTGATGAAGATGAGGAAGAGGATTCTAAGTCAACATCTGCTCTTTCTTTTACTTTATTTATCCTAATAGTTTTGATATTTACCTTTATATTGGTGTCAATCACGAAGAGGAAAAAGTGATATGATGCGAAGTCGTTACTGGAATCGCCAAGAAAGGAAATATCTTCTACTTCCATTAATAAAATTGATTTCAGTTGAGAACATATTTCCTTTATTCAATAACTGATTGGGAAAAGGTTTTTGAAAAATTAGTGGAATCTTTAGATCTCTACTTCTTCTCCCCCGACATATTTAGTTTCTTCAATTATATCTCCATTTGAGCCATTAATAATTATGATTCTTATATCTTTGTAAATTCCCCATATTCCTCCTCCACTGTAATGTCGATTCACGAAGATAGTAAGAGAGGTGAATCATGAAAGGAATTTCTTGTTTCAGAAGGTGAGAGAAAGAAAAAGACTTTGAGATCGTTTCCCGAAACCACCAAATAAGGACCTGGAAAATGATATATCAAGGTCCTCAAGGGTGTTTTTAAAAAGTAAAGGGGTCCTTTCCCCGTTCCGCCAAAAAATGGAAAACCTTTTTCCCCATTACAACTATTTATTAGCAAGAAAACGGAGGAATATCAGTGACGGAAGACGTATCCGAGGTCCTCTCCGAGGATCTTATGAAGGCTGCAAGAGTAGCTGTGAACGATGTGATGCAGATCAAGAAAGATGAAAGGATCCTCATAATTACAAATCCCTCAAAGGATGTATCCAGGATCTCCAGAGCCCTCTTCGAGGCATCCATGGACCTGGAGGCAAAACCCGTCATCATGGTCCAACCAGTAAGATCACAGTTGGATATGGCAAGCGAGGAGGTCCTTGCCGCCATCAGGACAGAACCTCAGGTTTTGATCTCCATATCAGAAGAGAAACTTGGAAAGGATCCATCTGCCATCAAGGACCCTATCAAAGTGGGGGATAATAGGTACGACCATTATTTCAATTACCTCTTAGGTGAGAATATCTCCCGGTCCTTCTGGTCTCCTTCCGTTACAGAGAAAATGTTCATTCGAACTGTACCAATCGATTATAATGAGCTAAAAGAGGACTGCAGAAAGCTTAAAGAGGTCATGGACCGAGGTGATAAGGTCCACATTACTGCACCATCTGGGACAGATATCATCATCGGGATTAAGGGAAGGAAGGCCAAGACCGATGACGGCAGTTTTGGATCACCAGGCGATGGAGGAAACCTACCCGCGGGAGAGACCTTCGTCTCTCCGGAATTGGGAACATCCAAAGGAAAGATAGTATTCGACGGGTCGATCGCTTCTGATAAGGGAATAATCATCATTGAGGATCCCATCGAATGCGATGTGGATGGTGGCCTGGTAACAAACATCTGCGGAGGAGAAGAAGCAAGGAAGTTGAGAGAGACCATTTCCAGGGCAAAGGAGACAACCGAGACCTTTGTGAAGGAAGGGAAGATACCCGAGGATGACCTGGACCATTACAGAATGAATACTAACAATCTTGGTGAACTTGGGATCGGGCTCAACAGGAAGGCAACCATCATAGGGAACATGCTTGAAGATGAGAAGGTTTACGGGACATGCCATATTGCCATCGGAGCGAATTACGATAATGATGCCAGGGCCCTGATCCATCTGGATGGATTGATCAAGAAACCTACCATTTTGGTTATAGGAGAGAATTTCCAAACGAAAATAATGTCCGATGGTGAACTTACAATATAGTACAACCCTAATATCGATGAACCTGGATTAACACAGCAACCTTTTTTTACACATCATGTGTAAGGGAATCCAGCGCGGAGGCTGGATATGTCGTCCACAGAGAACGAGGAGAAGGTAATTACCCAGGTCCGAAAGAAGGACGATGAGGATGTCATAAAGCAGGAACTCGATAGTCTCAGGGAGGAACTGAAGATACTCAAAGGGCAGATAAGGTCCATGGAGTATACCGGTAACCTCGAGAGGGAAGCCTATAAAAGGGAACTATCAGCGGCCTATGATGAGCTCAATATGGTCAGAAGGGAACGAAACCTTCTGAAAAAGCAGCTTGACGATGTTATGAAGCCCCCTATGCTCATTGGGGAGGTAGTTGAGGTCCTCTCCAATGAGGAGATCATTATCAAGAATGGAACGGGACAAACTTTCATCACCACATCTTCCGAAGATGTGGACTTCTCTCATTTGGACATAGGTGTCAGGGTTGGTCTGGATAGGAACAACCTGGTAATAATGAGGTCCCTCTCAAAAGGAAAAGACCCTATAATCATGGGATCGGAACTCATTGAGAAGCCTAAGGTCACTTATGATGACATAGGCGGCCTTGAAGAGGTTATCAACGAGGTCAAGGAAACCGTGGAACTGCCTTTGAAGAATCCAGGAGTATTCAAGAGGATCGGTATCGATCCACCTTCTGGTGTTCTGCTCGTTGGTGCTCCAGGAACCGGAAAGACCCTTCTGGCAAAAGCTGTCGCGAACTCGGCTGACTGCACTTTCATAAGGATCGTGGGTTCCGAGCTGGTGCAGAAGTTCATAGGAGAGGGAGGACGCCTTGTCCGGGAGCTTTTCCAGCTTGCAAAGGAGAAGAAACCCTGTATAATATTCATAGACGAACTGGATGCCATCGGGGCGAAGAGGCTTGGAATGGATACCACAGGTGACAGGGAAGTCCAGAGGACATTGATGCAGCTTCTTGCCGAGATGGACGGCTTCCATGCATTGTCTGAGATCGGAATAATTGCAGCCACCAACAGGAAGGATATCCTGGATGAGGCATTGCTTCGACCGGGCAGGTTCGATAGGATAATCAAGGTCCCTCTTCCGGATGAGAAGGGCAGGGAAAAGATCTTGAGGATCCATTCCAAAGGTATGAGACTTTCAAAGGGCATAGATCTGACCGAACTGGCTAAAAAGACAGAGGACCTCTCAGGGGCCGATCTCAGAAGTCTCTGCACAGAGGCGGGGATGTTCGCCATAAGAAAGAATCACAAGACCATCACCAAAGAGGACATATCCTCCGCATTGGAGAAGATCAAGAACCGCAAGGACCAAACGGAACAGAGTGAAGCCCCAGAAGGTATGTTCTCCTGAGATCAGGATGAATACCTCTTGGCATCCTTGAACCTGCCCTTGGATTTCAGCATGGATACTATCTCGGTTTTCACTTTGGTATAATAAAAGGGGAGCTTCAGTTCATCAAGGATGGCAAGGGATAGGTCCAAATCCTCGATCATCTGATTGTATTCCTTCATCAACAGATGAAGCCTGCCAAGGTCCAGATGGACCATTGCTATCTTGTACCTCTCTCCTATGTTTGAGAATATCTTCAATGCTTCTTCGAGGGTACTCACCAGCGGTATCTGGTTCATTGTCCATGATATAAACATGAGCAGCTCCTGCAAGAGCGTAGGCCTGCAGCCTGATATCCCCTGTCTGGCTACATAGTTCAATGGCGTCTTCGAAATTGGATATCGCTTCCTCGGTCCTCCTCTGTTGATGCCTGGACCGTCCCAAGGTTGATCTTCACCCTGGCAAGTTCGATCGCGTTCTCGTCTCTCTCCAGAGCTTTGATTGCCTTTTCGAACTGATCGATCGCCATTTCCGGCTGGTCCTGATTGGAGTGGATTATTCCGAGGCCTGTGTGGGAAACGGCTTCAAGGGTCGTATCATCCAATTCAATCGCTATATTCAGGGATTCTCTCAAGGACTTCTTACCCTCCCTGAACTCACCTCTTGTGGAATAGAGCTCTCCAAGAGCCTGTAAGGCCTTTGCCATCTCCACCTTGTTCTGGAGCTTCCTGGCGATCTTCAGGGCCTTTTGAAGCCTCTTTTCAGCGGCTTCTTTCTTACCCCTTCTGGACTCTATCTGACCAAGTCTGAGGTTTGCCCTTCCTGTTATGAGAGGTCTGTTCTCGGCCTCAGCGATTGCAGCAGCCCTCGTCAAGTCAGATTGGGCCCTGTCCCATCTTCCCATCACCATCTGCAACTCTCCCTGAAGCAGATGGGTGGTGGCATTGTATTCGCGGGTCTCTTCGTTCATTTCCTTTTCTAAAAGGGATAGAACCGACGAGAACTGCTCGATAAGGCCCTTGGTTATTATCGATTCTCCATAGGTGGAGGCCAACTTCAGTGCTTTCAATGGCTGTCCACCCATGGTCATGTGGAACATAGCCTCTACAGTTGCCCTCTCGTATCCTGTTTCCATGTAGTAGTCGGCCGCTCTCCTGTGATATTCCAGCTTCTGCTGTGGTGTAAGCCTGTTGTAGAAGAACTCCTTGATCAGGTCATGGGCCTCGTACCTCATCATACGACGTCTCCTGGATCAGATTGGATTCCACGAGCTTGTCCAGTGTTGTGAAATCTAGTCCTTCTTCCATAAAGAAAGCCTCGGAAGGTACCGGGTACCTGTAAACAGAGGCTATCTGCAGTAAAAGGGAGGTGTTTATATTCAGTTTCTTAAAGATCTCCTCATAGATATAACGCTTTATATCTTTCTGGTCCTCCAGGTCCTCAGCCGAGAGAATGAGCTGTATGAAGAGGGGATGTCCTTTTGTGATCTCGTAGACCTTCTCGAACAGGTCCTCCCCTACATCCCTGATCTTTAGCAGACCTCTGCAGCTTTTCCTGTCAAGACCTGTGAGGTTCAGTTCCTTGACAACACTCTTGACCAGCACATCGGACCGGTCATAGAACGGAAACACCTGTCTTCCTACCACTATGATCTTGAGGCTCTCCATCTGGGGAACAATCTCCTTGAGGTTTGAGAAGAGGTCCACGATCTCATCAGCCGCCCTCTGGAAATCATCGAACACCATGAACAACGGTACATCCGTTAAGGAAGATTCTATGATGGAGTAATATTCCTTGCTCTCCAGCCTGGTATTGGAATCCAGGTAGGTCTTAAGTCCGGACCTACCAAGCTGGTCAAGGAACCTTGCCATGGAATAAAGGACATTCCTGAGAGAATCCCACCTGTGGAACCTGTACCACATAACATGCATTTTTCCCTCCATGTCCTTGACTGCCTTTGCAGCAAGTGTGGTCTTTCCGATACCAGCTATACCAGTTATGGAGAGTATCGAACCCCCAGTATCCTCCAGCCATTGATCTATCAGCAAGAGTTCCTCATCCCTTCCATAGAACCTCTTGGGCATGGGAACGTCCTGTATGAAAGAGACAAAACCCTCTGATCCCAGCCTTCCCGGTGGTTCCACCTCGCCGGATAGGAAGCCCCTTATCTCCTTCTCCGTGACCAGGTCATCATCGTTGACGAGCTGGTGTATATCTATTAGTGGCATGTTGATACTGAGATAGGAGGCCAGGTCCTTCATATAGATCTCCTTGATCGACCCGTCGATGAGCTGGAGGAACACCTTGTGATAGGCTATCTCGTCTTTGACCTGCTTTGCATATTCCAATCCTTTGTCTGTTAGAAAGTAGGCCTTCCTCTTCCTTGGTAGACCCTTGATCCTCTTGAGGATGTCATTAACAAGGTCCTCCTCCTTGAGTTTCTTCATTGTTCTCGGGATATTATCCCTTCTAATGGATACAGCCTCGGCTATCCCATCCTGGACCACGCTCTGGGGAACCTCAAAATCCATCTCGGAGTGTTTTACCTCGTATAGATGTAACAGTATCTTCCTGTCAACGGTGAGATGAGGTGGGCCTTCGACGGTCATCTCAGATCACCACTGTTTCAAAACCCTCTGTCAACTGGACCCTGATCCTTTGTGGCACAGCTTTGTAAGTCGCAGGGACTATGGCGGAGAAACCTTCCCGGGAGCAGGATTCATCGAGCATCCTGAGGAACCTCACAACCCTTGATGTCTCATTGGAATTGAGTATCTCCTCGAAACCGTTCAAGAGGACCACTCCACCTCCTTTAACTGATACAACGATCTCCTGAAGGAGTCTGGAAAGGTTGGTTGGATTGACAACCGCAACATCGTTCCTTGTTTCATGGGCGGTAGATCGGTCCAACCAGATGAAATGTGAGTCACCTCTGAAAGATGAACGGAGCTGGGACGGATCTCGAACAGTGACGACAATGATCCTTCTCCCCTCTTTGAGTCTGTCCTTCACTGCTTTCAGCCATGGTTTTTTGTTCCCTTTATGCAGAATGATCAGGACCTCACCCTCAGGTATGGTAGGGGTGTCCAAGATGTGACCCCGTTCCCTTCTTTCAGGCGTCTTGGGATCCTTGTTCAAGTGCAGGATCTCGTTGGCGGAATCCACTATCCGGACTTTTTTTCTGTAGGTACCAATCCTGTAGATGAGATAGGCGATCAGGAGCACAAGTCCAGCTCCGCAGAGTAAGAGTATCGTCAATGCTTCCATTCGTATTTCCCATCCGTCTTGATCGAGATGTAATGGAACTTTCGGTATTAATAAGTTGGATTGAAAGTCTATCTCCAGGAGAATCAAGATGTCGATCTTGCCTTCCCATAGAAGGCCTTGGCATAGATGAGATAGACTACCAGGACCGTATTGAACATGTAGTTCAGGTAAAGTGGATAATGCGTTATGGATTCAAGGATATCATCAGTTATTATGTATACAAGGGTGAGAACCTCTCCGAAGAACCAGAAGAGCAGGAACAACCAGGAGAGATCACCAGCAGATCTTGACCTCCAAGTCTTCACTACCTGTGGCACAGCACAGACGGCAAAAAGGAAAGCCCCGATCCATCCAAGGACTACATGGAACATGCAACATCATGTAGGAACGAGGATATATGTTATCATCCCGGTGATGTATTCCCAGCCACCTGAAATCCGGAGGGAGAGAAGATGATGGATCTCAAGAAGGGATTGATGAAACAGGTCTGGAGAATACAACAGATAGGAGCGTTATACAGCGTTATCATGCTAACAGTGGCCATAACACTGGCGGCCCTCCCATTAATTGAGTGGAGGTTCATAAGGGCATTCGATAAGATAGGGATCCCTACCACATGGGACCTTCTCATGGCGGTGATCATCTTCTCGGTGATCCTATCGGGAGCATTGATCGTCGGATACATTTACGACAGCTACCTGAAGTTGTGGAGATCCCAGAACGAGGTAGCGGTGGAGAGGAACCCCTATTCCAAGAACCTGATGTCACCGAAGGAATGGATCAACTGGCAGTTCTATTTCATTCCAATGCTCAGATCCCAAGGCAGGGATGATGAAGCCGACTTCATGGAGAAATGGAACCAGAGGTTGATGGAAGAGAATCCCCTCCTGAAAAAAGAAGTGGATGATATTATCAAATGGGTGAACGAATACAAACGTGATAAGAACATAATATACAGTATCAATAAATGATAGTGAACTCAAGTGGACCTGTCATATGATTCAAGTGCTGTCTTCAGACCCTTTGTAACACTATGACCCGCTGGAGGAAGACCCAGCATGATCGCACTTATTATCTCATCTCTGCTGGCTCCAGCGTCCTTGGCAACTACAACATGGTAAGGGAGTCCGCTCTCTGATCCCAAAGCGGCAAGTATCCCAATATACACCAGCGAGGTGGTCTTTGGGTCCAGTTTATTGGCCTCTGAGAGGTCCTTTATCATTCTTCCCCATACCCCTGCTTGAGCCGGTGCTTCCCTCTGAAATACCTGGAATGCATCACTGATATCATTTCGCGGCAACGAACTTCCCCCTCAGATCGTGGACATTGTACAAATCTTCGAATCCGGTCTCTAACATCGGACCTCCGCATCCGGGACATGACACGGCCCCTATCATGGTCCTCGCCATGGGCCTTGTTCCGTGGATGCGAATGCGCCATACATCCTCCTCAGAACAGCTGTTGCATTTGTAATAGAGGTCCATTTTATCTCCACTGGAAAGATGGGTGACGTTCCGTTATAAGGCAGAGCCTGGGGGAGGGGACCGAATATCGCAACAAAAGAGCCTTGCAAACGGTTAAATAACAACATCACATAGAATGGAAATTCCCGGGTGTTCTGGTATGAAAGAGAACCGACCCAAGGTCCTGATCGGATCGCCTGTTTATCTCCCGAGACAGGGAGGGGCCTCTACCTATTTTTCGAATCTAATGGATAGGCTCAAGGACAGAGTGGACTTCATTGTTTACTCCTGCAGGAACGATGATGCGAAAAGGATCGAAAGCTCCGGAAACATCACAATATACAGGATACAACCATTCCTTCATGACGCAAATCCCATCATCAGATACCTCATACTTCCCCCTGTCACCTTCCTCCAGCTCATCTGGTTCAGGATGAAGTTCGGAAGAATGATCATACATGCCCATGCTTGCGGGGCCTACGGATACCTGATCTCACTGTTCTCAAAGATTATCGGACAGGAGATGATCAAGGAGGTCCAGGACATGTCCGACCCTGCCTACAATATCCACATGGGCAAGGTCTCCAAGTTCGTATCCACAGGGACCTCGATAAGGGACCAGCTGATATCCTTCGGTGTAGAAAAGGATAAGGTCATCACCTACCCCTCATTGAACCCTGAGGTCCCCAAGGATGCATTGAGAGATATCAAACCCAGACCACATCATCGCGATGGGAACATTGAACTGGTCTGCTTCAGTGCTCTCAGACCTTACAAGGGAGTGGACTACCTGCTCAGATCGATGAAGGTCCTCAAGGATAAGGACCCCTCCATTCATCTCACCATAGTGGGCGAGGGAGGCATGTGGGACGAACTGCAGGAATATATCAAAGAGAACGAACTCACGAATACAACCCTCAGAGGTTTCCTTCCAGATTATTCAGATGTCCTTAAGAAGATGGCAGAGAGTGACATATTGGTCCTATCCTCAGTGTCCGACGAGGGAAATCCTCGAGTGATACTGGAATCGTTCCAATTCGAGAGGCCCGTCATTGCCACCGCTGCAGGAGGTACACCGGAACTCATCGAGGATGGAAAGAACGGCAGGCTCATTCCGATAAAAAGACCTGAACTCTTCGCAGATGCCATCCTGGAACTCGCCCATGATCCGGACCTCAGGGAGAAGCTCGGAAAGGGAGGCAGGAGATTCCTGGAATCCCTCCCCACCTGGGACGATCTTGCAGAAGAGATCTACAAGGAATATCTGGATATCTGGTCAAGGATGTGAATCTTTCTTCCTCCATTCCTCAAGAGCGGCATCACCTGCCTCCTTGAAGGCACGAGATACCCCTCCCACACCCAGTTTCACACCTCCGAATATTCGGGATACTATTAAACAATGGGATCTTAGTCCCTCCTTTCGGAGTATCTCTAAGAAGGACCTGGCCGGGATGACCCACCTCTCCATCGTTCTTGAAGGATCCCTCTTCATCGATCCTGAATGCGAAGCAGTGATGGTTAGCTTTCTTGTACTTCCCTCTGTGGGACTTTAACAGTTCTTCAACCTGCTTGGGATCCTCAATACTATAGAGATGAGAGAAGAACCTGGACTTGTTGACAACCAGTTTGACAGCAGAGAGCTCCTCCATATGGATGAGTATCGTCTATTGATAGAAAACGATTGTCAATGGGCTCATGTACATGTCTCCAATTTTCCCGATTCTTGGAATATATTTATCCATGATAGCCCGATTACGGGCTCGGGAGTGAACAAGATGGAAGTCAAGGATAGGATCGCTGGCCTCAGGGAATTGATGAAACAGGAAGAAATCCAGGCCTACCTGGTACCCTCGACCGATCCGCACCACAGCGAATATCTGCCGGAATTCTGGAAGAGAAGAGAGTTCATTTCGGGTTTCACAGGGTCTGCCGGAGATGTGCTCATAACCATGAATGAAGGAGGTCTCTGGACCGATGGCAGATATTTCATACAGGCGGAGGAGCAGCTTCAAGGATCAGGGATCGATCTTTACAGGATGGGAATGCCGGATGTGCCCAAACTTGAGGATTGGGTTGCTGACAAGCTTTCCGGAGGAGGGATCCTCGGGGTAGATCCCAGACTGCTCTCCATTGAAACATCGACCAAGCTCAGCAAGACCCTTTCGGAAAAAGGAGCTTCGATCAAGTACATCGAAACCAACCTTGTAGATGAGATCTGGGATGACAGACCCTCCCCATCGGAAGCTCCTCTTGAGGTCCTTTCCCTGGAATTCACAGGGGAAAGCATTGAGGACAAACTGGGAAGGATAAGGGAGAAGATGGGGTCAAAGGATTGCACTTCCCATATATTGTGCTCACTGGACACGATAGCCTGGACCTTCAACATGAGAGGAAAGGACATCGATTTCAATCCGGTTTTCATATCATATACAATAATCACCAAGGAGAAGGCCCATCTCTTCATCGATCTCAATAAAGTAACAGATAAGGTGAGAAAACATCTGGGCAGTCTTGTGGAGGTTCACCCATACCGGGATATCGGTTCTTTCATCGAAGGGAATGCAAAGGAATGGGAAAGGGTCTGGATCGACCCGAAGACAACGAACAGATGGCTGATGATCCCCCTCGAAGGAAAGGTCAAGCTGCATAAAGAGAGGTCTCCGGTCACCGACCTGAAATCCGTAAAGAACGATACCGAACTGAACGGCTTCAGGAAATGTCTCGTCACCGATGGTGCCGCCATGGTCCGTTTCCTCAAATGGCTGGAAGGAGCTGTTCCAAACGGAGGTGTCACCGAACTATCTGCCTCGGCAAAACTCGAAGCCTTCAGAAAAGAGGGAAAGGATTTCGTTGGACTCTCCTTCACCACTATCGCAGGATATGCCGAACATGGTGCAATAGTTCACTATGATCCTACTCCGGAATCAGACGTTGAACTGAAACCTCGGGGGATCTTCCTCCTTGATTCGGGAGCACAGTATCTGACCGGAACAACTGATATCACCAGGACCGTTACATTGGGAGATCCTACAGATGAGCAGAAGGAGATGTTCACCAGGGTTCTCAAAGGCCATATTGGAATTGCATCCTTGAAATTTCCCAAGGGGTTCAGCGGAAAACAGCTGGAGCTGCCTGCAAGGAAACCACTCTGGGATGTTGGCAGGAACTACAATCATGGCACTGGCCATGGCGTGGGCCATTACCTGAATGTACACGAAGGACCCATGGGCATCACTCCCAGGGACATTGGTGTACCACTCCTTGAAGGGAACGTTCTTTCCAACGAACCCGGATACTACAAGGAAGGCGAGTACGGCATCAGGATAGAGAACCTGATAGCCGTTAGGAAGGATGAGTTGCTCTCATCTTCGGACCTGGAGTTCCTCGGGTTCGAGACCATCACGTTCTGCCCGATCGACAGGGACCTGATCAAGAGGGAGATAATGACCGAAGAAGAGGTCCTGTGGCTAAACGATTATCACAGGCAGGTATTTGAAAAACTATCCCCCCACCTGGATGCAGAGCATAAGGAATGGCTCAAGGAGAAGATAGGGGAGATATGAGATGGAAGAGGAATCCTGGAAGGATGACCTCTACAACGAGATCTTCGAATCCAGACTTGAATATCTTAGTAGGAGAAGGGAAAAGGATCCTTCCTTCATACGTGAGGATATGGAGAAGATACTTGCTTCGGAATACTGTAAACAGGACCTCGCCTGGGCAGGCAAATCACCGGTCCAGGAGATTACAGACGCCGCTACAATAGCTGCCTATGAGCATTTCTTCACCCAGTGGTGAACCCCGCCTTTCACAATGAAAACATGATCACGTCATTCTTATTTGATCCATACAGGTCAAGGTTCTGGTTTTGTCGTCACGTTCGGGCAACCCCCCCCCCTGCTTCAGCTTATGAAGCAGATGATCGATGTTTTACATCCCCCGAGGTTCAATCATGGAAAACGCTGAGTCAGATGGCATGCTGTCAACCGGGTTCACCATCTTCGACGATCTTTTCGGACCATTCACCAGAGGCGACATACACCTTCTGGTAGGGAGGACGGACCTGACCTACAGTCTAATGGACAGATTGATAGTCAATGCTGCCGGGAAAGGGGATGCAGCCTACTACATAGACGGAGGCCACCGTGCCGATCCTTTCGCCATGGCAAGGGTCCTGAGGATGCAGAGGGCAGATCCCCGTGGAACCCTTCAGCGGGTGATGATAGCTAGAGCCTTCACAGCCTACCAGATGGATTCCCTCATCAATGGGAGCCTTATCGAGCTATCCGAGGCCCCTCCTCTCCTCATGATATCAGCTCTTGACAGGCTGTTCTCGGACCCTGAAGTGGAAACGGAGGCTGCCAAGGGAATGATGAAAAACTGCTTAGAGACACTGGACAAGATGGCCGCCAGAGGGTCCTGCGTTGTGATAGCTGCTTACGGCGGAAGCAGAGGTAGTGACCTGATGCCAATGATTACCCCGCACTGCTCCAACTGGGTGTCACTTCGGAACCGGCAGAAGGGAAGGATAAGGATGATAGCAAAGGGAGGCAGATGGACGGACATATCCCCCATCCATCCATACCAGACAATGATAGATGACTTCTGGTCCGGAAAGATATTGTCGGAGGCAGTATGATGGGGAAGACCTGCCCGACATATCGGATGCTCCTTGAAGATGAGATCAGGTCCTGGGAGGAATTCAGAAGAGCGCTGCGGAAGGAGGACCGGGAGGCGTTCGATCGGTTGATGAACAGGGTGAGGATGCATTCCTCCGCCTCCTCGAACGTGGCAAGATTGAATCCGTTCGAGGCCCTCGTGATGGCGGCGCTGGTGGACATGATGAGGAGTAGGATGGACAATGAGATTGGTTGATGTTGTTATCTCCTCGATAGTAAATGTTTATTCAAGGATCAGCTTCCCATTGGGGAGATCAATTGTCACCTTGAAGTGTCTGAGAAAGTTAAGACCCAACAGGCCATCAACATAGGCACCAGAGGAGAGATCATGACATATCACATCGATATCCTTCACCTTTAAACCTAAAACCTCGATCTCGTCAATTGCGATCACAGGGGTAGTGATTAGTCCATTCGCGGAGTGGATCTTCAAACATCTCCCATTTTCCGTAACTTCATATCCGATCTTCTTTGCAACTTTGTAAGGTATCATGCAGTTTGAGGCGCCTGTATCTAGAACCATTGTTATCCTGTGCTTGTCGGAAGGTCCTGAAACAACACCATCAAGTATGATACTTAGAGCATTGCGGCTGATAGAGAATTCCATTCCACCGGCCCTATCAGAATGCAAAGGCCTGTCCATCACCAGGTATCTTTCCAGAATAGAAAGTGTATGAATATCCATCAAAGGACATCATTATCTCATTGATCTCTTCCTTGGACCTGGAATGCCCAAGCAACCTGGCATCTAGGACCCTTCCGTTCTCGTCTTCTTCGAGGACCTCCACTATTATCCATTCATCGGGATATTTCTGTTTCAATTGTTCGATGGTATCCACCTCCATCATTACACCGAGGATGGTATTCTCTTGAAGAGGATTATAAGTTTTCGTCACGGGAGAGGACCTCGGAAGTGAATCGGGGAATATCCTACCTTTTCCTGTATCCAAACTTCTTATCATAATCCTTGTGATCCACAATGGTTAGAACAAACGCGATGATTTCCACTAATGATCCTCCATCTGTCAACGTATACAGCATTCTCCAGTAATTGGAAAGTTCAACACGAAAAAGATTGTTGATCCCATATCTTTCAATATATTCCTTTGGTATTAGCTTCTTGGAAATAGGATTGCCATAATGAGGATTAGCCTTTATCAATTCAACTTTCTTGTTTATTGAATCGAGTATTGACCTTTCGATCTTGGATTCCTCTGCGAATCCTTTCAGATTATTGTAGGCTTCCTTAGCCTCATCGGAGAAGTACAACCCGAACGATCTTCATAACTCAAACCCCTGTGATATGGCTCTCCTGAGGTTGGGATTCGTGTTGAATATCCAGGTTATACCATCGGGAGTGAAGACGATCTTGTTACTTTCCTGGAGATACCTGAGGATGATCTTGAGCTTGTTATGATTGACCTTCCTGGGAAGTCTCCTTTTTAACTCTGCAACGGTGATCACACTCTCATCCATGCTGCAAAGGACCTCTTCAACCATTATCACAGTGTTCAGATTCGGCGAATGCTCATAGGTTTGAATGACATTAGTTAATACCATATCATCATCTTTTGTTACTGATATGTATCTATATGATATTCTTTTATACATATACTTTCCTTCCTCTATCTACCATCTGATCAAAGAAAACTTTATACTTCATCATGGGAGAGGACCTCGGAAGTGAATCGATCTTGACTGAAAACCTTAAATCCTTATCAAATAATTGGACCTTGGAAATAATAAGAATTGGAACCCATGGGGTATATTTTTATATTCGAGTATGGACGAATAAGGCCATTTTTTATATTAACACAAACACGATGGCAATACGTTTTTTTGATATTCAATAGCCTTTCCCTCTTGGAAAAATCTTTGTAACCAAAATCAGTTTCTTTTCCTCATCTACTTCATAGACTATTCTGTAATCACCAATTCGAACCCTGAAGATGCTCTCTTTTCTAGAGGAGATCAACTTGAGATCCATATTTGGACGTTTGGTATGCGGATCCTGTTTTAATAGACTGGATAATTCCCTGACTCGATCTCTCATATCAGGTCTACCAGACTTGATGATGTCTTTCAAACCCTTCCCGAATTTCTTAGAATAAATAATACCATATGGAATAAGATCAACTCCATATCACTCATTTGAGTCTAAGAAGTTTTCGAGATCCTCTTCGGAGAGATAATCCCCGCTTTTCATCTTTTGAACTTCTTCTTTGTGTTCCTCAAGGATCTTTTGGTAGAATTCTTCTTCAGAGATCTCATCCATCATCTCGTTGAGCACATCATCAAAGGTCATGTTGGCATGTTTGTAATAAACAAGTCTCTCGTAAGTCTCTGGATTGACATTGATGGTTTTGTAAGGCATGTTATCTGTAACTACAATAGTTATTATAGTTATTTATTGTTTTCCATGTATTTTCCAGGTCCCACCAAAGAAAGCAACTCTTTAATTTTCTGAAACAAATAATTCATAGGACCACAACCTGGGTCCTATGGTGAAGAGACCACCAAGATTGAAGGATTTCCTTTCCGATTCTTACCATTATTTCTTATGAAATTATTGATTAATAATCTCATATAATATTGAAATAATCATTTATTATCATTTGATCATCTGGACCCTGATATATCCCAGAAGGCCTCCTTTTCTGCTCTCAGAGGCAGAGATGGAACTTTCCATGGTCCTTTAATTATTCAGAGATTTGCGGGTTGTGTTCACATTCACCGGACCCTCTCCCCCCCTCCCCCCTTTTTACAGTGTGAGAACACCTGTTTACCATGAAAGGGTGGGTCCTCGACGCATACGCCGACCATGAGAGGGACCTGATGGACCTCTGGATAGTGGACGGTAGGGGAGGGAGGTCCATGATAGCCCACAAGTTCCACCCCGAGATCAAGGTTGCGGGAACCGACCTGAAGAAACTGGAAACATATCTTTACGATATGGAAGGACTGAAGGAGATCATCAGAGAGAATGGATACCTCGATGTGCAGGACAGGCATCCCAGGGACCATCTCCGTCTCATGATATCTAGATACTCATTGCTTTCCAACATAGCCAAGGATATCGAGGCATTCGGGAACTACAGGGACTATTCACTATACGACGTGGACCTCCGCCTCCCATCCAGATACATGTACGAGCACGGGATCTTCCCCCTGGCCAGTATCCAGATCGCGAACGAATACAGCCTTCTCAATAACGGTGACTGGGGTGAAAGCCCTCTCCCCCCTCTGAAAGCCGAGGTCCTCCATGTGATACCGGACCAGGACGGTCCTGTTCCGAAGATGACAGACAGGATCCGCTCCGTCAGAATAGGTGATACGGTCCTGGAGAACGAGAAGGAGGACCGGATGATCATGGCGGTGGTCGATGAGCTAAAACTGACAGACCCGGACATCCTGATCACTTACGGAGGCGATACCTTCGTTCTTCCATACCTCTACGAGAGGGCCGTCAAGAACGACCTCGCCCCCTACCTGAAGCTGGACAGATCGAACAGACCATTTCGCGCCCCTATCAAGACCGGAAAGACCTACTTCTCCTACGGACAGGCAATGTACAAGCCTCCTTTCTATCCCATGAGGGGGAGGCTGCATCTGGACCTGGAGAACTCCTTCCTTCTCAGGGAGGGCGGCCTCATAGGAGTGGCCCTCCTCTCAAGGATGTCGCTCCTTCCGGTCCAGACAATGGCACGCCTTTCACCCGGTTCTGCCATTTCCTACATGGAATGTGTTGAAGCAATGAGGAGGGGGAGATCGGTCAGATGGAAGAAGAATGATCCAGAGAGATGGAAGACAGCCATAGAGCTCTCCAGGTCGGACAGGGGCGGTCACATCTTCGATCCCATAGTGGGAGCATACTCGAACGTCATAGAGATGGACTTCTCCTCTTTTTACCCACATATCATGTGGAAGAAGAACCTTTCCGTGGAGACCCTGGACTGCGACTGCTGTATCGAAAACGGGAACCGGGTTCCCGGTCTGAACTACCGTTTCTGCAGAAAAGAAGAAGGTCTGATTCCATCAGTGGTGGGGGAGATACTGACAAGGAGAATGGATTACAAATCGGCTTTCAAAGAGGAGAGAGCATCCGGACCTTACATAGAAGAAGAAAAACTGGGACCTATCCGACCACCCTCCGGAAAGGATCGCTACTATCATCTCTCCAACATTCTGAAATGGGTCCTGGTAACATGCTTCGGATATACAGGGTACAAGAACGCCAGGTTCGGAAGGATAGAGGTCCATGAATCAATAACGGCATACGCAAGGGACCTGCTTCTGAAAGCGAAGGATATCGTGGAAGAGAATGGATTCTCCATACTTCACGGTATAGTCGATTCACTCTGGCTCACGGGCCCGAGGGACAGGGCCGAGGAAACCGCTTCCAGGATAGAGAAGGACCTGGAGATACCGATCGGTGTCGATACCGTCTACAAGTGGCTGGTATTCACCCCCAACAAGACCAATGGTGCTGGAGCCCTGAACAGGTATTACGGCCTCAGGGAGGATGGAACCTTCAAGTTCAGGGGGATCGCAACGAGACAGAGGTCCACACCTTCATTTTTGAAGAAAGCATTGACAGAGATGATAGAAGCTCTATCTGGAGCAGGGACTGCTTCCGAGGTCCCTGAACATCTGCCCAGGGCATTCGAGGTCATAAGGAAGAAGGGGGCCATGATCATCGACAGAGAGGTTCCTTCAGGTGACCTTGCTATCACTATCAGACCCTCAAAAGGACTCGAGGATTACACCACAAGGTCAGAACATGTGGCAGCTATGACCCTTCTCAAAAGGGAAGGGGAAAGCATACAGGGAGGGCAGAAGGTCCGCTTCGTGGTCCTGGACCATTCTTCGAACAGACTGGAGAACAGGGTTGCACTCCTCAGAGATGACATGTCCGATGTAAGATACGATACAAACCGATACCTGGAGCTCTCTGCAAGGTTCATGGCCCAGGCTCTCGCTGTCTTCGGAGTGGATGAGCCCATGGTATTAAGGGCCCTCAAAGGAGTGGAGCAAAGAGGATTGAATGATTTCCCTTGACTCACTTCTCTTCTTCTGCCGGGACCTCATCCTCTTTCTTCTTGGTTGGGTCCATTCTCATGAGGAAGAACACCACAAGACCGATGAACACGATAACACCAATTACGAAGAGGACCCAGTAGATAACATTAGGATCGGAATCTTCCTTCTCCTTTGATTGTGGATCGGAGCCCTGAAGGAACTCCTTTAGATCGGATATTCCATCTCCGTCAGTATCTTCATCCCTTGAGAATTTTGCCGGGTCAAGGCCATTATCCCGTTCCCAGTCGTCAGGCATGGAATCGCCATCCGTATCGGTGCTCTGTGGGTTCAGACCTTCGCTGATCTCAGTTCCGCTTGGTATCCCATCACCATCTGGATCGGCGTTCACATCGGTAGCATCATCGGGGTTCATGCCATTCTCAAGTTCAATGAGGTCGGGAACACCATCAGAATCCTTGTCATTGTCCAATGGAAGAACTGTGATGGTGAAACTTGTTTCGGCCGTATTACCTGCCTTATCTGCCACTGTCAGCGTTACATCATAGGTCCCGGATGCAAGTGGTACACCCTGAAGGAGATCCATGATATTTTCGATCGGAGCCCCATCCCAATCATAGGAAATAATTCCTATGTTATCTGAAGCTTCAGCCTGGATATCTACCATTCTCCCGAGATATATTGAAACATCGTCTATGTCCATGAGAACGGGTGATATTCCATCAAAGACATCAATTGTCTTCTTATCCGTGACAAGCTCGTTACCAGAGGGATCCTCAACCATCAAAATATAGTTGATGTCGGAAACTGAGTCAGTAGCCACACTGTATTCAAGGATATAGGATCCGTTCATCAGAACGAGGGGACTCAGGAAATGCTTTGAGGAACTTCCGGTCCAGTATTCAACCACGGCAGATGCGATCCTGACATTGTCAGTGATCTCAAAGGAGAACATGATATCCTCTCCGGTCGTAGCCTCTACAGGGGACATATCAGAGGTAAGCACGGGAAGATCATTGTCCAGGACCTTCACATCCCTCTGTGAGGTGACAAGCGTGTTACCCGCTGCATCCATGAAGTGTAGGATGTAATGAAGCGTGCTTGTGGAGCTCGAGGGTATGGGTATTGCTAGTTCTCCGGTGCCAAGATCGAAATCACCTGTCTGATGGGTTCCAGTCCCGAACCAGAATTCAGCTATAGCAGAGGTTATTCCAACATTGTCAGAATAGGATACAATAAGATCAAGGTCCTCACCTGTTGTGGCGGATGCTGAGGTCCTGTCACTGATGAGAATGGGATCATCGTTATCAACAACAGCGATCTCCACCATGGTAGTATTGACCCAGTTCCCTGAGGTATCGGCCACCATGAACACATAGAACATATCACCGGTCATGGAAGATGGGATCTGGAATGCATAGGAATAAACACCGCTACCGGTCATCATGACAGTTGTATGCATGCCGCTGTTGAACCAGAAATCAACATGAACCTCCATCACTTCAATATTATCCATTACCTCGACATTGAAAGTGAATTCATCTCCGGTGGTGCAGGAATCGGATGAAAGATCATCTCCCACAACAGGAAGATCATTGTCCATTACCATAACGCTCTTCATCATGGAACTGAACTCATTTCCAGAAGGATCAGAGGTATGGAAAAGGTAATGGAGGGTATCATTGGAGTTCAAGGGAACTGGTATTGAGAAGGAATAGGTCCCGTCTCCGGTCATCTCCCTGTTCAAATGATAACCCAGACCGAACCAGTATTCCACATTGACTGCTGACACATCAATATTATCATTTACAACCACTGAAAAGGTAAGGTCCTCTCCAGTTGTTGCTGTCATTGGTGTGGAATCAGCCCCGAAGACCGGATGATCGTTGTCAGTGATCTTCACATCCTCCATATCAACACGAGCCCAGTTGCCAGCTGCATCCACGGCCCTGAAAATGTAGTAAAGGGTGTTGAGAGAATCAGCAGCAGGTGTAAGATTGAAATAATACGGTCCGGTCCCGGTCATGCTGACATTCGAATGGGCGCCTGTTCCGAACCAGTATTCAACATAAACTCCGATCACACCGATATTATCTGAAACCTCAAGTGCCAATGTCACCTCGTCTCCAGTGGTTCCTGAAACATCGCTGAGATCATGGCCGAAGACAGGTCTATCATTGTCGAATATCTGTATCAAGGTCTGTGCCGATTGCTCCCAATTCCCAGCCATATCCAATGCGTGGAATATGTAGTTGAAGGAATCGGTGGACTTCATAGGTACTTGAGTAGTGAAGTAATACGGACCTGTTCCGGTCATGGACCTGTTCATGATCGCACCTGATCCGAACCAGTATTCAACGAATACTCCAACAACACCTATATTGTCAGAGATCTCGATCTCCAGATCGATGTATTCACCGGTGGTGCACTGTGTAACACTTGAATCTATACCGAAGATAGGTCTGTCATTATCCATGATCGGGATATCCATCGGATGAGCGGATTCCATGTTTCCTTCCTCGTCATAAGCATGGAAGATGTAATGGAGAGTATCGATAGAATCTGAAGGAACGGTGATGGTATAGGAATATGGGCCCAGGCCAGCCATGACCTCGGTGGTATGTGCTCCAGTGCCGAACCAATATTCAACATCAACCTCATCCACACCAATATTATCGGATACCTCGATCATAAAGTCGAAGGAATCAGCAGTGGTCCCATACAAATCAGATGTATCCGCTCCGAAAATGGGTTTGTCATTGTCCACTATCGTGACCTCTTTCGTCATTCCAAGATAGGTCCAAAGTCCTGCACTGTCCACGATCTGGATGGTATAATACAATATATCAATGGAATCGAGTGGAACAGTTATTTGGTGGGTGTATGTTCCCATCATCTCCATCATCGTTGCATTGGTCTGTGAACCTGTCCCGAACCAGTAGAGCACATAGGCATTTCCCATGGCGACATCATCGGATGCGTCTATACTGAAGGTGAATGAATCTCCGGTGGTCCCCGAGGTTGGGGTATCATCGGAGTCGATGGTGGGCTTGTCATTATCTGTGATCGTGATGTCCACCGTGGTTGTCCGGGCCCAGTTCCCCGAAGTATCTGCAGTCTGGAAGAAGTAGTGGAAGGTCTCATAAGTATCCACCCTGAGGTCTATGGTTAGGGTGTAGGTCCCCATCGATCCGGACATCATATTGATGGAATGTGACCCGGTTCCCCACCAGAACTCCACATAGACTACAATCAATCCGATATTATCAGATATCCCGATGGAGAAATCGAACTCCTCTCCAGTGCTACCGGTGGTATCTGATCCATCCGTTCCGAACGTGGGAGCATCGTTATCCTTAACATTGACATCAACCTGGGTTGTGGAAGTTACATTAGATTCATCATCGGTGGCCCAGAATATGTAATGGAGGGCATCGGTGGAATCCGATGGAATGGTGATCGTAAGGGTGTAAGGTCCAGATCCCAACATGGTGTCGTTCGAATGAACTCCAGTCCCAAACCAGTACTCTACAGTTACCAATGATATTGTTCCATTATCCGTAACAACAATGTTGAAATCGAAATCATCCCCGGTGGTGGCTGTTGTATCGCTGCCATCAGTACCAAAGATCGGATCGTTAGGGGGTGCACCATCTACTCCAAAGGAGTTATTCAAATAGCCTCCTGCACCCAAAATCAATATCGTTGACAATACAAGCGACAATACTATCATCGTCGTTTTTAACCTCATAGGAACTTCCCCCAAGGGACTCTGAAACATGACCGTAAACTACCCTAGGCAGTCTATCATTACGGTCTGTAACCCCTTGTTCCGAGAGTGGTATTCATTCTTTTTAAGGTTATCGAGCCTTTCAAGGTGAATTTCTTATACCTGGACCCGACAATCCCTGCATCCCCTGTTTCCGGGACTCTCCTCAACCTGTTTGGACAAAGTATCAATCATCCACCCGTACTTTGAAATGAAGGGGGGGGAAAATCAACGGATTACATCGGTTTTACGAATTGGATATTTGGAAGAAAGGCGTTCCCCGAAAACAAAAGATATTAAAAGAATCTTAAGAATAGGTGATGATCATGAAGGTACTAATTGCATATTATTCCTATGAGGGTAACACTAAATTGCTTGCAGAGACCATGTCAAAGGAGATAGATGCTGACCTTCTTCAGATAATACCGGAAAAAGAGATGAAAAGCAAAGGATTCATGAAGTTCGTTTGGGGTGGCAAACAGGCTGTTATGGGGGATAAACCACCGATAAAGAAACTTGAAATAGACCCAATGGATTATGATTTGACGATCATTGGAACACCGGTATGGGCCGGAAGACCAGCACCTCCGATCAAGACATTCATGGTCGATCATCTTCCACCAGGAAAGGATCTCGCTTTCTTCTATTCCTTTGAAGGGGGAGAGGGGAACACCTTCAAGATAATGGAAAAAATGGCGAATGGAGGACAGATCTTAGGAAAGAAAGGATTCATGGCACCGTTGAAGAAGGACCGGGATTCATCTCTTGAAAATGCAAAAACCTGGGTCTCATCACTGTTGAAAAATATAAGATCTGATATCAAGGTCCAATAACACATGGATGGAAATAAAAATGGAACTGATGGATGCGATAAATGAAAGAAAGTCCTACAGGGCCCTGGATCCCGTTGAAATCACAGATGATATGGTTGAAGAGTTGATGCAAGCCGCATCCAGGGCTCCTTCCTGCAATAATAAACAACCATGGAGATTCATTTTTATCAAAGACACTGAAAAACTGGATAGGATCAAAGGCACGCTCTCCGGTGGTAACTACTGGGGAAATCGGGCATCCATGATCATTGCATTGATCTCAAGGCCCGATCTGGATTGCCAGATAGATGGCCGGGATTACAACCTTCTTGATTCCGGGATGGCGATGGGATTTTTACTTCTCAAAGCCACGGAAATGGGACTTGCCTCCCATCCTGTAGCAGGTTTCGACCAGAATGCTGCCAAAGAGATCCTTGAGATCCCAGAGGATCACCAGCTCCTTCCCTTGATCATCATAGGAAGAAGATCAGAAGACCTCGACCTTCTCACCAAGGACTGGCAAAAGGAATCAGAGAATATGAGGTCCGAAAGAAGACCGCTTGATGAGGTCATGTCCATGGATCGATATGAGTTCAATGATCCTCGTTGATCCGTTTTTCGATCCTCTTGAGCCTTTCGATCACCGGACCGTCACCCTCAATGACCCTGGCAAGGCCTCTTTTTATGAGCTCACCATTTACAAAGATCATGTTCTTGAGAAAAACCAGATGACCGGTGATTCCATCATCTTCTTTCAATGTCACCTCTTTCCCTTGAACAAATTTCCTCAGGTACCTGAGGGCTTCCTTTTCATGGGATATCACCAATCCGGCCAGATCGATCCTTTGGCCGTCCTGTAGGATGATCGACTAGATCATCCTGGATGGAGGATACCCTTATCAGGTCCCTTTCTGGTTCTATTTCCTTGGGAGGATATGCATTTGTTAAGCGTGGACAATAAAGATCGTCCCATTCAGGAATGGACTGTTCAGCCAAATGGGTTATCTCTACTCTATTCTCACAACCTTTCTTGATCAGATCTACAAAATCCTCGTTGAGTTCGAATCCCATTCCTTTCCTTTCCAGCTCTAATGAGGCTTTCAGAGTTGTCCCGCTTCCAAGGAATGGATCGAGCACTGTCTCTCCTTTGAACGTGAACATCCTGATCAATCGTGAGGGGAGCTCAATGGGAAACATGGCCTCATGAGAGACCTGCCTTTCACCTGGGAAGGTCCAGTGTGAGAGATGGAACATCTTCCATTCCTCCTTTGTCATTTTCGACTCTTCCTTTAACTCCTTGGACCTTGGTGGGACCTTCCCTGGTTTTCTGAAGATCAGTATATGTTCGTAGTCTATCTCCACAATACCGTTAGGTGGATAAGGATAGGATCCCATCACCACAGCCCCTCCGGAAGTGTTCATTGTAGTCCTTTTCCTCCAGATGATGGACCCCATGAAATCCGTACCAATCATTTCAAGCTGAGAAATCACCTCAGCATGAAGAGGTATCACTTTGTATCTGCCGAATAGGGATGCTCTGGCGAACTGGTCTCCGATGTTGATGCATATTCTCCTTCCTGGCTTAAGGACCCTTATGCATTCTTTCCAGACAAGATAAAGGTCCTTCAGGTAGGAATGAAGGTCCTGTCCGTGGCCAATTTGGCCTACCATTCCATAGTCTTTGATATGCCAATAAGGAGGTGAAGTGACAACAAGGTCAACAGAATCATCGGCAAGGATGGACATATCCCTGGAATCTCCGGTGAAGACATTCTGTTCGATCACACTGACCCAAAAGGAAGGTCGTTATTTCAAAGTTGGCAATCTCCCACCATCCATTGGGATCAACCAATAATTATCATTGGATCACTAATGGAATAGATCACTTCATGGTCTTTAGATAGTTATCAACGGATCGGTCATATGTTGCTTCTGCTTCTTTACTGAAGTAACATGCTGGGAGCTCTCCTCTTCTCCGATGATAATTACACATTCACAGCACCTTCCCTTCCGAGAGCAAGGATATGTGCAATTGCATCTTCCCAGATTATCCTGATCGCTGCACTCCATGAACCTGTAGGTCCGAATCGATAGATATGGATTCTGGGTTGGATCGGACTTTCCTGACGGGCCCTATTACCCTTAAATGGAAATTGCCCCGATACGCTTTTAAGCAGCCTTCGGGATGGTAAAACAGTTCCCATGTCAGAACAAAAATGTATTTTTGAGATCTTGGGTAGAACGATCGAAGTCCCGGTCCCACCAGAACCTCCTGTATTCCCTTGGGATGGAGGAATCGGAAAGAGGTCAGAGGGGACTATGAAACCCAAACCAGCAAGGAGACGATTGGTCCGTAAGAGGACTGGTGTTTAGTTTTATTGTAAGATCTTCTTCCATTCAGATCTGCGGGATAACAATATCTATTCGCTTTCAGATCGGGATTTGGTGAGAACATGAACAAGCAGATAGCTCTTTTCGCTTTCAACGGGGACCCCATGTGCTTCATACATGTGCTCCTCAATACGATCGATATGAAGGAAAATGGGTATGATGTTGCCCTGGTTATCGAAGGTAGTGCCACTAGATTGATACCAGAGATATGCAAGGAAGGGCATCCTCTCAATCAATTGTACGGAAGGGTTAAGGATATGGGTCTGATCGATTGTGTTTGCAAAGCCTGTGCAAACAAGATGGATGTTCTGAAGGAAGTGGAAAAAGAAGACCTTCCGATTTGTGGTCCCATGTCAGGCCATCCTTCCATGGCTGATTATATCGAAAGAGGATATGAGGTGATCTCCTTCTGAAGGGATTTCAGAAGGCAATTTCTTCCATTATGGATACCTATAAATATCTGCCGACCGTTGAAACATGGGTTTCATGTTCTTTAAAAGGGATAACATTACTGTTCCCAATGCACTCTCAATATCTCGAATTGTACATCCTTCCATTTCTAATTCTAATGGTGATCCAAGGGAAGAACATGATGTTCCTCATGTCATACATCCTCCTTGGTTCCACTGACCTATTCGATGGTATTGTTGCCAGGAAGTTCGATCAGAAAAGTGAGGTGGGAAAGACCCTTGATTCCGTGGCGGACCTTGTTTTCTACCTTGGTTCACTCTATTTCGTATTCGTCCTCTTCGATCATGTTGTATATGCCAACATTGTGTTCCTTTTGATCTTCTTCTTGTTCTTATCACTGTCATTCATTGTCAGCACGGTCAGGTTCGGTAAACCTATCCTGATGCATACCCAGCTTCTAAGATTGAACGCTGTTCTGGTTTACCTTCTGGTGATATTCTCATTTGTATTTGATACAACCTTTATGGCTACGATAATCCTATTCATCTATTATCTCGCCTTTACAGAAGAGATATTGATCTTCCTGAAATTCGATGATTTCGACAGGGATGCAAAATCAATTTTTCATCTTCTTAGGGGCTCATGATCCAAGATTGTTTTTTAAAAATGGTTGAGCATTTATAGATTTGACCAACCTCATGAGGGACCTACGGTTTTATACCAAACAATTTCTATATGTAATATAAAGAGTTAGGTTGGGAGATAAGATGAAGTGGAATTGGTTCTTCGTGATAACCATCATCATGTTTGTAGGAATCGATCTCTCAATTTTGATCGATCCATTCCGTATCGAAGGGATAGGAGCATTGATCGACGATTCTATGTCTCCATATGAGATCCATTCCACGATCCGGATCGATAATTCCTCACATCTAGCCGAGATGGTGCTGCTCGAAGGCTGGGACGGGAATGGAACAAAAGAGGATCCCTATATCATAAGTGGTCTGGAGATAGATGGGAACAGATCCAGTTATTGTATCCATATTAGATACACCCAGGAGCATTTGATTATAGAGGACTGCAAATTGTTCAATGGCAGTCTGGGGTATTATAACAGATATTCTCTGGTAATGGATTACTGTCGCAATATAACCGTCAGGAATTGTGAGATCGATAATATGGATTTCCTGGATACTGACAAACTAATCATATCAAACATCTCCTGGACGGCGGATGAAAGAAGTAATATTGACCTTCAATACTGCGATATTGTCCATCTATCCAACATCGAGATGAGGAACGATACATCCCAGATAGCTTACTGCGGGAACATCGTCATTGAGGATTGTCTTATCGAAGGACCTAACGTTCTGTTGTCAATGATCGGTGGATCATGGGATGGGGGAGATTCAATAATCAGAAATTGTAGATTCAAGGATACATATGGAGGTGGAAATCCCGAAGGGATCCGTATCTCGAACAATCCAAACCTCCATCTATATGACAATCTTTTCATGAATTCCTTCCCCTATGTGAATTTTTACGGTAATCCCTCCTTCCTGGAGACCATTTCAATACCTCCCAACAATACTGTAAACAGCAATCCCATCATTTCCGTGATATACAAGGACCTGGAGTGGGGAGAGGTGCCGGATGGTGGTAGCTATTACATGTTCCTCTATTCTAAAAACATCACTATAAAGGATGTAACCTTGCCAATGGATTCAGTTGGTTTCTCAGCTCTGGCCTGCACCGGGATCTTATTTGATGGTGTCTCTATTCCGTCGGACTCCCTGTTGGGTATATTTACTGATCAGACAGACATGATCTCGATTAACGATACCACAATCTCCAATGATGGTGACGGCCTTAGGATGGACCAGGTCATGGAATTCTCGATATCGAATAGTTCTTTTTTCAGTTGTGACCGAGGACTGGTTCTAAACTATGCCTATATGAGTGAGATCTATCCCTCGGAGATATCTGACACTGAATTCATCAATTGTGATCTGGGGATAAGGGTCAACGATTTCGATTCTGTGAAGCTTCACAATTGTAGGTTTAAGAATTCTGGGACCGGAATGGAAATTGAGAGGTCCTATGGCTGGCGGATATTCGAGAATTCTTTCCATGGATCAAATGGATCCGCAATTTCCATGCTGAGAGGATCCCTGGAGAACTGGGTCTACTGGAATATTTTCGGGGAAAATAACATTTTTAATGGGACCCAACGACCCCAGGTTGAAGACACATCCGATTTGACCAGATGGTACAATCCAGATCTGGAAGAGGGGAATTGGTGGTCGGAGCATAGAGGTCCAGACCTCGACAGGGATGGCATAGTCGATGACCCATATCTGATCGATGAATGGAAGATCACTGATCAAAAACCACTTGTATCATTTCCAAAAACCTCACTTCGAGCACCGGAAGGATTTGAAATTTCGGTCGAAAATGCAAAGGTGAAGATCAGATGGGAACCCCCTTCTGTGGAGAACGCCCCGGTTGTACATGGGTATCATATCTACAGAACAATGACTGGTAATGGTTCTTTGACCAGGATCGATGTGGAACCTGATAGATGGACTTATACAGACAATTTCGTTGTTTTCGGAGAGGAATACACTTACTGGATGACAGCCTTTAATCTCAGAGAGGAATCGGAAGGATCAGAGGTTCTGACCACCTATGTATACGATCGACCAGGGATCGTTGTCAACCTGACCTACATTTGCAATAGAACATCGATCAATCTTTCATGGGATCCTCCAGGATCTGATGGAGGTTCGCCTATCATAGGATACAACATCCACAGATCCCTTTCACCCATAGCCTGGACCATGATAGGAATGTCCGATCATCCATGGTATCAGGATGATGATATCGAGATCGGACAGATCTATTACTACTTCATATCAGCAAGGAATATCGTAGGTGAAGGTGATCTTTCAGTATCCTTCATGGTAAAGGCCTATTCCACCCCAGATCCCCCCACAGCAAAGGTCGATTCAACCGGAGATGATTATATCTCAATATCGTGGTCGGAACCTTCTTACACCGGAGGTACCGTTCTTGTCTCTTACAAGATATATAGAGGATCGGACAATGATACACTGGTTTATCTTGAAACTGTCGATCCATCAATCTATAGTTACAATGACAGCGGTCTGTCCGAGGGTTTGACCTATTACTATGCAGTCTCATCAGTAAACTCCAAGGGAGAATCGATCATAAGCAGGGTGCTGAACGTTACTGTTGGTATGATCAGACCGGACCTTCCCAGGCCCCGTTCACTTTCCGGAGATCCAGGAAACGGGAACGTGGTCTTATCGTTCCAACCTCCGGAATTGCTTGATGATCTTGTCCTGCTTCATTACCATGTTTACCGAAGGGAAATGGGATACGAGTTTGTATTGATCTCCACAACGGTTTCCATAAGATATAGGGATGACACCGTTATCAATGGAATAACTTACCAATATAGGGTAACGGCAGTATATGCAAATGGTGAATCCGGCCCCACCCCATCCGTGACTGTCATCCCAGAGGCCGGGATCTCGCCATTTGGGTTACCAAGGGATCTCTGGGTAAGTGCAGGAAATGGTCATGTGATCCTACGTTGGTTGGAACCAGCAGATAATAGGAACGGGTCGATATTGAGATACAATATATACTCTGGAGCATCATCGAACATATCCGAGATTGTTGGCTCTGTAGACGGAAGCCAGAGGTCTGTGACCATCAACGACCTTGAAAACGATGTCACATACAGGTTTTATCTCTCTGCTGTCTATTTCCAGGGAGAGTCTGACCTGGCAGGTCCCGTCGAAGCTACGCCCCAGGGATCGCATCCACCTCCGGGAGTGCCAATTGGGTTTAATGCCATTCTAAACGAGACTGGAGTCCTACTGACCTGGACACCTCCACCTGGATCGGTATCCGGGTTCAGGATCTACAGGTCCGAAGGGGGGGAAGGTTCCAGGGTTATGATAACCGAGATACTGGAAGAATATGTGACATACCTTGATCTGAATATCTCAGAGGGCTCAAGCTATAGATACTCTGTTTCAGCTTTCAACGACAATGGAGAGGGTCCAAGGACCATGGATGTCCTGATCACTATCCCAATAAGTGAAGTTGAAGAACCGGATGTCGAGCAGAGTCTGGACTCCTGGATCTATATTGCTGTTGGAGCATCAATCCTTCTCTTTCTAATTCTCCTAATATTCCTGCTTGCAAGGAGGGATCTGAAAGAGGAACCGT
The DNA here is from genome assembly GCA_963807965.1 of uncultured Thermoplasmatales archaeon. Taxonomy (GTDB): domain Archaea; phylum Thermoplasmatota; class Penumbrarchaeia; order Penumbrarchaeales; family Penumbrarchaeaceae; genus Penumbrarchaeum. The sequence goes on from CAWEDU010000019.1 coordinate 52,167, forward strand.
TGGAGGAATGAAATTCAGATATGCTCCTTGATGAAATCTAGTATTGTTGAATACCAAACCTGGGAATTCGCAGGTTTCAACACCCAATGCCCTTCATCAGGGAAGTATAGAAACCTGGATGGAACCTTCATAACCTGCAATGCAGAATACAGTGAGATCCCTTCCGAAACAGGACATCTGAAATCCTGCTCCCCTTGAATTACCAGCATAGGGGTTTTGAAGTTCTGAACGAACATATGTGGAGAGTATTTCAGGAATGTTTCATGACCCTCATGAGGCATACCGCCGTGTTCCCAGATATCGAACCAGAGCTCTTCGGTCATGTATGACATTGCCTCTTGATTGAAGATCCCATCATGTGAGATAAGGACCTTGAACCTGTCTGTATGGCCTTCGATCCAGTTTATCATGAAACCTCCGAAACTGGCACCCGCCGCTGCTATCCGGTCACTATCAATGAAATCGAAGTTTTCAAGAACATGGTCCAGTCCTTTCATCAGATCTTCGTAGCACCTTCCACCCCAATCTCCGGATATCTGGTCAGTGAATGTCTGTCCGTAACCTATTGAACCTCTGGGATTGATCTGGACCACCACATATCCGGGTGAAGCGAATAACTGCGGGTTCCATCTGTAATGGAAATGGTCGAAGAAGGCTGATTGTGGCCCCCCATGGATGATGAAGAGAAGGGGATATTTCTTTCCCTGTCGGAAATTCGGAGGTTTAAGAAGGAATCCGTGAACAGGATCATCATCAGCTCCCTTGTACCAGAAGGATTCCATTGGGTTTAGGTCGATCTCATCTTCAAACAGGGACCCGTGGTCTGTTACTCTTTTGGCCTCCACATCGAAATGGTCAGGTTTTCCTTCGCCTGATGAGAGGTCCACCTCCCTGCCATCATTCAGTTCTAGCAGGTATAGGTCTGAAGGTGAAGTTGCCGATTCCCTTGATATGAGGAGCCTGTCATCGGGGAGGGATCTCATATTGTTCTGGAATATCCCTGAGGTATACTGGATGATCCTAACAGGATCCAGATCCACTCCGTAAAGGGATAAGTACCCCCTATCCGGTGCAAGGAAGAACAGGCCTTTTCCATCCCTTTTCCATAAAAGTTCCGCAGGGGACCTGTCGAGATCTTCTGTAAGGACAATCGTCTTTCCAGTGGACCTGTCGTAGATCTTGATCCTCAGTCTATCCGCCTCATATCCTGCTTTTTCTCCGGCTAAATAGGCGATATACTTACCATCGGGAGAATATCTGGGATCCATTTCCAATGCATTTGAGGTGGATATCCTTACCGGATCCCCTTGAGGTCGGATCCCCTTCAATTTCTGTGTGAACAGTGAATTGTTGGTTGAGATCGCCACGACAGGGTCCGGGTTCATAACATATGAGATCTCCTTCCCATCAGGTGAGAAGGCTATATCTTTTGATCCACCCAAGCTTATAGGGGGAACGTCGGTATCCCCAGGTGTGATATCAGCGATCTCTTTCGTTTCAGCGTCCACCAAGTGAAGATGGGACCTCTTCCTGAATCTCCAATGGTCCCAATGTCTGTAGAGAAGTTCGTCTTCGATTATTGCTGTGGACTTTTCATTCACCAGACCATAGGTCTTGGCCTTCACGATCTGGTCCTTCTCCTTTTCAGGGATGCCTTCGATATTTCCATCGAAATGAGGGGACACTATGACCTCTCTTGCGAAGGCAATGATCCTTCCTTCCGGAGACCATACAAGGTTTGAAACGCCTCCTTCCCCTTTTGTGACCTGATATGCTTCCCCTCCATTACTGAACGGTAGGACCCATATCTGCTGACCTTCAGTCCTGTCAGAGGTGAAAGCTATCCTGGAGCCGTCCGGGCACCACTTCGGGTCGGAATCCTTGTGGCCACCTGGAGTGAGGTCTCTCTCTTCACCTGAAGATAGGTCCAATAATTTGATGGTCTTTGCGACCTTGTTCTCCTTGTGGTCATGGATAGACTCGGTAAATACAACAAGCTTCCCATCGGGATGAACATCAGGATCAGAGATCCTTCTGACCTTCATCAAGTCCTGAAATGTGATCGGTCTTTTCCCCTTCATTTCTATCTCCGAATGTTCGAAGGTTGCGAGCTTTATATTTCTTTGGCATTATATGGTCGAAGCATTGATTTTTCAATGTGTCAAGCACAACCCTTTTTAACCAACAAATGATGAATTGTCAGGAGTTGATGGACCTTGTCTAAAGAATTCAATTGGAAGCTTCATCCAAGAAGTTACCGCCTCCTTGGTGATCTCGTTGATAGGTTCCAAAATGAGATGAAGGATGTCCAGCAACTTCACATGGACCTTCATTCGAAGACTTCCACCAGATTGATGGACTGGATAGATCACTTGCTGGTCCCCTGGAGCTGGGTTGATGAGATATCTTTGAGCGAATCTGGTTTTAAAAAAGAGAATGTGACCATCGGTGATCTGGACCTCGTGAAAGTGACGAATGATAATACGGTCCTTTTTCCACTCTTCTTGACTGAAATGGACACAGGAAGATTGTATCTGAAGGTCGAGAACATCGAGGATATCGCTTCAATTTACAACAAGACCGACAGCATTGAGGGAAAGAGATGGGCTCCAAGAAGAAAACTGATCCTTGGAACCATAAATAACCTGTCATTAGGAGCTATTGAAAGAAGAGGCTATGATGGATATCTCATTCCTGATTGGGATGATGAGGATGATTATTCACGATTCCTTGATAAATTGATGAAAAGAGACAGGGGGGTGGAAGTGGAGCAAGCATACAGCGATCTGGAAATGATGATCGATGATGGGATCAGGAGCTTGGGTCAGGACAGGGCTGCAGATGCATTCTTCTTCGCGGAAAGGAGATTCTGGGAATCCAGAAACGAAGCGGGAAGGACCCAATTGAAAAGGCAGAACCAACTGGGATTGGGTTGGGGAAACGTTGATCACCATACATTCAGATGTTCAAGAGAGTACTTCTATAGAACAATATCAATCCTTGAAAGGATAGGGATGAAAACCCGGGAACGATTCTATGCAGGTGAACAGGCGGGGTGGGGGGCCCAGGTCATGGAACAGAAGGTCAATAACATCGCTGTTTTCGCAGATGTGGATCTGAAACCAGACGAAAAAGATGGCGATTTTGCCCACAAGGGTTTGGAAGATCTCGATTCTCTGGGCACAGTTGGCCTTTGGGTGGGGCTTCACGGTGAATCAATCCATCGCGCAGGTCTCCACCATATTGCAGCATTGGTAGACTTCTCGAAGATGACGGAGGATTCCGATAAGGCGGGTATCAAGAACATGGCACCGTTTTCATCCTTCCCATATCTCAAACAATGTTTCACAGAAGGTGAATACTGGAACATTGTGAATGATAGACCGAAGGAACTCTTCCTGAAAGACTTGATATCCAAATCTCAAATGGATAGGTTCAGTCAATAGGTGCCAGAGGAAGTCATCTTGAGTTCATAGAGAGGAATGAAGGTTTCAAAGGATTCAACCAGACATCTGTCAGTGATATCATATCAAGGACAGATCCGAGGAAATGAGAGGGAATGTCCATGGAAGGATACGCATGCGAAGCAAGGAATGATGAAGAGACCATAAGGAGATTTACCTTCGATCGTAGTGGATACAGTTTAACACCTAAAGCAGTGGCATTCCCCAAGAATGAGGACGAGATCCTATGTCTTATTGAAAATGCCAGGGAAACGGGAGTGCCGATCATACCCAGGGCCGCAGGTTCCAATCTATCAGGTAATGCTGTAGGTGAAGGGACCATTGTTGTTATGACAGATATGAATGAGTTGATATCTTCTGAGAAGGGAAAGGCCAGGTTACAGCCGGGTCTTGTCTATGACAAGTTGAATGAACTCATGAAAAACGATGGTTTCTTCCTTCCATACCATGTCTCATCCTCAGCATTTTGCACGATAGGGGGCAATGTTGCAACAAGGGCTTCCGGTCTGCGGTCGATAAAGTACGGAACCGTTGATAACTCGGTTAGAAATATCAGATTCGTATCTCCTGCCTGGGGTGTTGTTGATACTTCAAAGGGTCTTCCCCATGAACTTGAAAGGAAATTGTTGGAGATCCAAAATAGATTGCTATTAGATAAAGAAGCAATGAAAGAGCTGGATCGTAAGAGGGAATTGAAGACCTCCACCGGGTATAATCTCAGATCATTTGTCACGTATGAAGAACCGTCAGAGATGTTGGCCCATCTGCTTGTAGGTTCGGTTGGGACCCTGGGGATCTTCACTGAGATCGAGGTCCAACTGCAGCCAATACCTGAAAGAAGAGTGATGGTGGTCTCCTTCTTCGATTCCATAGTATCTGCTGGTAGAGCAGTTCCCGAACTTAGAAAATTGTATCCTTCTCTCCTGGAATTGATGGACGGATTCGGAACATCCATTGTGAGGGATGATACAGATATCAATGTCCCCGAAGGAGCTGGAGCTACTCTTCTGATAGAGTTCGATGAGAGAATCGATAAAGAGTCTTGAGGGCCTCTATCCGATACTTGAAAAGCATGCACTTCATCACCATCTTCTTGAAAATGACGAGGACCAGAAGAGATTGTACAAACTGAGATGGAAGATGCTAATAGAGATCAAGAGGAAGAACGAGACACCTGACCAGAAATATCTCTCATTCGTGGATGATCTGGGTGTACCAATTGAAGAGATCCCGGAATTCATTGAGGAGATCCATAAGATATTCGAAGAAGAGGGCATACAGGCAGTTATCTACGGCCATATTGGTGAAGGTAACCTCCATATCAGACCGCTTATAGCGAGGGATAACTGGAAGAATACAATGAAAAGAGTTGGTAGTAAATGTTTCAATTGCGCTTTCAAGCATGGTGGTACCGTTGCTGCTGAGCATGGATCCGGAAGGAACAGACTGGGACTTATTGAGGAGGAGTGGGGGGAGGCGGTCTTTGGATATTTCAAGGAGATCAAGGACCTCTTCGATCCTGATGATATTATGAACCCGGGTGTTCTGTTCTCGAAGGGAGATATCACCGACAATCTCAACTTCTGAGGAGGCATATTTATATCAGATCAAGATCCATAATTCCCCATGGCTCCTTTGATACTCCCTATCCACTTCATTGGAAAAAAGGGCATCAGGGATGACATAGTGGAGAATATAAAAGCCGAGGACCTACCCAAGGAATTCGATTACTTATGCCCAGCATGCTTCTTTCAGACAAACGATTTCTCGGTCCTCTGTCCAAAATGCGGTCACGAGGGCCTCAATGAGAGCGGGAAGGACCGGTTCAGGGTTGTTAAATAACATTCATGAAAACAGTTTTCATCGACACATAGAATGAGTAATAGCATCCTTTGGACAAGCATTCACACAGGCACAACAGGAGATACATTTGGAGATATCAATGCAATCCGACTTGCCACTCTTATCCACTATCAATATCTTCATCGGGCATGCCTGGGCACACTCGGAGGATCCTGTACATTTCTCAAGATCCACGGTCCAGGTGACATCTGCATGTGTATAGGTCCTTTTCATTTCAATTCCCGAACGGATAATAGGAGACTACGAATATATAGGTCGTGTCTAGGATTTGTACGATTGGGCCTAGTTATTCCTCCCAATCCATTACTTCCTCCCTTGATCTTCCAACAAGGATGAATGTTAAGATGATCAACGCGATAACGATTACGCTTACAATGACGATCATTGGGAGCAAGATCCCCTCCCCCTCCTCATCATCGCTTTCCTTGTCATCATCATCGGTGACATTTCCATCATCTGGAACCGTATCGTCATCTGCTGGTTGTGTGTCATCATCATCCATCTCATCGTCATCGTCCGTTGTATCATCAAGTCCTGTGGAATTATCATCCGACTCCGTTCCGTTATCATCCGGGTCCTCGGTATTATTTTCTTTTTGAGAAACCACAATCCCAATCGATCTGGTGATCCAGCTTCCGGCCTTATCACTTACATTCAGGGTAATTAAATAAGATCCGGAGGGTAGAATCACTTCAAGAGAATTCGAATTCCCTATGTGACCGGTGATATTGGAGGACCAGTTGAAATCCAGTTCATCCCCGTAAATCAGATCTGGATCCTCCGCCGATCCGTTCAACCAGAAGGACCTATTCTCCATCGGATTATCATCCGATACAAGAATTGTAAGGTCAATTGGAGGATCGTTCACAGGTAGAACCGTGATCATGATGGTCTGATAGACCATATCCTCTCCAAGGTGGGCAGTGAAGTTGACCATCTCGTAACCACTCCAATTCGAGGCAGGAACAATGAGCGCTGTCAACTGCATTAAATCGAATTCGATGGATATATTTCCCTTTCCTGAGAAGGAATATGATGTGACATCATCATCGATATCCACCACCCATTCGGAGAGATCCAAAAAATATCTGGTATCCTCATACAACTCAATATTCTCAAGAGCTTCCTGGATAAAGGGTGGATCATCCACACCGATAACAACAATGGTCAGGTTGACCTCATCATATCCACCATTCCCATCCGAAACATTTAGGAGGACCCAATACGAACCAACATCCTCGTTTGATGGAATACCCGAAAGGCTCTGTTCAGTCGAGTTGAATGTCAGCCATGAGGAATTCGTGATACAATTCCATAGAGCCCCTTCCTCATTATCATGGTCTATTTCAAAATGATATTGCAGGCCCTCTACTGCATTCGGAAGTGAGCTTGTGAATATTTCCGGAGGTGTGTTGTTCACGATCAGTGTGATATTCTCCTCGTCGTATCCACCCATTCCATCGGTTACATTGAGATTAATGAAAAACCGTCCGACATCGGCATTGGATGGAATACCCGAAAGTTCCATTGCCGAGAAATTGGCCTCCAACCAGGAAGCGTTAGTCTCTACCTTGAAAAAGATATCATGACCATCCGGATCCGATGCATTGAAACCCAACAAGAATTTGGCATCCTCCCTGGCAAACTGATCCCCAACTTCATCCAATTGAGGGGGTTGATTGATCCATTCACCTAACAACCAGGGAACATAGGTGACATTTATCGTAACATTATCACCAGTTCCTGAAGGGTTCGATATCGGATCATTTGGTCCAGTATAATTACCCCACCAGTTGTATGTTGCATTGATCTTGGAAGAGGAAGAACTACAGTTAATCCCCCATACGGAATTGTTGATGAAGGAGTTGTAATGGACCCTGACATTGTTTATTGTTTGATAGGCACGAATCCCTTCGCTGTTATTTTCAAAGATATTGTAATAGATTTCATTCTGATCCGCCCCTGTGTGAATCCAATTCCCACATCATTTTCTCTGAACGTGTTATTGTGTATGTTGTTGTTCATTGATGTTCCGATCATTACCCCTGATCTTCCCGGATCCGCGTTATAGAAAAGGTTGTGTCCAATATCATAATCATATGAATTGAAAAGACCCAGATGATACGCATTGTCATTGAACTTATTACGAAGAATGGTCACATACCTGGCCCCCAGATAGAGGATCCCTGCCGATGTGCTGGAATTGAAATAATTATCCAGTATGATATTCCCATCACCTCCAGCATCCGATCTTATGCCATAGTAATTCAGGTCAAATGAGTTGTTGGATATCTCAATATCCGGACCTCCTGCAATAAATATCCCGATGTTGTTGTCATAGAACTGGTTCCCAAAGATCCTCACTTTTGATGAATAGATCCCGATACCCGCGAACTCATGGTGAGGAGAACCCTCTCTAAATTGAAATCCAGTGACATTGACTCCAACTGAATTGATCCGGAAAAGGTGCTGATGGTCAAGGGTCCCATCTCCATCAAGAATGGTCCTACCCGTCCCGTTCCCGATCAAGGTGATCGAATTATCGATCCACACCGCTTCCTTGTAGACACCATCATAAACCCTAATGGTATCCCCATCTGATGATGCGTCCACTGCATCCTGGATGGTATTGTGATCACCGGTCCCATCCTTCGCCACCGTGATCACACTACTTCTGGAAGATGAGGATATTTCGATGGAATGGAATTCATCCAATGCAATCGCAGAGAAAGACCCCACCGAGATATTCAATCCAATGATCAGGAAGATGATGATCGCCAAATCTCTCATATTCTACCTCCAATACTGACTCTCATCTAAAAAAGGTCCTTCCGTGATAGATAAAAATATTGGTATGACCAGCTTCTAAAATATCAATTCTATTTCATCAAAACCTTAGACAAAGGTCATTTCCTAGGGGTGTAATGCCTGGCAAGCCAGCAGCATAACCCGTCAAGTCCCGGAAAAAGAACCCTTTCGTTGATGTTAGCCTGATCCAGTTTATCTCGAACCTCCCATTTGATCTCTTTGGGAACGATGACCTTCCTCCAGATATCGGGATACTTGGAAAGGACATCCTCCATTCTCCTGGTTGAGGATGATGTCACGGAATGCATGGAATACTGATTGATCAGCCTGTAATCCATGGACGGGGGATCGAAGAAAAGGATGAAATCATCCTTGGATATGTTATCGAATTCCTGTAACGATCCTGCAACATTTGCAAGCATTTCCACTGTGAATCCATTGGCACCTTCGTGATCGAGCTCTTTCTTGAAAACTTCCGGAATCCTTTCATGCATCTTCACATAATCAACCATCCAGATAGCACCATCGACATCATAGAGATCGATATCGCAGGTTGCGAAGTGCATTGCCACAAAGGGAGAGAACGTCCAGTCCAGAAGTCTTGTTGGAAGCCCATGATGCTGGGCGATCACGAGCCAGTTCCATATTGAAAAATCATTGCTCCTTTCCACCCTGGCATATTTTTTGAAGTTCCTCATCAAATGGAACTCAAGGTCCTTGTACTTGCCCCCAAGCCTCATCAGCGAGGTCTCCAGGGTATGTTCCGAAGATGAGGCCCCTCTGAATGCAAAACTTGACCTGAACCTGCTGAGATGATCGTCCCAGGAATCGACATAGAGCTCCTCAATGAGTTCGGTCCATGATCCGATCTCAATACTGTTATCATCTTTCAAAGAGCTTCCTCGATCGGGAATATACCCTCTACCGAATAAAACCTTTCATATCGCACTCAACCATCGAAATGTGATAATACCCGGGAATAGATCTCCTTCTCATTACCCTTTGACCTGGCCTGGAGCTTCCGAAGAATCAGTTCCGGTGTTGACCTGGCATGTTTTCCGATCACAGGACTCCTATCTACGATCAGTTCATGCCCTTCATCAAGACCCCTGGCCTCGATACCATCGACACGGCAGTCTACGAATCTCATTATCTCTGCTGCCATGTGGGTAACAACAACAGAATAGGCTTCCCTATTACCCAGTTCATCAACGAAGACCCCAATAACTCTGGAAGCAGCCTCCAGTTCGGTCATGGCCTCCAGTTCATCTGCCAGAACCATAGAACCCTTGTCAACTTCCAGGACCATTGGTAGGAGCTCTTTCAGGAAACCTTCAAGACCTCCTGCGTCTAAGCCTCCTCTTGGGTCTGTAATAGAAGAGGTCTCTGATATCCGGAATGAAGGACCTTTCAGCCGGAACAGGGAGGCCCATCCTTGCCATGATCAGTACCTGGGCCAATGTCTCAAGGAGGGTGGTCTTTCCGCCAGAGTTTGCTCCTGTTAACAAGGCTGTCCTTGATCCCGATCTCTCCCTGAAAGGGAACATGGACCCAGCATACCCTGGGACCTCACCCAGATGGTAATCCACCAGCTGTCTGTCATCCCTGGCCCTGATCATAAGATGACAGGCCTTGTGGATACCGAACCAACCGTCAACAACCTTGAATGTATTGAGATCATTATCCTCAACGAAACATCCAAGACCGAATTTGAAATCGAGGTCAAGTGCCCATGATATCTCCTCTTCGATATCCTTCCGGAGGGAAGCAAGTTTCTCTGCAATATCCTGCTTCCTCTCAAATCTCTCAGTTTTGGCCCCTCCCTCGATCTCTGATATCATCCTTTCAAGGGTCTCTTCATCGGATCTCAAAGGATAACCCATCAGATACAGGTCCTTTCGCTTTCCGAGCTTTTCATAGACCAGTTCCGCAGCTTTTTTGGAATGCGATCTGTAGACCTCCCTGAGAGCCGGAGGTTCCTCTGATGAAAGGAGAGATAATGTATCCGTTCCGGAAAGCGTCAACCCCTCGATACTTACCTTCAAAGAACTTTCAACTTCGGTCCTGATTTCCTCTACAACTTCCCTGATCCTGTCAGGACCCGGAGCATCGATCGTGAGACCTCTGAACTCCTCCAGAAGGATTAAGGCTCTCGAAGCTGAACCTTCCTTTTCGAACATCTGCTCCAATCTGGAAAGGGATATCAGCTGTTGCTCTCTTCCACCGAACACTTCAAGTATGGTCTCTGGAACGATCCTTTCAGGTGCGGACTTGAAATGGACTGCTCCAACCAGTGGTAGCTGTGTCTCATCCAGTTCCCTTCCTGAATAGATCAGTATCATATCTCCCTCAATACCAGGTTCCAGTTCCTCGGGGGAGACAACCATACATCTACGGTCCAATCTGAGTTCGGATATCCTGTTGTAAACGGTCTCGTCCTCCACAAGCAGGATATAGTTCAGTCTGGTCCCTGGTCTTGTGCCTCTAAAGGATCTCCCGATGTTCCGAAGGTGATCGGTGATCTCATCTCTATCCTTACCGCGGACGAGCTCCTTGAAATTGAAGACCTCTTCTGCTTCCTTCTCCCTTATATTTATATCACCACAAGGGATCAGAAGTGATACCTTATTCCTCCCAAAGGAGGTGTTCATGTTGTCTCTCAGTTCTTCAATGATCGATTGATATACCGACCATGAACCTTCAGTCTTCAGCAAGTTGGATGGGTCCTCGCCCCTGAAGGCAAGTATCAGGTCCACTGCTGTCCTTTCGGATATACGGTCAAAAGAAGATAAAGCCACCACATCTCCCTGGGAGAGAAGTTCCTCGAGCTTGCCTCCGCCCCCCACAGAGTCCGTTAGAAGTTTTATCCTTCCCTCACCAAAACCCTTCACATGGAGAAGCTTATCAAGTCCACCCGCTACCGGGTCCACTCCCCCACCTCCGATTCCGCCACCCCTTTACCCTCGTTCCGGGGCCATTTATGAAGGCTAACAGACCTCCTCCCGTCCTCTTTCCTCTCGATCTCGATCAAACCATCAGATATGTAATCTGCGATATCCGGAAACCTTGTCCCACCCAGGACCATGGTGGCCATGCCCATATATCGGGCTTTGGATAGGATATCCTCGAGTCCCTTGAACCATTTATCGGTACCCCTCATCCCCAGGACCTCGGGTCTGTCCAGGACCATTCTTCCAACAGCTCCCTCCTCGATCGTTCCCAGGATCACATCAAGGGATCCCAATTCGGTAGTGTTGAGAAAAAGGGGTTCATCAGTAGTGAAAAGGGATCTGTAGTCCTCCCTGTCCTTGAGCCTGATCAGATGATTTGTCAATGGAACCGATGTGAAAGATACATACAATCCCGGTTGTCCCAGTTCAAAACCACGGGAAATGAACCTCAGAGTTAGATCTGTCTTATCCGAGATCGGGGTCCCCACAAGGGCCAGGACCATACCGGAAGGTATACCTCCACCTAAAAGACCGTCTATAGGACGGATACCCAGATCGAAAACCTCTTCGACCATTTGCCTTCCCCTGAATGTCCAAGGGGTCGAAGTGTTTCCACCTAGAAAAAGGTTTACCGGAGGGTAAGTGAAATAATAAGCCGTTTCTAATATCAAATATCATTTATCATCAAAGAGCCTTAACCTGAAAGACCCCCTTCCTTCAGCCTCTCCAGGATCCTTCTCTCCCTCTCCACCGCTTCCTTTGCATCCCTTTCGAGATTGCCCTCCATCATCTCTTTGATCCTCTGCTGTTTCTGGAGCCATTGTTCCATCGAGGAACGGATGACCTCAGAGGGATTGTAATGATTGTCCTTGCAGAATTGGAAGAAATCTGTTGCAACATCCTCGAAATTCTGTGTGACCGCGATATGAATCTGGTCTCCGGACTTGTATATCTTTGTGGCTCTGCGTCCCAAGGGATGCCTCCATGCCCTTTTCGGGTCTTATTTTTCTATTCTATAGATATCTATATATGGATTTTGTTCCAAGTTGTATTCCCTGATAATTGAAAATATTGATTTTGCAGATATTTCCTTGAAACAGATAATAATAATATCAGATGGAACATACATCTAAAACGTATGGAAAACGAGGCAAAGGAGAAGGTAAAAAGAAAGAGGGTAATGAAGAAAGAACAGAGCCCTCACTCTTGGAAGAGGAGGTTCATTTTCGATGTTGGAGCTCCGACTGAGATCGTGGATCAGATCTCAAGCGATTACATTGACCATCTCAGCACTGTTTTCACAGAAAGAGAAGCGGTTAGCTATTGGAGGAAAGAACTTTCATTGAAAGGGTTCAAGGACCTGTCGCGCTCCCGGAAGCTGAAACCAGGTGATGGTTTCTACCTGGTAAATAGGGAAAAGGGGATCGTTGCCGGGATCGCCGGGAGTAAAGGACTGACCGAGGGAGCCAATATCATAGTATCACATCTTGATTCGCCAAGACTCGACCTGAAACCGAGACCCCTTTCTGGCGACGGCGATACAGGTCTCGGATTCCTCAGAACCCATTATTACGGAGGGATCAAGAATTATCAGTGGGTGAACATACCTCTTGCCTTGAAGGGGAGGATCGTCAGGCAGAATGGAACGTTCGTGGATCTGGATATCGGTACCTCTCCAAATGACCCGGTCTTGATCGTTCCCGATCTTGAACCACATCTTTCAAAAAAGGCCCAAAGTTTTAGGAAACTCTCCAAAGGTATCTCAGGAGAGGAGCTAATAGCTCTTGGAGCATCCTCCACCAGAAGCGAAAATGACGAGGGAACACACCCTGCTGTCAAGAAGATGCTGGATCATATAAAGAAGGAATACAATGTGATAGAAGAGGACCTGATATCAAGCGATCTCTGCCTGGTACCTGCATGGGGACCTAGAGAACTGGGACTTGATAGGGGCCTTATTGCATCATACGGCCATGACAACCGGGTCTCATCATTCACTTCTAACAGATCCCTGATAGAGATCAAGACCTCAAAGAAGATCCCAGAAAGATGGTGTATATCCTATAGTTTCGACAAGGAGGAGATCGGTTCTGATGGACCAACAGGAGCAAAGTCCGCTTTTGTTGAACTTTCTCTCTATAAAATGCTAGAGCTTCTTGGATCAAAAGGAACTGGAAGAGAACTCAGATCAACGATGTCGGGGTCATTTGTACTCTCCGCCGATGTCAAATCCGGGGTCAACCCCACGTATAGATCCGTTCAAGATCCCCATAACTCGGCTAGATTAGGAGCAGGACTTACCATTACCAAATACACCGGCAAGGGAGGCAAGAGCGGTGCCAATGATGCTTCAGCGGAAATGGTATCAATGATCAAGAGATTGTTCAATAAGAATGATATCGTCTGGCAGATGCAGGAATCAGGCAGGGTTGACGAGGGAGGCGGCGGTACAGTTGCCAAGTTTATGGCAGAGAGGAATATGGATGTCCTTGATATTGGAATACCCCTTTTATCAATGCACTCCCCGCTTGAAGTATGTTCAAAAGCAGATATCTACATGGCAGTCAAGGGATTCACAGCGTTCTACAAGGATCACCCGGTCTAAAGGTATTATTTTACCTTGTGGACCTTCTTGGCAATGATCGGTTTGGGTTTTGATGCCACACCTTCTGTTTCCTCTGGGTTTGGCATCTCATCCTCTTTGAGATCGGAAAGGGTATCGCTCAGCATATTCAGAAGGTCATTATCACCATCGATAGCTTCCTCTGAAGGTTCAACAGGTGATGCAGGTTCAGGAACAGAGTCCTCCTCAGCGATATCTCCAGACACCGGGTCTTCTTCAACGGGAAGTGCAGGGGAAGGTGGTGATATGGGTCCTTCCTCATCTCGGGAAGATGATCTCTGTGGGGCCATGTCAATCCCGGTATCTGTTGTTCGGAACTGCAACATGAGTTTTCTGTATATCTCTTCCTTGATCAGACCTTTTCGATAGAGGTTCTCGAAATATTCCTTGGACTTTGCACCTACTTCACGGTTTATAGGGGATCTGTAATTTGTTTGAGGAGGAGGACTGTTTTGAAAAACCGGTTTCCGTATTGGGCTCTTAGGAACGGTAGTTGGTTGTGAGGTTTCCATGGGGGGTGGGTCGGAGTTCTTGACCGTTTCCGGGTTCTTCATGACGGAATTATAGAGCTTCTTCTCGCCCTCCATATACATCCAATCGGTCTTACGGAAAAAATCCTTCAGATTGTTGACCAGCTGATCAAGGTTATCCACCCTCTTGTTCATCAGCCTCATGAGAAGATCAGATTCCGATGTGAGCACGGTGGATAGATGATATTGGTTCCCTGAGGAAAGTATGAAAACATTGACCATTACTCCTACCGAGACCGCTCCTTCCTTCTTCTCGGAACCCATGATTTCAATATTGGGGATCTCAAAATACTCCCTGACAGCGGCACCGGGTGAGATATCACCCAATTCGAAACTTGATTCCATTGGAGCACCCATTGCCCGGGCTTCATCGTTGTTACCGATAGCGAACATCCTCTCAGGAATATTGATGAAAATCAACCTCTCGTTAGTGAGATAGAGAGTTCCTTTCGAGGGTTCAAGAAGATAATCCCCGCCGTAATATCTCCAGGTCGATTTGAATGAAGGTACCACATTCTCCTCGGTGACAAGTGTCTTCTCCCCTGGATGCAGTATTAGTTCTCCCTTCTCGTCGTATATCTCCCGAAATCCATCCTTATCGCCGTACCGCATGGAATTCAATATCCCCTTCACAATGCCAGAGTATCTGTCAAATCCCAGGTTGATTATTTAATATTTTGTATGCAATTACACTAATGAGGGGCCAGCTCCTGGGATTTTCCGGGAATTTATCAAATTATAATAAGAGAATCTTGGACCGGCTTCTGACATTCTCCGATCAGTGAGGGATCGGATGATCACGAAGATCAACAGAATGATATCAGTCCGGCGCACTGGAAAAACATCGGGATATTCTCGGAAGAGGTCCCGACTCAATAAAAGGATAATCGAGGAGTCGCGGAATCCGAGAAACGGAAAAATCCCATTCTCCGGAGGGTGGAACGGTGGGTTGATTGAAAATCCGGGCGTTGTGATCCGTCCAAAACCGGGAAATATCTCCTCGATATCGAGGGAAATGTTATCCGGGGATTTCCACGGGTGAAATACGAAACACTCCGAAAATCGATCCTCCCGAAACTCCGAAAGCGGGGAATCATCCGTTATCATTGGGTACCCTCTCCGGTGTGTTGAGATCCCGGGTCTATACGAATATAACGACTTGTCTGGATCCCGTCTTCACTCCTGAAAAGATACCTGACGTCCATTTTCATGGGATCAAGTTTGATATCCGGGACCAATGGACCGAAAAACTTAAAAAAGGGATCCAGGGATCGATATCTCTCTCCGGGAAGGATCAGGTCCAATTATTGAAATCAAATCCATTGATCAATATCAGGGAGATTCTCAAAATCAACAATACCATACAGATACTTTCCTCGGAGGATGGAGGGGCGGGATCTCGAATTTAATATCCATCATGGCCAGGAAAAGTTTAATCGAGATATGGTTAGGATGTTCTCAGTAATCCATCATAATACAGGAATGGCTTGAATCTGGAAAGAGATTTCCATATTATCTTTGGAGAGGTCTGGATCGATTCAAATCCTAATATGATCGAGTTGGGGATCAACCGAGACCATCAATCCGAGGAAAATGATCGGATTAACTAATTATCAGGTCCGGATGGCGAAGGATCTACTCCTCCAGGTACTCAAAAAGGAAAGAATGTCCGATCTGAAGCTCATATTGTTGGACCCTTTGATATCGGGGCGATCAAATCCGGATTAGAGAAGGGATTCGAGGATCAGAACGTCCTGAAATTAACAGCTTCCCTGGAAGATCTCACTCAAAAGGTATCCAATTATCAAAAAATCAATGAATTACTAGAGGAGAGGCTCAGGGATCAAGGGGAAATGATCCTTGGCCAAACGGTCCAAATGGGAAGATTAACGGATAATTTCGTCCTCTCTCCTCTCTCTCCTGGAGCGACCTGTTGCTCCTTATCATTCTACGGTTCAGAATACTCCAGAGGAGGATTTCAGGACTTATCGTTAGGGGGGATTGATTATTCCGAAGGTTCAATTCTGTCGACATTGCGGAATGGTGTTCGAAAAGGACATGGTTTTCTCATGTCCTTTTTGTAATCGTCCAGTTCTGTTAATGATAATGTCGACCGAACAGATCCTTGGTTTTCATCCATCTCCTCCGCGCGGTTTTTAAAAGGAGGTGATTAAGTGAGCAATGCAGAAATCGAACGGCTTGAAAAAAGACTCTCTGATCTCATGGTTGAAATCTCAGAGTATCGATATGTTGACGGGTTCCATGACCACCTTGAGAGGCAGATCTCGGCGATCGAGAAAGAGATAATATTCGCGCGTCAAGGGGTGATTGTTTGAATAACAAAAGGAGGACTCGATTAAGATTTTTTATAGGGCTCATGGAGGAGGTCCGGGTCGGTCTCGAAGGGATCAAGGAGGAGGAAGAGGAGGCTATCGGGAATATGGAGGAACATTTTTCTGGAACTGAAAAATACGAAAGAATGGAAGAAATTCGAGATATTCTTGAAAACGGAATTGATGAAATCGAATCCTTGACCTCAGATTCTTGAGGAGGCGACCGTATGAGTGGGGGGACGGTGGAGATCTCCGCTTATGGAGGGCGTGTGCGGTATATTGTTGATAAGGACGATATTGATACCATATATCTCAGATCTGTGTAATCTCAGGGAATATAAGACATCCGAACCTGAACCAATCAAGGGAATCTCTTCCTGCATTGTGGTGTGGTAGGATCCAGACGGCG
Organism: uncultured Thermoplasmatales archaeon; assembly: GCA_963807965.1. Classification (GTDB taxonomy): domain Archaea; phylum Thermoplasmatota; class Penumbrarchaeia; order Penumbrarchaeales; family Penumbrarchaeaceae; genus Penumbrarchaeum. The sequence continues at coordinate 69,148 of CAWEDU010000019.1, forward strand.
ATGTCCAGGGGGAATGTGTGAAGATTGCCACATGTATCCAGACTGGGAGGTGGATTTCCTGATACATTGGTATTCTTACAGAAAGGAATGGGAACGGGGATCATCCTCGGGGGGATGTTGGTTTTCATCCTCGTTTTATTGTTATGGGCGGTGTGATCATGGAATGTCGTTATTGTAAGGGTCAAATGATCCCGAGATCCATTGATCCCGGTTTTTTATTGTGGTTCCTGTGGATCCTCGATCTCAGATCTGGAGGAGTGGGATCGGATCGCGGATCTCACAGATACAAAAGAGATCCTTCTGTCGATCCAGGAGGAGATTATCCATTATAATCAAATGCGGGGGGTGTTTTGATCGTCCGGCTTTCCCGAGAAAAGGACATCCGAGATCAGGAGAATAAGGACACATTGGAGGTTCAATAGTGGGCAATTACCTGATAATAGAAATCTTTCAGTTCCATCAACCTTTTTTCATATTACGAGGAATCAGATATATTGGCGTTTTATAATGATTAAGAATATCATTGAGAGTGATATTGAATTTAATTATTTCATCATTATCCTCAATAGAAATTTCCAAACCTTTAAAGAGATTATTATTAGGATATTTCACACCCATGATTCCTGGTTGATCCTTAACCAAAGTAAATTTTCCCTTGTCATACCATATAGAATCTACGTCAACAAAATATCGATTTTTACACTTATCACATTGAATATTATTATCATTAATATCCATATGAAAATTTCCTATATGTATTGGAT
>CAWEDU010000020.1:0-23197 GCA_963807965.1 uncultured Thermoplasmatales archaeon
GTATGAAAGGTTCGATCTGCAAAAAACATCATTGAGGAGATGAGGCACCAACTTCAGTTCCCAATGTCGAGATCCTGACAACGTAACTTCTTCCTCCTCTGGAAGATATTGCCTCCGCTACCTTTTCGGGATCATCGGTCAGGGCGATCATCGATCCACCACCCCCAGCCCCTGTCAACTTGGCACCATAGGAATGGGGAAGAGCTGCATCTACCAAGGTTTGGAGTTCTTTGGAGCTAACACCGAGAATGGAAAGTAGAGAATGGTTTTTGTTCATTAAAGCGCCGACACTTACCAGATCATTCCGTTTCAAAGCGGGAAGGGCATCAGAAACAAGTGATCCGATCTCTTTCACAGTCTCCTTGGCAAATCCTGACCTGTCGAAAAAGGACCTCACCTTTGCCACCTGGATATGCGTTACGGATGGTTTGCCTGTGAATCCTACAACCAAGGTCATATCCGGGACAGGTAGGTCGTGAATATGCCAGGTCCTCTCACCCTTGGAAATTGACCACAGATGGTCCTCCCCCTTTTCGAAGGTTACCAGGATACCACCACCGTGAGATGAACATGAGGTATCTGTGGGAGAAGCTCCTCCTTGAACATTATATTCTATCTCAAATGCATCTAGAGCAATGTTGCCTGAGGTCGTTTCCTTCTCCCTTAAATTCCTCAATGCACAAGCGACCGAGCAGGATAGGGCCGCCGAGGAACCCAATCCGGAAGCTCCAGGTATTGCCGACCTTATCCTGAAATCAAGGGGCTGACCCTCCCAGAGATTGTTCATAGCCCACCGGATATACCGGTGCCTCCTCATTGTCAATCTTCCGCCATCCACTTTGCTTTCATTGGACCCTTCCACCTTGACAGTTATCCTTCTATCAAGGGCGACGGCCACAGCTGGTTCGCCGTAGACAACGGCATGCTCACCGAAGAGGATGGCCTTTGCAGGTGAGGATGCCACGATCATGCTCCTCCAAAAGGCCAGGAGTTAAATATTGTTTGGGTTGGGCCAAAATCGTTCTATACGGTGATATGCTTTTATTGGTCTGTTGAACGTACGAAAGAGAAGATCATGGAACGACGGACGGTCCGGACAGATCGCAAAGAACGGAATTGGTAGTTTAAGGGCTCCTCCCCTTGAATTAAGATCCTCAAGACATATCTATATGGACCGAAACCTACCCCGACCATCATCAAAGACCCATGGCATGTCCGGACCGAAGGTACCCTCACTCTTAGCGGTATTGATCCTGGTCCTCATAGCCTTGATCAGACCAGGCATTGGCCAGGAGGTGATCTCCAAAGGTTCTGTCAGTGCTGATTATGGTATCTTCTCTTCCATAGAGGAACTGCATGGGGAACAGCTGACCAGGGAGGATGATCCCCGTGTACTGAATGCTGCGAGATCGGCTCTGGATTCCATCAGGTATGAAGAAAGGGCCTTTGAAGATGTAGGCATTGACCAGCTGACCGAAGAAGAGCTTGAGATCCCTGAACCCATAACACAAAGCCCAGTTGTCTTCGATGCTCTGAAGCAGAATCCCATAGTAAATAACACAAATATACTGGACTGGATACTACCCCCACCAACCAGTGAACAAGGAGCCTTGAACTATCTTCTGTTCTTCAAAAACGGGGACAGGACTGTTTGGAAATTGGGATCCATAGTACCAAAACTGGGAATTTTCACCGATTCAGGCCTGGATAAATGGCTCTATATCGATGTGGATGGGGACACATCCACAGGTGATCTTCAAGGGAACGATATCAGGGCCAGGATGACCTTTGCAAAGGAACTTCTTGCAAGGGATTGGGATGTTTCCCTCTTTCCCCCATCCCTTAAATTCAACAATGCTGGGATCAAGATGGAGATACAGGAGATCGACCCTTCCAGCAGCGTTACAAACCAAGGCGGTTCACTTTATTTTATAAAAGGGATCTCCTACAGCGAGAAGAACTATATCTGGTCGGTAGGGGTCGGTCTAGACGAATTCAAGGGCGACCTTTCCATTAGGGTATCAGCAAGGGAATGGAGGGCCGAACCGAACCTACAACTGATCCAGCAACTTCTTCAGGGAGGAGTTCTCAACCTTGGAGACCTGAATTTCCTCGAAATTGTGGGTCCTTTTACTCTTTCCTATGATTTCGATTCACCTCCAAAGGAGATGAACATCTTCATCTCTGTAATGAGGCTAGCCCAGAGGAGTCTTCAAGATATGGCCTATATAAAACTGGACCTAATTGCCGATGATCTACATGATACGATAATTAGTTCGGGATCACTGGTCCTTGGTGTAAGTAATATGGGGTCCCCTATCGACTCCGTGGAGTGGAAAGCTGGAGATGATGGTCTTCCATCGGATTCGATCACCATGGGTATAAGGTATGTGGAATTCTCAGATGACCTGGTAGATGCAAACATCAGGATCCCATCCATGCCGGGCTCCCTCCGGATGGACCTGGAATATTCAACCGATACTTCAGGTAGAAATACCACCATTTTGGACCTTTCCGTACCTCAAGGCCTTCCAGAGCTTGAATTCCTTGAAGTGATATATCCATCATGGGATAATGATCAGGATCTTGAGGATTGGAATGCCACCAAGCTTACCCTGTTTGGGATCCCTGAAAGGATCCATCTTGAGACAACGGCTGCTGTCCCTTTCGATGTAGATAGCACAACGACCCCCAGCCTTAACATTCTCGATACATTCATGAGTCAGATCGCAGGAAGATTCTACAGGCTCGGAGAGATTCTCAGAGAGATCCCTAGGGCAATTTCAGAGATGCCATCCCGGAAAGGATCAACACTCCTGGATTGTAAAGGTGGACATATCAACGGACTGATATACATCTCAACCTCAGGAACGTATTACAATGGGACAGGGGACCTTGTCACATTCTCCGGACCCGAAGGAGAAATGCCATCGATATTCGCCTCACTTCATGGAGTGGAATACTACAAAGGAAGTTTCTTTGAAGCCGGTAACGATATCACTCTCAGACTCCATAATACACCGAATCTTAAGATCTACGCTCTTTCAGGACCTCAGGAGGCGTTACTGGAGATCAAGGGGATACCTGAACAGATACATCTCAGTACCTCCCAGGATATCATTTCCTATGAGGGGACCAGTGGAGGGGATCCCGAAAGGATCGATTCCATAGGTTACAGGTACCCGAGATGGTGATCTTAGGTTCGACGTAAACATCCGGGATATACCTTCCTCTTTATCAATGATCAGAAGCGAGAACCAGATCGAGGTCGTATCCGGTGAAGGGGCCATTGGGTCACTGGAGCTGTTCACATCCAATTCGACGATCTCGGGTCCGATCGATATTCCGGAACGGAATTTCGCATCGGTCCTTGTCGAGAAGGATGGTGCTTCCGTGGGTCTAAGATTAAACAGGTTCCGGTCCTTCGTATACAACAACGGTACAGAGGGATTCATCGAACTTGGAACGTTGACAGAAGCCAATTTCTATGGAGTAGTGAGGGATAATGTCGCATCCCTTGAGATTGTGGCAGCCTTTGTGCCACTACCATCCTTCACCCATCTTGACATGCCTTCCATAGTTGATACGCCTGAGATATCCATACCGGACATAGCAGGTGTAAGTGCTATCACGGACTATGGCGACATGTTGTTCTCCCTCGAATCACTTGGTCGTGCCCCTATAACAGTAGCTTCCTCAATATCACAGGGATTGATAGGAGCCATCGGTAGGTATTCTACAGACCTTTCCCTATCATGGGACCTGGCCGAAGAGGGGTCCACATTAGACTTGATAATCACATTGAAGAAGAAAGGTTTGAAAGATGTTCCAGAAGCTAAGTGGACACACGGAATATGGATGGAACAAGAGGGGGAGGGGGAGAACAGTTCCGTAGACGGAAAGATCTTCCTCAAGGGAATGCCGACAAAGGGAGAGATCGATATATCGTTCTCTGACCAGTTGATCAGGGCAAGTATAGATTTTAGGAATTACTCACCTGAGTTCGATTGGTTGATGATCAGAACCACAGGTGTCCAGGGCAGGGACATCTCGATGTACGTTAAAGGTATACCCAGCGGGATCAATCTGGTACTGGATCTGATGATCTTCACCGATCTTTCGATCGGGGGAAGGATGGTCGTCAATATGGACGTCCATGTAGAGGACAGAAAAGGGAATCCTGTTGACCTTGGAACCATTATCGCGACCCTGATAAAGGCGGAGCCTATCCTTTCCATCAGACAAATGTACCTTCCCAGGGTTCCACCGGACCTGACCCTTTATGCCGATGTGGAAAGTGGAGTGGTAGCGGACTACTCCTCCTCTAGCTCCTTAGAATATCTCTATTTCAAGATAACCAAGCGTATAGAGGATAGATGGTCCCAGGTCTATGCGATATTCCACGATCTACCACTGGCTTTTTACATTAATATGACCCCGAACCATGATTTCTCAATTCAGGATCCGTTCATCACGCAGGGACTCCCTAACATCGATCTGCGTGCAGAGGGAAGGGAAATGGATATCTTCATCGAATATGATGGCTCTGGTTTTGGACAGAGAGGTAAGTTCCAGATCTATATCGATGACATTGGATCCACTTCAGCTGGCTATGAGGATGGAGATTATGTCATAGACAGTGATGGAATGGGATTCATTTCTCTTCAGGTAGACAGGCTCCCAATTATGGAACAGTTCACTCTTTCATCACTTTCCATCCTAGGAATGGATGTTCAGCATGTAAGGATATCATCCAAGATGGTCTATGGCATCTACCCCCAGATCCTCCTAGAGGATACAGAGGGTGGGTCATTCCAGATCAAGGTAAGTGGTGATCTCAAACTGGGAGATGACTCATACTCTCCGGATATATTCTTCATAACACTAAGGACCTCCAAGTTTGCGGGTTTAAACATTCCTACAGGATTATTCATCACCAAAGACACCTCCGCTCTCAACCTAAATAGTGGGGGAGGAGCAATTGTCCTGCCTGCGCCACTTCTGACCGGGTGGTACATGCTGGTATCACCAATATTAGGGGGAGGTGATTGAGCTGACAAAAGGAAAAGGAGAGGGTAGAAGATGGTTCATCCCCCTGATCGCCATCTCCCTGGTCCTAATAATCTTTGCATCATACCAGTGGATCATTCCAAGGACGGACCTGGAAGTCAGGACGGTGTATCATGAGAGTCCGAGTGGAGGTGGGACCGGTGGTGTGATCAATATCAATGTTCTGATGATCAACAAAGGTAACAGGAAGGTAACAGGTCTCGACTGTATGGTCCTTGTAAGGGATATGAATGGAAAGGAGGTGGGCAGGAATATGGTCGAGGAAATGGACCTGAGTACCTGGAGCAAATTCCGAGATCTCAATAACCGTTATTGGTAGTCAATACAACAGTTACAGTATCAACATTGATCTGGATTTTGAAACCACAGGGGGATCAAGGGAAAGGTCAATCCAGCATATCACAACAGAGGATGTGATGAATCTGGTTTTCGTTAATAATGTCAGATAGATATCAACCGAAATACCTTAGCTCATCCTTTCTTTCCTGTTCCTCTGACTCCTCAATATTTTCCTTGATCTTGGATGTGATCTCATCTATCTGTTTTGCCTTCTCCTCAAGGGAGGAGAAATCCATTTCGAAATCTAGATACTTTCCCAGAACTGTCAAGACCGATCTGGCAGACCTGGGATCAACGAAATATCCGGATGTCTCACCCATTAAGCAGACACCATCCATTTTCTCCAGTTGACCCAGTCCGAGAAGAAGACCTGAAGCGCCGATGATACCAGATGAGGGTTCCCCTTTCTTGAATATCACTCCTACTTCCTCGAGTGGGGCCTTCAGTGACGTGTCCGTCACTGCTCCCAGAACTCCTGGTTCTTCTATCAACTTGATAACACCATATCCGCCTAGAGTGAATACCAATGTGACCGAAAACTCCTTTCGCTAGGTCTATGGATGCCATTGAGAGCTCTGTACTGGCCCTCTGGTGTCAGACCCTGGAAATCACCTGAAAGGACAACAAGGTCCCTCTTTCCATCTTCTCCTTTCTTATAATGGAGATCATGTTTTACCAGTGAAACGACCCCATCCTCTCCAACGGTCACCTGGGGTGGAAGATATTTGGAATATATCTCTGCAAACTTTGTCATTTTGAGCTCTTCTACAAGGTGCTCCGCTGCGAGTTTGCCAACGTTACCCACACCTGGAAGACCCTCGATAAGGACCGCATCATTCAATTGAGGTCTTTCCATGAACCTGATGATCACATCTTTCATTCACATCCCTCCTTGTCGATACCGCCATAAAGTGTCATTCTCCTGTACTTTCCGAACCTATCCTGTGGTGAATACCTTGGTGGAAAGGTATTTTCGGAGGTTACATGGCATTTCCTGCAGTCCTGTGAAAGTGTGTAATTCCCACAATTAGGACACTTCTTAATACGGCTGATCAAGTGTTCACCGACCGTTCCAATTCATCCCTTCCGAATGAACTTTCCGGTTCCATTCTTCGATTCGAGGAAATTAAGGGCAGCTTCGGCGGAAGCTTTCAGGATCTCTTCCGCGGTCTTGTAATCAGGAGCGGAAAGGATCAAACGATACCTTGGAGCTCCAATGTAAAGTATTGTCAGTTTCACATCTTCGATATCCCCGACAGATATTTCGGCCCTATTCAAGGATTCCTTGATCTCGTTCATACCGTCGGATGAAGATGTCGTCATCTCCAGGATCCCGCTTATCTCTACGAAAGGTGGTGTGATATTCTCCCTTGCCATGGCGAGGAAGGATTCCACCCATTCACCCTCGAAACCAGAGTCGCTCAGAGCTGATTCTCTCATGGCGGAGATCTCAAAGGCAGCATAAAGTGATCCGTACTCGGCTATAAGGTCGAAACCGAATTCCTCCATTCCCCATGGAAGGTCATGTCCGAGGTTCTGGCAAAGGAGTTCCACAAGTTTTTGGGCCTTTTGTTCGCTTTTCCACTGCTGTATCTTCTCCCTCTTCTGATGCTCATTAACAGCTTTTAGAGAGAGATCAACGAACTTGTTCTTCCTTTTTATATCTATACCAAGAACCTTGCAGACGACCTTCTGGCCTTCTCGAACATGGTCACGGATATATTTTACCCATCCTGAAGCCACCTCGGCTATGTGGATAAAACCTTCCTTTCCAGGGTACTCATCAAGGTCGACCACGACCCCGAAGTTCTTGACCTGCCTCACAGTGGCGACTACTAGTTCGCCGTCTTCCGGCAGATCCGTTCCTGGGGTCATTTCATTCACTCTCCTGATCATCCTTCGGGGAGGTTGTCGATCCTCTCGATAACTTCACCCTTTATCTCGGCTTTCCCACCACGGGGGATTGCAAGGGTGGATCCGCACACTGTGCAGCTAACTTTTGTATTGGACCTGTCGAATATTGTCTGGGCATTACCACAGTCCGGACACTTGACCTTAATAAACTTTGACCTTGTCTCCATCATCATACCTCCCCTAAACCTCCACCAGTTCGAATTTCTTGGCCCTAAATGAAGGGCTCTGGTGGGCCTTACCGCATGTTTTGCATTTATACTTGAGGTTGACCCTCTTGGTGGGTTTCTCCCTTCCTTCCGGTTTAGGTCTAGGGAAACCCCCATAACCAGCAGTGACCTTCCTGAAAAGTCTCTGCCCCCTCTTGAGCTCACTGGGCCTCTTCTTCTTCACCTTGTCGACCTCGTGGTCTGTGTGTTTCTTGCATGAGGGGCAGTACCTCTTGATACTCCTTGGTCTTTTCATTTAAACTCACCCGTGTCACTGAACCGGCGATGCAGGAGGCCGGTATTTTAGAACCACTATTAATAATTAATTGGTACCAGCGAAGGATCAAGTGCTTTTATTGATCCGAGCCAGTTTTTCCTCCAAGAGACAGAGCTGTTAACTATTGTGGATCCTTTTCCTCCCTGGATCCTCTCAGGAGGACTATCTCGATCCATGATACGTTCACTCCGCCTTCTCTATCCTCGTCCTCTACATTTTCAGTCCCTATCTTGATATCGTCCACTGTCGCATCCGATAGGAACCTGTTCCTGACGATCTCTGCCACATCCACCGCTTTGCTAATCGCTCTACCCCTGGCCTTTATTGTAACGATCCTGGTACCGGTGTTGAACTGAGTAACCACAGCCAGTACGTAGTTCATAGATGGCTTTCTTCCAATGAAAACTGTGTTGTCTTCCACACTGTGGCCCCCCTTTTTATAGGGTCTCTCATTATTGAAGGGGCATCTATTAAAGGTTTTCCGGTAAGATAAAAAGATAGCTTGGAAGAGATCCGACAGCCTTTAACCGATGGAAAACCATCTAGCTCCCGTTCTATGTTCTCGATTCGGACCGCAAGTTCAAGACCATTGAAAAACAGGCTTCGCCTTCGGTTTTTTACAGTCCTTCGCATCACAGATACAAAGGCCCAGCAGCAATGGTCCGTCAATAAAAAATTACCATTGTGCGGGTCTGGAAATTCTAAAATGATTAATAATGATCAAGAATTTCAATAAATGATTGGATCTTGTAACTTGCTCCCGTAAATAATAAACTGATGCGCAAGTTCAAGACCCAGCAGCAACGGTCCGTCAATATCAAATTACCGTTGTGCGGGTCTGGAAATTCCAAAATGATTAATGATGATCAAGAATTTCCAGATAAAAAAGAAATAGCCGCTGGCCATTGAACCGATGTTCCGATATTATCGAACAATGGAAGCGATAACAATGCTGGACCCATGGGAGACCCGTCAGATAAAGGATTATGACAGGATCATGGATGAGTTTGGCATAGAAAGGTTTTCAATATCCTCACTACCAGAAGATCCAACACCTCCCAGGCTGTTCAACCAAGAAGTTGTTTTCGGACAGAGGGGATTTCAGACGATATCCAGAAAGATCAAGAGGGGGGAACCATTCGCGATCATGTCCGGCCTGATGCCCTCTGGTAGAATGCATCTTGGCCACAAGATGGTGATCGATCAGATTACCTACTTACAGGAGTTTGGTGCCAGGGTCTTTGTGGGAATTGCAGATATGGAATCATATTCCACGAGGAACATGCCTCTGGAGAAAGCAAGGGAACTTGCTATAGATTCCTATGTCAAGAACTACCTGGCCCTTGGATTGGGACGGGAAGGTTACGAGATCTACTTCCAATCCAAAAGAAGCGAGGTGAAGGACCTTGCCCTTCTTCTTGGTAAAAAGGTGAACCTATCCACCATGAGGGCCATTTACGGTTTCAATGACCAGACGAACGTTGGTCATCTGATGTCACCACTCATCCAGGCAGGTGACATACTTCATCCCCAGATCAAACTTGGACCGATCCCGGTAGTTGTTCCAGTGGGTATCGACCAGGACCCCCATATGAGACTTTGCAGGGACCTTGCATCCTCTTTCAGATTGCTCAATACGACAGAGACTGCCGATGGGAAGATAGGAGCGTTCGTAAAAGTTGACAATGAAGTAGAAAGGCTCCTTGGAAAGTCCAGAGCAGCCCTGGAAAAAGAAGGTTACCTGGAGTTTAAAATGATACCCAGCTACAAGGCCCTCTATATTAACGGGGCCTCAAGATCTGACCTGATATCAATTGATGAGATCCTTTCTATGGTCGAGAAAGATGAAGGAGAATACGGCTTCATTCCCCCTGCATCCACATATCATAGATTTATAAGGGGTTTAACAGGGGAGAAGATGTCCTCTTCAAGACCGGAAACTGCGATCTTCCTTGATGATGATCCTGGGGATGCTAAGAAGAAGATCATGCGAGCTATAACTGGTGGAAGGGAAACTGCCGAGGAACAAAGAGAGAAAGGCGGAGATCCCGATAATTGCGCCGTGTTCGAGACCATGCTCTTCCATACAGTAGGGGATGAGAACGAGGTGGAGAGGATAAATTCTGAATGCAGGGGAGGGGAGCGTCTTTGTGGCCAGTGCAAGAAAGAGGCAGCAGAGCATCTGATCGGTTTCCTTAAGGATCTGGAAGAGAGAAGGGAAGCCACCGAACATTTGATTGATACATATGTAATGGATGATTAGTCCCTTAAAGGAATTTTGACCAAATCTAAAAATATCAGGTCCCTGAATTTTAATTTTAGGTAGTTGGTTAAATGGCGCGACGCAGGGACGGAAACAAAAGCTACAAATCGGGTGACCCGATCCATATAGTGGTAACCCAGGATTTTGTTACCGACGCCAATAAATTTTTCAACTACTGCAGGGAAAAGGGTTACAATCCGTCCCAGGTCATCAGACAAGCCATGATTGATTGGCTGAATCGGGAAGAGAACGACATGGAATCATTCCAGGCCAGGGCAAATAACAATGGACAGGGTAGCTCATCGTTGGACCTTGACGAGAAGCTCATGAGCCTCCTCCAGGACCGTCCAGGTAGACAGCCAAAAAGAGGGATGAGCCTCAAGACCGTCAAGGAGATACTTGAAGGCGTTTGATCTGTTAACTGATTTTTCAGTTCTTTCTTTGATCAAAACTTTAACCTATAGCGGAGCAGTGCAGCTATTCCACCAAATGCCCTTAGAAGCATCTGGCCCTCTGAAGAATCCGTGGAAATTATCTCCATTTGGGTAGAAAAGGAATCACAAACTTCTGCGATCTCCTCCACAACATCGGTCTCATTGATGGTCTGGCACTGTGACTGGTCATCAGGGCAGGAAAATACAGGCTGATCGGTCTTCTTCTGATCCACCTCGAATTCCTTATCGCAGGTAGGACATTTGAAGACGCGATGGGTCGTCTTCATATCCTCAGAAATGAGTAGAATATCAACCGCTCCAAGCTCAAGGGCCGTCCTCACCTGCTTCATTCCATATGAAGCGACACCTCCATCCTCCTTCCTTATCTCCGTGAACAGTCTGTCCATGAGGTCCTTCTCATGTGATACCTCCAGATGCTGGAGGGAAGGACGTGCCTTTTCAATGAGCTCATCAAGACCTGATTCGTCCGTGTAACCGGTATCGAACGATTCCACAACCTTCTTCTGGAGTTCGTGATGGAGGTAGTTATTGTTAATGAAAAAGTCCTTCGTGGCACCAGGGCCTCCGATCAGGATCCCCTTCAATCCTTCCACATCCAGGAATGCCTCGGTACAGAGGTCCCCCACCTTCTTGAAATATTCATGGGCGGCCAATTCTATTAGCCTCTCGAACCTTTGCTTGGACTGACCACCCTTTCCATGTTTCGATGGGACCAGGGATTGGATGTTCTTCACGACATCCACCCTTTTTCCCTTGAGAAAACCAAGGGTTGCCTCCTTCCTGTCAAGTACGATCAGTCCGAAAACATCTTCATCTGTAAGCATCTCCCTCAGATGGTCCAAATAGAAATAGCTGTCACAACGGTAAAGGAAGGTAGTGAGTTGATTTGGCGGTTCGACCACATGAGCGACCATCTTTGTCTGGTCGGCACCTGAAGGGACATGACCTACGAAGAATGCAAGTCCGTTCTCCGGTGCCTCCTTGAGGGTTCTCAACCTTGATAATATGGATTCAATGGCTGAACTGACATTCTTTCTGGTGGTCTTTGATTTAATATTCGACGATTGACCCAGCTCGTTTCGAAGGTAATTGGATACATCCGAGATCTGCTTGGAGTTGGGGACCAGGAGTGTTATTAGCTCAGTGTTCCGTCCTTTATATGAGCCGAGCTCTTCCAGGACCCTTTTGAATGCATACCTTTGTCTTGGATCCATCTTTGCCATTGTTCTACACCATATCTACTGGGTTGAATAGCCCCTCACCATCAGCCCTGTTTAAAAATCTTTCCGAGGCACATCTTTTCCTTGTACAGGCTATCCAGACGCACCCAGGACATATGCATGACCACGAAATTCTATTATATTATAAGGCTATATGAAGGGGCGGCATCTCATGCACAGTATACATGCTGTGTTGGAGTGATCCTTTACCGGGTGATCATATGAAGCAAAGGTTTCCCATTGTAATGAGCCTTCTATTGGTAATATTGATGGCACTTCCGGTCCTTCCTTTTGCGGAAGGAGAGGAGGTCGGATCAACGGGTGGAACACCCTCGAGATACGGATTCACACCAGTTCTATACGCGGTGGAGGATCCTGATTCCGAGGTCATTTGTGTTGATAGCGGTGATTTCGACAAGGTCAACAACGATGATATTGTCATCGGTCTGAAGGATTCCATTCAGGTCCTGAAGAACAATGGAGCATCCGGGTCTTCCTTTGATTTCGATCTTCATCAGACCATTTCGACAACCGGTTTCTATATAACCCGGATAAAAATGGTGGATTACGATAACGATAATGATCTTGATATTGTGGCTCTGGGACAGGGTGAGTATTTCATGTATGGAGATCCCACTCCTGATGCTGCCCTTGGTCCAACCACATTTGACATGAAGATCTTCTATATCGAAAACCAGCTTGGGACTTTCACCGAAGAGGATTCGGAACTCTTTCAGGATGCCTATTCCTACCTCAGCCTCTGGTATTATTCAGACTGCAAATTCGATATGGACTGTGGTGATGTAGACGGAGACGGTGACCTTGATACCGTGGTGGCTTACACTGCAGATTTCAATACCGGAGCCATTGGCGGTGAGCGGGTCTACTACAAGCTTATTAATTATAAGTCCGAGAACCTCACAAATACGACGATCCAGCAGGTGACCTTGACCGCTATTGCAGAGATGAATCCATTGGTAAGACTGGCAGATTTCGATGCTGACGGCAATCTTGATATGGTTTATTCCTACGGTGGTGTGGCAGGAGGAAACATACTCGAGGCAAGGCTCTTCATCAAATGGCATACAGGTGTGGGGGCGGCTTGGGGAAGCCCAATAGATCTTGACCCGAACGAGAACCTCGTTCAGGGAGGGGTTTTGGGATCGATCCCTTATGCAATTGCAATTGGAGAATTCGCAGGGAACGACCTCCCGGACATAGCCCTCACCAATAACAGGAACGGCGGGACAAGTCCTTCCTTTGGTGATGCAGGTGTATACCTGATCCGATCAAAGGACAATAGGATCTTCGATGATCCCTATTCTGCTTATTCCCAGCAGGGAGAATTCATGATAAGGGGAATGGCCGTAGGGGATATAGACAAACAGGCCAGGGATGATGTCATCTGCTTCCAGAAAATAGATACGACCTCGGACCCCAGTCCGTATGATAGCATCGACCATTACGGACTAACCCTGATCGGGGCAAGACAGACGATCCCATATGGGTTTTATGAGCTGAAAAGGTTCCAAACCTCCGGTTCCCTCCCTTACCAGATGATCAAGGATATTGCAGTGGGGAATTTCGATAACGATCCTGATGGATATGATGATATTGTGTTCGTCGGGGACAAGGTTACGGTAGGTTTCACAACATATCCCCCCAACATTCCCCCGAGCAAGGTGAGAGTTACCGTCTCTCCCACCCCTATCATCAACGACGATAAGATCGCAACGATCAACCTTACCATCGAGGACCTCGATGGGTGGTATGATCTGAGCAAGATCGAGGTAGACTTCACTACCATCGGTCTTCCGATTAAGGTGGTGAACGAACCTGAGAGAGACCCGAATAACACCACAATAGGCTGGTATGAGTTCACAGTCCAGGTACCATCTACTGTCAAGGAGGGAGACTATGATATCAAGTTCTATATGTATGACAAATCCTCAGATCCTCCTGGCAAGAACTCCCCCAAGTCTAATGATACCTTCCTTTTCAGAGTGAAACAGTCCAATAGAAGACCTGAGATAGCGCTCTCACCTGAAAACAGGACCCTGTATGTCAATGAAGATGAGCCAACATATTTTGAAAACGTCTATGACTGGTTCGTTGACTATGACATCCAGGAGGGATATTCCTCAACTCCCCTTGAGATCAAACTAAGGTCCTATCAGTCCGATTCATTCGTTGAATCGGTCATATTGAGGAACATGGATGGGGGAACCATATTCAATGTGGAACTGGTCAATGGTTCAATGGGTGATCCGTGGAACTGGTCATTGTTAGTAACTCCCGGTAACAATTTCCACCACTCAGCAGGTCTCAGCGATCAGCTCACAATGAGAGCATATGACGGCACTCTCAAAACCGATCCCCTCCTTCGTCTGAACATAATGGTCCTTCCAGTAAACGACGATCCTTTGATCCCTGTGCAGAAGAGGTTCCCATCTGACGGACCCTTTGAGTTCTCATTGGAACAGGATGAGATCAGCGGATCCTATCCATTGAAGGCCACTGACGAAGCGGATGAGCAGACACCATACCTTGAATATTTCTTCGAGTATGGTGATCCTGCTGATGAGGACTGGATCTGGATAAGCAGAGATGGAACGGTCTCATGGTTCCCGGAAAATGATAATGTTGGACCTCACAACATCACACTCTGGGTCTCGGACGGGACCGCAAACATATCTCAGGTACTTTGGTTCAACGTCTCCAATGTCCTGGACAGCCCATATTTCATTTTCGTTTCAAATGGTTCCAAGACCTTCACGAATATTCCACAAAACATACCGGAAAGATACGAGTTCATAGTAAATGAACACGAGGAGTTCAATCTCACCATAAAGGTCGAAGATCCGGACAGGATCATAGGTCTTCAGGATGATGTCTCGTTCAAGTGTAACCTGACGCTCCTTAACAACACATACCTGGATGTCGATCCGATCGATCCTTTCAAGGCCTACTTCCATTTCGTAGCAGAAAAGAAGTTCGGATACTATGCAACATACGAACCCTCATCTCCACCAATTGAAACCGAGATACTCGTGACCGATGGAATAGACCAGGACATTCTGATAGTGTTACCCATAAGGATCACTATTCAGAACGTAAATGATCCACCAATATTGGTCCAGATAGAAAAACCGGAGGAAGGATACTCACATCCTATTCTCTACAATTTCCTGTTCTCGGCGGGTGAGGCACTCGATCCTGATACAGTATACAATGACACTCTCACATATCAGTGGGATTTCGATGCATCCGACGGATTCCAACCTGAGTTCATAGGAAAATCAGGAACCTGGAACTTCCAAACAGCAGGATCGTACATGATAACGCTCAGAGTGGTAGACAGCGCTGGCAACTATATTGAGACCTACAGGAACGTGACCGTTTCCGGTCTCAAGGACGATGACGATTTCGATAATGATGGAATGTCCAATAAATGGGAAGATGAGAACGGCCTCGACAAGTATGATCCCAGTGACGCTCTGGATGATTCTGATGGTGACGAACTCTCGAACCTGGTTGAGTTCCTGAACATGACCGATCCAAGGAAAAGGGACTCTGACGGGGATGGAAGCCCAGATGCCGAGGATTTTTCTCCTCTTGACTCCCTTGTCTGGAAGGAACCCAAGGAGAAGAAGGAATGGACCGATGATACCGGCAATATCGTCATGCTTATCTTGATCATATTGGTGGTCCTCCTCCTACTTATTGCTCTGTTCGTCTTCCTTCTCCTTCGGTCCAGGAAGAAGTCCAAAGAGGAAGAGGAGAAGAGGAAAAAAGCCGAGGAGATGCAGAGGTCCATGTATGAGAACCAGGACCTCTATTCAGACCTACCACCTGTTGAACAGACAGCAGCACCAGCCGTTACCGGTGGACCTTCAGTACCTCAACTGCCTCCACAGGAGGCTGATAAGGGTCTGGACGATATCTTCGGTGGGGCTGGAACACTTCCTGGCACTGAACAAGCTCCCAGCCTGCCTCCAGGACCTGATGAAGGACAGGCACCTTCTGTAGAACTTCCATCAGAACCACAGAAGGAAACCGGTGATATCACCGATCTATTGGACCAGTGATACCCACCAAATTTAATATGGGTCCTCCCCTCTCTCCCGCCAATACCCCAAGGAGGCGGTTTCTTGAAGAAGATAGTGATATCCCTGGGTGGGTCCATTCTCATTAAGGGAGAGAATGACCATGCCTATCTCGGTTCCCTAAGGGAACTTCTCTTGTCCTTCCCGGATGATCATAGATTCATCATTATCACTGGTGGAGGAAGAACTGCAAGGGATTACATAAACATTGGAAGGTCCCTTGGATCGGACGAAGCGACACTGGACTGGATAGGCATAGGTGCAACTAGATTGAATGCCTGGCTAATGGTAGCGTGTTTGGGTCCGACCTGTAATTCCAAACCCGTTGAGACCATAGAGGAAGCCCTTTCTGCTTCAGGTTCAAACAGATTTGTTGTGGGAGGGGGGACGCATCCGGGACATACTACGGATACGGTTGCTGCCTTGATAGCAGAAAGATGGGAAGCTGATCATTTCATCAATCTTACGGCAGTCAACGGTGCTTATACAGAGGATCCGAACAAGGTATCAAATGCCACGAAGATCGATTCTATGACATCCGAGGAGCTTGTGAACCTTGTATCCGGAACTTTTTCCGGAGCAGGATCACATTCTGTCATTGATCCTCTGGCTTCAAAGGTGATACATCGTTCCGGGCTCAGGACATCAATATTGAATGGAAGGGACCTTGAAGCGTTGAAAGATTGTCTTAATGGAAGACTATTTGATGGAACGGTCATTGAACCTCAAGAAAGAGGTGATAGATAATGTCAACATCCAAAGGACCCAAGAAGAGCACTAAAAAGAAACGACCTCTTGACGACAGAGAACATGGTCCGGTTGAACCGGAGAAGGAAACAGTGGATGTCCAGTTTCATAAGCACTGTGTCAACTGTGGGGTCTCGATCCCGCCTGAAAGAGAGACCTGCTCACCCAAATGCCAGAACGAATGGGACCGGATGGTGAAAAGGAAGAAGTTCTGGAACTATCTACCCTTTCTTGGAGCTGCATTCCTTCTGGTCCTATACCTTATCCTGAGCATGGCCTGAAAGGATGTAGGAACATGGATGAGGGAGCTGTTTCCAACATATGCATAGGAGGGACCTTCTCCCCGTTGCACAAAGGTCATACCATACTGCTAAGAGAAGCTTTCAAAAGGGGAAAGAGGGTTTCTATCGGACTGACCTCTGATAAAATGGCGAGGAGATCAAGGGAAAGGGAGGTCCTTCCCTACTACGTCAGGTTGAAGGACCTGAAGAAGGTCCTTGAGGAACTGTCAATGGAATATGGGGTCGAGTTTTCCATCAGGGAGATCCATGACAGGCTGGGATTCGCGGTGAATGAGGGCATGGATTCCATAGTTGTCTCCAAGGAGACAGAGCAAACTGTGGATGATATCGACATTGAAAGGAGCAGGAGATGTTTGAAACCTCTGAGAAGGTTCGTCATTGATATGGTCCTCGATGAGAAAGGTGATAAGATATCCTCCACCCGTGTGGCGACTGGTGAAATAGATATTAGGGGAAGGTCGATCTCTGATGTGAAAGATGCAGGTACTGCAAATAAGGTCTGCATACACCTGGGTTCGAAGAATCCTGACAAGGTAAGGGGTGCGGTAAAAGCTTTTAGAAGATACTGGCCCGAAGTTCAGATATTCCAATATAATGTGGGAGAAAGGGATGTGAATCCAGGTCATGACGGACCTATTGAAGGAGCAAGGATGAGGACAGAGGAAGTTAGGAGGAGGATCGATTCCCAAGCAGTTAGGATCTCGGATCATCTGGTGGGAATTGAATCGGGATTAATCGAGACGAACGGAACCTGGTTCATGGTCCACTGCTGCCATATCTCTTACCAAAGAGGGAAAGGTACACGGACTTAGTTCTGGCCTGGAGATACCACCCAGGATACTGGAACGGATCATGGCCTATAGGGGAAGTTCCTGGGAGACAAGGAATATCATGGGAATGAGGACATCCTTTATTGAGAATCTAAGTGGTGGTTCGGTATCCAGGGATGAACTCATTGAACAGGCCTGCCAGATGGCACTCCTATCCCTCTTCAACTCTCTCAAAGAGGAGGATCAGCCATGACATCCTTCCTACCATCTACTCCTCAAGGATCGATACTTCTGATCTGCGTCATAATATTCTTTGGTCTTTCGATATACCTTCCGTGGAAGGGGAAGGGTTCGGCAACAGCAGTTATCTCCACCTCGATCATCATTATTTTTGTTTTACAGTTGATCTTCACATCCAAGATGATATACGACCTGCCGTTCATGAGCGGTATGGAGGATATCACATCCTCGGAATTGTATAGAGAGCTTGGATTCTATCCCCGATCCATTGTGGATGATCAGACCATCTACCAGTTCATCACCTCCACTTACCTTCATGCGAACTTCCTCCATCTGATCTTCAATTTTATTGGACTTTTCCTTCTCGGGACACAGCTTGAGAGGAAGATCGGTTGGTACAGGTTCCTGATCCTCTATTTTGGTTCAGGGGTGGTCGCTGGAGCCGTCGTTCTGATGATCTCACCCTTTGATGCTGTAGGACACTCGATGAATGTCCCCTCGATAGGGGCATCCGGTTGTATATTCGGCATCCTTGGGGGTTACTGGTTCCTTTATCCCAAGGACAAGGTGTTCTTTCCATTACCTTTGTTCTTTATCAGGATGACAAATCAATGGCCCATTTCACTTATCTTCATGATCTACGGTGGAATCACGGCATTCTTCCTGCTTATCGGGACCAATGATAATACAAGCCACATTGCTCACTTCGGTGGTCTTGTGGGCGCATTCCCTATTGCAGCTTTGATCAGACCGCCTGACAAGGAGGAGAAGATCAAGAAGCTCAAGACAGAGGACCTGACGGCCTTTGCCAAGACAAAGAGCCAGAAGCAATATCTGAAAAAGGCAATGGAAGCGGATGAGGAGGATGTCAGGAATGCATGGCTGGATGAGTTCTTTCAGTCCATTATCTGTCCCAAATGCTCATCCTCGAATATGGCCTTCGAGAACGGAAAAGCACAATGTCCCAGATGCGGGCATACCATCAGGCCTTAATGGATGCCTGGGCCGTGATTGTTCCCTAAAATGATAGATTTCATACATGTATAATATTAGACATAACCTAAAATATGATTAGAGAGCTAATAAAAAAAAAGGGGGATTAAAAAATGGAACCAAGAATAGAATGGCTCGGTCATGCATCATTTAGGATTCATACTTCCAGAGGGATCATCTATTTGGATCCCTGGAAGATCTCAGGTGCTCCAAAAGCGGACCTGATCCTAATAACCCATACTCATATGGACCATCTCAGCGAAGATGATATATCCAAACTAAAGAAGGATAATACCATCATCATCGGCTCCAAGGATGTATCAGATACCATTCCGGGGACTGTACCTGTTGTGCCTGGTAACATCAAGAAGATCGGAGCTATCACTGTTGAAGCTGTGAGGGCCTATAATCCGAAGAAGGAGTTCCATCCAAAGGAGAACGACTGGCTTGGGTTCATCATTGAGGTTGATGGAACCAGGATATACCACACGGGGGATACCGACATCATCCCGGAAATGAAGGATCTGAAAGATATTGATGTGGTATTCATTCCTGTCGGGGGAACCTACACAATGACCCCGGAGGAAGCCTCCAAGGCAGTGGGTATATTCAATCCCAAAAAAGCGATCCCAATGCACTGGGGAGATATCATTGGTGGAAAGGATGATGCCATCAAGTTCAAGGAATTGGCGGCCTGCAAGGTTGAAATACTTGAAGCAATGAAATGATCTATAACACATTCCCTTTGATCCTCATAGGATCTGAAACCATTCCTCCACTATAGAGGGGAGAATAGAAGGAGAGAGGTGGGCCATCCAGACAGTTGGGAAGTGAGAATATCTTGATTTCCGGCTCACCTTCGAGAAAACCATGTTCCATGATCGCATTTCTCATGTTCATTTGGGCCCTTGATCCCTCTGAAAGGTTCTTGAAGATGCCCAATCCCACAACCTCTGTATGATCGAAAGCTATTATCATGAGATTGTTGGGCATCTGGTCTTCGTAGAGTCGAAAAAGCTCCCTTGGGTCCAGACCCGGTTTGAATCTCATATGTGTAAAGATCAGTACCTCATACCCCATACCCACCACATTGGTTCCATAGAATGGTTTGATATATCCTGTCTCCAGCAACCGGTTCTTTATCTTTCTGAACCTGTACCTGCTGATACCCATCTCTTTTATCAGATCGGTCTCCTTGCATTCTGGTCGTCTCACGATCTCCTTTAAAACTTGAAATGATCCTTCATCCAGTACATCCTCTTCAGGTCCATCCGCCATATCGAAGAATTCGGACCAATCTCGAAAAGCCGCAAATTGTGCAGGAGTATCTGCATCGAGTTTTGGAACCTCCCGATCTCCCACATGCTCCTCAAGGAGTCCCTGAACATCGAAGAACCGTTCGATCTTGAGGTCTTTTAGTGAGAATAGAGAATGATGGATGGATCGAACCGGGATATCCATTGATTCTAGGAGGTTGCCCTTTATCCTCATCATCCTCTTGAGGTTGGTGAAATCACTTACAATATGGAATGATACTCCGTTGTTTCCCTCCAATATGCTGAAGATAGGAATGCTGAAGAATCCATCATCGGACATAATATTCAGGTTCTCAGCCTTTTGTTCCAGGTTGAAGGAGTCCATTGAGCTGCCATGGCTGACGACCAGTATCTCCAGACCAAGCCTTCCGTAATTTGGAACGTAGTATTTCGAGAGAAGTCTCCTTTTCATCAATGAGTTCTTCAGCTTGTTGAATGTGAACAGATTCATTCCGATGGCCTTCGATATATCCGTATCGGAATGCTCCGGATTGCGCATGAGGGCTAGCAGGACAGCGCTTTCATTCTGCGTCAATCCCTCGATGGACATAGACATCATAAAGGTTTCAAGGGGTTTTTTACTTTTTTGTATCGATCTGATAATCCAAATACAATAATATTAAAAAATTATTAATATTTTTAATATTCTTGTTCTATCCTTTGAAAAAATAGCCATAAACAATAAATATTCCTCTGTTTTAGCCAGGTTAAGGTGAGATGATGTTCACGGAAAGGGTCGGCCAACTTACAAATAAATATCCCTGGCTTTGCATCCTTGCAATTCTTCTGATAACTGCGGGGGCTACAGCCTCCATGGTGATCTTCCCGATGGAAACATCATTCAGCAACGAGGACTTCCTTCCCGACATCGATGTTGCAAAGGCAAACTCCCTTTACTCGGAAACCTTCACCTCTTCATATTCATTCATAGTACTCATCAGAGGTCAAAACGGAGATCTGGTAACACCTGAAGGATTCAGTGACATGGCAGAGCTCTCAGATCTACTCGAGAAGGATGACACATACCAGGAGTGGGGGGATGAAGGATCAGCGGGTCCAATATCCGCTGCCTCTGCGATGTTCGACCTCAGAAATGGTGCCGATCATGCCGACAACATGAAGATGACAGCATCCATGGTCTCCTCCTATCTTGAGATCACTGATTCGCTTGTAAATTCTTCCCTTACATTTTCCGAGGACCTTTCCGAACTTACAGAGGGGGAGGATCCAACACCGCTGGTTTCCTCTTTCTCTCTGGATATCCAGGAAATGATGGACGAGGTCGAGATCCCTTCTTTGAATACTACCACACCGGAAACCGCAATGGAATACTACTCATCATTCAATGATACTGAAGAATTCAAGTTAGAATTGGCAGATCTGCTTGCCTATGACATCTCCGGACCCGATGTCCAATCGGCAATCGGAGATTTGAACACCTTTCCGGAAAATGCCCAAAGGACCCTTGATGATCTTTCAGAGGCAAGGGATGGGATCGATGAATACATCGATATGTTCGAACTTACACCCGGTCAGAACTCCTCCCTCAGGGACCTCCAGAGTAAGATCGATGATGCGATAGAAAGACTTGAAGGAACCTCTGAAATATCCCAGACCCTTGGAAATCCTCTTGTGTTTGGACAGGTGACACGGACATTCAGTATCGGCCAGTTCTTCCTATTGAATTTCCTCACAGAGGATTTCGACCCTTTGGTCAACAGTCTCTCCGCAAAGGGAGGAATGGTCCTTGTGGACCTTAACTATTCATTGGGAGAAATGGAAGAGAATGGGCAATTGAACAAGCTCCTTGAAATAGAGGGGAACCTGTCCAAGGTCGTAAAGGGGATGGATGACAGGTCCGATCAGTCGATGCACTCAATGGCATTTGCCAAGATCAATGAGAAGATCACCCAGGCAAGCAATGATTCGATGCAGATCCTTCTTCCTCTGGCCATGATATTCGTTCTCGTGATCCTATTCTTCATTTACAGGTCTGTGATCGACATCGTTCTGAATATCATTGCCCTTGTAATGGCTATCATCTGGATGTACGGTTTCGGTTCTCTTATGGGATATTCATCCAACCCCATGATAACTGCCGTACCGGTCCTTCTGGTGGGATTGGGGATCGACTACGGCATTCATCTGACCATGAGATACCGAGAAGAGATCAGAAAGGGCCTGACCGTGAGGGAGGCACTGAAAGAGATGTCATCCTCTGTAGGAATGGCGTTACTTCTGGCAACTTTCACTACAGTGTTCGCTTTCCTATCCAATCTATCATCACCAGTGGGTCTGATCCTCCAATTCGGAGTAATGGCAGCAGTTGGCATTTTCGCCAGTTTCGTAATAATGATGGTATTCCTCCCTTCCACCAAGAGACTGATTGACGTTTGGAGAGCGGAAAGGAAGAAGAGCCTTTTCAGGGGGATAAGGGAAGGTGAGTGCGATCTTTGTGAGAGGGAAAAGGTGAACAAGAGGCTATCGAACAGGGTGATCCTCGCCCTCAGTTTAAGAGCAGAGAAACATCCCATAGTCATACTTGTCTCAGCAGTGATCCTGACATCTGTAATGTTCGGATTCGCGATCCAGAGCGAGGTCACTTTCAGCGTAAACGACTTCCTTCCTGACGGATTGCAGGAATCAGAAGATATCAGTTACCTCATCGGCCAGTTCAGACTGGGTGGAAGTGGAGATACAGGTATAATAATCGTTGAAGGGGATATTTCGGATCCGAAGGTCCTCTTGGCAATGGATGAGACAATGAAAAATGCAGTTGACCTGGATTCCAGATTCCTGACCTATGAAGGTACGGGTAGTTCTATACGACCCAAGGCTGATTTCATCCTGTTTTCTCTGAAGGACACGGCAAATATGTTAGGGGCCCTGGACCCCGATGATCAGTTCCTTGCGGATTATTCGGATACATTCGATCTGGAAACAGGTCTTCCTCTGGAGAATTCCACAAAAGGGGACATC
>CAWEDU010000021.1:0-135554 GCA_963807965.1 uncultured Thermoplasmatales archaeon
AAGCAACAATGGAGGACCTTCCCGGAATGAAAAAACTTATCGAGAGGGTCTTTGATGAAAAGGTGGCCCACCTATATTCCGAGGAAGGTGTAAGGACCTTCAAGGGATACATAGAACTCGGTAAGATGCAGGAGAGAATGAAAAGGAACTACTGGGCCCTTATCGCTGAGAACAGGGACCTCGAGATCATAGGCACTATATTCTTCAAGGACAGAGACCACATTAATCTCTTTTTCGTCAGGACCGATCTTGAAAGGAGAGGAGTTGGAATGGCCCTCCTAGAAAAGGCAGTCAAGATCTCGATGGAAGAGGACCCCTCATCAAAAGAATAACTGTTAATTCTTCCCCGAACTCAATTGAAGCGTACAAGAAGATGGGATTCAAACCAACGGACAAGGAAAAGGTCCTCCACGGAATCAGGTTCATATCCATGAGCCGGATCATACCTTGATGGGCCCTTCCTTGATCGTATTCAGTATCAACTTCGTCTCGGTCCTTTCCACGAAATCATATGTCTGAAGCTTCTTGATGAAACGATCTAGTCCGGCTCGATTCCTGAACCTTGCAATGACAGTCGCATCGAAGGATCCCGTATTATCGAAAACGGTCAGCACCGCACCATGCCTTGCGATCTTGGATTCTATCAGCTGGAGCTTACCTTTGGCCACCCTTACATCGACTATCACGTGGATGTCAAATCCCATCTGATCATAGTCTACATCAGCAGAGTATCCTTTGATCACACCAGAACCCTCCATCTCCTTAACTCTCTTCATAACAGTGGAAGGAGAATACCCCAGTTCCTTTGCAATTTCTCTGTAGGAATCCCTCCCTCTGGAAAGGAGATGGTTCAGGATCTTTCTATCAATTTCATCCATGTGCTGGTATATATGTTCAGAATACATATCATTTATCCTGAAATAGTGAACGTATATTAATTAATTATAGATATTGAAAAACATATGTCCAGTAATTAACCGATCACACTTTAATATCTGCTCCTCGGTCTCCATTCGGGGATGGAACGCATGGAGATAAAGAAATTCGGTTTCGACGGACTCGAGGATGTGAAGGAAACCCTGAGGAAGGATCCGGACATCAGGTTCATAAGGTTCATGACGGCGGACATGAACGGTGAAAGACCTTGTGTCTTCACGATACCTGTATCTGAACTTGGGAGCCATATCAGATCGGATGGATCTGTGGACCTACTGAAGGAAACGAAAATGGAGGGGATCCTGAAAGGATTCGATGCCTCCTCACTCTATCCGGAACGGATCAATGAATCCGACAAGAACGCCTCTCTCGATTTCACAACGGCCAGGGTCCTTCCATGGTACTATCAGACCAAAGTCGGGGGTATGATAGGAGATGGAGGGAGATGGTTGTCTTCGGAGATATCCTGGACCCTAAGAACGGGCGATACAAATTCGACTCCAGGTCCATACTGAAAAGGACCCTTGAGAAGGTAAGGGGATTTGGGATCGCCGACACTGTTTACATAGGACCTGAACTGGAATTCTTCCTTTTTGAGGCCGATGAAACCGGGTATCCTGTTCTGGAGGAATTCTTTGTAGACGATTGCAGATATCTAAAACCAAAACCAGTGGACAAAGGCAGATACTTCAAAGGAGGAAGGTACGGAGAGATCCGAAAGGAGGCACAGATGATACTCCAGGACATGGGTTATCGCTCCGAATATGATCATCATGAGGTTTCGGAAAGCCAGCATGAGATAGATCTACACTACCTTCCGGCTCTGGAGATGGCGGACCTTGTGATATTGTACAGATACATCATTAAGAAGGTTGCTTCCTCATACGGTCTATTCGCCTCATTCATGCCCAAACCGATTGCGGGGATCAACGGAACCGGTATGCACACCCATCAATCACTCTTCAAGGATGGAAAGAATATTTTCTACGAAGAGAGCGACCAAAATCATCTCTCGATAGAATGCAAGAGCTACATCGCAGGATTGATGAGATATGTACCTGAGATCACGGCTTCCCTGAATCCATGGGTGAACTCCTTCAAGCGCCTTGTTCCCGGATTTGAAGCCCCTGCATATATCTGTTTTGATATCCAGAACAGATCCTCCCTCATTAGGATACCAGGTTACGATCAGGATAATCCCGATGCAATAAGGATAGAACTCCGGAATCCCGATCCCTCATGCAATCCCTACATTGCATTCTCCCTCCAGATCATGGCCGGTATTTCAGGAATACGAGAGAGGATGGCTCCCCCAGAGATCAGAGACCTCAATATTTTCGAACTAACAGATGAAGAGATGGATGAATATGGGATCACCAGGCTCCCGGCAGACCTTGGATCTGCCCTGGACCTCATGGAAGGAAGTTCCCTTGTCAGAGAGGTTCTAGGGACCAGTTTCCTTGAGCACTATATCAATGCAAAAAGGGTCCATCTCAAAGGATATGTAGACTCTCTGGGACACCGGATCAAGGATTCCTCGATGAATGTCAAAATATCCAGATACGAGATAGAGGAGCTTCTGCCTATCCTCTGATATGAGGTCAATGGCCCCTTTGAAAAAGAAGTAGAGATCGTAGGAAAAGGATCACAATCTCATGAACTCATTAAGGTCCCTGGCTAGAAGGACACCACTGGTCACCTTCTGATTCCCAAGTGTATCTTCGATAGCAGGCCCGTAATCATGCCCAGGTAGCACAAGCAGATCATCGGGAAGCGCTTTCAGTTTCTGAAGAGTAGCAAACATCTCCTGGAGGTTCCCTCCGGGAAGATCGCATCTACCGCAATCCCCGATGAACATCGTGTCCCCCGTTAGGAGATACCTGCCATCTGCTATCAGACAGATCCCACCGGGAGTGTGTCCGGGGGTCTCAAGGAACTCCAGAGCACCATCTCCAACCTCCATCTTATCACCCTCGGATACAATCAAGTCGACACCACCCACCTTTTCCGAACAGTACCTACTGGAGACCGATCTAGCCGATGTTCTCTTCAATACTTCCTTCATGGAAGATGAATGGTCACCGTGGTGGTGGGTTAGTACAACATATCGTAGGTTCAGTCCTTCTTCTTCAAGCCAGGAAAGAGCACTGGAAGGATCATATCCTGGGTCGATCAGGACCGCATCCTTTTTTTTATGAAAACCATAGCTTAGATTATCATGACCTACGGTGAACCTCTTCATTTCCAGCATGATACCATAGATATCGATGACTAACTTTATCTTTGTCCTTACTCTTGGTTGAACATGGATATTGGTCCCCCATCCACCTTAGAACTTGATATCGAGATAATTTCCTCCCTCCCCAAGAACTCAAAGGTCCTGGAGATAGCATGTGCTCATGGCAGAACCGCTTTCACTTTGGAGTCAATGGATCATGAAGTAACGGCACTGGACATAGACCCGGATGCTATTAACAAAGCCAGGGAGATAGGACTGTCAAGGAGTAGCTCGGTCGAATTCGTTGTTGGGGACGGAAGGGAGCTACCATTTCAAAGTTCTCTGTTCGACATTGTCCTGATGAACGGATACATGACAATGTTGATCGATAGAGTGTCGAGAGAACGATCTATTGAGGAAGCTTCAAGGGTATTGAAAGAAGGCGGGACCCTGTATCTGGCAGATTTCCTCCAAACCGATGGATCTGATATCTACCGTCAAAGGTACGAAAGACATTCTAAGATCACCGGGGAGAACCATACATTCTTTGTTACAGATACTGGAGCGGATGACGGAAACGAGCTATACAGGTGCCACCACTACATAGAGTCGGAGTTGAGGTCCTTACTGGGATCAAGTTTTGAAATATTGAAAGCCAAGGAACAGGTGTTCACAAGCTTCCATGGGAACAGGGTCAATGGCATCATCATCCTGGCTGTCAAGAAATGAGAGTTCCAGGCTTTCCTCGAATGGAATAAATACCTCGCCTCTCTTTTAGAGGACATGGCCTCGGTCAAGGATTGGCTCCAGTTATTCAGAAGCCATACCTCTCCACTGGAGATGACCATAACGATCACCGGTTCCGCATTGGCCGTTGGAACCATTTTCGATATCAAGGTACTGTTCTTCCTATTCTTCGGGTGGCTCTACCATAATGCTGGATACGGCCAGAACTCTGTGGAAGATTTCCTCGGCGGATTTGATAAAAATGATCCGAACAAGACACACCATCCTCTTCAAAGGGGTGTGATAGATCCTGTATTTGCAAGGAATGTATGCCGACTACTGATCGTGATCCTATTCATCTATGGAGTGGTGATCTCGAATTTCGAACTACTCCCCATTATTATTTTAGCTACACTGATCGGTATGGGTATCATCTACAACTTGTTCAACAAGGAGCTGACAGGGAAATTTATCCCGATCGCACTAGCCCATTCCCTCCTTTTTCCTTTTGCCTTCTTCGGGTCCGGTGGAACCATCGACATATCAACAACCGCTCCTTATATCTCCGGACCGGAAACACGTGCAGCACTATTGCTCTGGGCATACCTCCTGCTCCAGGTGATCTATCAGATAATGATAGAAGGGGACCTAAAGGATATCGATATGGATGAGGCATCCATGCTTCGGTCCTTGGGAGTATATGTGAGGGAGGGGTTATTGTACTGTTCCAGACTTGCAAGGAGTGTATCATTCTTCCTCAAGGCTTCCTCCATTGCAATATTGTTCCTGGTGCTATCGACATTGAATGGAACTATCGATAATTACATTGGAGCATTACTATTCTCTCTTGCCTTCCTTGCTCTGGACCAAGGATTGATGGGTGCAGGGCCGTGGGACCATTCAAAATGTCTTAAGAGAATGTCATTGATGGAAGTCGCCTCGACCTTTGCCCTGGCGGTGGTCATCGCTCCGGTGATAGGTGGGTGGATCCCGGCGATAATGATCATGGCGTTCAACATTGTCTATTTCATCCTGATGAACAGGTTCCTGTGGGGAACCTTGATAAAACCAAGGGTTTAACTTGGCATGATATCATCCATTTTCACATCACAGACATTGGGGACCTTGTCCTTTAGACCAAGATACCTGAGGATCCCCATTGCAGCTGTCTTTCCGGCTCCCATAGCCAGAATGACCGTGGCGGATCCTGTAACAATATCACCGCCAGCGAAAACTCCCGGGACCGATGTCATCTGATCATCATCAACTTCGATATAACCCCAATCGTTCAGTTTTAATCCGGTTGTTGTCTGGCCGATTATGGGATTGGATGAAGTTCCGACAGCAATGATGACCGTATCACATTCCAATACATATTCGGAATCCGGAATGGGAACGGGCCTTCTCCTTCCTGAGGCGTCCGGTTCTCCCAACTCCATTTTCTGAAGCTTGAGACCACTTACCCAGCCACCCTTATCCAGTATCTCCACAGGATTGGTGAGGAAGTGGAATTCCACCCCTTCTTGTTCCGCATGGTGTATCTCTTCATTCCTGGCAGGGGCTTGTTCCCTTGCCCTCCTGTATACGATCATGGCATTCTCTGCTCCGAGTCTGATGGAGGTCCTGACACAGTCCATTGCGACATTCCCGGCTCCGATCACTGCAACCTTCTTTCCGCATCCGATTGGTGTATAACAGTCCTTGATTCCCGGAGGATTCATGAGATTGACCCTTGTAAGGAACTCGTTGGCCGATTGGACTCCGTTCAATCCTTCTCCCTTCAGGTTGAGGAACTTCGGAAGACCTGCCCCAGTCCCTACGAATACTGCATCGAATCCCATCTCTTCCAGCATCTGAGGAATGGTGAATACTCTGCCTATGGCATGGTTCGCAACAAAGCTAACTCCGAGCTTACGCACTTTCTCGAGTTCGGAGTCTATTACGTTCTTGGGAAGCCTGAAAGATGGGATACCGTATTTTAGAACACCACCGAATGTATGAAGTGCCTCGAAAACCGTTACCTCAACACCTGCCAGGACCAGATCCTGTGCACAGGCAAGACCTGCAGGTCCGGAACCGACAACAGCCACCCTTTTGATGGGTTTGACCTTAGGGAACTCCTCCCTAACACAGATATTGTTTTTGACCGCCCAGTTCCCGACGAATCTTTCCAGTTTTC
The DNA here is from genome assembly GCA_963807965.1 of uncultured Thermoplasmatales archaeon. Lineage (GTDB taxonomy): Archaea > Thermoplasmatota > Penumbrarchaeia > Penumbrarchaeales > Penumbrarchaeaceae > Penumbrarchaeum. The sequence continues at coordinate 6,060 of CAWEDU010000021.1, forward strand.
CTATGGAGATCGGGTCGTGCTTAATCCCAAGGATGCATCTTTGCTCACACTGGACCTCTTGGGGGCAGACCCTTCCACAAACTGCGGGTAAGGGATTCTGGTCTGTCAGTATCGTATATGCCACTTCAAGCTCATCATCCTTGATGGCTTGTATGAAACCGGGTATGTCGATGTGGACTGGACATCCTTCAACACATTTGGGATTCTTGCATTGGAGGCATCTTGAGGCCTCCTTCTTTGCCATTTCAAGTGTATAGCCGATCACCACATCATCGAAGTTCTTGATCCTCTCCTTTGGATCCTGTTCCGGACACGGCACCCTAGGTTCGAAAGCCATCACTGTCCCTCCTCGAATTTCTTTCTTGCCCTGCACTCTTTGTCAAAGCAGTCCTGTGCATGGCACTCTTCCTTGTCGAATCTCTTCTGTCGAAGCATCAATTCTACCCAGTCAACCTCATGAGCATCAAAATCCGGTCCGTCCACGCAGGCGAATTTCACCTGACCGCCTACAGTGACCCTGCAGGATCCGCACATCCCCATACCATCGACCATTATTGTGTTCAGCGAGACGATCGTTTTGATCCCGTGTTTCTTGGTTACTTCAGCGCAGGCCTTCATCATTATAAGGGGACCGATCGCTACGACCTCTTTGACATCCGGATTTCTCTGCAATACATCATCAAGAACTGTTGTCACGAATCCTTTCGTACCGAAGCTTCCATCATCGGTGGCGATATGGAATTCGTCAGAATACTGCATGAACTTATCTGCCCAGAAGATCAGGTCACCGCTCCTGAAACCCATAATTGAGATGGTATGGTTGCCTTCCTCTTTGGACATCCTAAGTTGGGGAAAAATTGGTGCGACACCAAGTCCTCCACCAATGAATATTACTCTCCCATCTACCTTCTCGATATTGCTTGGGATGCCCAATGGTCCAAGAAGGTCCAGGATATAATCACCCTCCTTCAGTTCCATCATCTCGTTGGATGACCTTCCCAATGCCTGGATAACCAATGTTATCGTTCCTTTAACAGGATCGAAATCTGCAATGGTCAACGGGACTCTCTCACCACCTTCACGGATCCTCACAATAACAAACTGACCTGGCTTGGATGCCTTTGCAAGGTCCGGGGCAAGAATCTCCCAAAGGAAGGTCACAGGTGAGAACTGTTGTCGTCTGATTATTTCGAACATCAGGATCCCTCGATAAATGCTTTGGAATCAGGTACCTGGGAGATCCTTTGAAAAGGCCTCCCGAAGGGAGGGATGCCATCAAATTATTTGAAGTTTGATATCAAATTTTTCTATGGTGAAATAGAAAGGAGGCCAATGGATAACAAAGATCTCAATAAAACCCAATAATGCCCCTTCTAACCAATATTATTGAAATTCTTCCAATATATCGAAATATTGTTAAAGCCCATATTGTTATAAAAGAAATGACAACGATTAGAATAATAATATTTAACAAATCATTAAAATAATACTAAAATAAATATATATTTGCAATAACAAAAATATTAAAAGATATGAATCTATTGAATAATGTACCATATTACTTAGGAATTATTATAGATATGGCTATTGATATTTTAAAAATAATTACTGTTTCCTCATGTATCTGGATAGTCTATAATGAGACATTTTCAAAATGCTAAAATATTAATAACCAAATACGGATATAACATATCTATGAATGTGGATATTTCTAATAAGGAAAAAAAAGAGATAATCACTTCAGGTACCTATCTAAAGGCTTTTTGTCCCCATTGTACATACCACCTTCATCAATTCTGATGTGCTGGAATTGACTATCGTTGATAACAATGGAGATATCGGACATCTCCTTTTAAGCCCCTACCTGAATGTTTTCAATCATAAATCCTCCATCATAGTACCAAGGAGATCGGAGGTAAAGGATGTAAGGTGCTCCCATTGTGGTGAGACAATCATCATTGATGATAAGGAATGTCATGATTGCGGGGCCAGGGTTATCAAGTTCAAGGTCGAAGCGGTATCCCGATTGATCGATTTTTACATATGTGCCAGGGAAGGGTGTAACTGGCATGGCCTCAGCCAAGAGGACCTTGATGATATTATGCTAGAGGACAGTAGAGAATGGTAGACCCATTTAATCCATTCCTACCAGTAATTATTAACCAGGGAGTGTTAAAAGATGGAAGAGATCTCAGAATACAGTGAGGAGAAGACCGATCAAACCATTGAGGCTTATGGATCTGATGTGAAGAACCTGATACCGATCCTGCAGTCCATTCAGGAGACCTATGGTTACCTTCCATCAGCAGCAATCTCTTCCGTGGCAGGGAAGCTCCAGATCTCCGAGGATGTGATATTTGGTGTTGCCACGTTTTACACCCATTTTAAGTTCACAAAACCAGGTAAACATATCATCAAGACCTGTATGGGAACTGCCTGTTTCGTGAAAGGGGCAGATAATCTCCAGGAGATACTAAGGGACAGGCTTCGGATCGAACCCGGAGAGACAACAAGTGACGGGAATATATCACTTGAAAGGGTGGCATGCCTGGGTTGTTGTGCTCTTGCTCCGACCATAGTGGTAGATCAAGAGGTCTATGGAAAGATGACCTCGAACATGCTGACGAAATTGCTTGATGAGATCATGGATGAGAGGGAACCGGAGAAATGATAGGAGGTAGACACCCATGATGAACTTCGATACAATGAGGGAAAAGGCATTGGTGGATTGGAAAGAGCTTTCAGGATCTGACAGGGTGATCTATATCGGAGCTGCCTCTTGTGGTCATGCCGCCGGTGTCCTGAAGGTCATCCAGGCCATCGATAAATATAACGATGAACACGGCAAGGACATAAGGAAGGTGGAGGTGGGATGTTTCGGGATGTGTCGGTTTGAACCCATGATCTCAATTCAGAACGGTGGGAACAGACCGGTCATATACGGAAATATAGGTCCGGAGATGGTTCATGACCTCCTTGAACAAACTCTTGAGAATGGGGTTTATCCCTCTGAAAATTGCCTGGGGGTCCTTGGAGTATCCTTCAATGGAATTCCGAGCATCTACGATCATCCTATGATCAAACCTCAGAAAAGGATCATACTGGAAAATGTCGGCCAGATAGATCCCACAAATATTGACCACTACATGGCAAGGAATGGTTTTGAGGGCCTTAAAAGAGCATTTTCGATCGGATCCCAGAAGGTTATTGACACTGTGAAGGAATCGGGTCTCAGGGGACGAGGCGGTGCGGGTTTTCCCACAGGACTCAAATGGCAGTTCTGCAGGGATTCGGTTGGAGAGCAAAAATACCTGATATGTAATGCCGACGAAGGAGACCCCGGAGCATTCATGGACAGATCGGTCCTTGAAGGGGATACATACCGTTTGATAGAAGGATTGATCATTGCTGGATATGCCATAGGTGCTACATCCGGTTATATCTATGTGAGGAAGGAGTATCCACTTGCAATTCTCCGTCTTCATATCGCCATAAGGGAATCGAGGGAAAGAGGATTCCTGGGAAAGGATATAATGGGTTCCGGTTTTGATTTCGATATTCAGATAATGGAGGGTGCCGGGGCGTTTGTCTGTGGGGAGGAGACAGCTCTGATCGCATCGATCATGGGAAAAAGGGGAATGCCCCAACCGAGACCACCTTATCCCGCTCAAAGCGGACTTTGGGGTTGTCCAACGAATATAAACAATGTCAAGACACTATCAACGGTTCCTTTCATTCTATCCCATGGAGCAGAAGAATATAACAAGACAGGTACAGACGGCACAAAGGGAACTGCAGTATTTGCTTTGACGGGTAAGATCGAGAATTCCGGATTGGTCGAGGTCCCAATGGGAACGACCTTGAGGGAGATCATTTACGATATCGGAGGAGGGATGGCAGAGGGGAAAAGTTTCAAAGCTGTCCAGACAGGGGGTCCATCCGGAGGATGTCTTCCAGAAAGTGCATTGGATTTTATTGTGGATTTCGAATCCTTGAAGGAAGCTGGGACGATCATGGGTTCAGGTGGAATGATCGTAATGGATGAGGATACCTGTGTTGTGGATGTGGCCCATTATTTCCTTTCGTTCACACAGGAAGAATCCTGTGGAAAGTGTTCACCTTGTAGAATAGGTACCAAGCAGATGATGGATATTTTAACAAGGATAAAGAACGGCCAGTCAACTGATATGGACCTCGATGAACTAGGTCAATTGGCCTGGACAGTGTCAAATGGATCCCTTTGCGCTTTGGGCCAGACAGCTCCTAATCCTATTCTGACAACACTCCGCTACTTCATGGAGGAATACAGGGAGCACATCTTGGAAAAAAAATGCAGGGCAAAGGTCTGCAAAAATCTGATCCAGTATTATATCGACATCAATAAATGCATCGGATGCGGAGCCTGTGAGAGGAGATGCCCTGTTGGTGCGATCAAGGAGGAAGGGATAAAGGTGTCCTCTGTCAAGGGATCGAAGAACAATGTAAGGAATATCGACGCTTCCATTTGCATCAGGTGCGGTCTCTGCATCGAGACATGTCCACCCAGTGTCACTGCAATCTCCAAGAGGTCCCCTATACTCATTGAAGGTGGAGGAAAGCAGGGGGGTGGTGGAAAATGAAGATCACGATCGACGGTGTTGATATACCTCTGAAGAAAGGGCAGACGATACTTGAAGCTGCCAGGGACTCTGATTTCTATATACCCACCTTATGTGCACACAAGGAGCTACCAGCCTTTGGAGCATGCAGACTATGTGTTGTCAAGGTTGAAGGTATGAGGGGTTTCCCACCCGCTTGCTCAACACCTGCCAAGGATGGAATGGTCATCCATAGTGAAGAAGAAGAGGTCAGAAAGTTGAGGAGGAACATTCTCCGACTTATCCTGATCGAGCATCCTCATTCATGCATAGTCTGCAGCTCAAGGGCAGAGTGTGAGGATACTAGGGGGGGACCTGTAAAAGCTGGTAGGATCACAGGGTGCTCTATGTGCCCGAACAGGGAGATATGCGAGATAAGGGAGGTCAGCCATCACCTAGGGATCGCCGATATGGAGATCCCCATGGAATACAAGAACCTTCCACTGGAGAGGTTCGATCCATTCTTCGATAGGGACTATAATCTCTGCATTCTCTGTGGAAGATGTGTAAGGATGTGCCAGCAGATCAGGGGTGTTGGGGCCATAGCTTTCACCAAGAGGAGTCATAACACGAAAGTGGGTACAATTTTCGGAAGGACCCATCTGGACGGGGCTTGTCGTTTCTGTGGTGCCTGTATCGACGTTTGCCCTACTGGAGCCCTATCACCAAAAGGAAGTAAATGGCACGGAAAAGCTGACAACTCAATAGAATCGATCTGCACATTCTGCTCCATGAACTGCGCCATGATCCTAGAGGAGAAATGGGGTAGGGTAATGGCGGCCATACCTGATAGGAGCAAATCCTACAGCCGAGCATATGCCTGTGTTTACGGGAGGTTCTCCATACCCGCTTTCTTGAATGGTCCGGATAGGCTGCATTATCCTTTGATAAGGAAGGGTGGGAGATTGACTCCTGTCTCCTGGGAGGAAGCGTTTGAATGCATCTCCGTATCCCTCAAGAGATTCGGTCCGGAAGAGATTGGATTCCTTGTTTCCCCATATCTCACCAATGAGAGCGCGTACCTGGTAAACAAGTTGGCAAGGGATGTGATAGGGACCCACAATATAGACATCCTTTCCAGGTTCGGAAGGATCATACTTCAGTATCTTGCACAGAGGGACAGAGCATCTTCCCAGTGGACAACATTGGAGGATGTGGAGCAGGCAGACTGGATCCTTCTGGTGAATAATGACATGGTGTTCACCCATCCTGGTATGCCTGTCGCTATCCACAAGGCAAGGGAGAACGGTGCTAAAATTATCATAGTCGATGACACGAAGAATGATCTGGATGTTGAATCCGATACTCATGTAAGGATAGAACCTGGGACCCTAAGGACCTTCCTGGCAGTATTGACAAAGCTGATCTTGTACAAGTCAAATGTGTCGGAATTGGAAGATAATCCATCATTTGTCGAATTCAGGAGGTCCCTTGATGGTCTGAAGATGATAGATGCCATCAGATTGACCGGGGTAATGGAGAAGGAATTCACGAATATTATGGAAATTGTTAGATCATCCAAGAAAGGGATAATAATGGCCGGTTCCAGGATACTGGATGATCCGGTACCAAATCAGATAATCGGAGAGATAAACAACATTCTGACACTTCTAGGAATGGATAGAGGATTCATACCTCTCCTGGAAGAGGGGAATGTCAGAGGAGTTGCAGATTCAGGGTGCTTGTACGGATACAGACCCGGCTATGACAGGGATAGGACACAGGGAAAGGATTATCTGAGGATCCTCTCAGGAATACGCAGAGGGGACATCCAGGCCCTGATCATCAATGAAGCCTCATTATCTCCTGAACAGCTAAGAGGTGCCAAATTCGTTGTCTTATCAGAGATATATCCCTCGGAACTTGATTCAATGGCGGATGTGATACTTCCTTCAGCAGCCTTCTCTGAAGAGAGCGGTCATTTCACCTCTTTTGATGGAAGGGAATACCAACTTCGAAAGGCTGCGGATCCAATCGGGATGTCCATCCCGGAATGGGAGATAATAAAGGGTATAGCTCAAAAAATGGGGGTAGCGGGATTCGAATATACCTCTGTTGAAGATATTGCAGCGGAGATGAAAGAGAAGATCCCATACTTTGGAGGACAGGAAAGACCACCTGTTCCAAGAAGGACGGAGCTGGTACCAGTATTGGAACCCGCTGAGATACACCTTACTGAGAATCCACTATACGTTGTTCGTTACAGGGGAACCCCCATCCATGAGATGGTGGAGGACCTCAAGGAGTACCTTGAAGAGAACGATCGTATTCCCAAAGAGGATGGTAATGTACCAGAAGGAATGACACCAGGACGGAAGGGGGTGCGATGATGGCCAGGGAGTACAAGATCATCGAGAAGTCTGAGGTAGTCCCCAACGTTCACAAATTCGTGATAAGGGACCCAAGGATTGCCAAGAAAGCTCAGGCGGGACAATTCGTCCTTGTAATGGCGAATGAGAAAGGAGAGAGGATACCTCTAACCTTGTCTGATTGGGACCCCCAGGAGGGTACGATCACTCTATTTGTCCTTGAGCTAGGGGTTTCCACCATGGAGCTTGTATCCATGAAAGAGGGAGATTCACTCTACAGTCTTGCAGGCCCCCTTGGCCATCCTGCGAAAGTGGAGAAGTTCGGAAATGTCCTCCTCGGAGGAGGCTGCTTTGGGATAGGGGGAATATACCCTATTGGGAAGGCCATGAAGGAAGCAGGGAACAGGGTCACTGTTATCATGGAAGCCAGGAGTAATTACCTGCTTTACAACCATGAGAATTTGAAGAGCGTTGCTGATGAGTTCTATATAACCTCATCCGATGGGTCGGGAGGAATGAAAGGGCACGTACAGGACAAGATAAAGGATCTGATGAAAGAGGGTAAGAAGTACGACAGGGCATATTTCATAGGCTGCACATTCATGTTGATGCAGTGTGCTAAAGCCACCCAGCCCCACAATATACCCACCGGAGTCGCCTTGAATGCCATCATGCTGGATGGTACCGGAATGTGTGGTTGCTGCAGGGTTTCGGTCGGAGGGGAGACGAAGTTCGTTTGTGTCGATGGTCCAGAATTGGATGGGCACCTTGTTGATTGGGATGAGCTGTTCATCAGAAAACAGATCTACAGGGAAGAGGAGGCCGTATCCTATCAATCCCATGCATGTAGATCGGAAACAGGGTATGAAAGGGACAAAAAGGAACCTGAAACAGGAGGTGGCAACTGATGCCGGACCTGAAAGGCAGGGTCAAGATGCCGGAACAACCTCCTGAGATCCGGGCACGTAATTTTCAGGAGGTTCCTTTCGGACTGACCGAAGAGCTCGCCCTTAAAGAAGCAAATAGGTGTCTGAACTGTAAAAACCCACTATGCAGGACAGGATGTCCAGTGGGAGTGAAGATACCTGAGTTCATCCAGTTGATAAAAGAGGAACAATACGCTGCGGCTGCGAGGAAGATCAAAGAGACCAATGCTCTTCCAGCAGTTTGTGGTCGTGTATGTCCTCAGGAGGTGCAATGCGAATCCAAATGTGTCCTTGGGATAAAGGGTGAACCGGTTGCGATAGGATACCTGGAAAGGTTCTGTGCCGATTATGAAAGGGAGATGGGCCTCTCTATCATTATGGAATGCGCCCTTCCAACAGGGAAGAAGGTGGCAGTAATCGGCTCCGGACCATCTGGTCTGACCGTTGCAGGTGATCTTATTAGGGAAGGACATGAAGTTGTTATCTTCGAGGCTCTCCATAAACCGGGAGGGGTCCTTACATATGGGATACCTGAGTTCAGACTTCCCAAGAAGATCGTGGGATCTGAGGTCGAGAACCTGCTGGGGCAGGGGGTCAAGCTTGAACTCGATTATGTCGCTGGTATGGTGAGGACGATCGATGAACTGCTGACCGAGGATGGATTCGATGCTGTGTTCATTGGGGTGGGAGCCGGTCTTCCCACCTTTATGAAGATCCCGGGAGAGAACCTCAACAATGTTTACTCTGCAAATGAATACTTGACCCGGGCCAACCTGATGAAAGCATACAGGTTCCCTGAATATGCCACACCTGTGGAAAGGGGAAGACATGTTGTTGTCATTGGTGGGGGAAACGTGGCCATGGATTCAGTGAGGACCGCTCTGAGACTGGGAGCCGAGACCGCTACCATCGTATACCGGAGAGCAAGGGAACAGCTTCCTGCAAGGTCCGAAGAGGTACACCATGCAGATCAAGAGGGAGTCCAGTTCCAACTTCTTACAAATCCGATCAGTCTCCTGGGAGATGAGAATGGCTGTGTAAGGGGGATGGAATGTATAAGAATGGAGCTTGGAGAACCGGACAGCTCCGGAAGGAGAAGACCGATACCCATTGAAGGATCGGAGTTTGAGATCGCTTGCGACATGGTCATTGTATCCATTGGCACAGGTGCAAATCCGGTGATATTCAACAACCTTGAAGGTGTGGAAAGGAACAAATGGGGTTATATAGTTGTCAAGGAGGAATCGAATGAGACGACAAAACCATTTGTCTATGCAGGCGGAGATATCGTCACTGGTTCCGCAACTGTGATCGGTGCTATGGGGGCTGGAAGGAAAGCTGCTGAAGCGATCCATTTGAAGTTGTCCCAGATCGATGATCCAGAAAAAACCAGCTGAATTTCTCTAAACAACCATTAATTTAATAATCGGTCAAATCCTCACTTGATAAGGTACCATCATGGATCCTCTATCATTAGTGCCAGTTCCGGGAATGTCCTTCTTAGATGGAACAGGAATAATAGGATCCCTGAAATGGTGGGATATTGCCTTTTTCTTTCCATCACTGGTTCTGATGGGGATCGGATATACTGATAGAGGGAAATGGACCAGGGTGATAAGAGGTCTCGGAATGGTCCTTTTCGGATTTTTTTGGTTCACCCAGGTCAGGGTTTACCTTGATCCAGGGCATACCGATCTTATAAACGGTATAATGTCTTTGGTTGGTGGATTCTTCTTCCTGTTCATCGGGTTTCAATTTTACCTGGATCATATATGGAATGAAAGGACGAAGTCTATAGAATGGCTATTACGGACCTCATTTCTAACCGGTGGAGCTTACTTCCTTCTGGAGCACATCCCTATCACGCAGGGAGCTTTGATCTATATCGTGGCATGGCCCACATATTGGGTACTAAGATTGTTCGGGCACAATGTGATCATTCATGATATTTTTCCGACCGAGGTCGGAGGAGGCATTACGATCACTTCAGGGGATCCTGGAGCAGACCTTGCTATCAGGATAGTTTTCGCATGCACTGCCGCATTGGCACTGTTCCTTTTCACATCAGCTGTTCTTGCTGTAAATACTGACAGGAAGGAATGGGAAGGGTGGGCCAGGAAAGAGTTGAGAAGGACGAAAGGAACAAGAAGCTTCTGGAAGAAAGGGAAGCGGAACGGTATCAAGAACATCTTGAAGATGACGGATGGACAGAGGAAGATATATGCCATCACGGTTGTGGTTCCTCTCATATTCATTTCGAACCTCTTTCGAAATGTTGCTGTGATAGCAGCCACCTTCACGGGGACCTTGTCTTTCTACGATGCCCATAACATCTATGCCAAGATCCTTTCCCTTGTGATGATGATATTTCTCACATGGCTGCTTTTCGAGCTTCTACCCGAGCTTCAGGAGGATGTGATGGGCCTCTTTGACCTTACGAAGAGGGTGAAGAAAGGTATGATGAAGGACGGAAGATTGGACCTGAAATACATTCAGAGGACCGGTAATGGGAAGATTGGAAGATAGATTTATTCAAAGATCCTCTTAATCCTTAAGCAGAAGTGATTGGGCTAGTAATGATATGTGATTATTTTGCCAGTCCCTAGCTATTCTCATTTTATTGAAACCAATTCGAGTTTCATATTTTGATATCTTCCCTTTCTTCATTATAATATACAATAAATGAACCGAATGAAAATAATTTATTCGTTTGTTAAGCCCTTTCAAAGCTTTAAGATCATCAGTGACTAAAAAGGAATTTTCATCTTCTGATAATCTAATCAATTCGACCTCTGCATCTCCTGATGATCCGCTATCTACCATTTCCAGATGATTTACTATTTGAAGGACCATTTGGGCAATACGAGAATCATCATCCTTGAATTTGGAGATCTCAATCAATTCTCTTTTTACATCCGGCGTAATGTAAAGATCCAAATCGTTCATTACTCTCTCCAGCAGACCAGAATATCCCAGAGCGATCAATGAACAGGTATCAATGTAGAATTTAGCCTTCATAGGTCACCCTTTTTTATCATCTCATCTATCATTTCCTTTCCCCTCCTGATATTACCAATGATGAATTTCACATCATCCGCATCTACTCCCAGGAGGTCCTTCAATTCTTCATCATTGATCCTTCCCTTGGAATATTCCACCGCAATTACCTCCCTGAGGTCCAATGCTTCTTCTTTAATGTCTCTTGAGATCCTCATTCTCAACCATTCCGTTCTTGTCACATGGAGGACCTTCGCCAGAGCATCTACCTCTTTTAACAGATCCTCATCAAGTCTGATATTTACCTGTGTAGACATTAGATCACTGATACTTATCAGGTATCATATGATATATATTTGATGGTTAAAAATGCCTCATTTTAATTTAGGTTTTACGAAGATTGATAATAAAGTCTTCTGTGGGGGTGGGGGCTCCTTGAAAGTAAATGAACATAATATGAAATTATTAGAGTATTGAAAAACTGACCGGTAATGGGAAGGGTAGAGGCTGAGTATTGCCCCAATATCTCTTCCAATTATCGACCGGTCCTTCTTCTCATATATTCAACCGATCCCAGCATGATCATGCATAGCAGGATCAAAACAATAATGATAACGGGAAAAACGAAAGATCTCGTTTCATCATTGCCATTGACCTCCAATCTGATGTACCCTACATTTGCATGCTCATTACTGCCTGTCATGAACTGATCATCCAATTCGATCACACTGTTATCCGGGTCCAGTTCAACCCTGTAACCAGTAGTCTCAGATCGTGTTGTGAAATTACCATTGATTATAACGGATCCTCCAGGCCCCATCGGTTCGATCTCGGTCCTGAAGATCTCCTTATCTCTTGAATAGAACGCAATACAGGATCCTCTTGAATACCAATCTCCTGAATTTGAGATATTGACCGAGAAGAAGACCTTCCGATCGATCTCCGAAGAGTTGATAGGACTACCATTTTCATCAGTGAGAATAATTTCACCCTGGAATTCAAGGTCCGGGTACAAGACCTCTACAATCAAGTTGATCGGTTCTATTGGGTTGATATCCTCACAGTGGAGGAAGATCCCCATCTCATATACAGTTACTAACTCTCTTCCACCACCATCCGGTGATGAGATGATGTATCCCATCCAGAGAGTCTCCCCGGATCCGATCAGGATCGGTCTCGACATCTCCTGTTCTGTCCTGAATCTGTAACCTATATCATCAGTGAATGACCTGGTATCTACGAGGGCTTGTCCTTCTTCCAGACCAAGATAATGAAGAGGTTGGATATCCATTGATATCCATTCAGGGATCGCACCCCACCCCTTGTCAAGGGAGCTGCTTGTAAATGTATCACCTACTCTGGTCATCTTCAAGATATCCAGGTTGAAGTTCCTTTGAGTATTTCCGTTGTTCCTGATACCGATGACAATTCTTCTTTCCTCTCCGGGCCCTATATCCAGGTAACCATCCTCTACCTGATCCGCAGATATGAGTTCCAGTTCTTTTTTCTCCTGTACCATCAAAGTAAGGTTGACCAGAATAGGATCGAAATAGAAAGGATCCAACAAGATCTGGATATCGATGGGTCCCGGAGGTGTATCGTTTGCAACCTCTAATTCCATGTCGATGGTCTTTGAGGACCTTCCAGGTATCTCCATTCTGTATAAGTCCTCGCCTGTCTCATTGAAGGCCCTGAATTCCACCCCTTTGGGATCGAGGAGGTAAACATCCTCTATCAGGTCCTCGGACCATCCGGTATTGTTGACAGTGATATTGTATCCTAATTTCTCCCCCGGTGTGATGTTGATCGGATCATTGATATCAGGGTCGAACGAGAGGACACTGTATTTCTCCCCAATGACCGTGATTATATCCGACCACATGAAATAATTGGTTCCTTTGAGCCGTCCAATATATCTGAACTGGTAGACATCATCCTCCCCTGTCCATTCTAAAGGCAGTCTGAACTTCAGGTCCCTTTCGACGGACTCCCCTTGTTTTATTTCAACTTCCCATCCGGGTCCAGCTGAAATCAAGGAAGGGTTCATAACTCTGGTATAGATTCTCGAACTTCCTGAGACTTGTGATCCAGAAATCGTTCATCTCAACAGTAACCTCTACAGTTATCACATCCTTGTTGCCCAGATTGGTCATATCCATCGGAATGGTTAGCCACTCTCCCGGTCTGGAATAGTAGATCGTCGGATGATTTCGATAGATTGACATGCCATCTCTATGACCAATAACAATTGTGATCTCATCCTCATCTCTGGATATGTTCGGATCACCACCATTTTTTGATTCTGCTGTAATAATAACAGGAACCTGGGTACTTTGAATTTGCATCGATCGGGGCCCAAACATGCACTATCAATGTTGTGAATGAAACACCACTGTGGAGATCCCTCTGTTGGACCGATGTCAGGTTTACCTCCATGGAAGACGTACCTGTTTCCTTGAAATACCATCTCCATCCTGCATCTATGGGGGGATCGTTCAGTTCGATATGGTAACTATCATTCACAGGACCAATGTTGGAGATCAGAACCCAGAAATCTGCCTCCTCTCCCCCTTCCATCATGGACCACTTCTTTTCACACAATGGATCCAAGGGATCGTTGGATGGTTCGATCATGAACTGGATATCAAGGTCCTTCTCGATGATATCTCCCCGAGTGGGTCCTTGTTCCTTTATCCCTAACCCCTCATCAGGATCCCCTGCCCCACCTTCACCAAGAACGAATGGAAGCGATGAAATAATGCTCGATATGATCATTGCGGCTATGAATGTCCTTTTCACAGGTACAATGCAACGGGTCCTGGTTGACATTTAGCTCTCCCCTATGTCAAGAACCCCTGCGAAGCCTATAAATCCATTACTGTTCAGAGGTGGAAATGAAGATCCTTATGAATGGTTAGAATATACTGATAATAAATACAGACCCAGATCCTTCAAGAAACTCATCACAAATATTGAAGAATAAAAAATATAGAAAGGGGGGAGTGTTCATTCCCCCCCCCTTTTTTAGGTGTTGGTTTAATCTTCTTCCACATTGGATGTCATATCCGAAAGGATATCCTGGAGGCTCATTCCGTCATCATGTTTTGTCTTGTCCTCGACGATCTCTGCCTGGCTTTCAGCTGCAATGGTCTCAGCAGCCACCAGATTCATCCAATCGTCCTCAGATCCTTCTTCGGCAAGTGTGGTACGCTCCACCTCGGCAGGGGGAGTCTGCCCATCATCCACATCATCAGGGAGGCTTCCTGAATCCACTCCCTTTGTTTTCGAAGCAATACCTTGTGGTTGAGGTGCCACAGGACGGAATCCTTCTCCACCGCCGGATGCGGCTATCTCTTCCTCCAGCTTGTCAAGTTCCTCCTGTACTATCCGAGACAGGTTTCTTATCTCCACCCTTCTTGATCACCATGAAATAGATCACTGCAACCACCACTAGAAGGAGGATGATGAGGATCGCCGCCATGATGAAGTAGAGTCCATAATCCGTTTCCTCATCCTGGGGATTAACCTCTTCTGCAGGTGGAATGACCTGGATCAATACAGTAACCGTTCGTTTAACATCAAAGGTGGAGTTGAAATAAAATGTTAGAGAATAGTTACCAACAGGTGTCGCCTCGCTGATATCAAGGGTACCTATCTTGGCTTTGGTCTCTCCAACACCAACTTCGAAGGAAGGTCCTCCCACCCAGCTGAACGAACCCATTCCTTCAATGTCGTATTTCAAGGTAAGATCAGCTGAATTCTGACCTGTGTTCTCCACATTGAACTCGATGGGTATTCCAAGGGTTCCCTGCGCCCTGATAAGCTTTTCACTGGGAGTGGTCACAGCGAAAGAGTATGAGGATTCCTGGCTGATAGCGAAGGATTTGATGCCGTTGGTGGCATTTCCTGCCCATTGATTCCTTGCAATTGGAACAACTGTCCAGTACCAGGTCCCGTGTGTAACGAAAAGTGGATTGTAGAATTTATCCACTCTCTCGATCTTTATACTTTCATCCAGGTTCTCCACCAGGTTCTTGTCCTTATCGATGTAGAGGTAGTATAGGACATCCTCCGGAAGGAAGAAGTCAAGGGTCCAGTTGAGCTCCACATCTTCAGGATCGGTGAAGACCTCGTTTTCATCCGGTCCGTATAGGGTGACCATCGGGAACCTGAGATCGGTATCCACTCGTATGTTGTATGCGGGTGATTCCTTAACATTTCCGGCATTGTCAAGGATCCTGAACTGCAGGAAGTTTTCCTCCGAGTCGGAAAGTTTTGGTATGCCTTTCTTTCCCAGGCCCATGGTGAATTCCATGGAATCTTCTGGAAAATCTGTCCACAGTTCGGAAAGGTCCTTCCATGCATTCGTACCTGTCCACATAGCCTCGGAGTTGAGACCATCATTGGTGAATCTGTATTTGATTGTAAGAGAGTTCAATTGTGATCCGCCGGTATCCGTTACCTTGACATCCACATCCAACTCAGTGTATGGGATCATCTGTTCAAGGTCTGGACTGACTATCTCGAAAACAGGTATCTCGGTGTCTATGGTTATGGATGAGTTGAATGATTGTCCGATGTTGCCCACATTATCCTCCGTCCACATGAAGACCACGTGGGTTCCGTTGGAAGGCAGTTCAATGACTTCCTCATTCCCTGTGACTGGATTACCATCCCTTGTTCCACCGTTGTCTTCGAGAGACCAGTAATGGGAGAATATTCCGGATTCGCTGACACCGGAGGACATCCAGCTGAGGTATACTTCCATATCATTGTCGAACTTGGTATGGGTATCGTCGAACCTATCCGCATGTATGATGACTGTCGATGGGGGAAGAGGAACCTCTCCGTCAATGGAAAGCCAGTATTCCTTGTGAAGGTCCTCATCATCCTCGTAGACACCCGTTACGTTCAATATGTAGGTGACGTTTGTATAGGTCCTGTTGGGAGCCACGAAATCGAATTCGACCGGTTCTCCGGAAATCACATCTAGGTCCCATGTCCTGTAGACTTCCTTTAAGAGGATATTGTCAACATTGGGAACATACCTTCCCTCGCCCAATTTCATTTGGTAGGAATCTGCCGGAGGGAAGACCGAAGTGGTCCCTACGTATTTGACCACGGGTCCGCTGAATGTGAGGGGTTCGAAGGTCTGGACCCAGTTACCCCTTGAGACCTCCCCCTGGATCTCCCCTTCTACGGATATCTCGTCTGCTATCTCGATCCTGTTGCGGACATTGAGGAAATTCCGAACCTCCAGGAAATCGGGATCCACATTGATCCCCCTTGCCTCGACAGAGACCTTTTTATCCACATCATTGGGTCTGGATGAGAAGTTCCAGTGGAACAACACTTCCGCTTCAATGGTCATGGAGTTCCCATCCCATTCCGTGTTGAGATCGGTGACCTCTGCAACATCGTTGGGATCGGATTCCCTCCAGCTATCTGTGGTATGATTGTATATGATCTTGTAGTTACCATCCTTGTGAAGGAATGACATGGTCACATCAGCCAGGTCGCCTGGTCCGTTAACGGTTTTGATCTCAGTCGAGAACTTGTATGGTTTGAGCATGGCATATGCAGTCCTCAAACCCTCCTGGGGATTATCGAATTTGATCTTCTGGATGGAGAGTCTGTATGGCATTCCTATCTTCCAGATGCCGTCCTTTGCACCACCACCGTATATCCAGAGGTCCCTGTTCTCAGGGAGGAAGATATGCGACTGCCCGGAGAGAGAACCAGGATTGATATCAGGGTCCATATTGTACCAGGCATCCTCAAGGATCCTGTATCTCTTGATGACGTAATCGTCACCTCCTGTGAGGTATAGTTCCTTGGTCAGAGGATCATAATCCAGTTTCGGAGATATCAAGGAAGAGGTAAGGGACTGGAGCTCCGTCCATTTCATCGTGTTGAAATCGAACTCCCAGAGGTCCCTGTGATCCTTGGAGGGATCGGGGTTCCTTCCGCATGTAAGGTATAATTTGTTCAGTTCGGGGACATAGACGGTGCCTGCACCATATCTGGCTCCCGGTCTGTTGGTTCCACTGGTTTCCAGAACATCCTGGAATGTGCCGCCTGTTGGACCGTATTTGTATCTGACGAAGTCATCAGTATGAATCAGATTGGGTGGCCCCGTCTGTCAGTAGAACCTCCCACCAAAGAAGTAGATGCTTCCATCATTTTCGTTCCATACCATATCAAAATGTATGTCTGGGTCCTTCTCCGACAGATTCCCATATCTGGGTCCATGTGTTGGTATTAATCTCCCACTTCCACATATCCTCTCTATTCCAATATCTTCTATTACCGGCCCTTGTCCGGTGGTTAGGATTCCACCGTATATGTAAACGGTATTGTTCTTCTTGTCATAGGCCATTCCTGCATTAGACCTGGATTCAGGATTTTCCGTTCCGGAGTTGTAGATTGGTCCGTACCATTTCTCTTCGGCCAGGTCCCAGTAGTAATGTGTAAACTGTTCCATTGTTTGCAGTGTTTGGTCCAATATAGTAGAGTCTTCCATTGACCTCATCATGGGCGAATATCCCATCAGTGTTGTCAGATGGATTGCTCGTTGTTGGATATTGGGTCCAGACCTTGGATGAAAGTGTCAGGTAGTTGAGGTCCCTGGTACCTTCCGGAAGCTGCTCCACCCCAACCTGAATAATAATATCTTCCAGCGAATATGAAGAACCTATCCGCAAGTGAGGAGTAATGATTATGGTAATACATTCTTCCACTAGGCGAGTCGGTCCCGGGATCGTGGTAATCGAATCGGTCCCAGGAGCCTATTGAGGGGTCGTAGATCCAGAGTGTTTCATTTTCCTCCAGATAGTCAGACCCAGTATAGTTCTCTCTACCTCCCCACAGGTATACCTTCTGATCGGTGGTCCTGAAAAATATCTGAGCTCCGATGTTCATGGGCATATCCGGGTGTGTGGTCAACTGAGTCCATAGATTGGAAGTGATGTCGTACATCCAGAAATCATCCAGGTAAGTATTGTCATTATCATCTTCGTGGATCCCGCCGTATACATAGATCCTCCTTCCGGCCTGGTCGAAGCACATGGATTGATCGTACCTCGGCAGGAATCCATCGGTGGCCCCCGCATTCAGGATGGTGATGGAGGTGGGATTCAACAGGTCGATCTTGTAGAAATCCGTCTTGTTCTCCGGACGATAATCGGTATTCTGGTCCTCCATTCCCATGAGAAGATAGAGGTCCTGGACCCCGCCTGCGGTGTCAAGGATCATGGATGCATATGCCCTTCTGTCATTGTAGGCAGATCCCAGCAGACCGGAGGTGATCTGAGTCCATGTGAGGGTGTTCATATCGAACTCCCAGAGGTCGTTCAACATTGAACCGGAGAATCCGCCGTAAATGATGAACCTCTCATTCACTTCATCGATAACATAGGAAAAACCGAATCTGCCCCTGGTGGGCAGTCCTCAAGGGCATACCACTTGTCCGTATCGAAGTCGTATATGAAGAAGTCCTCATATGAATTGTAGTTCCAGTAATTACCCTGATTGCTCCAACTTGCAGAACCCCCACCGTATATGAAGACCCTGTTCTCAGAGATTTGATAGGCTATAAGTCCCTTCTCACCACCCCGGTGGTACAGGGTACCTCTCCCAGATGGACCAGGGTTCGCTCCTAGTTGGGGACGGACCTTGAGTTAAGTCCCAGATCAGCAACTTCGTCCTCGGTCAGCTCGATAAGACCTTCATTTGATGAATTGTCGATTTCAGCTCCCTCATCTGATCCTCCAGCTGCAAATAGAGCCTGGATGGGCATTGCAAACAGTAAGGCGATCATTACAACAAAGGATATCCTGAAGATATTTCCGTCCCTTTTAAGCATGTGGATCACTCCGATTCCAAAAGACTAGACACCCGCTATACGTTCTAGTCACGTGTACCGATGGTCAATAAGGGAATATTGAATATTATAACTTTGTTGGACGCGACGGTCATTTCTGACCAATTCCGATGACATTCTCATTTTCACCCATCCCGAGATGGCCCTTCAGAAATGTGATGACCCTATCGGCAACAGCCCTTGACAATGAGGTTCTCTGACATACCCCATCTGCACCTGCTTCGACCATCTCTGTGAGACTATCGAAGGCTATAAGAAGCTCTCTAGCCCTCATCTTCCCGATCCCTTCCACATCTGTAAGAAGGTCCAGTTCCTTCTCCCTCAATTTTCTCTGATAGGAAACAGCGAACCTGTGAGCCTCGTCCCTCACTCTCTGAAGCAATCTGAGGACAGGATCGGACCTTTTCAGAACGATAGGGAGCTCCCTGCCGGGAAGGAACAATTCTTCCTCCTTTTTGGCAAGTGAGACAATATGTGGGACCTCGGTCATCTGAAGGTCCTCCACCGCCTTCAAAGCAGCACCCAACTGGCCCTTTCCACCGTCTATCAAAACCAGATCGGGAGGAGGATCATCCTGGTCCTGCAGCCTCTTCAACCTCCTTTTGACAACTTCATACATCGAGGCGAAATCATCGTTCTTATCCAATCTTATCCGGAATTTTCGATATGAGCTCTTATGAGGCTTTCCTTTTCTGAACTGGACCATGGATGCGACAGTACCTGTCCCATGGAGATGTGAGATGTCGAATCCCTCGATCACCTCAGGGATGTTTCTCATTCCCAAACGGTCTTTGAGCTGGATCAGGACATCATCAGCTTCAAGGTCCCTCTCACGCTTCTCCTTGAACAGGCGAGTATTCCTTTCGGCCATCTCCATCGTAGACCTCTCATCATCCCCTCTCGGCCTTCTGATCAATACCTTTTTTTCTTTCTTTGCTGAGAGGAAGAACTGAAGGTTCTCCCTGTTCTCTTTTGACATCTCCAAAGGTCTGGTAAGGATCCTTTCCGGGACATGTTCTGTGAGGGAGTAGTAGGATGAGATGAAATCCGCATCTGCCCCCATCAAGGAATCATCTCCTTCCAGGGTGAATGGAACGGCATCCACCACCCTTCCTCCCCTCACCTTTACTACGGTTGCTGCAAATCCGGTCTCGTCTATATGGATGACATCGATATCTTGCCCCTTGAGGAGGATGACACGCTGGCCTTCACGTATCCTATTCAATCCCGTTATCAGGTCTCTTAAGAGCGCTGCCTTTTCATATTCCTCATCCTTTGATGCTTCCCACATCTCTTTCTCAAGCTTCTGTAGGACCGATTCCCTTTGTCCTGAGAGGAATCCCTTGAGACCTTCAACGACCAGGGAGTAGTCCTCAGCTTTAACACCACCAGAACAAGGTGCCAGGCATCTTCCAAGGTGGTGTTCGAGACATGGTCTGGAGGGTCTTGAAAGGTCTCTCTGGCATGACCTGACCGGAAAGATCTTCCTCAGCCATCTGAGGGACCTCCTCACAGCTCTCGGATCGCCATGGGGTCCGAAATGATCTCCGATATTTGGTTTTAAACCCCTGACCTGCCTGACGGCTGGGAACATTTCCCTTGTAATGAGAAGATATGGATAGGACTTATCATCCTTGAGACGGATATTGAACTTGGGCTTGTACCTCTTGATAAGAGTGTCTTCCAGAATAAGGGCTTCCAATTCTGTCTTGGTCCCTATCCAGTCCACTTTTTCCGTATTCTCCTTCAACCGGACCTCTTTTGGATCCTTTCTATTCTGGAGATGAGACCTCACTCTGGCCCGAATGTTGATAGCTTTTCCGACGTAGAGGACCTTGTCCCCTTTGCCTTTGAAAAGATATACTCCGCAAGCGTCTGGAAGGGAGGATGGCTCCGTGAGCATCTTATCTTGAGAGAAGAGAACATTATTTATTGCCTTTCATGCCAGAGGATCCTGATATCATTCCTCGAATTCAACGTCATCGGCCCTGATATGGACCTTTCTCTTCCTAACGGTCCTTGATCGATCTGGAATTTCCGTCTCCTCCGGTTCGTCCTCTTCTATTTCAAACTCATCATCGTCATATTCAACATCTTCGGACCCCTCCTCCTCATCCCACTGGATCTCCTCTTCCTCTTCCACCCTTTCATCATCCTCGGACCGTTCCTCTTTGTCATCTTCATCCTTTACTTCGATATCGATCTCAAGATCGAAATCCAGCTCCTCTTCCTCCCCTTCAACATCATCGGACCGTTCTTCTTTGTCATCATCATCCCTAACTTCGACATCGATCTCAAGATCGAAATCCAGCTCCTCTTCCTCGGTCAGGGGATCTTCCTCCTCTTCTCCATCCCCCCCAAGGTCCATTTCAAAATCGTCATCATCCCTTTCAGTGTCGATCACCGAACCGGAGGGATCAAGATCGAAATCCTTTTCACAGAACCAGCAGAACATCTTCCCGCTGTGTGTTCGTCTCAATGGAGCTCCACAGGAGGGGCATATAGGGATAATGCTTTCATCAGTAGCTTTTTGAGTATCATTACCTCTTGCTTCGTGATCATCGACCCAGGCGGTCCTCAATGTGACTCCCCTGTCTTTTGTCAATTCTACCATTCCCCTTCAGGACCTTGACCTCTCTATTGTCATGCGGATATAAAACCTCTTCATCTTGGTTTTTCAGACCTTATGGGAAGAACAGCTCTTTTTCGTTTTCTTCAATTCGTCTTTCAGATATTTCCCCGTGTAGCTCTTCCTTGATCTGGCCAGGGTTTCGGGCGGTCCCTCGGCAATGATCTCTCCACCCTCATCTCCGCCTTCAGGTCCGAGGTCAATTATCCAATCAGCTGTCTTTATCACGTCGAGATTGTGTTCGATGACCACTACTGTGTTGCCCTTTCCTCTGAGCCTCTGTAATACATTCAGAAGCTTGTTCACATCGTCGAAATGAAGACCGGTGGTAGGTTCGTCTAGAAGGTAAATGGTCCTCCCTGTGGATCTCTTTGAGAGTTCTGTAGCGAGTTTTACTCTCTGGGCTTCTCCACCAGATAGTGTAGTGGCTGGCTGGCCCAGTTTGATATATCCAAGCCCCACATCCCATAGGGTCTTGAGCTTACGGTTAATTACAGGAATGTTCTCGAAGAAGTGCATTCCTTCCTCTACACTCATGTTCAGGACCTGGGCTATGTTCTTGCCCTTGAAAGTGATCTCAAGTGTCTCTTTCGTGTACCTTTTGCTATTGCAAACCTCGCAGGGTATGTATACATCCGGCAGGAAATGCATTTCAAGTTTGATTATCCCGTCTCCCTGACAGTTCTCACACCTTCCTCCTTTCACATTGAAGGAGAACTGTCCGGGTTTGTATCCTCTTGCTTTTGAGAGCTGGGTCCTGGAGAACAGGTCCCTTATCGGTGTAAAGGTCCCAGTATATGTTGCAGGATTGGACCTCGGTGTCCTTCCAATGGGAGACTGATCTATGATGATCACTTTGTCCAGGTGCTCCAGGCCTGAAATGGAATCATGGTCTCCGACCTGATCGGTTGAACCGTGAAGGTATTTCTTCAAGGCTTTCAGCAGGATATCCTCGACAAGTGTGGATTTGCCTGATCCGGAAACACCAGTAACACAGGTGAAGGTCCCAAGCGGGATCTTTACATTGATATCTTTCAAGTTATGCTGCCTCGCACCCTGGACGGTCAGGTGTTTTCCGTTTCCCTTCGATCTCTCTTTGGGGATGGGGATGACCTTCTTTCCCGATAGGTACTGTCCGGTAACCGACCTTTCCACACCGCAGATCTCCTCTACCTTACCTTGAGCTACCAGTTCCCCACCGTGGGTTCCTGCTCCTGGTCCTAGGTCTATGATCTGGTCAGCCCTTCTCATCACCATCTCGTCATGCTCCACAACGATAATGGTGTTCCCAAGGTCCCTCAATCTCTCCAGGGTCTCTATCAATCTGTCATTATCCCTCTGGTGCAAGCCGATGGATGGCTCGTCCAGAACATATAGGACACCCACCAGGGATGATCCGATCTGCGTGGCAAGCTGTATCCTTTGTGCCTCTCCTCCTGAAAGAGTTCCTGTGGTCCTGTCCAATGTGAGATAGTCCAATCCAACATTCTTCAGGAATGTCAATCTTGAAATGATCTCCTTCAAGAGCAATCTGGAGATTGTCCTATCCTTTTCCGAAAGTCTCTCAGAAAGAGTTTCAAAGAATTCAAGAGAGTCCCTTATGGACATCTGGCTCACATCATGGATATTCATATCATCCACGGTAACCGCAAGAGAGACCGGTTTGAGCCTCGCACCCCCGCATGCTGGACAGGGTGTTGCCCTCATGAACTTCCTGTAATAATCCTTTGCAAGGTCCGATTGGGTCTGGCTGTATCTCCTTTTAATGGTTGGGATCAGTCCTTCATATTTCCTTTTCTGAGAGAAGTCATACCTATCAGTGATTATCCTTAGCGGTAGAGCATGCTGAGTGCCATGAAGGATCGCATCCTTTCCGGCCTGAGGAATGTCATTCCAGGGTGTTGTTACAAGGAATCCATAATGACGTCCCAGTGCTTCTATCCATTTCAGGCTGTAGGATCCTTCGGGGTCCGTTCTGAAAAGTGCGATGGCCCCTCCTGAAATCGATTTCTCAGGTTCCGGGACAAGGAGGGATGGATCGACCTCCAGTGTGAAACCGATCCCGTGGCATTCGGAACAAGCTCCGAATGGGGTGTTGAAGGAGAAAATCCTGGGTTCCAGTTCAGGCATAGAGATCCCATGTACTGGACAGGCCATTTTCTGGGAATAGGCCTCCTGATGACCGCTCTGGACACCTTTGACCTCCTCGATAATGACCAGCCCATCAGCCAATCGCAATGCCTGGGTGATGTCCTCTGTCAGCTGGTCAATATGCTCCTCGTTAACTGTTAGGGTATCCAGGTCAACCTCGATGTTGTGTTTCTTGTTCTTGTCAAGGTCCGGGATCCCATTAAGACGTTGGAGCTCGCCGTCGATCCTGACCTTCAGGAATCCCTGTTTCTTCAGATCTTCGAGTAGTTCCCTGTGCGACCCTTTCTTACCCATGACCACCGGAGAAAGGACCTTTACCTTTCTCTCTCCGCCCTTAATCACCCTTTCAATGATCTGGTCCTGTGACTGCCTTTCGATCTCCCTTCCGCAAACCGGACAATGTGGGATTCCGATCCTTGCGAATAGAAGTCTAAGATGGTCAGTGATCTCCGTTGACGTTCCAACTGTGGATCTTGGATTCCTTGAGGCAGCATGCTGTTCGATCGATATAGACGGGGACAATCCCTCTATGCTGTCAACATCAGGTTTGTCCATAGCACCGAGGAAGTTCCTGGCATAGGATGAAAGCGATTCTATGAACCTTCTCTGGCCTTCGGCATAGATCGTATCGAAGGCCAATGAGGATTTTCCGGAACCGGAGAGTCCGGTGATCACGATCATCCTCTCCCTGGGAAGGACAACATCGACACTCTTCAGATTGTGCTGTCTTGCACCCTTGACAACGATGTCTCCAATGGCCATTTCGGTCCCTATTACGACCTTTGACTTATTACTTTACGCCCTTAGGCTGAACGGTCCTGAGGCAAAGGAGTGCCTTTGATCACTGCTTCGATCCGGTCCGCAGCCCAGTCCAGGTCCTCTTTCTTTATGGTCAGAGCCGGAGCGAACCTGATACTCTGTCCATGGGTATCTTTGGCAAGTAATCCGTTCTCTCTCAGTAGATTGCAGTAAGGTCTTGCCGGACCTGCTTCCTTCTTCAGTTCCAGTGCAACAAGGAGTCCCTTACCTCTGACCTCTAAGATCTTGTCGGAATCAATGGAGGATAGCCTTTTCATAAAATAGGCTCCCAGTTCTTGAGCCCTCTCGTCAAGCTTCTCCTCTATCAGGACCTCAAGAGATGCGAGGGCCACAGCAGATCCGATGGGATTTCCCCCGAAAGTGGACCCATGGGAACCAGGTGTGAAAACATCCATTTTGTCCCAATCTGCCAGTATCCCTGAAACGGGATATAAACCACCACCAAGGGCCTTTCCAACGATCAGGACATCAGGTCTTGCATCCTCATGCTGCCAGCAAAATCTCTTCCCTGTCCTTGAAAAACCAGTCTGGACCTCGTCAAGGACCAGGAGAATGTTATTCTCGGTACAGATCTCCCTAATGGCTTTCAGATAACCATCCGAGGGCACCTTGACACCTGCCTCTCCCTGCAACGGTTCCACAAGGAAAGCTGCGGTATTCTCGTTGATGGCACCCTTGAGAGCTTCAACATCATCATATGGGATCATTTTGAAACCTGGCGTGGCAGGACCGAAACCTTGGTATGCCACCGGATCCGAAGAAAAACCAACGATGGTAGTGGTCCTTCCGTGGAAATTCTCACAGCAGACAATGATCTCAGCTTTGTCTTGTTCTATGCCCTTCTTCTCGTATCCCCATTTTCTTGCAAGTTTTATACCGGTCTCCACAGCTTCCGCCCCAGTGTTCATCGGGAGTGCCGCTTCGAATCCAGAGAACTCGCAGAGTTTCTTCAGGAATCTTCCCATCACATCGTTGTGGAAAGCCCTACTGGTCAGGTCCAGTTTGTCCACCTGGTCTTTAAGGGCTTGTATGATCCTGGGGTGTCTGTGTCCCTGGTTCACTGCAGAATATGCTGATAGGCAGTCCAGGTATCTTTTTCCTTCAACATCCCAGACCCACGGTCCTTCGGCCCTTGACAGTACCACGGGAAGTGGATTGTAATTATGGGCTCCGAATTTTCTATCCCTTTCAATGAATTCTTCTGTAATGGTCATCGGTTCACCTTCCAGGGCCTTGGCCTTGAACTTAATATCGGTATAGAGGTGTTCTAAATGAACCTTACCGAACCGCGGGTCAATGAACTGTGATTATTATGTTCTCAATGATTTTTGCGGCCCCTTCTCCGATTCTTGTAGGAAAGCTCCTTTTTCACCTCGACGAGTCTATCCCTTATCATGGCCGCATCCTCAAAACGCAGTTCAGAAGCAGCGATCCTCATCTCATTTTCGAGGAGTTCCACCATGGACCCAAGGTCCTCTTCATCAGGTGGGCCATCAATATCATTCTCAGAGGGTGTGACCAATCTCTCAGGGAGGATGGACCTGATATCCTTGATAATGGTCTTGGGAGTAATACCGTGTTGTCTGTTGAACTCGATCTGGACATTCCTTCTTCTGTTTGTTTCGTCTATAGCCCTCTTCATGGAGCCAGTCAGATTATCGGCATACATTATCACTTTTCCAGAGACGTTCCTAGCGGCTCTTCCGATTGTTTGTATAAGGGCTGTCTCTGACCTGAGGAAACCCTCCTTATCAGCATCCAATATCGCAACGAGGGACACCTCTGGAAGGTCAAGACCTTCCCGAAGAAGGTTGATACCCACTATCACATCATATTTCCCTTTCCTGAGGTCCATGAGTATCTCTATCCTCTCCATGGTCTTGATATCGGAATGGAGATAATGTACCTTCAATCCGAGCTCCTTCAGATGGTCAGAAAGGAGTTCGGCCATCTTCTTTGTTAGTGTGGTCACCAGGGTCCTCTCACCCTTTCTTACTCTTGCCCTCACCTCTGCCAGGAGATCTTCGAGCTGTCCCTTAATGGGTCTGATCTCCACCTCAGGATCGACCAGACCTGTGGGTCTTATGATCTGTTCCACTACCTTCTTCGAGACCTTTTTCTCATATGGTCCGGGAGTTGCGGATGTGAAGAGGACCATTGACAATCTTTTCTCGAACTCGGTGAACTTGAGAGGTCTGTTGTCCATAGCAGCAGGGAGTCTGAACCCGAACTCGACCAGATTTTCTTTCCTCGACCTGTCACCATTGTACATTCCCCCTATTTGAGGGACCGTTACATGCGATTCATCGATGACTATCAGGTATCTCTCAGGGAAGAAATCAAGCAAGGTGTAGGGAGGTTCGCCTGGCCTCCTTCCATCAAAGTATCTTGAATAGTTCTCGATACCGGAACAGGACCCCATCTCCCTTATCATCTCCAGATCGTAATTGGTCCTCTGTTCCAGTCTTTCCGCTTCCAGGAACTTGTCATGTCTCTTGAACCAGTTGATCCTTTCCTCGAGGTCACCTTCTATACGTTTGAGAATGGGTTCCATTTCCTCAGGAGCAATATTGTAATGTGTTGCAGGAAATATCAGTGCCTTCTCTATATCCTCCAGTACCTCACCCGTAACTGGATCGACGTATTGGATGGAGAAGATCCTGTCGTCCTCGAACTCGATCCTGAGCATTCTGTCTCCCACCTCTCCGATCTCGATCACCTGCCCTCTTGACCTGAAGGTCCCCCTTGAAAGGCCCTCTCCCCTGGAATACTGCATTCCAACGAGGTGGGAGTAGAGTTCCTTTCGAAGCATCTTTTCACCCTGGGAGATGATGAGAGAATGTTTCTTGTATTCCTCAGGGGAACCGAGACCAAAGATCGATGAAACGGAAGAAACAACCACGGAGTCATTCCTGGTCATCAACGCCTGGGTAGCCTTATGGCGAAGCATATCAATCTCGTCGTTGATCGAAGCATCCTTTTCTATGTACAAGTCCTTTTGCGGGACATATGCTTCTGGTTGATAGTAGTCATAATAGGAGACGAAATACTCAACCGCATTTTCGGGTAGGAACTCCTTGTATTCTGATGCGAGCTGTGCAGCAAGGGTCTTATTATGGCTCATCACGAGAGTGGGGACATTGAGCTCTTCTATCACATTAGCAACCGTGAATGTCTTACCAGACCCGGTCACTCCTAACAAAGTTACGAAGCTCTCCCCTGATCGAAATGCTTCCACAATATCCCTTATTGCATTGGGTTGATCCCCAGCAGGGTTGAATTTTGATACGACCTTGAAGTCCCTTGCCATCCTTCGGACCATCGCAGGGGTCACTATAAATCCTTTTTACTATCTCCTTGTCGTCATCGAAGTGAAGTGACCCTTCTGCCTTTCCTGAAATACTCTCCCTTCACGACACGGTCAATTATCAATGGGTACCATTCATGCTCCTTCTCGAGGATCCTCAATTCCAGGGATGCTTCGGTATCATCATCCTCGACCGAAACTGGATACTGAAAGATAATAGGCCCTCCGTCCATGGATTCATCAACGAAATGGATTGTCAGACCTGTTATCTTTGCGCCATAATCGAGGACATCCCTATGAGGATGGGCTCCGGGAAAAGATGGAAGAAGTGCAGGATGGATGTTCAATATCCGATCACGCCAAAGTTCAACAAATCTGTCCGATAGTATCCTCATGAAACCAGCAAGGACAACTAGGTCAATATCTGCCGATCTTAGGACCTGGTCCATTTCCATATCAAAATCCTCACGGTCCCTTCCCTTATGAGAAATTATGACATAGGGAATAGAATGGGTTTTTGCCCTCTCGATCACAAAAGCTCCTGGTTCATTACATATTAGAAGTGAAACTTCATATGTTACCTTTCCAGCCTCAACAGCATCAACTATCGATTGAAAGTCGGTACTCTCTCCCTGAAGCCAGGACAGCGATCCTTCCTCTCACATGATCATGGTTAGCTTTCAAATCCGATTTTTTCCCAGACCTTATGGCAGTTTTCTTATCTGGTGAAAGGTCTCCAGTGATTGAAGCTTTTTCCACCTTCATGCCGCCGGATGATTCCAATCACATCACTCCCTTACATGAAATATCGTTTCAATGCTTGAATAGTCTTACGCCTGTAAATACCATGGATATGCCTTTCTCATCAGCAGCGTCTATTACCTCCTGATCGCGGATGGATCCTCCCGGCTGAGCAACTGATATCACACCAGCCTTTATGGATTCGTCCAACCCATCCCTGAAGGGGAAGAATGCATCAGAGGAGAGAACAGATCCAATTCCGTTCTCACCCGCTTTCTTACCTGCCATGAAGCATGAGTCTACCCTTGACATCTGCCCTGCCCCTATTCCAACAGTCCGAAGGTCCTTTGCCATTACCACACAGTTGGATTTCACATGTTTTGTGACCTTGGAAGCGAAAATAAGGTCCCTTATCTGCTCTTCAGTGGGAGCTCTCTTAGTGACAACCTTCCAGTTGCTGCTGCTCCATTCAGGCCAATCCATTGTCTGGACAAGGAGACCTCCCTTGATCCTGACGCATCTCTTTTCAGGAGGGTTCATGGCGAGGATCGGCCGGTTGGTCCTTACTATCCTTAGGTTCTTCTTCTTTTTCAGTTCTGATAGGGCATCATCCGTAAAAGATGGTGCTACTATGACCTCGAAAAACCTCTGGTTGACCCTTTCGGCTGTCTCGAGGTCGCATTCCCTGTTCAGGCCAATGATTCCGCCAAAAGCTGAGAGGGGATCGCAGAGGAATGCCCTTTCAAAAGATTGGGCCATGGAACCGCCATCCTCTTTTCTGGAGATCGCAACACCGGAGGGATTGTTGTGCTTGATGATCACACAACAAGGTTCATCCGGGAACTCCATCAGAATGTCTGTTGCAGCATCGGTATCGTAGATATTATTGAAGGAGAGCTCTTTTCCCCAAAGGACATCGGAATTGGAGACCGATATCCCCTTGTAGGAAGGTTCAATGAAGTAAGCTCCCTTCTGGTGAGGGTTCTCACCATATCTGGTCTCAAGGGATTTCTCGAACCTCCACCTTAGGGAATCCCCCCAAGGAGTATCCGGATGGAACCTATCCCTCAACCAACCTCCAATGGCAATATCATAAGCTGATGTCAGCATAAACGCTTTGACTGCCAGATCTTGCCTGGTTACTTTGTCGATATCTCCATCGGTATTCAATTTACTAAGGACCCTGGAATAATCCGAGGGATCCACTATCACCACCACGTCATTGTGGTTCTTTGCAGCGGAACGGATCAGAGACGGTCCTCCGATGTCGATCATCTCCAGGGCAGTATCGATCTCGGCACCACCTTCAACGGTCCTTTCAAACGGATACAGATTAACAACCACCATATCGATGGGTTCTATCCCGTATTCCTCCATCTCTTTCCTGTGGTCCTCTTTATCCCTTTTACCAAGGATCCCGCCACAGATATTGGGATGAAGTGTTTTTACCCTGCCCCCCAATATTTCAGGGAAATTGGTGACGGTTTCCACTTTTCGGCATTTTACTCCTCTTTCCGTAAGATACCTGAAGGTACCACCGGAAGAGATGATATCAAAACCCATGTCAGAAAGTCCCTTTGCGAACTCTTCTATCCCACTCTTGTCCGACACAGAGACAAGAACTTTACGGTTGATTTCAGACATACCGTTTTCCCGGTAACTAATCCGGTTCTATTAAGGTTTCCGAATAGTTTACCGGTTCTTTATGGTCATCCCATCCCTTGTTTGATGAACGTCAGCTCCCTGAGCTTTGATGATGTCCTGTTAAGAAAATAGAGGGCATTGATCGACTTGAATGTGCTTGAGGCTTGTTTCAGCATCGACATGGCGTTGTCCACCTTCATCTGCTGGAATAGGACAAGGCCATAATGGAGTGTTGTCAATCCCAGTTGGAATGGCACCTGTAACGACCTGTTGATCTCCAATGCTGTTTCCAGGTGTTCGACCGCTTCCTCGAAAGACCTTTTCTTAGACATGTATATTCCAAGGGTCCTGTGCTTGCTGCCTTTAAGTAGCCTGTCCCCCAGCTCTCTTTCCGGAACCTTTTCCAGGACCGCAACACCTTCATCTGCTCTCTCGATCTCACCAGATTCAAGCATGAGTTCTATGTATTCGAGAACGACCCTCTGTGTGATCTCCGAGGAGACATGGTCCTTGACCATGTTGAAACCCCAAGTTGCGAATCTCTTCGCATCCTCAAGTTCCCTCAGTTTGATAAGGACATTTGCCATCCTTGTGTAAGCATAGGCGGATTCCTGTTTTAGTTCGGTCTCCTCCCCCTTCTTAATTGCCATCTTAAAATATGTAAGGGCCTGGTTGAAATCACCCATCTCATAGTAGATGTTCCCCACCTCTATCAAGGCCATCACGTTGAGTGGTTTCCTTTCCTTCTTGGGGAATTCCATATATTTGAGATAGCAGTCCATTGACCTGGTGTAATCTCCCTTAAAATAGTAGATGACACCGAGCCCTCTGAATGCCTTCGCTACTTCCTCCTGGTCATCCTCCTTCTTGGAAACATGAAGTGACCTTAGATAATAATCAACGGTCTGGTCCCATTCGAACAATTTCAACATAATATCTCCGATTCTTCGATAGGATGAGGATTGACCGAAGGGGATCTCACCTTTTTCGGCTATGTCCACCGCTCTTTTTAAAGCAATGAGAGCTGATTTTGTATCTCCAGAACTCTCGTTGACATCAGCTATCATCTGTAGAACACTAACCATCTGGAGGTCCCTTTCTCTGGATGCAGGTGTCTCCTCTATACATTCCAGAGCTTTATTTAAGACCTCAAGCGCCCCATTATCGTCCATCCTATCCATGCGCTCTTCAGCACTCTCGATATAGGCCTTGTAAGCCTTGGAGCAGTCCCCACTCCTTCTGTAATGTTCTGCAAGGATGGATACACGGTCCTCCCCTTTGTGGCTTTGGATCGAGTCAACAAGTGTTGCTGCTTTGGTATGAAGGTCCTTCAGCTGTTCCTTGGGTATGGTGTCGTAGATGGTAGTCCTCGCCTTTTGATGCTCGAACCTGAGCCCCTTCTCGGTCTCTTTGACTAATTTTATCTCCAATAGGGAGTCCAACCTGTCAAGTGCTTCTTCCTCGTCCATCTCCAGACCATTGACAAGCATGTCAAGGCTGCATTCCATTCCAATAACAGATGCGAACTCCAACATCATCTTCGTCTTCTCATCCAGGTTCTGGATCCTCCTTGTAATGGCATCGACCTCTATCTGAACTGACAGATTCCTTGCAGGATCGATGTTAGCTATCTTTCTCTCATCAAGGAATTTCTTGATAAGGACCGGATTCCCTTCAGTTTGCTCTGTCATCTCTTTGAGGAGCGTTTCATCCAATTCCTCTCCGATGAGACTCATTGCCATCTCTAACTGACCATCTCTGTCCAGGCGCTTGAGTGTCAATGTATGGAAAAGCCTCTCCCTTGAGATCCTCTGGAGTGCATCCCTCAAAGGAGCTTTATTGAAATCCTCATCGTCAAGGCTGTATTCCTCAGGTCTGTAAGATCCGAGTATGAGTAATTTATTGCTGCTGATATCCCTCGCAAGATATTGTAAAAGGTTCAAAGAAGCTTTGTCGCTCCATTGGAGATCCTCAATGATGATAAGGATCGGACCGTTCTTCAGGTCTTCGTTGATGAAGGTGGTAAAAAGGTCATTGACGGACTTGCCCTTTCTCATCTGCTCGTTATACGAACCGTTGTCCCCCCCCCATCCTTTCCAAGATGTATGGCCATTTCTCGCTTATCTGAAATGATGCCTGATCCATCATCAAGATGGATAATGATCCCCGAGTTCTTGAGTGCGAGTCCATCGATGACATCTAAAAGATTCTTTACTTTGCCTTCGGGATTGTTCTTGAGAATTAGATCCATGGCGTGGTTGACCACTGCAAGATGCCTGTATCTGTCAAAAGCCGTCTTCAGAGTCCTGGCGATCCTTTCCAATCTGGTTGGTGGAATAACATCCTCTCCACCCTGGCCGATCCTAATGACCTCTCCTTGTTGCGAATTATCATCAATAGCTTCATCTTCCGTTCCTTTAAGGAAAATTGTCCGGTATCCTTTATCCGAGAGGAACTCAGTCAGATCATCGGACCGACTTCTTTCAAGTCTGTATCCTCCAACTGGCTCATCCCTTGGGATGAAGAGGTTGGAGAAATCGTTGAAGAGGTCCCTTTCTAAGAGAATGCTTCCTTGAAGCTTCTTTCTGACCTTATCCAAATTTATGTCGTAATCATCGATAGTGGAGACCCCGAAATGGTCCTTTAGCATCTCCATGAAAGGCAGGTGAGGTGATTTTCTGTAATCGAGGCATCTTCCCCACATAATGGAAAAACCCAATGATCTGGCATCCGATGAACATTCCTTCAGGAGATGGGTCTTTCCGATCCCGGCCTCTCCCTCGATCAATATCATGGAACCTCTGCCTTCGGCTCCTTTTCGAAGGGCGGAGAGAATGATCTCCCTTTCGGAATCCCTTCCTATCAGCTCTGGTCCCTGTTCGGGACCTTCTGAGAGGGCCTCTTCGCTCATGGTGATGTTCTTCGATGGCAGTTCCTTATTAAAATTCCTTTTCACCTCTTTATGTGATATTGAAATTGACAAGTTCTTTTGAAATTGCCTCTAATCCTTCGATGCCTTCAACTTTATATACCTTGATATATTATGGCGGCTCAACCATCCTATCCCGGCTTGGCTTAGTCTGGCTAGAGCGGGGGACTGTAGTTGGACACCGGTTATACCGGAACCCCGCAGACATCCTTAGATCCCCAGTTCAAATCTGGGAGCCGGGACCATTTTTGTTATAATCAGATTCTAATTGAGATCATTTTCAAGGCTCCCATTGCAATTGGTTTCTAATTATTGGCCAGACTAAAAACGGTTGTAATCCATATCACATCATTTTTGGTCTAAGGTCTGGGAGCCGGGACCATTTTTATTATAATCAGTCTGGAAGCGAGATCATTTTCAAGGCTCCCATTGTAATTAGAATAGCAGTTCTAATCCTTGGCCAGGAAAAAAACGATTGAAAACACATATCATCATTTTTTTCCGATGGTCTGGGAGCCGGGCGGGATCATTTAATACCATTTTGGAGATGTAATCGATCAATACACCTCACTTTGTCAATGCAACAGAGCCAGACTCGAAAGGACCTGACCTTATATCATTGTAGATCAGGACGAAAACGCAATTCTCAACGATCTCCTCATTCTCCTTCAAAGAAAAACTATCAGTGCTTCCATCCAGGTAGGTCAACCTTGGAGTATCTATGAACCTTATCTCGGCATATTGAGAAAGATTAACGAGGTTCATGATCTCTCCTTCCCTGATGGTTTCTCCATCAACGTCTTCGACAATAAAGGAATAATTACTAACGAATTCGTCTCTGGTAGCAGAGGAGACGGTTACAACGAATTGGGGTTCTCCGGGCAGGCCAAAGGGAGGCGTTACAAAGCTACATGACAGTGTCACCTCGGGTGGAGGTAGGGGCTCCTCCTCCACCACGACCCTAATGGTAACCGTTGAATGGTCCCATAGTGGTTCATCCTTGTCTTCTGTTACATTCAAGGTTACGATGAACTCGGTGGTCACATCGATGGTCATAGGGTATGAAAAGGATATATTGGCGCCTTCCCGGTTCCTATCGTTATCGAATATCCCGTCATTATTTGAATCGGTCCCAATATCCATATCCCAATAATATTTTAACAGGTCCCCGTCGGGGTCGGAGGAAGAAGAACCATTGAGATAGAATAGTTCTCCCGGTATCACAGAGAAGTCCTGACCCGCATCGGCAACTGGTGATCGGTTATTACCGCCTCCTCCATTGCCCCCTGAGTCATCTCCACCATTGTCCCTAATGAAAAGCAGGTAGGCTCCTACTCCGATAATGACCAAAATAGCAATACCAACGACCAATCCCTTCTTTGTAATCGTCGGCAATTCCATACTGATGATTCGGATAATTCTATATTATAACTTTCGGAAGATAGGAGCAAATCTTGAGGAGGAGATTCAAGTTGTTCCAAATATTATTAATCAGGAGGAATCAACATCTCAATGCTGAATCATTCCATTTGTTACGGATAAGGTTCCCTATTATTGGTTTAAAAGGTCCTTTCCTTATGCCTGTTCAAGATCTACTTGACAGCCACTGAAATGGAACATGGGCCCGGTCTTTGTTGGTCCGTGGATTGATTTCCTTTACGGTCCTATCTCTTCATGATCTTCATCCAGCCCTTGGACTCATAAACTGCGAGTCCTCTCTGACCTAGGGATTCTTCGAATTTTCCCCAGCTTATAACCTCGAGCCTCTTATTATTGCCCTTTGTGAACTGGACACCTTCTGTCCCCACCACCATTCCAGGTTTGAGGTTCTTATCTGTGGCTATTTTTTTTGCCATTCCCATATCGATCTTGGTCATTGCCATTCTTTCATCCTCCTAAAAAGGTAGCTATATCCCCTACCCCCTCCTACAACGATGCCTGGCTATTTATAATCTTCCTTCTGGCCCCACATTTTTACGGATATTTCGAATCTCACTGTAAAAAATTATTTTCTACGTTCAAACCAACATACCCTCTGGACCCTGATTGTAGGTAATGAAAAATGTAGCGTGTCCAGGTGATCATTTACCGATTTGCCTTCCAGCATAGACCGACCAATTTCACACACTTGCTTTGGAAATCGAGGTTATTTTGTAGATATGTTAAAGGACTCTTTTCAATTCCGGATCCTTGGAACAGGTCCTTCAAATGTAATTGATGCCTTCAAAAGGATTTAGTAATGGTTGTTCCTTCCAACAATGGGGAACCCTTGATGAAGGCTCTGGTCCTTGCAGCAGGTGAAGGTAAGAGGATGGGACCTCTGACCGAGAACAGACCAAAACCAATGCTTCCTGTGGCAGGACGGCCGTTCCTGGAGCATACTGTGATTGCTTTGAGGTCAGCCGGTGTTGAGGATATAACTATTCTTACCGGATACCATGGGATGTCTATCAAGGAACATATGGGAGATGGATCCAAACTTGGTGTAAATATTGATTACCTTCTTCAACCGGAAAGACTCGGGACCGCTCATGCAGTGGGCATGGCGAAGGATAATCTGGACGAACCCTTCATCTGCCTCAATGGTGATGTCATTGTCAGTGAAAAACTGATAGCCTCCCTGATCGAGAAGTTTGAAATGACCCGAAGCAACCTTATGACCCTAATTGAAGTAGAGGATGCATCCAGGTTCGGATTGGTTGAAGTGGATGGTGATAAGGTCAGAGATATTGTGGAAAAATCGGGTAAGAAACAAAAGGGTCTGATCAACGGGGGGATCTACCTTTTCAAAACATCAATTTTCGATGCCATAAAGAAGACACCACTTTCACCCAGGGGTGAATATGAGATCACACACTCTCTCGAATTGATCATGGAGCAAGAGGATATTTTCGCACTGATCCCCCAGGAACCATGGGTAGATATCGGGTCGCCATGGGACCTTCTGAATGCCCATGAAATATTCATGAATGGCCTGAAAGAGGATATTCAAGGTGATATCGAGGATAATGTGCACATATTAGGAAATGTAGTGCTGAAAAAAGGTGCCAGGATAAAATCCGGTACATATATTGAAGGAAATGTTTTCATTGACGAAGGTGCAGTCGTCGGCCCTAACTCTTACATTAGGGGGAGCACCTACATTGGCAAACGTTCAAAGGTTGGTGCAGCATCAGAGGTGAAGAATTCGATCATCCTTGACAGGTCCAGCATTCCTCACCATAACTACGTGGGGGATTCGATAATTGGGACCGACTGCAATTTAGGTAGCGGAACCAAGGTGGCAAACCTCAGACTTGATGATAGGACAGTTCCGGTTACTCTTAAGGGATTCAGGGTAGACTCGGGCAGGAGAAAGCTGGGAGTAATAATCGGAGACGATGTGAAGACTGGAATAAACGCCACGATGGACCCGGGAACCATGATCTACAGCGGCTCTCGGATCGGACCGGGAACCCATGCATACGGAACCATCGGAAAGGATTCCATTATTTACTGAGGTATGGAAATGCTCGGTGTCCTCCTCATGAGTACAGAGGACAAAGCTTCCAGGAATATACGGGATAATCTACTGGAGCTGGGTAGTTTTGAGGAGATCGGAACCTTCAATGGTCACCCTGTTCATCTCGGCAACGATCTTCTGCTTTTCGAGAAGGAGGGCCTCCATCTTTTTTTCAATAATATTGACAAGGAGATAAGGTCGTGGATTGATGAGGAACTACACCATTCCTACATTCCCAAAGTAGAAGGTTTGCATCCTATTGACCTAATGGTCTTCCTTTCAAAGCACAGTTCGGAGATGGAGGTAAAGAGCCTTACCGTCCATCCGATCGGGAACTATCTCAAAGCGGAACATGGTGGAGAACCAGGATTCCTTCCCCCCTCGGCCCCAATTGAAATGACAGCCGCTCTGAAGGCTCTTTACAGGGAAAAGAAGGCTTTGGGGATCAAGGACCAGACCACCTACGAGGTAACACATCACGGTCCTGTCATTTCTTCTCCTTGCTTTTTTATCGAGATCGGATCAACACCCTCCAGATGGGATTTACCGATCCAGGGGGAGGCAATAGCCAGATCCTTGATATCAGGTGATCTTCTTAAACCAAAAAGGGACCTCCCAGTGGCTATTGGAGTAGGAGGGGGACATTATGCTCCAAGGTTCACTGACAGGGCAATGAGGAACAAGTTTGCTTTCGGTCACATGATACCGGATTACATCCTTTCGGGAGAAAAGGACCTCCTGGATCTTGTGCAGAAGGCAAAGGACTCAACACCTGGGGCGGAGTATGTCTTTGTCCACAGGTCCAATAAGAACGAGAAACTCATTGAAGGGATCGACGAGGCTGCGGAGAAACTTGGACTGAAGGTTGCGGGGATCTAAGGATACGAATCAGTTCATCTTCTTTTCCATATAGGGTCCGTTCCTCTTGTATCCTAAAGATCGATAATAATCCCTGACACCTATGCCAGAGGTGACAACGATCCTGCTCTTTCCCAATTCCTCATGGGCGACCCTCTCTGCTTCCAAAAGAAGTCTTTTTCCGGTTCCCCTATGTTGCCATGTATCCTCCTTCCTTTCACCGATGGGAACGAGCTGGCCAAATACCTTAAGCTCACGGATAAAAATGAGATCACCAGATCCTTCTACTTCAGCAAGTGGGGAGGGATCCCTCAATCTAATGTAACCAAGTATGGAATCAGAGGGTCCATGCTCAAGGGAGATGAAGAATTCCCTTCCACCAGAAGCATCATATTCTCTTCTGGTAAGGTCGAATTCATTCATCGAGGGGGACTCCAAACCATCCCTTGTCCTGTGTCCGATCTCCCTGCACCTGACACATCGGCAGGACCATCCCCTTTCTTTCATGAACTCCTCTGCGACCTGCCTGAGATTGGACATATCCACTCCGGCAGCGATAATGGGAGTGGGAATGTCCCTTTGAACTCTCTGGATCCTTACCCATGGTGGTGTGATCCTTTTGATCCTGGCCACTATTTCAGCGGCTTCCATTGTGGAGAGAGGTTCGTAGTCTCCCCTCCTCCACATGTCAAATAGCTCGGTCCCTTCGACCACCAATGTGGGGTATATCTTGATCATATCCGGTCTGAATGACGGGTCAGAAAACACTCTTTTTGCACTCTCAATGTCCATCTCTTTTGTGGATCCAGGAAGTCCAGGCATTAAATGATAGCTTACCTTCAGACCCGCATCCTTGGCCACTCTTGTTGCTTCCATGGATTCTGATGTCCCATGCCCCCTTGAACATTTCTCTAATACCATGTCGAAGGCTGATTGGACACCCAACTCAACTCGTGTCCCTCCAAGTTCTAAGACATTCCTGCATTGAGGCCATTGGAAATGGTCAGGTCTTGTTTCGAAGGTCATACCTATACATCGGTGTGAGGATGTTTCGTTCAGGAGCTGTGCTTCCTTTGTAGATCCGGATATGATCCCGTTCATTGCATTCAGACAGCCTTTTACGAATTCCCTCTGGTATCCCTCTTCCCTCGCTGTGAGCGTCCCTCCCATAAGAATGAGGTCGATCTTGTCCGTGGGATGACCAATGGCATCCAGTTGAGTGATCCTGTTCAGGGTCTGCTTGAATGGATCGTAATCGTTCATAGCAGCTCTCATGGCTGCTGGTTCTCTACCAGTGTAGGATTGCGGGGTAGGAACATCCTTGGAGGTCCCTCCAGGGCAGAATATACACCTTCCATGTGGACAGTCGTGAGGAGAGGTCATTACAGCAACAACAGCAACCCCTGATAACGTCCTAGATGGCTTCTTGATCAGAATTCGCATGGTATCAGGGTCTATGGCCGGTCCTTTGCTTCTTAGGTATGATATGACCATGGAATTCGATGGAATGTCCTTCTGGGAATACTTCTTTGCCATCTCCAGCTTGAATGATTGAAGGGAGTCCCTATCCTTGATGATACCCTCTTGCAGGGCTACCGCGATCTCTGAAAGCATCTTCTCAACTTCAGGGCCCCCATTGTGGTCGTCAAAATTCCGTGGGCCCTTTTTCATCTCTTTTTGTATATGCAACATCACGAGAGAACGTTTATTGGGTCTTATTGTTTTTGAAGGATCTCTAACAAAGCGGTCATGACAGGTATCGGAAATGTTAATGTCTGATGGACAATTACACCCTGCGAGGTATCTTCATGACCCTACAACTACCCGATAATGAGGATGTCAAATACATTTACGAACAGGTGGACAACCATACTGATTGGTTCCATGATTCTCTCTGTATGATCGCTTCCGAGAATCTGGTATCTCCATTGGCCAGGCAACTTCAAGTGTGTGATTTCACAGATAGATACGCTGAGGGGCTTCCTGGAAAGAGATACTACAACGGGAACATCTATGTGGATAAGGTGGAGACCAAGGTGGAAGAGCTCGCTAAGAAGCTCTTCAAAGCACCCGAGGCAGATGTCAGGCCAATATCTGGAACAACGGCTAATATTTCCGCCTTCTTTGCCTTTATTAAACCCGGAGATCTCTATTTCGCACCACATCTGAATGATGGGGCCCATATTTCCTCTGCAAAGTTCGGTGCCGGAGGATTGAGGGGCGGGAACGAGATGACATATGTCTGGGACAAGGACCTTATGAACATCGACATTGATGCGTCAAGAAAGCTCCTATTGGAACATCGGCCCAAACTATGCCTTTTTGGCAGGTCCGTCTTCCTCTTCCCCGCTCCACTGAAGGAACTTCAGGATACATTGCAGGAGATAGACTGCAACGTATGGTATGATGGAGCCCATGTCCTTGGTCTGATCGCAGGAGGGAGGTTCCAGGACCCGCTGAGAGAGGGAGCTCATGTGATAACGGGTTCGACCCACAAGACGTTGCCAGGACCTCAGGGTGGAGTGATAGTAGGGAATCCCAAGGACGAAGAACAGTGGAAGGCGATAAGAAGGAGGGTCTTCCCGGGAACCCATTCCTCCCATCATCTGATGACGATGGCAGCAAAGGGTGTAGCGTTCGCAGAGCATATTGAGTTCGGGTCCGAATATGCTGATCAGATCATCAGAAATGCTGGGTCCCTAGCCCAGTCCCTGCATGAAAGAGGATTCAATGTCCTTGGAGAGAAGCATGGATTCACTAAGTCCCATGCATTGGTTATGGACGTTACCGAGCAAGGTGGAGGAGCCACCTGTGCCCTTGACCTTGAAACCGCGAACATCATCACCAACAAGAACCTTATACCGGACGATCCGGGAACCGCAATGAGACCATCAGGGCTCAGGTTGGGTGCCCAGGAATTGACTAGGATCGGTATGAAGGAATCTCACATGTCCGAGGTAGCGGAGATCTTCAAAAGGGTACTGATCGATAAGGAGGATCCATTGAAGGTCAAAGAAGATGTGAGGGAGTTCAAGAAGGATTTCCAGACGATCTACTACTGTTTCTCCCCTGGAACAGAAGCCTATAAGAAATGGATGATCTGCTAAGTATTAATGAAAATGGTTACCTACATACTCTCCATCTCAATCTGTTCCTTCTCACGGTTCAAGTATGGATCTGCAATAATCTAGACCCTGCAATCCAACTTCATTGTCAGGTTCCAGTTCAAGTAGGTTCTTGTAGCACTCTATAGCTGGTTCGATCTCTCCCATCTTTTCGAGGATTATTCCAGCATTCATCCATGTTGAGGGTGTCTTATCATTGATCCTCAGGGCCTCATCCAGGCATTCAAGGGCTTCCCTAAGCCTTCCAACCCTAGTGAATACAACAGCTTTGTTGTTCCAACCATCCTCAGAGTAAGGGTCCTTCTTAACAGCCCTATCCAGACATTCCAGTGAATCGTCCAGATCGCCCTTGATCGAAAGAAGGGTTGCATAGTTGATAAGGATCTCAACAGAATCTGGATCGATCTCGAGTATCTGTTTATAAAGTTCTATCGAACCTTCAATATCCCCTTGATCATAAAGGATAACCCCCTTCTCATTCAGTATAGCTAGATCATCCGGTTTGTCCTCTAACAGACGATCTGCCATCTCAGATGCTTTCTGGATCTCTCCTTCCTCCATAAGCATCTTTAGAGACAAAAGGGAATCATCATAGACTTCTTCAATCGGTTCTGTTCTGGCCTTCTTCTGTTCTTCGGTCTTGGCCACATCTCTCTCCACTTGTTCCTCTGATGGACCACTTTCCTCTTTGATGCTAGTAAGGATTACCTCATCTTCATTATTCGGGGACCCTGCTTTCACCCTCTTAATTTTCTCACTTTCTTTCATCTCATCGACCAATTCGAAACCTAATCCCGGTCCTACTGGAACAGTGGAGGGGGGCATCTCGAGAGCCATTGAAGGGTTTTGTTCCCTTGGTCGTGATCTCATCCTTATGACATCTGTGGCATCCCTCAATTCATCTTGTGGAGCTTTCATTTTAATGATCTCTCTTGTGTCCTCCAGACCTGTTCTTGGAGGAATCGTTATGATGGTGGAATCATCATCCTCAAGGCCAGGTTTGGGAGCACCGATCTTGATAGGAACATCACTATCCTCCAATCCTTCCTTGGGAGGTGCCATTCTCATGGGCTTCTCCTCCTGGTCCTCAAGCCATTCGATCCTTCCTCCTCTGTTCGATGATCCGTTGTTGAGGATCCCTGCGCGGTCGTCTAAGTTGCGGGCGACAAGCCTTCTTTTGATGACTCTGGCTACTTTCGGCCGTTCCTTTACCAAACCGTTGGAAAGTTGAATTGTACCCTTTTTCTCCTTATCCTCTAGTTCCTTTTCTATCTTGAGGAATCTACTTTCAGCTGAGGATATGTCGCCTCCACTATGGATCTGCTGGTATATCTTGGAAAGTTCTTCTTTGATCTCTGTCCTGGCCCTTTCCTGATCCTGACCCTTGGGGTGTTTCTGGTTTTCCCTTCTTCTCAAGGTCTGGACCAGATTTTGATGCTCTTCCCTGGTGATCCCCATATGGACTCTGACATCCTCCATCATCTCTTCAAGGAGATCATCTTCCATCCTGGCAGAGACATATTTCTTCATTAAAGATCCATAGAATTCCATGTTCCTTGCATGCCTTTCATTTTCAAGGTCAGATCTAGACCTAAGGGTAGAATCTTCTTTATCCCTTATCAATGCCCTTATACCCTTACCCAGGGCGCCACCATTATTTTTCCGGGCCATTGGAGTTCTCCATTGAAGATTATTGAAACTGGGAATCAAGGTCCAGCATTAAGTGTTTTCCTTGCCCAAACCCCATTTTGAAAGAACATTCGCAAATATCCATTTTGCGGTCCGATTCACTTTCACCTAACCCCTATCACCAATGGTATTTAACTACGGTCGTGGATCATTTATCGAAGATGAATAATGTCCCCCATTTAACAGAAAACGCCCGAAGATGGAACAGACTGGGCGTCTGGAAGTGAAAAAATGAAGAACATGGAAGAGATGAAAGAAGAGGTCCATCGTTTGTCACGGGACCTTGGTATATCATTAGAAGAAGCTGAGAGATCGGTCTATAGCTCCTATGGTATGGAGCCACCTGTGGAAAGTAGGTCCATTTCTGACCTATCCGAGTTAGAGGAAGGGATGCATGGAGTAACTATCAGAGCCCGTCTTGTTACAGTTCACAAGGCTGAGAGAAAGGATGGCCAGGGTGAATACAGCTATGGAATGCTTGGAGATTCCTCCAACACTGTAAGATTTTCCGCTTGGAGGACCTTCGATTACACTCCTGGTGATGCTCTGGTACTCCAGAATATATCTGTCAGAAAGTTCAGGGATGAACTTGAAGTGGTCATTGGTGATAGGTCAATTGTTGGTTCCACCGATGAAAAGGATGGTCTACTTCCACCAATAGATGAAGGTGTTCCAGGTATGATTAGCGAGCTTGAGGTGGGCTCCAGAAGAATAGACATAGAGGGCAGGGTCATTGATCTAAACAAAGGGGAAGTTAATATTAATGACAGGCCCAAAGAGATACTCCGCGGGACAATGGCCGACAGTTCGGGAAGGATCGACATCACTTGTTGGGACCCACTGCCCCTTGAGGAAGGGGATTGTTACAGGATCATTGGTGGATATGTCAAAGAATACCGGGGCATTCTTAAACTGAACCTGGACAATGGGACCGTTGTCAAGAAACTTCACGGAGACTCTCTCCCACCCCTTGAGGACCTCAAAGCCCCAAGAGATGTTAGGATACAGGAATTGATGGATGGAAGGATAGGTGGTCAGGTAAGGTTAAGGGGCACGGTCATTGATGTCAGATCAGGATCAGGACTGTATAAGAAATGCCAGGAATGCGGAAGGAAGCTTACCAAAGGTCAGTGCACTGTCCATGGAAAGGTAAAGGGAGAAGAGGATATGGCGGTCCGGGCTGTATTCGATGACGGAACTGGAACTTGTATGTTGAGAGGAAATCGGTCACTGGTGGAGGGGCTGATGGGTCGACCTATGGAGGTAATTTCCCGGGAGGTAAAGGAATCCATGGACCCTGATATTGTGACAGAAGAATTGGGCCATCTTCTCGTTTCCAGGACCTACACAGTCATAGGTGTATCGATCCTTGATGATTACGGCATCAGTCTGAATGTATCGGAAATGGAGAGGGGATGGAACAATGACCTGCTCAAGGATGAGGTCTCCCTCCTTCTGGGGGTGGTGGAATGAGGAAACGTGAACCTGCAATGCCTGTCCTTATAAAGGACATTCTTCTTTCAATCGAGGAATCACCCGTGGAGGAAGATGGACCAAGAGCATATCAGATAACTCCTACCGGCGCTTGTCTTTACAGGGCGATCATTTCCGGGGTACTCATGGAGAAGGATGATATCGGATCTGAGGGTTCAAAGCTCTTCAGGCTAAGGGTTGCTGACCCCACAGGGGGAATATCATTTACTGTTGGACGGTTCAATCCAGGTCTGATAGAGATGATCTCCTCTATGGAGGCTCCATGCTTCGTAACAGTTGTTGGCAAGGTCTCCAGGTTCAATTCCAGGAAGGGTGACAGGGTAGTGACCATAAATCCAGAATCCGTTGTTCGAATAGACAAGGATGAAAGGGATTCCTGGCACCTACTTGCTATCAGGGATGCACTTGCTAGAATCTGGAAACTTGAAGGTAGGGGTCCGCTTCCTGGCAAAGGATTGGAGGTAGCTCCTCCAACTGAACCAAGAGGAGGAGAGGAGACCGCAGAAGAGGCAAATTCCCTCATCAAGGAGGTC
This sequence comes from uncultured Thermoplasmatales archaeon, assembly GCA_963807965.1. Taxonomy (GTDB): domain Archaea; phylum Thermoplasmatota; class Penumbrarchaeia; order Penumbrarchaeales; family Penumbrarchaeaceae; genus Penumbrarchaeum. The sequence continues at coordinate 50,232 of CAWEDU010000021.1, forward strand.
CTTCTATCTATCGATCGGGGGAGGTTTACCAAGGAACTCGAGATGGCCATGGACATTTCAAAAGGTAGCATCACCGAGGGATCGGATGATCTTGAACAATATGAGGAAGAGGTGGTCAAGATGATAACTGACCTTGACAAAGGGGATGGAGCAAGATGGGATGATCTGGTCGACCTGGTAGAGAGAAAACGACTATCTCGGAATATCATTGAAGAGGTGATCTCAAATCTTCTTGACAAAGGTCTACTTTACGAACCGGTCCTGGGCTTCCTCAAAGCCGTTTAAGCACTTCAAACCCGAATTTCAAATATGACCTCTCTTTATCCCTATGCTATGTCGGAACGAAAGGTATTCATAGGAGCTGCATGGCCTTATGCAAACGGCCCCTTGCATCTCGGGCACATTGCCGGCTGCTTATTGCCAGCAGATATATTTGCCAGGTATTGTAGGTTGAAGGGTTACGATACCCTATTCGTTTCCGGTTCCGACATGCATGGAACCCCGATTACGGTTACTGCTGACAAGGAGGGAAATACTCCTGAGGAGGTAGCAGAGAGGAACCATGCATCGATACTCGAGACAATTAAATCTTTGAAGATCTCATATGACCTATACACCAAGACCCATACCGAGCACCATTTTCAGGTTGTAAAGGAAATATTTCTTACCTTGATGGAAAATGGTTTCATCGAGACTAGGACCGAGGAAGCTCCTTTTTGCACATCCTGTTCAAAGTTTATGCCTGACAGATACATTGAAGGGACCTGTCCTCACTGCAGTTATGTCGGAGCAAGGGGAGATCAGTGCGATAACTGCGGTAAAGTCTTGGATGCATCTGAACTGTTGGACCCGAAGTGTAAGATATGTGGGGGACCTCCAGATTTTAGGCCTACAGAGCATTTTTACCTGCTCCTAACACGTCTGGAAGGACGCATAAAGGAGTTCGTTGAACAGAGAAAGGGATCCTGGAGGCCCAATACACGGAATAATACCGAGAACTTCCTCAGAGAGGGACTCAGGGATAGGGCGATCACCAGGGACCTTACCTGGGGTGTTCCGATCCCTTTGGAGGGTTTTGTTGATAAGAGGATCTATGTCTGGTTCGAAGCTGTTTGCGGTTACCTATCTGCATCTAAGCTACATTCGATGGAGAAGGGGAAACCGGAACTATGGGAATCCTACTGGAAGGATCCTGATTGCAGGCATTATTACTTCCTTGCAAAGGACAACATACCCTTTCATACTATCATCTGGCCAGGGATCCTTTCGGCATATGGTGGATTGGACCTACCCTATGATATCCCTTCAAATGAGTACCTGAAATGGGATGGAGAACAGTTCTCAAAATCTAGAGGACACGGGGCTACAGTAAACGGTTTCTTGAAGGATTACCCTGTTGATCCTCTCAGGTTCTATCTTTCCATGAACATGCCGGAAAGGGGTGATGCTAACTTCGATCTTTTCGAGTTCATCCAGAAGAACAACACAGAACTATTGGGTGCTTTTGGCAACTATCTTCACCGGGTGGTCTCCTTCATGGCCAAGAATTATGGTAAGGTCACACATAGAGGGGATCTATTAGATGATGATAAGAAGGTGTTGGAGAGTGCCAAGGACCACTATACAAAGGCCTTGTCATGCATGGAGGATGTCCGTTTAAAGGAAGGCATCCACGTTATGATGGAGCTGGTTAATGAGGCAAATAAATATTTTAACGACCAGGCACCCTGGAAGCTTGTCAAACAGGATAGTGAAAGATGTGAAACGGTGCTTAACGTAGCACTTCATCTTGGAAAAGTGATAACATATGGTTTATACCCGTATATACCACATGCCGTTGAAAGGTGGTATGAGATGATCAATGCACCGGGGCCTGAAAATGGGTCCTTCAAAGATGCTTTTGATAACTTCCCCGAGGGTCTGGCCCTTGAGATGCCCGTACCCCTTTTCACTAAGCTGGAACCACCAATAATGGAGGAACCTGTAATGGAAGAAAATAATGACAAAGGAAAAAAAGTAACAATCGAGGAATTCATGAAATTGGACCTGAGGGTGGCAACGGTCCTAAGTGTGGAGGGCCATCCAAAGGCCGATAAACTGTATATTTTGAAGGTTGATGTAGGAGAAGGGAAGCCCAGACAGATAGTTGCTGGAATGAAGAAGCACTATTCCATTCAGGAGATGGTAGGTAAGAAGATCATCATGGTCTCGAACCTTGAACCTGCTGAATTAAGAGGAGTAGTATCCAATGGTATGCTCCTTGCAGCGGAGAGTGGGAATATCGTCTCCCTTCTTACAATAGATAAGGACGTTGGTCCTGGATCCAAGATACATTGAGCATCAAGCGAACATCGAGTATCCCTCTTTTCGGAGGGGTGATGATCTGAACTGCAGGATGGTATCATCACTTGTGGTTTCTCTGATCTTCTTGATGGACATCTTAAAGTTCTCCATGGAAACCTTCCTGACCTCAGCCCGGATAGCATACATCCCGGCCTCTGTGCAGATCGCCTTGATCTGAGCACCATTGAATCCTTCCGTCAGTGCTGCAAGTTCTTCCGGGGTAACAGTCTCATCCATGGACATTCTCTTTGAGTGGACCTTGAAGATCTCTATCCTGGATTTGATATCAGGGAGTGGGATCTCGATTATCCGGTCCAACCTTCCTGGTCTTAGAATGGCACTATCCAGGATATCAGGTCTGTTGGTTGCAGCAACTATCCTGACATCTCCGAGTGGATCGAATCCATCTAATTCCGCAAGGAGCTGTATGAGAGTTCTATGGACTTCTCTATCTGCGGATGTTGATGAATCCGTCCTCTTTCCGGCTATGGAATCAAGCTCATCCAGGAAAAGGATCGTGGGACTCTTTTCCCTTGCCATTTGAAAGAGCTCCCTTACCATCCTTGCCCCTTCACCAATATATTTCTGAACAAGTTCAGATCCAACCATCCTGAGGAATGTGGCATTGGTCTCTCTTGCAATGGCTTTGGCGACCATTGTCTTGCCGCATCCTGGAGGACCTATCAGAAGGACACCTTTGGGAGGATCAATCCCCACATCCTTGAAGAGGTCAGGTCTGATCAACGGAAGTTCAACGACCTCCTTAAGCTCTTCAATCTGTACCTCCAGTCCTCCTATATCATTGAATTCCACATCCGGACGTTCGAACATCTCAGCGGAACCCACAAGAGGATCCTTGGAAGAGGGCAGGATACCGGTCACTGTCATGGTGTCCTTGTTCAGGGCCACCTTGTCCCCTATCTCCAGGGAACCTTTTTCAATGGACGATAGTACTTTAACAACAAAAGAAGGTCCACCAGAAGTTGAAACCACTACCTGATCATCCTTCAGATGGTCCACAACGGATCCAACGATCAAGGGGGGAGATTTCAACCTGTTCAATTCTCCATTGAGGACCATGACCTTGTTCTGAAGTCTCATCACTTCATTCTCGAGGTACCTTTTCTCCTCATGGGACCTGACAGCTTCCCTTCTCCATGGATTGTCCTCAGAGTCCCAATTCGCCTTATCTACCTCATCACGTATCCAATCTCGTGCAGTTCTATCACTACCAGAAGGCCACCTTAGGTCGGCATCTTCATTAAAGACTACATTATCGGCATCTTCTAAGATCTTTTCATCATCTATATCTTTGCCGACCTTTTGGGAGAGATCATCATATGTAAATTCCTTTTTTTTCTTCATGTCCATTCGCAACTTAATATAGTTCTATCAAAGTAATAACCTTTCTCCCTCCATATAACTGGGTATCTCCATATTAATGTACAAATCAAATGTGCATTTCCGTTTAAACATGTTGTGTCAAGTGCATTAAATTAAATCACTTCTTTTTCCATAATAAACTCATAGATATCATTGAACCTTACGAAGTTTTAATTAACCTTCAATGAATCTCCTTTCGGTGATTTTCTGTACGAAGCGGTCCTTTCTGTAAATCTGGAGAACAGCTGGGTTGGAAAGGCAACAGGTCAGCTTCCTATCTCGGTGAACATTCTTGATACCATTCCATTCGGAGAGGAGGGTGTTCAGGACCTGGCAGAGATAAAGCTGAATGGTACGGAACCATCTTTGCTGGAGAAGATCATCGGTCAATTCGATGGTGTGGATTTCGTTAAAGCCAGCCAGGTAGAGCAGGATAAGGTCATTATCATAGTTGGTACCACTGGTTGCGGAGGATGCAGGTCCATCCTTGAATCCGGTTGTTTCCTCATATCAGCCCGATCGGACCCACAGGGATGGGTGGAGTGGAAGTTGATAATGAATGAGAAGGTCCAGCTTCAGAAGCTCGTGACCAATTTAACAGATAAAGGGATCGATTCTTCCCTTATTATGATCCATCCTATCGATGACAAGGATTCTCTCACCCCCAGGCAGGAGAATATAATCAAAATGGCCCTTGAGAGGGGATACTATGATTTCCCCAAGAGGATAGGTATCAGGGAGCTTGCGAGGATCTTTTCCATTTCCACAGCCTCTGTTTCTGAGACGCTCCGGAGGGGTCAGAAGAAGATCATCGAGCATTACTTCAAGGACAAAGGGGAATAATACTCCCCAAATCAGGTGAGAATGTTTTATACACCCATTCTTTTGACCATTTCAGGAGGTATGCAAACTGAATAGGATTTACCTCGATGCCGCCACCTCTATGCCGATAAGAGCAGAGGTCATAGAGGAGATGATTCCCTTATTCAAGGAACATTTCGGGAATCCCTCGTCCATACATGAGATGGGAAGAGTGCCCCGTGAAGCCATGGATAAAGCAAGAGGAGAGGTCGCTTCCCTCATCTCCTCATCACCTGAGGAGATCGTTTTCACCTCCGGAGCAACAGAATCCATCAATCTAGCTTTAAGAGGTCCACTAATACATCTGGATGGTCGAAAGAAGGTGCTTATCACCGAAGCGGACCACCGTTCTGTTAGGGCGACTGCAGATGCCCTTTCCAAGAGTGGATATGATGTTGGGATCATAGGGCTCGACGGACTTGGCGCGATAAATTTGGAAAGTGCTTCTGATCTCATAGATGAGAATACTGCCATTGTTACTCTTCCGTTCGCTTCCAATGAAGTGGGTACCATCCAGCCGGTCAGGGAGATCGCAGTAATGGCCCATGACGCAGGAGCATTGGTACATGTTGACCTAACAATGTCCGCTCTTCAAGTCCCTTTTAATGTGAATGATTACAAGGTAGATCTGGCTACGATCTCCTCACCTGACCTGATGGGACCAAAGGGGACAGGCGCCCTCTTCAAAAGGAAAGGAGTAAGACTCACCCCAATCATCAGGGGTGGGGGTCAGGAAATGGGATTGAGAAGTGGTAGTGAGAACATACCTGGAATTGTCGGAATGGGTGCTGCTGCCAGGATCGCAGTACAGACAATGGAGGAAACATCCTCACACCTCTTAATGCTCAGGGACCGGTTGATTGATGGACTGACATCGATCGGTGATTCCCATCTCAATGGTGACCCCAAGAAAAGGCTACCCAACAATGCGAACATCAGGTTCGATTATGTGGAAGGTGAGTCAATGCTACTTCTACTTGATATGAATGGAATATCTATTTCCACCGGTTCAGCATGTGCCCAGAAGACACTGGAGGCTTCCAAGACCCTACTCGCCATGGGCCTTAAGCATGAAGAGGCCCATGGTAGCTTGATATTCACATTAGGTCCTTACAACAAGGAAGAGGATGTGGACCATGTTAAAATGGTAATGCCAGATATTGTTAAGGAGCTCAGGTCAATGTCCCCGATATATCCCGGGAGAGGATGAAAATGGGAAGGTTGGAGTATTCAAAGAAGGTTCTGGAGCATTTCAAGAACCCCAGGAACGTTGGTGAAATGGAAGATGCGGATGCAGTAGCCACTGTCGGCAATCCTGTTTGCGGTGATATGATGGAGCTATCCATCAAAGTAGATGAGGAAAAAATTACTGAGATCAAGTTCAGGACCTTTGGATGCGCATCTGCGATCGCGACAACATCAATGTTGACCGAGATGGTGAAGGGGAAGACCCTGCAGGAAGCTGAAGAGCTTACATGGGATGATGTTGTTGAAGGTCTCGAGGGCCTCCCTCCAGTCAAGGTCCACTGCTCCCTACTTGCCGTAGATGGTCTTAAAAAAGCCCTCTATGAATATTATAAGGCGCATGGAATAGAAAGGTCTGACCTCAAACCTCATGAGGACGATCATGATCATGGTGAAGATGCTGAGGAGAAGGAATGCGGCCCTGTTGTCTGATGGGGTTATGAAAAATTATATCTCCTGAAAATATACGGTTGTTCGAAATGCCAGGATCGATCGGTTCTTCTGCCAGGATGTATCTGACATTCATCGTCTCCTCGATCATGCTATTTTCAATATTCCCCTCCTTTTCAATGATCTCCGATGGGGATATTGTTGATGTCACACCAGGATTCGAGGATATATTGGGAGTTGACAAGGAGATCCTGGCTTCTCGAAACCTGGGTCATGAGCTGGATGATACTTACCTTAATATCGGGGCATTGAGAGTGAATATCGAGAGGCCAGTCAACTCAAGCGGACTACCAGAACAGGGTTTCCGAGAAGGTCAGTATATCCTGAGATCAAATGGACCGATTTCAACAATTCAAAGTATCCTTCCCAGTAATAGTAAGATCATTGAACTGATCTCCTCTGACACACTGCTCATTGAATTTGAATACAGGAGTGAGGTCCAGGACAATTATCAAAAGGATTTGATCATTTATCCATTCCACTCCTCAATGGTCATTGAAGGTCAATTTCTATTGAACCTTTTAGATATTGAGGATGATCCAAGGACCTTCCAGGTTGTGGTTGGATCCTATCAAACATGGACAAAGGAAAGAATAGAAACCCTCTCAATGAACTGGGATAAGGACCCAATTCCATTGGATCCTTGGAATCTATTGGTCAATTCCGACAGAGATGGTATCGCCAGAACATCTCTATCCCCACTTGTTTCCCATATCTCCTCAATGACGATAGAAGGATTGGATAATGATATTGCAGCTGATATAATAGATGTTTTAGAAGTATGGTCGATCTCTGGTCTGGACGGATCGGACCAGATAATCGGAGTAGCAGATACAGGGCTGGATACCGGTCAGAATTCCACAATGCATCCAGATATGAATGGAAGGATAGGATCTGTTTACACTTACGGAAGACCTGGGAATTGGTCAGATCCTGACATACACGTATGGGATAGTTCAACAGGATCATGGAGTTACAAGGGAGGTCACGGCACACATGTTGTCGGTTCGGTCCTGGGGAACGGATCGGCCTCCAACGGAAGCTATTCCGGAATGGCACCGAACGCATCCCTTGTGATGCAATCCACCATGGCCTCATCCGGTTCACTTTCCATACCAGCATACAATACATTGTTCGGTGATGCATACAGTAGTGGTGCAAGGATACACACGAATTCATGGTCATCTCGGTCAAGTTATGCAAATTATTCCTGGAGGTCCTGGCAGATCGACAATTACATCTGGAACCACAAGGACCTTTTGGTGCTTTTTTCCGCCGGGAATAAGGGAGCAAATGGAAGGTATTCCCTTTCCACCCAGGCTTCAGCAAAGAACGTGGTAGCCGTTGGAGCATCAGAAAGCTACAGGCCATTGATATCTTCATGGGCCAATGACATCTCTCAGATGGCTGACTTCTCATCCCAGGGTTATACATGGGGTGATGAGAGGATAAAACCGGACGTTGTGGCACCAGGCACATATATCCTTTCAACTCGGGCTTCTACGATCTCTGATTTCTGGAACCATTACTGGGGTTCCAACTCCACCTACACAGGTATCAACAGTAATTACGCGTTCATGGGGGGAACATCCATGTCCACGCCTCTGGTAGCGGGGATGTCTGCCCTTATAAGGCAGTATTTCCAGGAAATGGGCAACCTGGATGCCCCCTCAGCTGCCCTCCTCAAGGCAGCTATAATCAATGGGGCTAGACCCCTGAATGGGGATTGGTCCTCCATCCCAAATAGGTTGGAGGGTTGGGGAAGGGTCAATCTTTCGAACTCACTTGCCATAGAAGGAAGTAATGCAGGGGATCTGTTCTTTGAGGATAATTCCACCGGACTTACTACAGGTGCTTCACATTCAAGCGACTATTACCTTTCCGGAAATGGTTCCGACATGATCATTACCCTTACATGGACGGACCCTCCAGGTTCCAATACAAGTACAGAAAAGCTCATCAACGATCTGGACCTGGTCGTGACCGCTCCTAATGGGACCGTTTATTATGGCAATGATCTGGTCCATCCTTTCAATTCATCATTTGATCGGAAGAATACAGTTGAGAGGATCAGGATACCCTCAGCAAGTCCGGGTCCATACAATGTCACCATCAAAGGTTACTCGGTCCTACAAGGCCCTCAGCCCTACGCCTTTGTTGCAACTGGAGATCTGTTAAGCGAGAAAGGTACACTTGGTTTCGAATCAGATATCGTACCTGCCGATGGATCGGGTACCAGGATATGGCTAACAGATACCAATCTGACAGGAGAGGAGAGGGTAACGGTCTTGGTGAATTCCACAACAGACCCCACATCTGAGGAAATAGAGCTGGTTGAATTGGTCGAGAAAGGTGGAGGAACAGGGGTTTTTACAGGTTTTGTCAATATTACCATAGGATCACCAGGAGTTGGGGAAGTGCAGGTAGGAGGGGACGAGGTAGTTACTGTAAGATTTCAGGAGAAATACCCCTCAAGGACACTGGAGGCCTCGACCCTCGCCCTTTTAGTTCCCTCGATAAATAACATATCTTTTGATCCGAAAGGATCGACATTGACCTATTTGGACCCCCTGGTCGTAACCATCAATGCCACTGTTTTCAGGGAAGTTTCATTTTCAGTGATGGGTTTACCTTCCATCACTAATATCAAGGCCAGAGATGATGGAATCCTTCCGGATGAGGTTCCATGGGACGGTCTTTACAAAGGAATGATATTCATCCCTGACAACATCAAAGGTAATTTCACCATCAGAGGTAGTGTTTATCGGGAAGGATTAGGATCTGTAGAGCTGGATTCATCGGATATTGTCAGAATAGATACAGATATACCAAGGAGACCGAACAATATCACTGTTGAGGCGGTTCCTTCCGGCAATTCTCTTCAGATCGGATGGGATTCGCCTGATGGTCCAGAGATCGTTTCACACATTATATATCGTGCAAATGAATCAAGCATAGGAAGCGGTATCCCGGGGATTTTTATAAAGATCGGGAATACTCCGGACAATCGTACCGATTTCACGGACATAGGTCTGATCGATGGGAACATCTATTTCTATAGTATTTCTGCATTGAATGGCATAGGTCTGGTTTCTACATTTTCTGAATATACACTTGGAACGCCTTATGATCTCCAGGCACCGTGGGTCATCTGGAATGGTCCTGACAATGGAGATGTTCTGACCGGAACCGTGGACCTTGACATCTCTATTGAGGAGGATGCAGAACAGATCATCTTGCAAGGTTCCCTTGATTCTGACGGTGATGGAATACCTGGGAGTATCTGGAGTGATCTGGAAGTTCTTTCCAATGATGGTCCGATCTTCAAATGGGATACGATTGGACTTCCATCTCAGATATGGGAGGAAAATGATCTCTTCCTCCGGATCAGGGTAGTTGATGAAGCTGGTAACATCAATGTTACACCTCCACTGGTCCATGTTATCGTCGATAACACTCCACCCGGATCAATCGAGGTCCTGTCGGATATCAAGATCACCCTGAACGATCCTGTGTATCCTCTTTTAGGAAAAACCGAGCCTGGATCAACCTTAGTAGTGATCAAGGAGGGGAAGCCCTATCTTACATCTCTGGTCAAAGAGGATGGCATCTTCGAAGAAAGTGTTCCTCTGGACCCTGGTGTAAATATCTTCACTCTGGAGGTGTATGATGAGGAGGGAAACGGCCCACTAGAACATCCAGCTTCCCTCTATATAGTCAGAGATGAGGTACCACCTGTCCCTGATATCAAATGGACCGACAATCTGACATCCGAGAGAACAAAACTTACTGCAGAGGAATCTCTCGATCCCGGTCCTATCAGTGATCTGACAGGGATCTCACATTTCCATTGGTCAATAGAGTTCGATGACCTTCTACAAGAATTTGATGGAAGAGATATTTCCTTCGAACCAAAAGTCACCCGGAATCTATCATGTGGTCCTTCAGATCTCAGACAATGCTGGGAATCCAGCGATAAAGGAGATCGATCTAAGGATAACCGACGGTATCACACCTCGTCTCGAACCGATCGGGGATATCATGTTGGATGAGGATAAGGACCTGATTATCACCCCGATAATATCGGACGATGACCCTAACATAATGACCAATGGTGTGTTCATTTGGTCGATCTCTGGACCTGAAATACACACTAAAAGGGGATCGGTCCTTGACATTATTCTCAAGACCCCGGGTGATTACAATGTGTTGTTCGAGGCCAGGGACGGTGGAGGGAACCTTCAATCCATATCATTCAATGTCCATGTGAACGATACCACTCCACCTACTGTAAGAGCCGGAGACGATAGGACAGTCATTAGGGGAGAATTTGTTGGTCTATCTGGGAATGATACGATTGATAATGATCCATTGTTCCCTGGTGGGGCGAGTTTCATATGGGAAGTAGAAGAACTCGGGATACGGTTCGAAGGGGCCTATGGAACGATCAAAGTGGATGAATTAGGGGAATATACGGTAAGACTTACTGTTGGAGATATGAGTGGAAATATTGGATCTGATGAGTTCAACCTGATGGTTACCACCGATGGTGTAGAACCTGTTGTCATCAGATCCGGTCCTCCTGATGGTTCCAGGGGTGTATCTCCTGATCAGGAAATATTCATAGAGTTCTCGGAGTCAATGAGAACCGATCTAGCTATGGCTACTGTAATCCTCAAAGAGAAAGATACCTCCTCATCTCTTCGACGTTTCATATCCTGGTCATCTGATGCAACTGTACCTCTATGTGGATCCCCAGGATCCACTTGAACATGGAAAAGTGTATATGGTGGAGATCGGAGATGGTTTGACAGACCTATCTGGGGAGGGACTTACTCCTATCCAGATCGAGTTCGAAACACGTGTCTTACTTGTCATAAAAGGTCCAGTGGGTCCTGGAGGTTTACCTTACCCTGAGGGGATCATTACTCTGGATAGGGGAGATGTACTGCTACTGGAGTTCTCAGCACCTCTGAAGGAAGGTTCGGTTATAGCGGTGACCTCCGGGAATGAGGAGAGGTTCATTGAACTGAAGATCCTGTACGATAGACCGGGTATTTATTCCCTCGAGATACCGGAGGAAATTCGTCCAGGAGATCATGAACTGAAAGTAGATGGCTTGATCTCGATCGATGATGAACCCATTTCTGGAGAGACAACGGTCCCCTTCACCATCCTTGGTAAAGGATCGGGAAGCGGGATCGATCCCCTATTAATGTTGATGATCTTCCTTATCGTTGTGGTCATCTTGGCAACTGCTGTTATAGTTACATTCAATTTGTATAAAAGGCAGCAAATTTCGGATAATCCGACTGAAAGCAATACCATAGAGGATATGGGCCGATCCGGCCCCGAACTCCGGGATAACAGCTTCACCGGTTTTCAGTCAAGTATGGGAAATCAAAAATAGTAAGAAGTTGTGTTAGTAGCAAAGGACCAGTGGTTGCGGATGTCAGCAGTTTCCCATGGCAGAAGAGGCAGGAAGCCATTAGATCCATGGATGATCATATCGGCCATTCTATCCGGTGTTTTCATGACCATCGGTGTTTTCCTTGTATTAATGTCATTGACCGAGATACTGGTCTACGTCATAGATTCCATTAAGAACGGAAGTGAGAGTTATCAGGGTTGGTGGTCCACTCCCCTACTCATGCTGCTGGTCTCCATTCCTTTCTTCCTGGGTTACCTGATCGTCAACTTGAACAGGTTCAGATTATACCACGTGGTCAAGGGCAAGATATCCATCAACATGCCCAAAAGAGAGGAAAGGGGTGGAAAGAGAATGGAAAAAATTGAACTGGACTGATCTTTACAGATCATGTGGATTCTATTCTGGGTGCAAGTAGATACCTTGCATGTCCGGAGTCCTCTGCGAATTCGAAATCCATTTTCAATGGATAGGAATTTCCGAGATTGAGGGAGATATCCCTGTTTGGTCCAACACCTTTCATCAACTGTGTGAAATAGTCCAGAGAGAAGGAGCTCTTTGCAGGTTTCTCGAAATTGATCTCCTCGTATTCGACCCCCTTCTTAAGCTCCAATGTCATGGAGGATAGATCTTCGGAAGAGGTCATGACCAGTTTATCTTCTGAGCAATCAAAGGTGATATAATCAGAAATGGATGCGGAAACCTTGAGACCCTTCTGAAGTTCACCGGAGTTAAGTTTCAACCCAACAGGAAGTTGAAGGTTTGGTATCTTAGGATCGGAGAATCCCGAAGCATCCACAAGCGGCATCTTGAGAGTTAGATTGGCCATGGAGACAACGAGTCTGTTGTCAGCATCGAGCTTGATACTAACCATATCATCGCTCTTGGCACTTTTCAGATGCTCAAGCATCCTTTCTACGTTCAGACCCAGTTCCATGGGTTCTAATTCATACCTGTCGAAAGCGTCCTTTGTTAGGGTGAGGTCCACCATTGCAACATGGGCCGGATCCACTGCCCTAATCTTCCACCCCTCCTCATCTGCTGCAAGCTTGATCTCGCCCACAATGGGAGTAAGGATCGAAAAAACGCTTTTGAGGGTATCCACCTTGATATCAACCTCGAACATAACCATCCCCCGTACCAGTAAATTTGGATCATCCGGTTATCCGGGAAGGCGATTAAATACTTTATGTCCAGCAGGCCAAATATACACAAGTCACTTCATTCCTCATAACTTTCTCCTATCTTCTTGAAACGACCCTTGGCTTCCACAACCAGTATCCTGGCTATCGATATGGAGATGGTAATAAGGACTATCAATACAATTGGTGCAATAGTGGATGTGATCATTCCCGAGGAACCTTTACTTGTATCGGTCTCGCCCAATTCAACAGTTATCTCAAATAGCTCCAAGGTCCTATCGTCTGACGTTGCCATAACCACTAAGACATCTCCCTCTGACACATTCAAAAGGAGGATTTCCTCGAAAAAGATGTCATCAAAACCCTGGGTTATTTCCCTTGATAATATTGGGCCAATTTCTGCATCTTTCTTTTTCAATGAGAGTTCAAGACTATCCTCTCCCTTCCAGTCAACATTGATCCCAATTCTCAGAATAGAGCCTGATCCATTACCATGGGTGAATTGGACCTGTCTGATCTCTGCTGAAAGTTCATCTTGGAGAGTACCTCCCCAGTCATGTTCTATGACCGACGTGAAATATTGACCGATCTCTCGAGATCCCAGAAGAAGACCCATCTCCCTGTTCTCCAACCCGGAGGTAGGTCCCCAGTTGAAGGATGAGATCCAGGTGGTCTTTCCGTCCACCACCATCCCCTTTGTATGTACAAGCGAGATATCCAAAGCCTTATCAATTCTGGTATTGGGGTGAAGTCTGACCTTGAATGAATCGGACAATCCGTTTTCGAGGATCGCCTGCTCTATCCGTTCAGCTGTCCATCTGTTCTCAGGTATACCGTCACCGTCAAAATCCGATCCATCTAAAAGAAGTCTGACCTTCACTCCTCTGCTCGCTGCATGGAAAAGAGCTGCGAGATAGGGATTGTTAATTCCGATTTTAGGTTCCTCGACCCCCCAAACCTTAAAAAGGTCCACTGGAGAACTTTTTCCCTGAAGGTCGAAATCCGTATCAATGTCCATCAATTCCAGGTCTATCGTACTTTCTGATTCGAGAATCGATCTGATGAGCGGATTTCCTGGCGTAGATATATGATCTGGACAGGCTAATAATCTTACAGATACCTCATCTTCTGTGACAATAGATGGAAATCTGGGATCTTTCACTTCAGATAAATCAGGTTGGGAACCTTTGTTATAGATGCCATTGAGATCATGGTGATCAACCTGGTTATCGAACATATCCATTCCTTCCCAATCGTCCATGAAAATTCTCTCCATTTTCTCAGCAAGCTCAACGGATGAAACGGAAACTATCCAACCTCTGGTCCCCGTTGTCCCAAAGCCGTTTCTGGGAAATGAAGTGTCCTTGAGATTATCTGTGGAGACCAGAGTGGTCTTCCCGTCAACTACCATGTACTTGGCGTGATTGTACCTGTATCTATCCCGAATGTCTGAATCAATATCGTTCAGCATCCATCTAACATCCACTCCATTTGAGGTCAATCTATCCGCAAGTACCTCAGAGGTATAGGAGGTCCCTCCTACTGGCCCTCCCTCAAGAAGAACTTTCACATCCACCCCTCTTTCCCTGGCCCCAATAAGTGATGATATCACCCAATCGGATGTCATCTCATAGACGTTCAGCAGTATCCTTGAACCTGAATCCCTAATTGCATCCTCCACTATCCTCCATCCTGAGTCCGGGCATATTCCAGCCTCTGCTGATCCAGTAACGGGAAAATTCATCTCGGGAATATCGGATTGACCCGGATATAGTGGCCTCATTGAAAGGATATCTCTGGCGGTATCTGTATCATCGGGTGAACTCTCATTCCAATTTCTCCATCTGTAGAGGACCTTCCCCCATCCTGGTTGGGATACAGAAGGACCTGACCAATTTCCACCTGTGTAATGGAGCCAGACCCCCTCCCAGGTCGATCCTCCATAAGGTATCACATCCACTATCCTTCCGAAAGGGTCTCTTAGGGCTAATGTATCATTGGAATTGGCCAGCCGGAGATCTCCGTATGTAATTTGTGCAGTAGTTTCCGGAGTACCATTGAACAATGTTAGGTCAGGTTCGAATCCGAACTGGAACAAGAACCCACCTCTGTCCCGTGATATCCAAAATCTTTCACCAGGCCCGATGATGGTTCCTTCTGGAACAATGATCAATCCATCACTTTCCTTTCCATCACCCTCATCATCTGTAAGGATGAAACCGGATATATCCATTGATGATCCTTTACAGTTCAAAAGACAGATAGCTTCATCAGGATCCTCTTTGAGATAGGTGTCAGGATATAATCTTTCTATCAGGATCCCCGGGGTTGGACCCAGATCATCATCATCCAGAGGAAGGAGTGATAACGGCAGCTGTGTTCCGACCATCCCCGTAAGGGGGTCGGAATTGTCATTTCCCACTTGTGATAGAACGGTTCCTATAACCCAGCAGGATACTGGAGATGCAAGTCCTGTTGCCAGAGTGAAGGCATATCCATCATCCCAGGACCAGATGTTCGATCCATCATTCCAGGTGTGATCGGCCTTCAGCATTGAAACCTTGAGGTCAAGGTCCATCTCATCCGATCTCTCGATCAGAACCTTCAATTTTCCAAGGATCCCTTCATCCAAGTCTTCCAGCAGATGCGATGGAGGTTCCTGGGAAAGGCGGGACCTTTCCTCTTCCATTCTCAGAAGGCCGCCATTATTTTCTACAAAACAGCAGGAAGGGGAGATGAAAACTTCAACAGATGATCCTTTTTTTAGTAGTTCAAGTATAGTCGAGGTATCTAAAGGTCCGGATACATGTTTGATCGTTACCCTCTCACTCATACCTATATGCGGTGAAGGGTCCAACACCCAGGAAACCGAGGTCCTTCCGGATCTTACCCAACTGGGACCAATAGGTTCATTCAATGCTACGGCCGGTCTCACCGGTTCGGCATCCTCCAGAAGGAGGGAGGCATCGAACCAGTCTTCCATTTCCAGGAGACCAGTGAGGAATGATCCGACCCTTGATCCGATGGTCTGATTCTCTATCAATGCCCACTTCACATCTTCGATCCTTCCGGTCCTTGGAACATTGAAGGAGAGAATGGAACCATCTGTTATGATACACCCTGAGGTCCATTCCTCCTGAACTTTTTCTAAAGCATGGATCCTTACACCGATCTTATCTAGATATCTCAACCAGGAGAGCTCCATTTTTCCCATATTGAATAATTGGAATCCGTCATCTCTGTTCCAAGGAGGAAAGGTCAGATAGAGATGTACATGATTCCCTTCTTCTCTCAGATCCAATATCTTTCCTACCAGTGACTCCAGGGTAATTCCAGGGAGAATAACAAGGACGTCACCGACTTTCTCGGAATTTTCCAGGTTCGGTAAAGCTCCCGTTCCGGTCCTGATCGTCGAGTTCTCAGAACTGGACCAATCTCCAGTTGATGGAAGATATCCGGTACCTTGCAGTCGCCAGGATCCCATGGAATTGTTATGGACCGATCTGGTAATGATATCTCCCTGGCTTGGATCTGGCCCACCCATATCTCCCCATACCACTGATTCCAGGACCCTGTTTCCTCTGTCTACCAGTATGATCTCACCGCCTGAGTTAGGAAGTGAGAGCATCCTATATCCAGGGACACCACATCCCGGGATCCCATCGAATGTATCCTGAAAGACGAGATCCGGATCATCAAGCTGGGACCTTCTGAAAGCTATTGGGTCCTTTGAGATGATGCACTCTCCATTGGTCCATTGATGATCATAGGGAATGACCATGAATTCCTCACCCCTGAAGATCCCCAGTCCGGAGATATCGGTCTCCCCCGGTTCAGGTGTTATCCCTATGAACTCTCCCGGCCCGTCAGGACCAGGGTCGATCAACAGTGTTGAGATATGACCATGTACCGGTTCAACCGTCCAATCAAGATGTGTATCTGTATCAATATAATCTCCATGATCACCTATCCTTCTGAAAAGGGTCGATCCCAATGTTGTCTCCGGAAAGGATTTGTATTGTCCCGTAGAATTCATTTCTTCTAAGTAGGACCTTTTGAGGACCACTTCGTCGAGAAGATCCCTGTATTCGGTCATCAATTTAAGAACATGAGAAGCCTGAATATCTGGGTTTACATCCCCCCTTTTCATCCTCAAGTTCATTGGACCTGCTTTGTCTATCCTGTAGATCTGTTCTATCCCCTCTAATTCTTCCATCGCCTCCTCTCCTCCTGCTACTATCGTTTTAGAATCGGGTGAAATCAATGCTTCATCAGGGAATGAGACCCAATCATTATCGAAATAAAGTCTCATGGATGAGAGATCAACAGCATGGTTGCCAGTGTTCATGATCTCTACGAATGTCCCATCATGGGATCTGTTCCAGAGGACCTTTGTTATGACAAGGTTCCTCATTTCATCTCCAGGTAGGGTCGGGATGATGCTAATTTCCATAGTCCAAACATTGTTTACCTCATCAGGTTCCTTTATCCTATCCTCCTCATCTATCCTTATGGTCAGGCTGTAATTTCCCTCCAGATCGTATGTATCTATCGTTCTGGAGAAGGTCCTTCTTGAGGATGCCTTAAGGTCCTTGAACTCCATATTTTCTGTTATTACAACAGGTCCATCGGGATCATTTCCCCTAAAAAGAGAGAAGGTCAAAAGAGCATCTCCTCCGGGGATCTCTCCACTGCAGACTACCCTTCCCTCGATCTCAATATAGGACCCCTCCGGAAAGATATCCGATTTAAAACCATCCAGGGATACTTCGACATCCTCAAGGCGGGCATCAAAAGATGGGATCCTGAGGTCCATGTGTTCCCGGAAATGCAGGAAGGGAAGGTCCTCCCAGAACAGATCGATCATGACCTTACAGTAATTGGAAATCTCCAGATCTTCAGGGGCATCACATGTGATCGATACATTTCCAACTCTAATATCAGATGTTATTTTTACAATATTGGATGTGAGAGAACATGTCCAATTGAGATCTGTGACAGATATTCTTAACGAAATGTTCCCGGTCATGTTTCCCGATGGTGTGATGTTCATATCGAGCTGTGCCGATCCTCCCTCGGAAATGTCCACTGGTCCATCTGGAAAGAACATAATCAGTCCGGGATCGATCGAATTATTCCAACCAGGTGTCGACCCGGTTATGGAAGGTCCTAAAGAGAGGTCCTTGGGTGAATCGGTATCCACACCATCTGGCACCCTCATAATTGAGAAACCCTCCACAGTTTGGATGTTTTCTGTTCCCTCCTGCGACATCGACGAATTACCCTCATCATAGTATTTTCCAGACCATGCACCCAAAGGACCGGTCCCTGTCGACCTGTCAACATGAGTGGAGTTCCCCCAGGCTAAAAGATCAAGGGTATATCCATCACTATCTTTCAATTCAATATCATCACCGGATGAATACAATGTTACAGCATCCATCTTATGTACAACCAATGTATTTTCAGGGACCTCCAATGATCCAACCTCAGGACCCAAGTGGAGGAGGAACCTCTCACCCGTGAGGATCCTATTTGAGGGTAGTTCCCAGTTTACGGCATCATTGTTAGTTAGAATAAAATCATTAATGTCCCAGGCTGGACCCTTGTTCAGGACCTCTATCCACTGCTTTCCACTGTTGGACCCTTCAGGGTCTGGAAAAACTTCATTTATGAGGAAAGTGGGAGGAAGTGTATTCATGTACCCTGGTGTGGGATCGGCACCGGAGGTCCATCTCTGGGCACCATCTGGTGCTCTTTGAAAGCTATCTCCTTTACCCGCTCCCTGGAATTCAAAGGTGTCAAGGATCGTTCCATTCTCATTTTTTAATGTGATCAGGTCATCCCTTCCAAGGGCTAAACCTGTATCCCACCTTCCCAGTAGAAATCGTGAATTTGCTGTGATGGTGTCATTGAGGATGTAATATGTCCTTGTATTATCCGAGATGGAATAGCCAGATATGTCAAGATCCTCATCATTTGGGTTGTAAAGTTCAACAAACTCATCTTCTTGATCGATTGCTCCATCTTCATTAACATCAATTTCAGGGTCCGGATATACCTCGTTGATAATTACGGTCAATGGGCCACTCCTGCTAGGGTACGGGATAGGATTTTCAACTCCCCCGGATGGTAAAGGTATTGAAAGGATGTTCATCGTCAGCAGTAATATGATTGACAGGGATATCCGAATTTTCAAGAAGGGATACCCTCCTCTTACTTTTACAGCAGTAAAGGTCATCGCGACTCAAGCCTCCTCGAATATCAGACTATGTCGCTCTAAAAAAAACTTTCCCAGGGTTTTCCCCGGGAAGAGAAAGGAACAGGTTATCAACAAGGGCGTTCATGGTTGCTTTATGAGTTTCAAAAAAGCAACAGGATCCTTCAGTGATCCTTTTCACCTAATGATCAAAAGAGCATTAATCTGTTCATCATTTAAGTTGATTTTTCAAATACCATATTTAAATAATAACCTATTTATATTCAATGTAAACTTTTATGATAGGGGGTTAAACAGATATCTGGCCCTTAAATGAAAAGGTCGGATTGACTGACCGTTTCCTATTGGAAGAAGGTGGACCGAATGAAGGACCATTCATTTTTCTTGGCAAGGACGACCACTTCGTTGATGGTCGTTGGAATGTTGATCGCTTCGGCGATGCTGATATCGACCAATCCTTTGGACGAATCGGCAGATGGAGCTTCTAGCATAGGCTCAATAACCGTAAGCGGTGGAAATACGAAAACCTACACGGGGGTAAACTATCTGCTGGATGGAGATATTGATGTATCTGGCGCAGGTAGCAGATTGACGTTCATCAACTCCTCCATCACACTCTCTCAGGATGTTGGAAGTGATGGTATTATTGGAGGAGGGGACGATCACATCTACCAGATAGATGTTTACGGTGGGGGAACCCTAGAATTCATCAATTGGGTACTAACAACCCAAACTGGTCAGTTAAAACCCTATTTCATGATGGACATGGAGATTACAGGTACTGGATCACAGATTGTTACTTGAAGATTCTGTTTTTGAGGGTCCAGGTTCAATGGACCTTTCCAATAGTGCCCACCTCGAAATGATAAGGTCCAAATTCATAGAGCTTCAGGACCAGGATGATCTGGCATACGACATTGATGGTGATGGAAGCAGTCAAGATGACCTGGATTACAATGACGATGGTCTCACTCTAACTCTTCTTTCGGGATCAACTGGACTTGTAGTTGAATCCGAATTGAGGGATACATTTTCATTCAATGTCGGTTCAAGGGACGGAAGAATGGGTTCCAATATCACTTTAGACGGGGCAGGAACCAATCTAACCGTTATTAATTCCTTCATAGATATTGATCTTGAGTCAAACACATCGACAGGAAGCCATAATGTCCTGAAACTGTCAAATGGAGCGGTAGCTCATCTGGTGGGAACCTCTATAAATACGACCTCGGATCCCTTTAGTCCCACCATCCTTATTCTGGATGAGGACTCCAGTGCTCTGTATTACAGATGGATTGGCGCTCACGTTCTGGACGGTATGAACATACAGGTGGAAGGTCAGGAGGTACAGGTCTTCAGGGTGGAGGGGTCTCAGAACAGGAAGCTTGATGGATCCTATCTTACTACTGAGATGCTAGATTACATGGGAAGGACCTCCCAGACATGGAGCGATACTGATGATGAGGGATGGGCTTTCATACCTGTTATGACAGACCTATTCACAATAGATTCCATGCCAAACTCAAACGTCACACCAGACTTCGATGTTGAGGTTGTAATAGATGGGGAAACCCTCACAGCATCCACAAGCTTCGATTCATATCCGGACCTTCCAGGTCAGGATGAACAGGCCGGGATAATTGAGAAGGTAAAAGAGAAAATGGATTTCTCGGACAAGATGATCTCGGACCTTGGTGGAGACATGGGTTTCTCAAGATATGTGGTTGACCCTTCAACCTCCTCTTTCTTCGAGGACATCGATATCGATATGACGGTCACTGGAACGACCTTCATCAAGGGAACGGCCTCCCTTATCGATGGAAAATTCTATCCTTCATATTATGGCTTCGATGGCCACGTTGTGGTTTCATCAGGTGCAAAGCTCATCATTAACGATACCACTGTCAATTTCCTCACGGAAGATGGTCCTGCATATATACTGGTGGAGAACGGTGGGCGGGTAGAATTCAACAATGTGGACCTCAGTTCCAAGGGATCAAATGATCTTTACCTCTATCTTCTTGGGAGTGGATCACCAACATTCATGATCGATGAGGGCGGTTTGTTGGTCAAGCATATTGTTGCAAGGGATACAGCCATACTCGATGTGAAGGTGGATATGATGAAAGGTTCCCTGAACCTTTATGGGTCATCTGTTTCCGCGAAGATATTCTCGGACAGGATCGATCTTGATGGTCTATTCTCATATAACAATGAATTGAACCTTAGTGGAGGCAACATCACCTTCAATCATCTCGATTGGAAGGGTGTTACCTTCGGGTCCGAGAACGGTATCTTCTCGACACCATTGGACATTGACGGATCAGCAGAGCTGATCAATGTGACTTACATAGGTAATCTATCAAAAGGTAGGACATCATGGATAAAGGCAATAGATAACGGCTTGATCAGGTTGTATTACTGGGCAGACTCCAAAGTTGTTGATTCGGTGGAGAATCCCCTCCCCGGAGCTACGATCGATGTCATGAGGGTGGTTGGGAACAATGAGATTCCGATCTCCTCCCATACAACCGACATGAACGGTTCCGCTGTTTTTGCACTTCTCCAAGAAGAGCTCAGATCAACCGGCAGGAGTTTCTTGGGGAACTACAGGATGAAGGCTGATTTCAACGGATATTCCTCACAGAAGTACCTCAGCATTGGTCATAGGAAGTGATGTTGATGCCGTAATAACAATTCCCGGCGGTCCTGATGTCAAGGTCAAGTCCCTTTCAGTAGAAGGGACAATGATCGCAGGGAACGAGGTAACTCTCCTCGTTGATGTTTATAACGAGGGAGAGTTCGATGCAGGTCCATTCGAGGTGGAGATGCAGTTGGGTGGTTTTATTGTCAATTCAATTCCCTTGACCGATCTTGGTGCGAGTAAGAATACCATAGTCGAGTTCCCATGGACCTCTCAAGAAGGAGAGTTCGATTTCATGGTGATAGTCGATCCATATCAACAGCTCAGTGAGACCGATGAGGATAACAATGTCTTCCAGCAATTAAACTTGATCGGCATAGGTCCGGACTACCAGGTCGAATTCCTTGAGAACACAACCCAGTGGGTATATGGGATGGAAGGTACAATAGATATCAAGCTCACCAATATTGGCGAAGAGGATCCATCGGCAACTCCTTTCCAGGTCAATATCTCCTGGAGTGGAGTGAGGGGCAACGGTATTGTGATGGAGGGTCTTGCCTTTGATTATATAGAGCAGGGTGGATCGTTGATAAAGACTGTTAATTGGACCCCAATGGAAGTTGGTCCCGTCACCCTCACTGCACAAGTGGATGCAAGGTTCGATCATGTCCCGTTGAACTCCGTTAAAACAATGGACGTTTTGGTGAAGAACCTTCCAGAACTGGGGGTCAGGACACAGACCTTCGAAGTCGATTCACCAATCCCTGTAACGATCAATAAGACCCGTAAGCTCTCCTTCATGGTGGAGAACACGGGTGAAATGCCCGCGGGACAGTTCAAGATCCTTGCCTATGATGGTGAGATATTGATGGAGAACCTGATCACCCTTCTACCAGTGACCGTTCCATTCCTTGATCCGGGGACAGCTGTTGAAGTAGAGATCCAATGGTTTGCTGGACTCCCTATTGGGATCCATGAGATCAATATTGTTGTTGATTCGGACGATCAGGTCTTGGAACAGTTTGAGACGAATAATGTATACACCTTCCAAGTTGAAGTAGACACTCCCCCGGATGTGGCCTTCAATGGTGATCTTGGGATAGCACCCAATGTGATTACAGAGGGTAAGAATGTTACATTCTGGGCCTGGGTGGAGAATATAGGAAAGACAATGGCAAAGGATGTCAGGGTCCATTTCGCAGTGGATTCGGATGTCAACATCATCGATCAGACGGTGATCAGCCTATCTCCGGGAGAAATCACTAACATTTCCTTCCTGTGGCCCGCTGCAGGTGTAGGGGAGCACACATTGTTCGTGGTCCTCGATCCTTTCGACAGAGTGATAGAGGAAGGTACTGGGGAAGATAACAATCTTAAATTCAAGACATTCAATGTTCTGTCAAAACCAGATCTCTTCATGGGAGAGAATGACCTAAGGGTCCTTCCGGAGGAGAAGATCTTCATAGATGGTGAGGTAAAGCTCTTTGCCACTATCAGGAACTCGGGTCAAACAGATGCCTTCAATATCTTTGTCAGGTTCTATGATGGAGATCCTGACTTGGGAGGCAAGATAATACCCTGGAAATCCACACAACCCTCCGCAGTCCTGGAAAAGATAGAGGCGGGAGGGGCATCCTCTTTGGAGGTACCCTGGATCCCTAGGACAGGAGATTACCATAAAATATTCGTTGTGATGGACCTCTCAGATCTTATTGATGAGAGTGATGAGGATAACAATAAGCTCAGTTGGGATATATATGTCCAGACACTTCCAGACCTCGCTTTTACATCCTTGGAGTTCACCCAGGGGACCGTATCAGTGAATTCAGCAGGGATCGGTAAGTCGCTTAAGATAAATGCCACCCTTGAAAACAAAGGAGATACTCCGACACCCAGTTTCAAGGTGGGTTTCTATAATGGTGACTTCGTTAACGATCCACTGGCCACTAGAATAGGTTCTGAGATGATGTTCCCTGCTAACCTCATGAAGGGCCATTCGTATAGGCATATAGAGGTGGACTGGGATGTATCCTACCCCAAGGGTGTCAGGACCATTTATACCTCTGTGGAGCTCCTGGACGGGGAAGAACAGCTTACCACGAACAACCAGATAGGAAGTACTCTGGAGATATTCGATATCATGGATGTTCCCGAGATCCAAATCCAAGAGGACACCCTTGTCATGAGATCGAGGTTCTCCGGAATGTCCCCTGATGAGACCGGTATAGGCTACCTTGGAACAAATATCTCCCTTAGCATCAATCTTTCCAATGTAGGCGGAAAAGCGGCATCCAACACCACTGTCCTTTTCATGGTAACGAACTCAACTGATACATGGGTTGAATATTCCACCTATGTAGAGTTCCTCGAGAACAATGGAACAGACATGGTCACTGGATTCTGGCTGTTGGAATCAACAGGCATGAACACCTTGACCGTGGTTGTGGACCCCCAGAATAACATTAGGGAGTTCGATGAGGGTAATAACATCTTCACTGTCACCATTGAGGTCTTGGACTCACCGGACCTGACCGTCCAGCTTATCCGCGAGGATTCACAGGGCTGGAATGCAAAAAAGGGCAAGTTCGAGATGACCAAGGGAAAGGAGTACATACTGGTATACGAAGTAACCAACACCGGTAATTTCACCTACAGGGATGTTGAGGTCACATTCACCGGTCCGGCCGGTGACACACGTGAGACGACCACAATATCTCCTTATGGTACCCAGAGGGTCACCTTCAGTGTCAAGCCTGATACCGTCTTCTCAGAGGATGTGGCCTGGAAATGTAAGGTCAATGACGGTGCCAAGGTCTTCGAATCCGATGCTGAGAACAACGAAGCAATGGCTATGTTCACTATAAAGGAGAAGGAAGAAGAGGTCTCTTATCTCTTCCTCATCCTTATCATTCTCTTTGTAATAGTATTGATCATTGTTGCAGCAGGGATATTCATCTATATGAGGCTCCAGACCGCTGAAAAGGCGAAGTGTTCCAATTGCGGCGGACTCGTTCCTCTTGATGCTTCCGTCTGCCCACATTGCGGAGTCGAGTTCAGTGATGATCTTGAGTGTGAATGTGGTGAGACAATACCAAAAGGATCCACGGAATGCCCCGCATGCGGAAAACCTATCAGTTCTGAAATTCAGCCTCCCTCCGAGGATAAGGAAGAAGGAGATGAGGAAGAGGGAGAGCTCGAGGAGATCGATGTAGAGGAAACATCTGACCTGGAGACAGAAAAAGTAGTAGAGGAGCTGGAAGAGGTCGAGGGAGAAGAGATGCCTCCGAAACCGGACGGATTGGAGGAGGAGCTTGCAGAATGTTTCGAGTGCGGTGCCCTTATACCTGTATCTGCTCCGATCTGCCCTCACTGCGGTGCAGTCTTCGAGTGAGATAGAAATCGATATATGCATAATGTGGGTTTACCCCGTAATGCAGTCATTCGACATAGAGGGTACTCTAAATGGGTACGACAAGGACGATCTCACGATCGTAACAGTTTGCTCCCATTCCAGTCTCCAGATATTCCATGGTGCCAAGGTAGAGGGATTCAAGACGCTTGGCATATCAGTTGGAAGGCCACCCAAGCTCTATGATGCCTTTCCGCTAGCGAAACCAGATGAATTCCTTATACTGGACGATTACAGTCAGGTGAAGGATAATGTCAATCTTATCATTGAGAAGAATGGCATCATAGTCCCTCATGGATCATTCGTTGAGTACCTTGGAGCTGATAATTTCAAGGACCTTCCTGTCCCCACCTTCGGGAACCGCAGGGTCCTGGAGTGGGAATCGGACCGTAACATGGAAAGGACCTGGCTTGAATCAGCTGGTATAAACATGCCCAATGAGGTCAAGGATCCCAAGAAGATAGGCAAACCTGTGATGGTAAAATATCAGGGAGCCAAGGGAGGCCGGGGTTTCTTCATTGCCAAGGATTACAACCAGTTCAAGTTGGGTATAGATCACTCACAGAAGTTCAACATCCAGGAATACATCCTTGGGACCAGGTACTATCTACATTTCTTCCATTCACCAATAAGGGAGAACGGGTATAGGGTAGATGGTGGAAAGGGGATCGTAGAACTTCTTTCAATGGACAGAAGGGACGAGACCAACATTGATGAGATGTACAAGTTGGGTTCTCAGGAGGAGTTGAAGGAGCACGGGATATACCCAACCTTCGTGGTCACAGGGAACCTTCCTCTTGTCATAAGGGAGTCCCTCCTTCCCAAGGCGTTCAAGATGGCAGAGAATGTTGTAAAGAGATCATATGAGATCTTTGGAGGTATGATCGGACCCTTCTGTCTCGAGACAGTGGTAACTGATAAACTCGAGTTTGTTGTGTTCGAGATTTCTGCCAGGATCGTTGCGGGGACGAATCCCTTCATCACGGGCTCTCCATATTCGGATTTCATAGAGCCGGGTCTTTCAACCGGTAAGAGGATAGCCCAGGAGATCAGACTGGCAGCGGATACGGATCGGTTGGACCAGATCATAACATGAGAAGGTTCTTTAATCCGTTACCCGTTTCAGCGGTCGATGCGTCGTCTGTTCATTTTCGATTATGACGATACACTTGCCAATTTCCCACTTTACAACAGTCTGGTATTCAAGGCACCTGTTCGGGTCCTTCCGCCGATCGGCGGGTTGATCAAGGGTGCAGACGATGTTCTGAGGTTCATTTCGGGAAAAGGTGACCGGCTCCACATATTGACAATGAACCTACTGATGGACCATGATTCCAAATGGAGGAAGATGGACCATGTGGGGATCTCCAAATGGTTCGATGATGGAAATGTCGATATGGTGAGGAGAAAGACCCCTGAGATCCTGCTTTCAATATGCAGAGGCCTCCCGAAAAAGAGATGTTTCATGGTGGGGAATTCCTATAAGCATGATATCGAACCTGCTCTGAAAGCAGGTATCAATGCGGTCTATATACCCCGACCCAAGTACCAAGAGACTGATCCCGAAGAAGGTCCATGAAGATGTGATCTTACTGAATGACATCAGAGAGATCATGGATATCTATAATGATCTATAATAGAAAGGATTCAGGCGGTCATTTCTTCCGGACAAATCCTACAATTCCACTTCATCGGTTTGAATTCCAATGTAAAGGACCTCTTAACAATCCTTAAATATGGAATTCCACCATCTCCGGCCCCGTTCGGTGCTCAGATGAGATTGATCATATGCGAGAAGGATAATGCTGCAAAGCGAATTTCAGATATCCTTTCCAACGGCCACTACAAGGTCGAGAAGAGGGGTAGGGTATCCGTCTATAAGTTCGCCTGGAACAAAGAGAACACTCTGACCATCGGTCTCAGGGGACACATCCTGAATATGGATTTTCCCAAGAAGTACAACAGCTGGTCAGCTATACCCCCAAAGGACCTGATCAAAGTTGAACCGGAAAGGATGGTATCGGCCAGATCGATAGCAGGGGTTTTAAAGGGTGTTGCCAAGGAGGCTGACTCTGTCTATGTTGCAACCGACTATGACAGGGAAGGAGAACTGATCGGCAAGGAAGCGGTAGAATATGCCATAGGTTCAAATTCCTATGAAAGGGTATGGAGAACCCATTTCTCCTCACTAACATCAGAAGAGGTTCGAACCTCTTTTCTCTCTCCCGTTAGAATGGATATGCCCTTAGCCTCGGCTGCTGAAACGAGGCAGATATTGGATCTTGTCTGGGGTGCCACATTGACCCGGTTCATTTCGCTCGCAGCTGACAGGCTGGGACATGAATTCCTCTCGGTAGGAAGGGTCCAGAGTCCGACCCTAGCTCTCATTGTCAACAAGGAGAAGGAGATCAAAGCCTTCAAACCGGTCCCATTCTGGAGGATCGAAGCACTCTTACAAAATGATATAGAGGCATCTCACTCCAAAGGGGACATCTTCGATAAGGAGAAGGCCGATTCCATTTTTCAGAAAGTCAAAGATGAGAAGAAGGCCAAGGTCTCTGAACTGAAGGAGAAAGAAAGGAAGGACAAGCCCCCGATCCCTTTCAATACCACTCAGTTCATCAAGGCCGCAAATACAATGGGGATGCAGGCTGCCAGGATCATGTCCATCGCAGAGGAGCTTTACACCAACGGATACATCTCCTATCCTAGGACAGACAATACTGTATATCCCAAGGGATTGGATCTTAGAAAGACCGTTGAGGAACTAGGGAAGGGCCCATACAAGGAAGCTTCAGATCATATACTGAAGAAGGAAAAGATAGTTGCAACCAGGGGTAACAAGGAGACCACGGACCATCCTCCAATTTATCCCACATCATTCGCAACCAAAGGGGAACTGGGTCCTGAGAAATTCAAGGTATACGATCTTGTTGTCAGAAGGTTCCTGGCAACTCTTCATGATCCTTCGATCGTGAAGGTCACATCAATAAAGTTCGATATTAACTCCGAGATCTTCAACTCATCAGGTGTCAGGATGATCTCGCCTGGCTGGAGATCCATCTATACTTATTCAAAGGTCAAGGAGACCGTTCTCCCCGTATTGAAGGAGAGTGATATCCTTGGAGTTGAGAAGATAGAACTCATGGATAAGGAAACGAAACCTCCCCACAGATACAGCCAGGGAGGCCTCATCCAGGAAATGGAAAGGCTTGGACTGGGAACGAAATCTACAAGACACGAGATAATCCAGAAGCTCTACTCCAGGAGATATATTGAGGATTCACCTCCAAAACCAACTCTTTCCGGTTCCGCTCTGATAGAAGCACTTGAGAGACATGCCATGACCATTACCGAACCGAATATGACCTCTCGTTTGGAAGAGGACATGGAGAAGATCTCTCAAGATACTCTAACACAGGAAGCTGTGATCGAGGAGTCCAGGGAAATGCTCACCCAAATACTCGATGAGATGGAGAAGCACAAAGAGGTCATCGGGAGGGAGATATCAGAGGCCCTTTCAGTTCAGGATAAGGTCGGTAAATGTCCCAGGTGCGGAAATGAGCTGATGCTTGTGAGATCCATGAGGGGAAAGAGGTATGTGAGATGCTCAATGCACCCCAGATGCTCCAAAAGCTATCCCCTGCCACAGAAAGGAAAGCTTGGGTATCCGGATGAAGCATGTGATGTCTGCAGGTCCCCCCTTATGGTGATGTATCGCAGGGGAGGCCCTCCTTTCACTACCTGTATGAACCCAAGCTGCCCCTCGAAGAAGAGGGAGGAAAAGGATGGATAGTTTAGATATTTCCATGGGGATATTGAAAGATCATGAAATGGAAAGGTTCATTGGTCTGGAGACTCCCTTGATAATGGGTATTTTGAACGTCACTCCAGATTCATTCTCAGACGGAGGAGCACATTTCGATCTGGAAGATGCGGTCAACCATGCTATTGTAATGACCGAAAATGGAGCTGATATAATCGATATCGGTGGTGAATCGACCAGACCCTTTGCAGAGACAGTGATCACAGAAGAGGAGATCGAAAGGACCATACCTGTCATCGAAGCACTCGTTGATAGGATCGATGTGCCGATCTCTATCGATACCAGGCATGTGGAGGTTGCAAGGAAGGCCCTCGATGCCGGAGCCGTCATTGTAAATGATGTCAACAGCTTGCGTGGAGAAGGAATGGAGGAACTCGTTATCGAGAGAGGAGTCAATGCTGTTCTGATGCATATGAAAGGATCCCCCAAGAACATGCAGGTGGATCCAACATATCATGACGTTGTTGAAGAGGTCCTGACCTTCCTTAATGAACGGGTTGATTCTTTCGTGGAGAAGGGAGGGGACAAGAAGAAATTGATGGTGGACCCCGGAATTGGATTCGGAAAGAGGTTGGAGGATAATCTCATTCTTTTGAGGGATCTTGACAGGTTCTGTGAGATCGGCTGTCCCGTGGTAGTTGGCGCCTCAAGAAAATCCTTTATCGGTAAGGTCTCAGGCCTTGATGTCTCAGAGAGATTGGAAGGGTCCCTTGGAGCAGCGGTTGTAGCTTACATGAAAGGAGCATCGGTCCTGAGGGTCCATGATGTAAAGGAGACCCGGAGGACCCTTGATATTGTTAAAGCTATTATTAAGACAGAGGACCTTGAGATCCTATAAAAATCGTATTAGTCAGATCATCTTCAATATACTGGTTCGAGTAATTTATTATCTATGGAAATCATCTGTTCGATCCATACCTGGGTCTTCCCATCTCTCATTATAATAATCAAAGGATTTTTTTAAACTGTCCTCTTCTTCCCTTTCCATCTTTCTTCTCCTTTTGTATGATGTTGACCGTATACAGAATGTAGGTCAGTGAGATGATCGGGATTGCCAGGCAGGATATGCAGCATGATGTCCCTGAAAATTTGGCTATGTATCTTGCGGAGATGTGTATATTCAATCCATCCTTATTGACAGCTTTTAGATTATAGGTCCCTTTCTTAGGCATTTCAAATTTGTCCCATGCAAGGCACTTCTTACTATCAATATCCATTTCATCAAGAGTGAAGGAGAGGGAAACAGTCGTTGAAACGCTTTCCCCATCATCATATTCGTCCTCGTAATAATCGGGAGAATAAGTTAAATGGATGCAAAATGCACGAACATAAAGCATTCCCGGACCTTTGTTTGAAATGACGAGTTCAGCCTCACCCTCTGAATTATAATCACAGTCGGAGGTTCCCCATTTCTCATAGCTCATCGCGGGATAGAACACTGTGAAAAGGAAAATGATCACCATGGATACAATGAATATGAAGTGAACTGTGATCAACGTCGATTCCCGCCAATGGAGCGGTCCTCCTTCTTTTGTATCATCCATTAAGTGATCCTCCGTTTATGAGGATCTTTTATCCATCCATCTTCTGATGAACATATAGAACCGAGTTTTATTTTATTGTATCTACTTCCGATAGAAGGCGGCCAAAGATTTATTGTATCAAGGTATATAATTAGGAAGTGACCTGTGAAGAGAGGTGTGACTATGAACTTTCATGATTCATGGACAATGTCTAAAGCATGTTTCAGGGTTCTTTGGGAAGAAAAGATATTGGTAGTCTTCCCCCTGATATCGATGCTGGCTACCGGATTGATCTTGATGGTTCTATTTGGAGGACTCATGATAGCATCGATCACTACAGATCTGATGGGAGGATCGGGATTTGTTGTCTTCCTCGTTTTCAGTTTCCTGTATTTTTTCCTTCTCTACATTGTTGCAATTTATTCGAATGTGGCGATCGTCGGATGTGCTCGGATCAAGCTGGAAGGGGGGAAACCGACGCTCAGGGATGGGTGGAAGGCTGCTTCCGAAAGACTGGGAGCGATCATTATGTGGGCCCTTCTGGCAGCGACAATTGGTGTATTACTTCAGATCATCAGGAGCGCCGGAAAGATCGGTGAGATCGCGGCAAATCTCTTAGGACTTGCTTGGAACATTCTCACATACTTCGTGGTTCCGGTCATAGCTTTTGAGAATGTGGGTCCATTCAAGGCTATAGGGAGGTCCAAGGATATACTAAGGAGGACCTGGGGAGAAGCCCTTGTGTCCAATATCAGTATGGGTCTGATATTCTTCCTTGTATCCTTACCTATATTACTTCTTCTTGGATTTTTGTTCATTGCAACAGTAAGTACCGGAATGTTGGTCCCGGCCTTTCTTATTTTAGGTATTCTTTTATTGTTCATAATAATCCTGTGGGCTGTTCATACGGCATTGAAGGCGATCCTGATGACGGCCCTTTACAGATATGCGACAACCGGAGTGGCTGGATTGGGGATCCCTGACGAAACTGTAAGGGGTATGTTCACCCAGAAGAAGAAGGGGATAAGAAGGCTGTTCTGATAACGGATGACCTTCTTAAGGATAGAATAAAAAGGTTTAATCATTCCAACCACCTTCCCCTCATCGGGGTATTTTGAGATGACGGGTCTTTTCGGTGCGATTAGTGAGCAGGATGCAAATGCAATAATGTTTTACGGGACAGATTATCACAGCCATCTGGGTACAAAGCACGGGGGTATAGCTTACATAGACGACAAGGGAGACCCGGTGAAGAAGATACATGATATCAGCAATTCACAGTTCAAATCCAAGTTCTTCGATGAGATCACCGGTATAAAGAGTAAATCATCCATCGGGGTCATTTCTGATAAAGATCCCCAGCCTCTAACCTTTGTTTCAAAGTTCGGACCGTTTGCCATTTGTATGAACGGTCTGATAGTCAATAAGGAGGAGATAAAAGAAAGGATGATAGCGGAAGGGACCTGTTTTGCGGAGGTTTATCACGGCGAGATCAACCAGGCTGACCTGATCGCCAACCTGATCAACCAGGGAGATACCCTGGAAGAGGGAATATCTTCCATGTGGAATTCTATCGATGGTTCAGCTTCCATTCTGATCCTTACCCCCAATGGGATATATGCTGCTAGAGACAAGAAGGGAATCAGTCCGTTGGTCGTGGGTTTGAAAGAAAAGGAACTGGTGGTAGCAAGTGAGAGCAGTTCCTTCATCAATCTTGGATTTGAGTTACACAAATTTCTAGAACCCGGTGAGATAATGGTACTTAGTAGTTCTGGTGCAAGGACGATCCACAAGGCAGAAGGAGGTGAACGGAAGATCTGTTCATTCTTTTGGATATATACCGGATTTCCATGTTCAGAGTATGAAGGTATCAACACCGAGATGGTCAGGGAGAACTGTGGAAAGTTCCTTGCGTTGAGGGATCCGGTTGAGGCCGACCTTGCTGCTGGTGTTCCGGATTCGGGTATAGCTCATGCTATTGGTTATGCTATGGAAGCGAAGATACCTTTTCGAAGGGTCCTTATGAAGTATACTCCCGGATATGGTAGAAGCTATACACCCCTCACTCAGGAGGAGAGGGATCGTGTGGCCCAGATGAAATTGATAGCTAATAAGAAGACAATCTCGGGGAACAGAATCATACTATGTGAGGATTCGATCGTTCGGGGGACACAGTTGAAGAACTTCACAGTTACAAAGCTCAGGGAAGCCGGTGCCAAAGAGGTCCATGTTAGACCTGCATGCCCCCCTCTAATGTATCCATGCAGATACATGCTCTCAACCAGGTCTAAAGAGGAACTTGTTGCCAGAAGGGCCATAAGAGCTCTGGAGGGAAGGGAACTTGAAGATGATGAGCTGGATAGGTATCTGGATCCGGATAGC
Organism: uncultured Thermoplasmatales archaeon; assembly: GCA_963807965.1. GTDB lineage: Archaea > Thermoplasmatota > Penumbrarchaeia > Penumbrarchaeales > Penumbrarchaeaceae > Penumbrarchaeum. Next base: position 83,088 of record CAWEDU010000021.1, read on the forward strand.
AAGGATTACAATAGGATGATCGAGTGGATAAAGAAGGACCTTGGACTTGACAGTCTTAGGTATCAGAGGCTCTCGGATATGGTGGAGGCAATAGGACTTCCCAAAGAGGATCTATGCTTATACTGCTGGAACGGCGAGGAGATCTGAGTTAAAATTGCTGAACTTCCGAACCATTACTAAAGTCAGACATCACTTGTGATCCCTTCTTAGCTTTCTTCAATCTTAAAAACACCATAAGACCAGCTATGGCAACTCCCGTTATTGCGATAAGGGCAAAGATCAAGACCAGGATCGGTGAGATACCAGGATCCTTATCGTCGATCCGTTTCTTCTCAACTTTGATCTTCATGGGCTCTGTTTGCGGTCCTTGGTCCTTGAGATCGATGATTATCTGGAACTCGGATGTATTTTGAAGAATGAATTTTCCAAAAGATCCGTTCACTGAGGAGATCACATCCCCATGGTCGAGAAGTATTATCCAGAGGTCCAGGATGGAATCATATCCCGAATAAGAAAACTCCACATGTATCTCATCCCCTACCACATAGAATTCTTTTTGAGGGGATATGGTCACATTCAATTCAAGAGTGGAAAGATTGTATTCAACCAGGATAATATGTTCCGAATAGGAGAAAGCTCCGCCAACAATTGATGTCTTGATATTCAGAGAATAGATCCCATGATCACCATCTTCAGGAGTGAGGATCAGTGTATTATTTTGAAGATGTATGAAATCCTCTCTACCTGAGATCAACTCGAATTGAAGGGTTCCGTTCCTTTTATAATCGGTTCCCAATTCAAGGTTGTATTCTCCTCTTTCGATCAGTGTCATTTCATTGGGTAACTTTAGATGAGGAGTGGAAGATGGAATTATCTCGATGCTGATCATTACCTCAAGGTCCCCTCCTCTGCCATCAATAATATTTATTGTGAACTCCCAGCTTCCCAGATCATTGTTCATAGGGTTCATTTTGATGTTTAACTGATTATCAAAGGATAGGCCCAGCCAATCGGGAAGACCGAAGATGCTCTCAATTGTGATACTATCCCCATCTGGATCAGAGTAGTCCAGCTGGTGTTTCTCCATATCCCCTACTTCCACCTGGAAATGGAGTTGATCCGGTCCATCAGGAGGGAGGTTCCTGATCATAATGTTGAAAATGATGGTGATGTTGACAACAGACCCGTTGTTATCGGACAGGAAGGCTTTCACCGATCCATAACCAATATCTTGTTCATCAGGCAATATATGAAGGATCAGATCATCATCGATCCACAAGGTACCCTTCATACTTGATTCACACCATATGGAGAGGTTGTCTTCCGTGTTTATATCCGATACGAGAAGCTGGCAATGGAATTCCTCGTCAACATATACGTTCTGGATCGGGACAGGTTCGATCACAGGAGGATCATTAAATGGTAATATCTCGATCTCGATGTAATAATCTTTATGGGACCCATTCCCATCTTCGAATTTCAATAATACAGTATAAACACCAGCATGCTCTTCATTTGCAGTGAAGGATATTGAAAGATAATCCGCAATAATTATTGCAAATGGCGTATCTGTCCAGTTGATCGAGACTTCCACACGATCTCCGTTGAAATCAGTTGCTTTGAAGGTATAATACACGGTTTCATCAGGGTATGCTGTTATTGAGTCCACTGGGTCTACGAGGGGTGGATGGTTCTTGTGCAGTAGGTCCAGGACCGAACCCCATAACGTTCTTCCTCCGAATGTAGATATTTCATAATCGGATCTCGCTGACAACCATTCACTTCCGGAGGAAGGACAGTATACGGCCATTCCCATTGTTTTATGAAAATGCCCCGTATCATGTTTCTCATATTCGATCACTCGTCTATCCGGATCAGGATTCCAAAGGACCTGGCTAATGTTCGATGATAGGTTCCGGATGGATGATAGGATCCCATCCTCAGGTCCTTCCAGATCGGTCCAGTATTCAAGGAAGGAACAATAATCGATCTGTATATAACCCAATTCATTGATGAAGTGGTCTAGTATTCGAGGGGGATAATGATTCTCTCAGATGGGGCAGGTAAAAACCAGGATCCGAAAGCGATCCGTTCAAGATAACCGAGTTCATTTTCCTGATCTGGTATAGGAGGTCTGTTGTTGTTAGAAATGAATTATTGGATGAGGAGAATGTCAATCTTTCCTTTCCATCCCAGTCCATGATATTCCATGGGGGATCCGATATTCTATCCCTTGAATAGAAGTCCTCCAGATCGATGAATTCCCTTGCCAATCTGCCTGGAGACCATGAAGGATCTTTTTCCAGGTGTTTCAGGACCTTGTCATCCTGGTTTCCGGTAAGGTGCATGAGGTTCTCCGATGCGACATAGTATTTAGAAAATGAAGAGAACTCAGTGCAGAACTCAAGATTTCCCATCAGGCAGGATTGAAGCATGACGATGTCCAGTTCTTTTGGGGGCACCTCTTGTGATAGGAGGTCCGCCACGGTTCCTATCTCCTCGAGTTTCAGGAGGTCCTTCACTGTTGTGGTGGGGTCCTGATCGGGTCTGTGATCATAACCGAATCCGTGGATCCCGTCGCCGTGGGAGTCTATGTAAAGGCAGTAATTATCCGAAGTGAATGTGTCCATTCCCCATGAAATGAACTCGAAGAGTGTGTTGGGATCTGCCATGTTCGCTTCCCAGTTCAGGGAACTGTGTGACATCCCTGTGTTCTTGGGGTCCCAATCGGTCACATCATATAGATCTATGACAGTGTTGTTGGTGCAATCTTCCTGAAGGATGATTGATGGATCCCATCCCAGTGAATCATGTCCAACGAGGAATCTTCTTGTGGTAGTTCCAGAGATCTCGGGTCTATTCCTATTGTTGGGGATATCGTTCCAGGTACATATCCTGGTGATTTCCGTTCAATTGGTCCGTTCCATCGAATTGGACAACAATTGTGATGCTATCCGTATTCCCTACCCAGCTTAATCTCTCGATGAACTCCCACATTTCAGGTAGAAGTGTCCCTATCTTCTCTCCTTGAGGTACATCATCTCCACAACAGTAGACCAGGAAGGTCCATGCAATGTCATTTTCTGTCTCATCAAGGCTCTGTTCTATCTCGAATTCATCGGGTCTTCCATCTCCATCGTTATCGGTGATGATTTTTTCAGAAGCCACTTCATCGATCATGTCTGAGGAAATTCCAAGAATAATTGTCTCGAGCAATAGTGCTGAGACCATAATTGAGATAAACTTCCTTCCAACCTGCACAAAGATCATCCCGGTTGGTATAATTATTCAAGTCTGTCAATATAAATATATAACGGTACAGAAAGGAGAACAAGTTCTAAGGTTCGGACCATAGATCATCCAGGGTTTGAGAGACGGATGAATTAATTATTTTCGCTTCTTGATCATCAATACAATGCCGATGATCATCAGGATCACACCCAGAGACATCAGAGGATAGTGAATGATCTGGAATAGAGGGATCCTGCTTCCGAATGTGATATCTGCACTGACGTTCCTCGATCCGTCCGAGTTCATGATCACTAGGGTCCTCAATTGATCCTTGGGTTCCCATTTCGCATCCCATTTCAATCTTATCATAGAACCATTCGAAGTAACATGATCGATCCAGAACTGCTCCTGTTCAGGTGGAGTGGCATTAGGGGAGTTCTGGTTCCAGACGTTTGTATCTGGGATATCTATGGTGGATGAATATGGTGAATAATACCATTCCCAATTTTCAGGTGTTTCAAAGGGTAAGCTGGTCTCATATTTTGTTATATTTGAGTAGTAAGTCCAACCTACGAATAGCTCTTTTTCCGGATCGATCGGCTCAACTATCCAGACGGTCCTTGGATCGGGGAGACCGATATTTGAGGGAAGATGTGGCAGAAAAAATGCACAGGAATCGGATCTGATCTCATAGACCTCACTTGGATGATAACCATCAGGATCGGAATTGCTGACATCCAAGTAGAAACCCACTCCCCCTGTTACAAAATGGATGGAACCAATGACCGCAATGATGATCCCAATGATCAGTCGGAACTTCTCACCTCTAGAAGATCTCTTCCTATCCATAGGGATATAGACATTTTTTCAATGAAAAAACTTGTGTAAATGTGGATTTCAATCTCATTTTCTGTTTTCCCTCATATCGAAGATCTTCCCGGGAGGGATATTGGACCATGGCCCTATTCCTCTTCGTCCTCTTCTTGGTTCAGTTCAACCAATTTCTCCATGTTCTTGTTGAGATCGATCAGATGTTTCTCAATTGATGCATTGATCTCGTGAATGGAGAAGAACAGTATTCCCTGTTCACAGAATATCCTCCAAAGAAGGTTCACTATTACGAAGGTAATGATCGTTGCGATTATCCACACAATGATCCCTACAACCAGTATTCCACCTTCAAGTTCGAAGGCAAGGGTTCCAGTAACCGCTACAATTATACCACCAATGGATCCAACCATCAATGATAGATTGATGAGGATCAAACCGATCACATGTATGATCCTTACTATGCCTGGTGTTATAAGCTTCCTGAAGGAAAAATAGGCTCCTATCCCCTTTGTGCGTGACATTGGTATGCAATCAAGGACCGATTAGTAAAACCTATCTATCGGATCAATGTAATTATAGCTGTTTATGGTAAGGCTTATCTTCAACATAGTGTTGAGTGCTTGATGGATTGTCTCCTTTGTGGATCGACATCATTACCGACCTTCACCGGATCTGGACGAAGATATCTGAGATGCGGATCCTGTCATGGGACCTTCATGGACCCCGAATGCCAATTATCACAACAAGAAAAATGGAACAGATACAGGAAACATCGAAACGATGTGTTGGATCTCGGATACCAGAACTTTGTAAAACCTGTTATTGATGCGGTCCTATCCTACTTTTCATCAGATGATAAGGGCCTTGATTTCGGATGCGGGGATGGACCTGTGATCAGTTATTTGCTTGAGAAGAAAGGATTCAAGATCGACCTCTATGATCCATGTTTCAGAGATGACAGGTCTTATCTCTCAAAAGTATATGATTTCATCATACTATCCGAGGTGATGGAGCATTTCGAGGACCCTGCCAGGGAATTCGAATTGCTCTTTTCCCTTTTAAAGCCAGGTGGAAAGATATTCTGTTTGACAGAATTGATATCTGATGAAACCGATCTTGGGAAATGGAAATATCTATCCGATGAGACCCATGTGTTCTTTTACGATGAGAGGACCATAGAGTTCATTGCAAAGAGATTTGGGAATTCATCATATACTGTGGATAGAAGGCTGATAGTGTTATCGAAGTAGATGGTTAATCCATCTTTCAATATTTTATTCTTATATTTTTCAAATGGATAAAACCTTTATTTCTTGAATTAGTTCAACTTACATGGGGCACCAGGGTTCCGGATCTTATTCAAGATTACAGGAGAGGTTGGATCTATCGACACAGGGAGCTCCAGCATCGGAGACCCTCTTCAAGATACTGGAGGTCCTCTTTTCCGAAGAAGAGGCAGAACTTGTTTCCAAGCTTCCCCTTGTCCCCTTTTCCGTGGATGAGGCTGCTAAGCTTTGGAAGATGAACAGAGAAGATACCTTCAAGATCCTAGATACACTTGCAGACAAAGGCATACTGTTCGACTCGGAAAAGGAAAAGGGCCACTTTTACATGCTTGCTCCTACCATGGCAGGTTTCTTCGAATTCTCATTGATGAGGACCGATGGGAAGTTCGATAGAAAGGTGCTTTCCGAACTCTATTATCAATATATCAATGTGGAAGAGGATTTTCTTCATCAGATCTTCACCATCGAACCACCCATTGATCGGGTTTTTGTCCATGAGGACCAGATCGGTAGGGAGCTTGTGATCCTGGATTACGAGAAGGCCACAGAGGTAATCGATTCTGCAAGCTGCATTACTGTAGGGACATGCTATTGCAGACATAAAATGGAACATTTGGGGAAAGCCTGTGACAATCCACAGGATGTTTGTTTGACATTCAACGGATCCGCAAAGACCCTATCCAAACATGGAATTGCCAGGGAGATAACCAAAGAAGAGGCAATGGAGATACTACATGATGTCCGAAAACGGGGACTTGTTCAGATAGGTGACAATGTCCAAACCAGCGTGAACTGGATATGCAACTGCTGCTCCTGCTGTTGTGAAGCGATTCAGGGATACAAGAGATTGGGATACATGCCCAAAGTGAATTCAAACTTCCAGCCGGAGATCGAGGATTCAAATTGTACCGGATGCGGAGTATGTGTCAAGAAGTGCCCCGTGGATGCAATAGCGATCAAGAAAGGGAAAGCTGTTGTTGATGTTGGTATATGCTTCGGATGTGGAGTATGTTCCAGGTTCTGTCCTGGCTCTGCAATTGAGATGGTCAGAAGAGAAACAACTAGGTTCGTACCAAGGGATTCCATGGAGAGGATCGTGATGAACGCCATCGAATCCGGAAAACTTCAGAACTATCTCTTCAAGAACCAGGATCTTTGGACCTATGATTCTATGAGGAAGTTCATTGGAATCTTATTGAAACTTCCTCCTGCGAAATGGGTCCTTGCCAACGATCAGCTGAGATCGAGGTTCCTCACGTCATATGCAAGGAGGATGTACAAGAAGGACCCCTCAATGTTCGGGAACAAGGAACCTGATTATTCCCACTCTGAAATGGGTTGATCCATTGAATGGGAGATACCGGATAAGAGCAAGATATCTGTATTGATCCAAATGAAAGGCGTCACTGGAAAGTGAGCGGATAATGACTTCATTCTATGCCTTTACGTTAATATGGTCCGGACAGAACCAGCCTTCAACGTGCTTGTAGCAGAATCTGTTCAACCTAACGGTTACCTTTCCGCTCGACATATCCTTCCCGCAAATTGGACATATAGGTGTTCCATCATTTTCTTCCATTGTTAATTCCACCCGATCTCTTGATCATATGGCTTTGACAGGCAATACCTGGTTCATTCTGACATTGTTAATATCGACTCCATGGAGAATTGTATGGGTGAGATCTGCAGTCCTCATATCCGCATTCTCAAGAACCGCATTCGAAAGGTTAGCTCCATGAAGATTTGCCCTCCAGAAGGTAACTCCTTCCAAGCGTGCTCCTGTCAGATTGGCATTCTCAAGATCGCTGTAGGTAAGGTCTGATCTCATCATCCAGGCCCCACTCAGGTCCGAATCCCGAAGGATGGTCTCTTTCATATTACAATCCATCATCAGGATTCTAGTTGCCTTAATAAGATCCATTTTTGCACAACATAGATCGGACCTGCTCAGATCGGCTCCTGACAGGTTCGCAAGGGATAGATCTGCCCAGGAAAGGACCGAATTCCTGAGGTCCGCATCCCTCAGATCGCTTTCCACAAGGATAGAACCGGAGAGATCGACATTGCTAAGATCATATCCTTGGAGGTCCTTTCTTGACAGGTCTTTCTTTGAAAGGTCAATAGGTGCGAATTCGTTTTTTACCCTCCACATGTTCCAATTCTCTCGACCACTTTTCAAGATATCCATTACTACTCTCCTCTCATTCTCTTTTTGGTCTGACATGGATCGATGACCTCCTGCTTTCATTTGATTTATTGGGTTCTATTCATTAATCCCTACACGATTAGGTTAATAAACTACAACAATGATATAGATATGTCAATTAATAATGAGACATATGGTGATTATTTGCAAAATAAATCGACCAAAAGTAATAATACCGACCTGAAGAAGGGAATCATTGATGCTCTTTTAACCGACCCTACAAGGAGCATGAGAGAACTTGCCAGGGACCTGAAATCTTACAGGCAGACAATATGGAGAAATAAAAAGAGGATGGAGGAAGAGAATCTGATCTGGGGGTACACTGCGGTAATCGATGAGAGCAAACAGGGGAAGGTCACTTTCCTTGTTCTAATGAAGATGAAGCCCATGATGGGGGAAATGGCTGACAAAATGGTAAACAGGATAAGAAAGAACGAACCTGGCAGAAAAAATATCAGGCTGATAGATGCGTTTCAGGTCAACGGGGAATACGACTGGATAATCAGGTTCTCTGCTCAGGACCACACAACTGCAAGGATCTATTATGATACTTTAAGAGCAGTTTATGGAGAGTACCTTTTGGAGAAACCTGTTCTTGTAGATGTGAATTTCATATTGGTCGCGGAGGGGAAAAAGAACCCTGAACTCAATAAACTGTTCGATCTTGTGATAACTCCTTGAATCGGTCCCCTTTCTGATCAGGTTGAAGATCATCGTATCCAGAGGATCTGAGAGGACCCGATTACTTTACTAAATACCCGAAGGTCCTATACCTTCTCAATTATCCCTTCTTTTTGCAAGTATTAATACTCCGATCATTAGAAAGAGGATTGGAGCCATTATTATGGATCCGCATCCTTTGTTGCTGTTATCATTATTTTCGTCATCCGGTGAATCTTCTCCTACCAGGAAGGAGAAGCTGATCCTAACTTCGCCGTTTGGTTCTGTTGTGGAATCACTCACCCTCACACCGCCATTAACAATAATGGATGCTTTCAATTCATAGTTGCTATCGTCCGCTTTGCTGACTATGACGTAGATGATGTCCCCCTCTAAATCAAAATCCCGATCTCCCTCCCACTCTATCTGCTGTGTTTCATCTCCCCTGATCGATCCGGTATAAGGTCCGGAGTACTCGATCCTCACAGTAGCCTTATGCTCCAATCCATCGGATCCTGATGGAATGAATGCAAATGACAATATTACTATGAAAAGGACCGCTCCAGTGGTTATCATTATACTTCTCATGGTTTTCATTCAATGTTCCCCTTATGGATTTACTTTCAATAAGTATGAAGATTGATCTGTTTTAAATATAATTTTCCATGGAGCAATGAGGATCGTAATACCCAATGGACCACAATACATTTGTTAAAAATCGATTTCTTTAAGCTATTGGACTCTCTGTCCGATTTCTCTTCCGATCATTTAGATCCATCAATATTTCCCGAATCTCCCCTCCCCTCTATAACATCAACAATTCTCTGACAGAAGAGAGGAGCGGTCCTCCTGGAGAAATCCTCATTTGGATGGGAATTGGAAGGTTCCTTTGCATATTCATCCTTGAGATAGAGGTCCCCTTCTGTTTCAAGTGACTGGAAGTCCCAGATGAAGATATTGTCACCTTTCTCATCCCATTCTTCTCTCACCCAATTGAAGAACTCCATCGCTCTCATTGCAGTAGGTTCATCCGTATTTTCTTTCACCAGAGCAGCTCCCGTCCAGACGATGAACTTCGTTTCCGGGAACTCCTTCATCTTCTCCTTCAGGGCCTCGTACTGGAGCTTGTAATTGCCAATGGTCTTCCTGCTGGCCGTAATATCCGGTTTCCCAGTATCTGGTTCAATGTTCGAGCAGGGGAAGCAATGCTTCCAGATAACAACATCAAATTTCTTCGTGATCATCTCCAGGGTCGGTTCATCCTTGTAGGGTTTATCACCTGCATGATCGACCCAAATGTTCCAGTAGTCAAAGGGATAGTTATTCCATCCATAGGGCATCCTTTTCGGGAAATCTTGCTCTACCATGGAATAGTTGGTACCATGGTCATAATTATACTTCTTGAACCACTCCTTAACCCCGCCTTTCCAGATATTCCTTCCAGTGCTGTGGTGTAGGAACAATATGTTGATATCCGCGTTGGGATCATTTCCCTTTAAAACAGGTTGATTTCTCCTGAAGAGGAGGTCCTTCAGACCTGATCCAAAACCCGTTGTTAGAGGAAAAGCAATGAGAGCCGGGAAAAAGGACCCGGTCAACACCTTTTGCATGGATCTCATCATTTCACCAGGGAGGGATATGGAACCATCTATAATGTATCATTTTAGATTGATGCGGATATATGCTATCAATAGCAGGGTACTATCCCTAGATTGAACATTTTTAGTAATAATTATCTTTTATCTATAACCAAAAGAATCAGGAGGAAATGAATTCTAATGGTCTGGGTTTTCTCCACTTTTCTCGAATGCTTCATAGCTTTCCTTATAGAAATTCTCAACTTCCCTTCGCTTTTTTAACTCCTCTACCTCTATTTTTTTCTGTTTCTTCATCTCATTCCATTCATCTTTGGACATGAAGGAGTCCCAAGAAGATATAAGGCTGAACAAGCCGAGTCCCAGAACAAGCAGAGGAATGATAGCTTTGATCATTAAACCTTGACCGAAACCCAGATCGTCTCTTATGCTAATATACATCAAGGAAAGGGGAATGAGAAGATGAAGGAATAGAGTCGCGGAGATAACAACAGTGACAAATCTCCTTTTCCTCAATTCAAGCAACCTGATCGAAGCAAAGAACAGCATTGCCATGAATGATATCAATAGAACAAGAAACAGTATTATCAACGAATATGAATGGGTAATGGTATCAAAGTAGAAATCAAAGACCATGAAGAAAAGCCCTCCCAAACCAAGCATGGCCGAAATAAGAAAACCGAAAACGATCACTAGGATCAATCCCAAGATCTGTTGAGATAGCCATGCGAAGAATCCGATGGAGTATACTAACAGCAGTATCCCGGCAGTTTTCCTTGTGTTCTTCTTCCACCGTTTCTCTACCAAATGCAATTCGGATCAAACCCCTTTCAATTCCAATCCAATTGGAGTATGTACCTTTGTCAACTTAAGGATTTCTTTGGGACGATGAGATAGATCATCTCCCTACATTTACAGATCGGACAGGGGTTGTCTCTCGGAACAATGGATATATTGCATATCAAATGAATTTCAAGGAAGATCTTCCTGCTGAAAGGAGGAGATCTCTACATACCGGACAGACTTGAACCTCGGTTGTTTTCCTGGCGAATAACTCTGTCACTTCCTTCTTCTCTTCCTTAGAAAGGAAATCGAACGCCTTCTTGGAGAACATCTTCATAGAATGGTCCTTGAATTGGAGATCACAGATCAGCTTCTGCCATTCCTCCTTCTTCTTCATAAGTCTCTGAAGTTCTATTCTCGGGTCCTCGTTCACATATTTCTTCTTCATCGAGATCTCCCAGAAATCAGGAGCAGTTACATATTCAATGACCTCCTGAAGTTTGACCCTGTTATCGAACTTCTTGTAGGTCCTGTAGTTCTGGTAGTTGATGAAATCGGAGAGGCCGGGGATCAGTTTTTCGAACTGCTCCTTGTCTGTCTTTATAGTCTGGAAATTGAATTTAAGATAATCATTACCCTGATGTTTTAACTTGAAAGCTTCCATCTTCTCTTTTCCTTCCTTCACAATTTTTTCGATCTCTATGTCTATTTCTACAACTTTTTCTCTGAATGGGACCAGGATTTCTTTGAAAAGTGTATCGAGATCCTTTTTGGTCCTTCTGCAGATATAACATTTCTCAACCATTGCTATCACTCGGATTGAAGAGATACACAGAATATTTAAAGATTAGTATTAAAAAAACTGAGGGAGTTCCAAGGTTTTTGTATCAAAATGGATTGGAGAGGAAGACGGGAAGAACTCCCGCAGGAGATGGCCCGCCTTCCGGGACAGCGGGGAATTAGAAGAGAGGATTGAATGCGTTGTCAAAAATAAAACTGCCCACTGTCCAGACACCTATTGCAATTTTGATTTATAAGATTTTAGGAGATAATATTCATTGTTCAAAATAATCTTAAGATCTCCAGATGAATTGAATAATTCATGATAATTGATTAAGAATTAGATTGGTATCGGATAAATTGTTATTAAAATAAAAAAAAAAGAAAAAAATGAACGCCCCTTGAAAGGATCGGGGCGTTCAATATAGCTCAATGTTTTCAGAGGTTCTTCTTTTCCCCGCACAGAGGACATTCCACGCTGTTCGATCCCTGTGGGACATCAATGGACGATCCACAGAGGTCACAGGTGGTTGTAGTCATTCCGGACTCATCTTCAGTCTTTTCCGCAGATCCCGGCAGTGCCGCTGTTGCTGTGAGGTCTTCTGGTTTGGGTATGTCACCTGGTGTGGTGGACGCCTCATCAATGGTCTTTCTCCTAATCCTTCTCCTTGGTGCCGGAGATTTTTCCTCCGGTTCAGGTGCAGGAGCAGGGTTCGGATGCAGGTGCGGGAGCCGCCATGGGTTCTGCCGTTTCGACCTTCTTGTCCACTGCAGGGAGGGAAGGAGTCTTTGCCAGTTCCTGAGCTTTCTTCATGGGTGCAACCTGTTGTGCTGCCACTGGCGGGAGGCTGAGTCCCATTTCCCTGACCTGTGGCAGGAGAGGTGCTCCGACTCCTGTTAGCTCTTCGTATCTGGATACGATCTTTCCCTCTGCGATAACAGCTCTCTCGACCCTTTCCCTTTCCATTGATGACCTTCTCCTGAGAACCACCAGTGATCCAATGAGAAGTATCACAACGGCTAAGACGATCATGAGTGACATGATAGTGTAGTATGTCACTTCATTGTCCACATTTTCTTCTTCAATAACTAGTGGGTTGAGCGGTTCCGGATCGAGCTTATCGTTCTTACCGTCCAGGTCAGTATCCCTCAGTCTGGGATTGGTTCCCATTTCGAGTTCCTTGATGTCCGGTATTCCATCGTCGTCGTCATCCTGGTCGGATCCGTCCGGGTCACCATCTCCATCGGTATCCACCTCATCTGGATGTGTCTTGACGAAGATGGATATGGAGCTTGTAACCCTCCACTGTCCGTCTGTGACCTCAAGTGTGATTACGTGTGGTCCAGGTCCGAGTTGGGCAGCTGGGATTTCGAACTGTGGTTCTGAGCTTATGGTAGTCCTGTTTCCCAGTATCCATGAATAGGAGAGATCATCGAAGTCAGGATCCGTTGATCCAGTTCCATCGAAGGATACGGTCTGTTTTGTGTCGAAGACCTCACTCATCACTGGTGATAGTATCTCTGAAACCGGCGGGTTGTTGACCAATAGTCCCTCTATTACGATTGCATAGTCGTCCGATACGGTGTATCCGTTCCCTGCAATGTCCTTTGCCCTCCACCTGATGTAGTTGGTGGTTCCAGGCTCGAACAGGAGTGGCTGCACAGTTCTTGCAAGTATGTTGGACCCGTCCACTGCTGTGTCGATGTTGATCCATCCACCGTAGTTGGTAATCCCGTTCCTTGAAACGGAATACTGGATGCTATTTGCGTTCACAAGGCTTCCAAGGTCAGAGACCTGAACAGTTGCAGAGACCCTCTTTTCCTCGAGTGGATCGCTTGAAGGTGTTGGTGTGGAGAAGGTTACAGGTGTCATATCGACCCATATCCTTGCGGGGTTAACCATGTCTGCCATATCATATGCGTCCTCTGTTGCCCCTGTCATGTATTCTGTCTTCTCCTCTGTTGTCCAGTTTGCCTGTGAGTCGACGAACTCCTGTGCCATGTCGATGGCGGTCTGAGCATCGAAGAGCATTGTTTCTCCTGAGTTGCCCACTCCGTCCCCGACCCTGAACCAGACATAGTTATCCTTTCCTTCAGCTACCTTGACCCTTGCTTCCATTGAGTATAGGACATGGTCAATGAACTTCTCCTCGTCCAGTATATTGTATTCTCTGACCTTGGTCCACTCTGCAGATGTCTTAGCAGCCTCGGACATATCTGATGTCACTGTGTATTCAAGTGTCGTAATATCCAGTTTGGGTCCGGCAGCCGCGGAGATCTTGTCCGAAATGGCGAATTTGACTGTCATCTCCGTGTCCCGATACCACATGTTTCCCATGAATGTGGGTTGCGCATTGATGACATTGATCTCTCCCATGTCAATGATGATCCTGGTCGTGGTTGCACTTCCAATGTTGCCAGAATCGTCTATTCCATAGACCCTTGCTGTGATGGTTCCTGTTCCCTCGAGTGTCAAGTTGGTTGATGTTCCTTCGTCGACGTATGTTGTTGTCATGGCCCTTGAGTCGGAAGAGACTTCCACGAAGTATCCCTTGACCCCCTGCTGGGTGTCATATGCCGGGTCCCAGCTGAGCCATACCTCATGGTCGTTGTCCCATCTGTTTTCGGGATCTGTTGGGCTGTCCGCGTGGAACTTGAGGTTGGTCGGTGCTTCTGGTCCGTCGAAATCCAGGTTGATGTAGAACATCGGAACTACAGTTGTTTCTTCCATGTAGTTGAAGTACTCCTTGTAGATGATTATCTGGACGGAGAACCTGTAAACTCCTGAGTTGACGGTTGTCGGTAGATCGAAGAGTATCTCCCTTCCAGCAGAGTCCTTATCCTCGAATATCCTCGAGTATGTGTCTGTGATCCTTATGAAGAATCTGTCGTTCTGTGGTGAGATATCAGTTCCTTCAAAGACGACTTGCAGTCCTCTGACGGTGATGGGTTTTCCTCCCTCCACGAAGTCTCCTCTTTTGACAGGTATCCCATCCCTTGTAACCACGAAATCGTCACCTAAGAATGTAATATCCTTTTCGAGGTGGAGCCTGTCTTCCATGAAGTATTCCTTGATACTCCCTCCGTTCTCACACTGAACTATCACATCGAACAGGTCCTGTGTCAGGAACCATGAATAGAACATGAATGAGAACTTGACATCCACTGAAAGTGTGCTGGTCACATTGAAGGTACATTCATCCAGAACCAGAGCCATGCCTCCTATGGGATTTTCCAGCATGTAGAAAGACTGGTTGTTTAGATTGAATCCCATGACGTATCTGAAGTCCCTCAGAGCTCCTTTGAGCTGGAAGATCACCCTTACCTCTTTAACCTCATATACGGTCCATGTATCGTTGTATCCGGTAGTGATAGAGTAGACACCATCTCCTACCTTATCTTGTGCTTTGTTCTCCGCTCCTCCGGAACCTGGAAGGACTGTCTTTCCATCATATCCATCGGCATCCAGTATCTCTGGGGTATAGAGTTCCATTTCCGGTTGTTTTGTCAGATACATATAGGTTGAACCGGAATAGGCAGCATTTGAGGGTCCGTATGTTCCATAACCTCCCATGAGAAGGTCTGCCACTCCGTCATTGTTGAAGTCACCACTTCCCAGGCCCTGGTAGTAATAGTAGCCAAGATAGGTGTATTGTTCATCACCGTATACTGTGAAATCTGCGTCTCCAGATGTTCATCTTCCCAGTTGGCCAGTCGGTCCTTCCATAGAAGAGATAAACACCACCCTGTGCATATTTTGTTGCACCTGAAGGAGCATAATATCCACCTGTCAACAGATCATCGATACTCGTCACCATCGAAATCATCTATCCATATCTGCGCCATGTATGAATTGGATTCTCCGGTGATCCTTATGTCCCAGACCTTTTCGATATCGTTGTAATAACCACCGTATGGGTATTCGTCATAGAATGTCCCATTCTTGTATTTGTCAGAGGTTGTTCCGAAGACCACATAGACGATCCCGGAGTAACCATCTCCGTAGTAACTGCCAAAGGCCAGATCGTCCAGTCCGTCTCCATTTAGGTCACCCAACCTGGGATTGTATCCGGAATAAACCGATGAAGCCCTCTGGGTGAACATCATATAGTCTCCCTGTCGGCCCAGCAGATCGTAATGTCCTCCCCACTGGGTCCATTCAGCCCTGCTCCTTCCAGGGATAAGCCAGACCACTCCACCATAGCTGTAATAGCTGTTGGTGTCGTAATAGATGTAATTATAGTATCCAGTGCTTATAGCCAGATCATTGTATCCGTCTCCATTGAAGTCTCCTGATCCAAAGCACTGACCTCCATAGTATCCCATCCTGGCATATCTGCTTCCGGAGGAGGGAGCTGGACACCATCCTTTGATCCTGACATCCCAATCCTCGTCATCGCATTTGAACTGCCCTCCATTCTGACCCCATTCGCTCCTGGATCTTCCCCAGAATATGAAGGCCAGTCCGGTATAATTGTATTGGATGTATGCTGTCTTTCCCCCGAAATATTCGTTCTTGTAGAGATATTCATACCAGTAAGGTTCGACCACCATTACATCATCGATACCGTCACCGTCAAGATCGTCAGCCCATATGTCCTGACCGAAATAAGTTGAGGAAGAATATCCTGCTTCACCTGAAAAAGTAACATCGGGTTTATTTGATGAGCTTGGTAAGGTCTGGCTCCCGAACCAAATGTAGGCTTCACCTCTGTAACTGTTTGCATACATGTTGCCGGCAACTATATCATCGATACCATCACCGTCAACATCGCCAACCCCTATGCTTTCTCCCATGTAACCGGATCCGCCTCGTGGATTTGATAGGACAACATCTGCGTTGGTATCCGGTACTTCAGAGGCGGTATTGGTCCCCCCATAGAAGATCCAGATCTCCCCAGCATAGCTTGAAGCACCTCTGGCACCAACGATCACATCATCCATGCCATCTCCATTGACATCACCAGATTGGACAGCCGCACCCGAGTAATCGTACTGGGTTGTTCCGTAAAACTGCTGGTTTGCATCATTATCTGACAGTTGAAGGACACCTGAAAGCCTTTCGATGCCGGCCGTCTCGTCCATAGTCTCTTCGCCCGAAACCTTTTCATCGGCTGAAAAATCTATCATTGCGAAAGATGATAGAAGGAATAGACCGACGATAAAGACCGGAATAATGATCTTTGTTCTCTTGCTGATTCCACCTTGCATTTTTTCACCTCTATTTGGTTGGAATATACCTTTGAATGGGTATTTTCACTTACTGAACATCAAAAAAGACAAGATGAGTATATATAAATGTTATATGGGAAATTTTTCTTATTATATTAACTTTATCTTTTTGGCTGCTTGAATTGAGGAATTCCCACTTCTTTCTCAATAGCAAACCTATCGGAAGGGGACGGCATCCTTCCAAGCTTTCTTTTGATCTTTTTCATCTTTCTGATGTCTCCGGAGAACCTTCTCCTGAACCTGAAGATCAGATCTGATAGGAAAATGAATGGAACGGTGGTGGTCTTGATATAGGACTTACCCGCAGGTCTGTCATAATGCTCTATGGGGACCTCAGTTATCGTGGCTCCTGTCACATAGGCAATTGGAAGGATGAATCTGTGTATACCTTTGTAACCATGGGGATCGAAGGGCATCCTAAGGGCCAACTCTCTTCTGAAAGCCTTGAAACCTGAGTTCTGATCCTTGATCTCCAGTCCGAAGAATCCGGAAATGAAGATCCGGTTGTAGGTCCTCGACTGAAGCCTCCTCCACCAGTTATCAGCACGTTTGTGCCTCCACCCGGAGACCACATCCCACCCCTCCTTCATCTTCTCCAGAAAAAGGGGTATCTCCTTTGGTTCATATTGTCTGTCGCCATCCATGATGATGACGATCTCCCCCTTTGCCTTCTGGAAACCGTGAAGGATCGTCCATGCCCTGTTCCAGTTGTCCACTGGATGACCGTGATCGGGATCCGCTTTGTGATGGAAGACCCTGACGTTCTCGAATTCATCTGCCAGGGAATCACTTATGGTTCCTGTCCCGTCGGAGGAACCATCATCGCCAAGAAGGACCTCACCATTTATGGAATTCTCCCTGTAGACTTCTAAAATGTCCCTTGTCAAGGGTTCGATATTATCCTTCTCATTGAACAGGAGAAGGACCGTTGTAACTTCGGGGCTCATTATCTCGCCACCTTCCTAACGATCCTGGACCTTTTCCTAAGATAGAAGATGGAAATAAGGCCAAGGGGGATGGATATCCATATGGATGTAGCCACAGCGGTGATGGAGGCTGCCGTAGATAAAAGTTCTTCACCTGTCAACAGGACCAGGACCGAAGCACCACCGATCACATTACCACTCCCTATAGGAAGTATGAATCCTAAGATGTTCGCTATCGAGATCGCTGACACTGCACCTAAGAAGGTTATTGAATGATCCCCGGGCAGGGCTCCGACTATTAGATACAATCTCAGGGCTTCATTGATCCATATTGCAAGCGTCAGCATGATCGCAGCTGCCGATGAGAACCTGTTCCTCCTCAGGATCCCCAGAGAATCCTGGAATTTGTCGATGGATCCCTGGACCTTAACTGCAAGTCTGATCATCACAGAGGTTTCCTTCTTCCCGGAGGCCCTTTCCGCCAATATCATGATGATCCGGGACATCAGACCTGATGCTCTGCGTGAAAAGAGGGAACCAATGATGATTATCATTATCAGGCCCCCTATGGCTATCCCATAGACCATTCCCTCGACATTCTTGAAACCCAGTTCCAGGATAAGGTAAAGAAGTCCGATCATAGACAGGAACAATATCATTAGGATATCCAGGGATTTCTCAGCAAAAATCGAAGCAATACCTTTGGAGATCCCAGTGCCAGTATGCTCTTTCAGCATAAGGGCTCTCACCGGTTCACCTCCAACCTTTCCAGGAGTGGAGTTGTTCAAAGCTAGAGAAGAGAGGAAGATGGGAAGGATGACCCAACTGGCCTTGGTCACACCCATACCTCTGACTATGGCGAACCATCTCAAGACCTTGGTGCTTGTGTTCATAACATATAGAAGGAGGACCAAACCTAGTAAAGTGGGGTCTATCCCTGCCATACTGTCAAAGGTGTCGGTAACGTCAGCCCTTAGGAGCAGCATTCCGATAAGGAAGAGACCGAGCCCGATATATGCAGCATCCTTTATCCGCCCCTTCCATTTCAAGTGGTCACACCTCGCTCATTATTCGGGAAGGGAGGTTCCCATGGACCAGGACCTTTTTCCTTTCAGGGAAACTGGATCCACGGTCCTTCTTCCATCGAAAACAGCCTCTACACTTTCCAGTAAGGGCCAGTCAATCAACTTGTACTCCGGCCACTCGGTCATGAGAAAGACGATATCAGCCCATTGAAGGGCTTCATCAAGGGTATCAAAATATTCGATGTCAGGTGCCTCCATCCTGAAATTCTCCTCTGCTTTAGGATCATGACCTCCTACTGAGGCCCCACGTTTGAGCAGCTCCTCCACAACCGGGAGAGACCTTGTAGACCTTATATCATCAGTATCTGGTTTGAAGGCAAGTCCCAATACAAGGGCCTTCTTTCCCTTCAATCCTTTCAGGGTCCTTTCGGCTATGTCCACAAGATGAACTGGCTGGATATCGTTGTTTTCCATCACTCCGTCCAGAATTGGAGTGGATAATCCCCGGGACTTTGCAATATGTCTTAGGGCGGAAACGTCCTTCGGAAAACACGAACCTCCAAAACCCACTCCAGCTCTGAGGAAATTAGGTGAGATCCTGAAATCAAGACCAACCCCCTCCATGATCTCGTAGACGTCCACCCCCACATCCTCACAGATCCTGGATATCTCATTTGCAAAGGATATCTTTGTGGCCAGGAGGGAATTGGAAGTGTATTTTATCATCTCCGCAGCTGTAGGGGATGTCTTGAGGATCTTAGAATCGAGAGGGTCGAAAAGCTTCTTAAGAACGGAAAAAGTCCTGTCATCCCTTGTCCCTATTACGACCCTATCCGGGTTCAGACTGTCATGCATGGCCGCACCTTCTCTAAGGAATTCAGGACACA
The DNA here is from genome assembly GCA_963807965.1 of uncultured Thermoplasmatales archaeon. Taxonomy (GTDB): domain Archaea; phylum Thermoplasmatota; class Penumbrarchaeia; order Penumbrarchaeales; family Penumbrarchaeaceae; genus Penumbrarchaeum. Next base: position 102,530 of record CAWEDU010000021.1, read on the forward strand.
TTGCAAGACCGAACCTTTCAGTTGATCCGGTGATATCTTTGATCATGGGGAAGATAAGGTTGTCAGTGGTCCCAGGGACCACTGTGGATTTCATTACCACAACATGGAACCCATCCTTTCGGTTTATCGCTTCAGCGATCTCCCTGGAAGCTGACCTGATATAGCTGTCATCCATGGAGCCATCCTTCCTTGATGGTGTTCCAACAGCAATGAAAGTGATCTCGGTCCTTTCAACAGCCTCAACAACATCCATGGATGTTGTTATTGCACCTGAAGAAACATGTTTCTCAAGCATAGGTTCGATACCAGGTTCGTAGAATGGGGACCTCTTCTCCTCAATAACCTTCAATTTCTCGGGTATCACATCCACGAGAACCACCCTGTTGCCAAGCTCGGCCAGAGCCAGCCCAGTGGTCAGACCAACGTATCCGCAGCCGATCACAGAAATTTCCATTCCCTGCCTCCGGGCTGAGAAAAGGGTCATTCTATTTTAATTGTAAGCAGTAGATGATATTATTGTTCATAGAGGACGATGGATGCATATCCCACTGCGCTGTGGGAAGGAGAAACATCATAGGATGTCCTGTAATCCATCAGATGTGTTTCGGTCCTTACGAGCTCCTTGACCGCAAGCATCATTGCAGTGATCGGCCCCATGCCACATGCCGTGGTTCCCAGTTCTCTTTTCTTCTTCAGAGCACCCTCAATATCACCCTTGACGAGCAGATCAATGACCGGCAAGTCCAGAGATCTGGCGTATTGTCCAGCGTTGAGACCCGATGGGACTGGCAGACCATAATTAGGCCCGCAGTGTGTAAAATCTGAAGAGGCGATTATACAAACATCCCTTCCGGTCTCCTTCACTGCCTTAAGGATCATTGTTGAGATCACTCTCGCATGATCGAGCTCGGCTTCCTCCTCGGATGTCCATGGCCCTCCCCTATGGGGATGACCCATGGAGATGCAAACCTGTTTGATATTGCTATCAAAAAAACTGATGAAGGGAAGCTGTACCTCCATGGAATGCTCCCTAAGGTGGGACAGCTCATCATGATGTTCCTCCATGGAGGTGGCGAGTTCACTGTCGACCTTTACAACTCCCAATGGAGTTCTCATATCATCCATGGAGACACCGATCCTCTTTCCGAGGCCTGAATGATTTGGACCTATGACCATGGCTGTTTGGGGAAGACCCCCATCGGCCATAGCCAGGAATCCAAATGCTGCTGTGGGTCCTGAATATGTATAACCTGCATGGGGTGATATAATACCCCTGACCTTCCTTCCATTCCCAGGTTCGGATCTTCCGGGTCCCCTCTTAAAACAATTTTTAAGTTCTTTCTTCAGGGCCCTTTCGGACCCGGAGTAGAACATACCGGCCACGGCGGGTTCCCTCATGGGGAAGTGATCACTCAGAGAGACAATAACTCTTTCGCAAGCTCAGAGTGTTGCTTCGAAGTCCTTGACCTCTTCCTTGAAATCGGAATTGCTGCTGAAGGTTCCCTTGGCCTTTAGGACCTCTCTTGTGAGGAGCCAATAGACCAGAGCAAGGGACCTTCTTCCCTTGTTGTTCGCAGGGATCACAAGGTCAACATACTTCGTCTCGTTATTGGCATCGCATAGGCCAATTACGGGTATCCCTGACTTGACAGCCTCTTTCAAGGCCTGCTGATCGGCAGCGGGATCGGTGACCATGAGGACCCTGGGTTCCTTGTAAACATCAAGGGATGGATTGGTAAGCGTTCCGGGAACGAACCTTCCGGGGAAAGCTCCGCATCCCAGCTTGTTGGAGAACTCCCTGACAGGCCTCTGGCCGTACTGCCTGGCCGATACCACAAGGATATCATCAGGGGAAAAACGGGACAGCATCTGGGCGGCGACCTTGATCCTTTCATCGGTCTTCTTTATGTCAAGGACGTACAGGCCGTCGGACCTGACCTTGAAAATGAAGTCCTTCATATCTGCGCTCTTCTGCTGTGTGCCGATATGGACTCCCGATGTAAGGTATACATCCTCTTCGATAAGTAGGTCCTTGGCATTCTGGATATCGCTCATCTGTTCAACTCCTAGTCCCTTTTTACGGTCAGGGGTATGACGCCCTGGTCCATCTCTCTCTGGGCGATCCTCAGAGGATCTACCTCTGTCGATTGGACCAGGGGGGGCGCTCCAAGACTGAGCTGCAATGTCCTGGCCCCGAGGATCCTTGCCTTCTCGAAGCGGGTCAACATCGATTACACCTTCTGACCGCATATACTGGAATGGGCGGTTTGGAATGGGGGAAACGGGGGGTCTGATATAAACCTTATGGGCGAAGGACCTCGTTCATTGATCCTTGTCTGTAACCTTTTGGGTCCAGAGATATGGGAAGTTTTCCGGTTGAAAGGAGTATCTTGTCCCATACCTTGAGGGCTTTTTCGGGATCATCGACCTCCAGGATAGCTGTAAAGGTCCCATCATCATTCTCATGGAGCCTCACCCGGACGTCAACGAAACCAAGGTTCCTTACCTCTTCCTCAAGGTGGTCTATCACTTTGAGTTTCTTGATCGTGACACTTTGGCCGTAGGGTATTCTTGTCGCAAGACAAGGGGAGGAGGGTCTACGATAGACATCGAGCCCTTCAGCTTTGAGGATCTCTCTGATCTCTTCCTTACCCAGGCCCGCTTCAATTAACGGGTGACCAATACCCAGTGAGGAGGATACAGCATGTCCGGGTCTGTGATCCATCAGATCATCTCGGTTGGCACCGTCCAATACATGGTCGAACCCTCTTCTCTCAGCTTCCTTGATCACCTCTGGCATGATCATTTTCCTGCATATCGCACACCTTTCAGGATCGTTCTCGGTGAACTCTTCATTTACAAGAACATCAATTTCGATGATCATCAGTTCCAGACCGATCTCCATTGCTACGATCTCAGCGCTTTTGATGTCTGAGCTCGGAATGGTGTCGTTGAAGACCATGATCCCTACAGTATCACCTTCGAAGGCCTTCATTGCTGCCAGAGCGACAAGTGAGCTGTCAACCCCTCCTGAAAAAGCAACAGCTGCACGACCATATTTTTTCATAGTGGAAATAAGCCCGTCGAATCCAGGCATAGAGGGCCATATGCTGTTCGAGGTAAAACCTTTCTCATGAAATATTTTAAATATCGCCACCTTTACTGCCGGGGCCATGACAGAAGGAACCATCATTTACCTTTACTGTGAGGGATGCGAGGAGGAGACACCTCATCGAATACTCAGAGGTAAACTGGGTCCAACTATGGAGTCCGGTTTCGATGGAACGGTCCAATGCGTACCATGCAGGAATATTCATTCTGCCCACATCGATATGGAGAAGCCCATAACTGTCCATACCATCGTTTCAGAAAGAGGAAGGTCTGAAAAACGGACCATAGAGTTGTTTCCAAAGGAGATAATCGAGGTTGGCGATGAAATGATGTGGGACGACCATAATCTCCTTGTCACCGCCATAGAATCTGAAAACCGCAGGGTGGAAAAGGCCGAAGCCTCAAGTGTATCCTGCATCTGGTTCAAGCTTTACGACACCGTCATCATTAAAGTAGCCATTGTTCAAGGTGCCAATACAAAATCCGAGACCCTGGAAGCTGCTCCTGAAGAGGAGTTCGCAGTTGGTGACCTCCTTGATTTCGGTAGGAATAAGGTTGTCGTAACCAAGATCAAGACACCAAAGAACATGGTTTACAGGGAAGGCTCTCCTGTACAAGCAAGGAATGTCAGGAGAGTATACTCTAAGAGGGTAGATGAAAAACGCTACTGAACCTATCACCTGCTGGGTGGAGGCAGATATTGGTCAGGTCTACGAATTGTTCCGGATGGAGGGAAGTTAGCCTGAGAGGGAGGGGGTGCGATCATAGGGGGTGGACCATAGTTCGTCTTTCCCTTGCTGACCTCCTTTGCAAGAAGGAATCCCGCAAATCCGAAAAGGACCAGAGCAAGGATCACCAGGAGAAGGGGGATAAATGGGAATCTCTCCTCTGTTATCTCTGATCCTGGAAAATGCCCCTTATCGGTAGGATCTGTTCCAGCGTAATACTCCTCTAGATTGGTATGTCCATCTCCATCAAGGTCCCTGTCCGAATCATCCGCCAGAGGATTCAAACCATATGCCTTCTCGTAACTATCGTTCATCCCATCATTATCTGAGTCCTTGAACCTTGGGTCGTCCAGGATCGAGGCTCTGACATTGAGGCTGAAGATCTCTTTTACTGAATGGATCCCGTCTTCAACTGTGATCAGAATGATGTGTTCACCGGGGGAGAGGAAGACCTCAGCATCGGTTCCCGTTGCTACCAATCCGTCGATGTTCGACATCCAGGTGACCGTGATATCTTCCTCACCGTCAGGGTCATCGATATCAAGAAGGAACCGGATAGAACGGTTGTCCGCCAGGTCCATCAATGGTGTGGGTGAAAGAAGGGATATTGTAGGGGTCACATCGAACCTGATCTGGAACGTGGCGTTGGCTTTTCTACCTACCATGTCCCTTGATTCGATCGTCAGCATATTGTCACTGCCCTGCTTCCATTCCTGTCTGATGGAGAAGGCATACTCATAGTAACCCTGTGAATTGTTATATCCCTCACCGTGCAGTGAGATGTCGGTAGAGAAGGTTTTTCCACCATCAGTTGATAGCTTGTAAGAGATCGAATCCTTCTCGACTCCGGCCCCTTTCCAGTCATGTACTTTGATCCTTAAAGGTTCGTTGATGTTCCTGAGCCATTCCACGGTTGTCCCATTTTCATCGACACTTGGTTCGCTCAAAGTGATCGAGGGTGCCCTCGCGTCCACCCATATTGGAATCTTATCCGAGAAGACCTCCTCGGACCCTGCAATGTCAGTACCCCTGATCTCAAGTATGTTGTCCTTCCCCTCACTGAGGGAGGGCTTAATGGTCCGTTCGACCTCGTTGTCGCTTCCGAAGTAATAGAAGCTTGACCAGTCATCGAAGGTGTACCCTCCATCCTTGGAGATCCTGTAATTGACGGATTCTCCTTCCACACCGGTCAGTCTGTCCTTGAGCTTTATCTTCACGTCAGGGTTAGTGCTCAATGTCCATTGTCCCGGTAGGGGATCCACAATTTCGAATTCCGGTCCTGTAAGGTCGATCAAAATGTGCGTCCAGATTGCGGGTCCGATATTTCCCACATAATCAACTGGTAGCACGGAAATATTCACTTCACCTTCTGGAAGCTCCTTTCCGAACTCGTTCCCGATCTCTGTTATATTGACAGTAGATGGGACAATTTTCTCCAATTGGAAACCCTCGGAAGGCATCTCCGCTCTTATGATATACTCACCCATTCCCGAGCCTCCATCCTCCACCTCTTCCCAGTTCACAAAGATGCTCCTGTCATTATCATATGTACTTGGACCATCGGTCTTGGAATCAGGACGGATAAGAAGTCCCGCTACCTCATCGGGAGATGAGGTGTCAACGTTCAAGGAGAACTGGAATGGTTCGGAAAGCATTGAGAACTCGGGAAAACCGACCATCTCGAAGGTCCAGGTCATCTTGATGGAATCATCCTCCACAGACCTCCAGGTGATATCAAGACCCGAACCTTGCTGGATATATGCATTCTTGAAAGTACCGTAGTTATCGGTGACCCTCACACTGAATTTGGATGGAGAAGGCTGAATATCCGAATCCTCATAGACCACCCTGAATCCTCCGAAGCCTATGGATTCTCCCCCTGCAACATAGGCCGATTCAGCTAGAACTCTCTTATCGGATACTCTGAATGCGGTCAAGCTTGTCGGATCCCATTCGACCTCAGTCTCAACCCAGTATAATTCACCTGCATCTAGTATGTCGGGGACTGCAGATCTTCCAGATGCCTTGGCTGTCACGTTCCTCATGTCTTGACTGGGGTAATCCATCAGGAAATCGACGGCAAACTCCACAGTAAGATAATCGCCATTGGCATTGAAAATGCAATCCTCAGGAATGATCCTTGCTAGCTGTATCCCTGAAAGCTGGGAGAAGGTATTGTTCCTGTGGAAATATATTAGCTTGATATTCTCCTGACCCGCTCGGGAACCCAGTGTCAAAAGGATGCTGAGCATATCATCGGCACCCTTGGAATGTTTCGTTTCCACCTCGAATAGATATGGTTTGGATCCTGCATAAATTGTGTCTCCCCACCGACCGTCACCATTCTTCAACTCCAGGTCCTTGATCTCGATCTTATCAGGTACAAAGGCTATGGCGTATGGAAGATTGAAGAGGTCAGAGGATTGGTACTGATAATTGGTGAGGACGGTACCCGTGGTCCCTGCAGGATTCTCGATCCCAATTGTTACATAAGATCCGACTGTCCCGCCAGGGAGGGAATGATACTGGAATTTTATCATACCTCCTTCGTATAGAAGTCGCCTGGAACTTGCCGCCATTTGTCGGATTCCATTCGACAATGAAGACCTTTTCCCCATCTATCTCGGTCCTGAGTGTGAAGGAGCCTGTCGCTGTTAGTGGTTCCGTGGCAGTTAAAATAGTAATAATAGACAGCGATCAAACCCCGAGGGGTCATGGTGGATGGCATATCCTTGTTGTAATAATTGGTGTAAGACTGAAGGACTGCTCTCAACGAATGACATTGAACAGTAGGATGAAACATAGACCTTGGAATAACTGGTGCCGTAATAATTAAAGGAGAATCCCATGTCGGCATAGATCAAAGTCTGGAATTCGAGGTATCCCAACCGATAACATCAGGATCGTTTCTGATATCGATGTACCCGAAATCTAGCATCGGCTCAGGTTTCTCAGTGTCAACATATCGATAGCCATAGCCGTCCTCTGTTGATTCGGAAGCCTCAAATGTGCCAAGTATCGGCACGGAGGTGGCTACCATCGTCAATATGATCATTATTACCAGCATTTGTCTGGTCATAGACATCACCTATCTCTTCCGAGAGGAGGTTAGATGGAGGACAATCTGTCAAGGGTTTGAATTAATTTGCGGTCTTTTCATTGCATGATATTTAATTTCACCGATTGATTGATCCCTGAACGGTTACCCATTCATTCCTCCTGGAAGAAATTCCGATGTTCCTCCTTCTCTCGAATGTTCTTTCTTAAAACTACCGCATAGATAACAAGGGAGATTATAATGATCATTCCCACTGCCATCAATATTAGGTAGTAGACCAAAGTGTTGTCATTCTCCTCGGAACTGGAAATTGGATTGCTCCTCTCAAGGTATTCATCAAGGTTCGATCTACCATCATCATCAGCATCACCTTCAGCATCCGAAGGATCAAGAGGATCAAATCCGTATTTATCCTCCCAGATGTCTGGCATCCCGTCCCCATCATCATCAAGGTCCTTGTTGTCCCCAATATCGTCCCTGTCTGTATCCTTCGATTCCGAAGGATCGTACGGGAACCAGTCAAGGTCATCAGGGGTGGAATCGCTGTCCGTATCTTTTGACATATCTGGTTCCCCTGTGGTGAAGTTCCATTTGAACTGGGATCCGAGCCTCTGCCCTTTCTGGCTGGTTATACCCGTGAGAAGTGTCAATGAATAGGTTGAATTCGAAAAGAGAGGTTCTTGAGGCCTCATGGTCACTTTAAGATCACTATCTTCAGTTTCGATGCTTAGAGGTATCTCTCTGTCGGAAGGACCTTTGAGAATGATATTATCGCTATTAAGGGTGGATGCGGAGATCGGTATGTCGAACTCAGTTTCTATTGATGGTCTCAATGGTGTTCCCGATCCCTGGGGACTCCACTTCCGGACGATAGGTTCCTTGGAATCCGACCTTGTAGTGAACGTGAACTCATATGCTGAAGGCTGTCCGATGTTGGACCCATCCAATTCAATGCCCGTAAGATCCGTGATCCCGGGCTTCAACACCAGAGTATACGGACTTCCGAACTCCAATGGGACAGATGGGTGCCAGACCGTCCTGTCTTCACCACTTATCGAGATGGTCCCTAAAACTTTTTGGTTCATTGGGTCCAGGACAAAGATTGAATCAGCGTTCAATGAGACCTGGGAGATCGGTTTGGAGAATGTTACCGTAACAGAAGAATCAGCAAATGCAGATCCTACACCACCATCCACACTCACCGAAAGGACCCTGGGGTGGTCCTTGATAATGGTCCTGTGTGTAACAATGATAGCAGGTGAATAAACGGTTACAGGGTCGTTGACATTATCGAAAATAGTGGCGTTCAATGTATAGCCACCAGAGGGGAGGCTGGTCGTGTTCCAGAAGAACTCTCCAAAACCATTTCCATCCGATGTGGTCCCCCCATATAGGAATACTTGACCTTCCGGATCGAGGTCTGTATCGTAGTGGATGGTGAACTCCGCGATCTCTTCGGGATCCGAGCATTCCCATGAGATTGTCAAACCCGAGTCAACATCATCATCAATCCCGTCAGGCTCAATGAACTTGAAGTTGGGAAGTGAATTCGATCCGGTGAAGAATTGAACAGGATTCGAATATGCTCTATTTCCAAACCGATCCAGGGTTAATAACCTGACAGAGTACTGGGTTTTGGGTGCAAGGTTGTTGAATGTGAACGATGTGGTGATCCTGTTCGTGATCGAACCGTTGTTAATATTCTCATCTGGATATGGTGGATCAGTGCCTTTTGATATCGCCAGGTAGTATCCCTTGAACTCGACATCAGGCGATATGTCCCATTTGATGGTCGCCTCTCCCCAGGAAACAAATGACGTTGTGGCCTGGACGACGGCAGGGGGAATGGGAAGAGAAGGATCCTTGATGGCGGTTGCGGTGTAAGGGTCTGAGTCCTGGTTCAGATCATTGGAGGGATTCGGATCTGTCCTCTGGTCAAGCCAGAAGACCTGGGTCTTTGTTCCCGTTCCCATTACAGAAACGGTTTCTCTGTACATTTCAGAGATGTATATGTCAGGATCATTGATGAAGGTCCCAAGGTCGATGCTGTTGTCCACAATATGGTTGCCTATAGTGAAGTCTCCTATCCTTGTCAGGTAAGCGCATCTGACCAGATAGAAATCCCTGATATCAACCTCTACCCAGGCTATGGAAAAAGCTCCGTCAATAAATCCGACCTTTGGTCTGAACTGGTCATTTATTGTAAGGTTCTCTGCGGTGACTGGATAGCTGATGGACATATTCCTGTTCCATCCTTGTGACGCCGCCCATCCAAGAGAATACTTGACCCTCCATCCTGATAGGGTTGATTCCTGCCACACCACCACAATATCTCCCTTTTTTGAGAAAGAAGCGTCAGGATACTGCTGCTTGTCATCCTCTCCTGTCCTGCCGATTCTTATATCATCTGTAAATGATAGGCCAGTTGTTGTGTAGGCCATGTATATGTCGCTGTTGTATCCTGAGACAGAATCCCCATTCCTGTAATCTTCCCATGTCACAACGATCCTTCCACCTGTGGAGACAGAAACAGAAGGATGTACCTGGTCTTCCAGACTATCATCATCGTTTAGCAAAACAGGTGTGGAGAACGATTCACCCTCGTTGGTGGACCATGTGAACATAATATCCTTTTCGAGAGTACCACCTGGTACCCTCTCGTGCTCCAGAACATAGACTATTACGAGGCCTGCAGTGGGCGACCATACGATCTCTGGTTCAGAGATCTGGCCCGTGACCACGCTTATATGTGAAGCAGGGACCCAGAAATTTCCGCTGTTATTGGATGTGGACATCATCAGTCTGACCCCATCCCCTCCGTTATCAAGCCAAATACAGTAAAGCCTGGGGCGGCTGTCCGCGGCTATTGAGGGCGCCCAGTGGTCCAATCCTTCGCCGGAATCACTGTTCACAACAACATCGTTATTGTTGAATTCACCGTCACCCCATGAGGTGCCGTTCTGGGATTTGGAGAATCTGATATCCGGGAAGATCCTCATATCAGCCCAGACAGCGAAGTATTTGCCGTCTTCGGTTGCAGTGACATCGAGGTCCCACTGCTCCTCGGCACTCGGTTCGTAATCCTGCATGTTGTAGTTCCTTGGGAAGTCTCCACTATAAGCACCGTTCGCACCTTCCTGCATGAAAAATGGAAGCAGGGAGGAAGCCAGCAGTGCAGCGAGAAGGACAGAAACCCATCTTGATCGCATCGATGCACCTTCCTTACACCCGTCTATCGGGGCCCAATTATTAAAATCGTTTGCGTTATATGTGCTTACAATCTACTTCTTCTCTCAGAATGGGGCCAAATGTTCAAGGACCCATTCATTGTCCTTGAAAGCATCTTTTGGCAATCCATCTCCCCTTCCCACCGCTCTGAATATGGAAGCTGCCCTTCTCTTCCCGATCCCGGGAAGAGCGGACAGATCCCGGAAGGATGCTCCACTCAGGTCGAAAGGGGTAACGAATCCTGTTATCGACCTGGAGGACACCTCAGTTACTGCTATGTCCACCTTCGTTCCAATTCCAACTCTGTGAGGGATCCCGACCAAGATCGGGTAGGACCCTATCTGCCTGCCGAAGACAACATTTCCACTTATCGCTTCTGTATGTATTCCCTTCAAAACATTTCCAGTTGGTAGCATCCTGGAAAGCAGTTGAGGGTCTATTGTGGACCTGACATCATCCTTGAATTTTCTGAAACCATTTGTGAGCCCCATTCTTTCGACGCTGTCGGTCCTTTCAAGGGGGGTATCGTTTCCGATCACTCGCCGGATATTTATCCTCCGCAGAAGAAGCCTCTCCTTCAGTATGTTTTTTAGGAGGTCCAGATCTGCCCCAAAGGAAGATACTGTCTGCCCTGAAAGGCCTCCAAGGAAGTTCAGTCCAGGGAGAAGTTCAGGGAGTCCATTTGGAGCATACTCTTTTCCCACCGTGTTCATAATTCTGACAGCTTCAAGGGTCTGTTCAGGAGTCGAATTCAGGTTGTTTCTTTCCTTGACAAGGGGATCAGAGGATTCCAGTCCCAGTGCAAGTACCGATCCTCCTGTGGAACCTTCCTTTATTGCTGTGAGAGCTTTCAATGAACGTTCGGGATATTCGGCGATCACAGCAGGATTTGCATTATCGGTATGAACGATTCCGGTGTCTATCCCGGGTCTTCCCCCCAGATCGATAGCCTCCTTGACACCTTTTCCATTATGAAGTTCTTTCATGACACCTAGCATCAACTCGGAGACGACCTCTGGATCTGGTTCGGGAACCTCGCTCCGGCCTACATCAGTTGACATGTATGAGACAAGGTCTGATTGGCCACCTATCCTGATGTTCTCCACACCATGCTTCGAGAGCTCCCTGACCTCCTCAATGACCTTCTCCGGCTCTCTGAATTGAACTGGTCCCCGCCTGGGTTCCATGCAGAAGGAGCATCCCCCTGTAACGAATCTCGGACACCCCACAGAGGTCTCGATCTCGCAGATAAGTGGGCTGGGATGGTCCGGATGTCTGGATGTAATGAAAGCTCCCAGGATCAGGTGCAGGTTCCATTCATCGATCGATCTGGCCCGGGAGGATGTTTTGCCACCGGTTGCTATGGAATTACCAAGTATCCCTGGGTCACCGGTATGGACCTCGACCCCATCCACTTGATGGAGACAAGCCGCCGCACCTGTGATCATCCGTAGAGGTGCCTGGCATTCTTCAAAGAGCTCGATGGTCTCCCTTGGGGAGATCGGAGTCCCTCTTAGGTATCTTCCCGGGACAACGCATCCAGCAATAAGGATAATGGATTCCAGTTTTTTCAAACCAGAAAGACCAGATCCACTTCCTCTCAAGACCCTCCACTGGTCCACTGTTAGGTATCCTATCTCCTCTTCTTTGGCTCCCCCAGAGATCAGTCCTCCCGCAAGTGATCTGACAGTTGGGGAGAGGTAAGGAGGCACTCCAAGTTCGGCCGGCTCATCGACATATCCATCTAATATCAGATATCTCCATGATCCGTCCGGTCTTCCCCCATCATGGACTGCCCTAGGTCTTGCCATCGTGGGGTGAATCAACTGATGGCAATTGGACTTTACCCGCAAAAGGGTAATATCGAGATCAACTTTGGCTGCTTATGGAAGGGCAATGGACCGTTCGCCTTGTCCGGATCTATTCGATATTATTTGCCCATTATAAGGATCCAGAATGGTGGCCCGGAGAGACCCCCTTCGAAATAGCTGTGGGAGCTGTCCTGACCCAGAATACAGCCTGGAACAATGTCGAGAAAGCAATCAAGGGTCTGAAGTCCAAGGGATCGTTATCACTTTCAGATATCCTGTCATACGACCCGAATGTTCTGGCTGAGGTGATCAGACCTGCAGGTAATTTCAACAGGAAATCTATCTATTTAAGGAACCTCTGCAGCTTCATCCAAGTGGAACTTGGGGGTGAATTGACATCACTGATCGATATACCTCTCCCACAAGCCAGGAATAGCCTCCTATCCATCAAAGGTATCGGAAAGGAGACAGCTGACTCCATGCTTTGTTACGCAGTAGGTCTCCCGGTCCTTGTCATAGATGCCTATACCAGGAGGATACTCGGAAGGATCTTCGGGGAGGAGTTGCTCGAGGCACTTCCAGGAAGAGGTTATGATGACCTTGCCACCTTTCTCACTAGTAATTTAATGGGAGATACACAATTTTACAATAGGTTCCACGCCTTGATGGTGATCCTTGCCAAGGATAACTGCAGAAAGACACCCATTTGTATGACCTGCCCTCTATCTGGGAAATGCTCATTTCAAAGGATAGGAGCAGTTTCTCAGGGTGATGAGATGAGTAGTCGAAAATAAAATGAGATATACCAGAACGGCAATAGGAAAAAGTCCCAAGGAGGCGCAGGAAAATGGGTGTAGCAAGGACTGAACTCCTCAATGTCGAAGCTAAAAGGGCCGGTATGGTCAATCCAAAGATGAACATCAGGATAGATGTCAACTCGAACATATCCCAGATCTATCTGACAGAACAGGATACGGCCAGAGTGGATTTCAGGTTCGCTGCCACTTATACTGGGCTCGGAACTGTCTCTCTGGAGGGAAGGATAACGTATTCCGGAGATGATGCAAAAGAGCTATATGAGACCTGGAGCGAGTCGGGCCAGATGCCTGACAAGTCAGCACAGGAGATACACTCCTCAATTATGAAGACCTGCATGCCCGTGGCAGTTCTCCTAAGCCGGGAGGTCAACCTCCCTCCACCCATGCCTATGCCAAATGTGAATATTAAGGCAAAGAACAAGAAATCGCCTCCCTCCTCGGGTATAGAGGTCGCATGATCCGGTTATTCATAATATTTGACTCAATAATTGCAACTCTAGCCGCCGAGTTTAATTAGGTCGAGTCAGAATCATTATAGTGAGATATATCTCAGTGATCACATCTGTCGTCCTTCTTCTTCTGATACCATCAGCTATAGAGCCGATCATAGCTACAGATGAGATCATAGATGTAGACCTTCAATGGCCGGGTTATCTTCAAGACAGCGTCTCCAGAGCGATCTCGTTGGTATCCGATGTTTGGAACCATGACGGTCCGATATTCCCTCCGATGGATGCCACCTCAATAATTAGGGAGATATCCTCCACTGAAACGGAAGGATCCACATTAACAAGGTCGAATCCGATCCCCACCAGCTGGGACCTGGTCTCTGAAAATACACATTCTCGGATATTCGTGGAGGACGGTCTGACGATCCCATCTTCAGATATACAGGCATTGGGAGATATCTTCGATGACAGTATATATCCGAACGCTACAGACTGGTTCCATCCTGATAATCCATATGATGTGATCGACATCAGGATATACGATTTCGGAGACGGTCCTGGAAATACCGGAGGATTCTTCCTCGGCTCTTACCCTACCAGGAACGATCTTTTCGTTGATTCTCAGGACCTGCAGTATTCGAGGTCCTGGTCCTTTGAGATAGTGGCCCATGAGTTCCAGCATCTTCTCCATTACGATCTAGATCCTGATGAGGAGGTATGGTTGAACGAGGGCCTTGCAGACCTATCCGCAAGGGTAACCCTAGGTCCGGGAACACAGGGCATACAGAGTCACATTGACACTTATGAAACACATCCAAGGAACGATCTGCTTTTATGGGATGAAGGACAGCCTCCGGATTATATCGAGACCATTGCCGATTATGGCAGGGCCTATGCATTCGTCTCATATCTTGCCTATCATTACGGTGGGAAGGATTTCATAAGGGATATTACAGCTGATAGCAGGAACTCGGTATCCTCGATAAACGGTGAGTTGGCCGAGGATGGAGAAGCGGACAGGTTCAACGATATCGTTGCAAAGGAAAAAGGAGCGAACATCATTGATGATCCCATTTACGGTGGGGGCATATATAACCAGGATCTGATCGATATTGGGATTAGGAGCCTTGAATTCCAGACCAGCTCCTATCCGGCTTCCCATACAATTACAGATACAGTGAGATATTCAGGATACTATCTGAGATTCCTCTCAGGTTCACCCTCACTTTCCATATCTATAGATCCAGATTCCTATGTCCATGCTCTTTTGGTAGGTACCAATGGAGGTGTGGTGACATACTCTGCCAACCTTTCCGGGGATGGATCGGAACCATTGCTATACAGATTGTCTGGGTTCGATGTTGATTACGACGTACTTTACGTTATCGTTCACACCACCCAGACTGGTTCATCCATCGATGTGTCGGTCGACATATCTGACCTTGAACCCCCGGAGACCGATGTTCTGGTCTCCCCTCCGAACCCAACAGGTAAGAACGGGTATTACCTGGATACACCTGGAATTTCTCTTGAAACGTCAGAGGGATCGTACGTGATGTATGCCTGGGACGAAGGTCTTTTCCAGGAATATACTACATCCCTTCATCCACCAGAGGGTCCGAGCACTCTTTATTTCTTCGCCCAGGGACCTTTTGGGTTGAAGGAAGATGAAAGGGAGCTTAAATTCAAGGTGGACACAATCGACCCGGTAACATCTATATCGATCGATCCTGAAGACCCGGATGGTGAGAACGGTTACTATATCTCAGATCCATTGATCGGTCTTGATACTGAGGATCAGATGGATGTCACATTCTATGATATTGGAAATGGTCCCGTCCGATATGTCGATCCATTCCGCCCTGGTCACGGGGACTGGAATTTGGAATACTGGTCAGAGGACCTTGCTGGAAGGACAGACGAAAGCAAAAGGGTAGAGATCAAGATCGATCTGGGTGACCCAACGATCGAACTTGTGGTCGATCCCAGGATCCCTGACGGGGATTCCGGATTCTACAGCAAACCTCCCATGGTAACACTTGTGGTTGAAGGAGGGGCTGAGGGATGGTTCTTGCTGAACGGGGAGGGTCCTTACCAGTATTCGTCACCTTTTGAACTTGAGGATGGAGAATGGGCAGTACAATACTATGCTGCAACATCTTCCGGAAGGGCAGGAACTGTGAAGACATCATATTTCAAGGTCGACACCACCCCTCCGGACCTGCAGATCGAATTCGATCCCCCACTTTGCACAGGGTGGTGTATTGTGCCAACTTACATGACACTACTTTCTAAGGAGTCTGGGACCGACATAATGTTTGATATCGCTGATGGAGGACCTTACTCTTATTCATCCCCGGTACTTCTGGGGGATGGTGAGTATTCGGTCTCTGTCTGGGCAGTTGATCCTGCAGGGAACCGTGCAGAGGGTGAAACCTTTGAAATTATGATAGATAACACTCCTCCGATTACCGAGCTAGTCCTTGACAGGTCACCTGAAAGTGGGGATTGGTCCTATGACATTCCCCCCTCTTTAGGCCTGAGAACGATCCTTCCACCTGTATCCGCGGAGATAACATATGTCTCCCTGGATGGTGTCCAATATCAGGAATATACCGGACAAGAGATGGATTTTGTACCTGGAAGGAACACTGTCCATTTCTTCAGCCAGGACCTGGCAGGCAATACTGAACCTGTAAGAAGACGAGACATCAACATCGACACCTCTCCGCCTACTGCAGTCCTATCATCGAATAGGACCATTATTGCGGAGATGGGTCTCGTTAAGTTCAGCGTCCTGGGGTCCACGGATGATATTGAGGTCTACCGCTTCATGATCGATTTCGGAGACGGGGAGATATCAGATTGGATATACGGGACCGAAGTCTCCCATCACTATGACGGACTCGGAAAATTCAATGTAATTGTGACAGTAGAGGATGCCGCCGGGAGGACCAACGAAAGAGAAGAGTCTCTTACCATCGAGGTCCTTTCCCAAGAAGATTACCAGAAGAGGACCCAGGAAGGAGGGACCTCTATCCTGGTGTTAGTCATATCTCTCCTTCTTGCACTAATAGCCTTGGTATCGATCCCTATCCTTGTCATTGTTCTGGTCAAGAAGAGAAGGGATATCAATACCGAGGAAGTGATGATGATCGAGGAAAGCGAGATCCTGTGAGAGGATCAACGGGAGGACCTACCCCTCCTTCTCTCTTCTTTTTCCAAGTCCTTGAGGTCCTCTTTGATCCTTTTTCGGATCCTTACCCTCATCATGATGAACAATCCAAGATTAAGGATCACGAACAGGAAACCCACTGGTATGGAATATACGAATGCTATCAGACCCTCTCCCTTCAGTATTGCATAGGCTACAAGGAATGTGAAAGCGAATGTCAGAATGTTGGATAAGAGGAGGCCCCCCCACTCCAAGGTGATGGAAAGGTTACCTGTCTGACCGCTATCATTTTTCTTCACCAGAACGGATACGTTCCTGTAAAGCCCAAGCACGATCTTGTCAAGTGTATTCCTTCTCCCGGTCAGGGTACCATCCTTCAGATCGTATATGTCGATATTGAATCTATACTCAACCAGCCTCTCTTTCACCGCCCCAAGCACTGTCTGGACCTTCAACCTGGAATCCTTTCTTTCAAGGATATCCTTCATTTTTCATCCCCTTTCTTCCGGAGGAAGGATAGTCTCTTCGTGATCTTTTCCCCCATTCCCTTTACCGGGTTGAGGTAGACCTCATCCCCCTCTTTTGCATCGAGTTTTTCGAGGTCATGTACCCTGAGAGAGATCCTCCCCTTTTCCATCATGTCATCCGCAACAAGCCTCATGACCCTCTTCTTATCCCCTTTGGATACCTCGGCTGCTTTACCCTCCTCGAACTCAGCCATCTTGATAACGGTCGTGTGCACCCTGGCAATCCCTGAACCTGATATCGGGCTTCTCTTCACCCTTAGTTTGATCCCTGGTTCAGGGTCTTCTTTTCCCATTTTCATCTTTACCATCTTCCACACCTCTCCAATTCTTCTCTTATCCTCCCCTTGTATGATCCTGCTTCTTCGGAGGCACACATACCCATCTCAGAATCCGGAACTCCCATTTTATCGAATGCGAACATGATACCCCTTGAGACATTAATCAAGATATTTCCTCCCTTTTCGTCAGTTCCCATTTCAAGGACCTTTCCCAGGTCCCCTCCCTGGGCTCCAACACCAGGGACCAATATAGGTATTTCATATCCGATCTCCTTCCTTACCAGGGACATTTCATCGGGGAAGGTCGCCCCTACAACTAGTCCAAGGTTTCCGCTTCGGTTCCATACTTTGACAAGTCTTGCCATCTTAAGGAACAGTCGGTCCCCATCACCATGGTCCTGGACCTCGGAAGCCGTCCTGTTGGAGGTCCTGCAGAGAACGAAACTCAGCTTGTCCGGGTCCTCTGAGAACGGGTCAACGGCATCCCGTCCCATGTAAGCGTTCAAGGTAACTGAATCGACCCCTAAATGGCCGTAGGCAGCTCTCGCATATGCTTTGGAGGTGTTCCCGATATCTCCCTTCTTCGCATCCAGTATGACCAGTATTTCGGGATGTGATCCCTTGATCAGGTCCACGGTCCTTTTCAGGTCCCTCATTCCTTCCGGGCCTTCAGCTTCGTAAAATGCCATATTCAATTTGTAGGCAGCAGCATGTCTGTAAGTGTTGTCGATGATCTCCCTGTTTATCTCGAACTGGGAACGGTTCACTATGCCCAGGTCCTTGAACTTGTTCATATCCGTATCCAGTCCAACGCATAGGATCGTCCTTCTTTCAGAGACGGACCGATCGAGGAGCTCCCTCCATTTCATGGACGGTTGAGTTTCAACGGAGCGATATAATACTTCTCTAGGATTTTGCATGATAAATGGAAAATGGTTATCATTCAAAAGACCATGATCGGTCCATGGTCATGGGGGTTGATGAGGCTGGAAGAGGTCCCGTGTTGGGCCCTCTAGTTGTTGCTTCTGTCTACTGCCTCGATCCTGGATCTATAAAAAACATGGGTGCAAAGGATTCAAAAATGCTCTCAGCCAGTAAAAGAGAGGAGGTCCTATCTCGTTCAATTGGAAAGATCTCAACCGGGATAGTGGTGATCCCTGCAGGGTCAGTAGATGAAGCCAGAGAGTCAATGACAATGAACAGGCTTGAGGTCCTTGCCTTTGCATCATCTCTGGCAACATTGATAGAAGGAGGACCGGTGGTCCATTCTGGACTGCCTGAGGGCATCAAAGCATCTTTCACAGGTCCTTCAAGGGGTGAAGGGGGGATAATGCTCGATGCAGCTGATGTGAATGAGGAACGGTTCGGAAAGGACGTGGGTAACGAACTTGGCATGCTACTCCGATCAAAGGTTCCTCAGATAATATCCAAACATAAGGCTGACAGGGATGATCCTATCGTGGGAATGGCATCAATAGTAGCCAAGGTGACCAGGGATAGGGAGATCGAACGAATAGGATCCGACCTGGGAAAGGAAATCGGCAGTGGATACCCAAGCGATCCAGTTACCAGAAGATTCCTTTCTGAATGGATCAGAAAGAACAAGGACCTTCCCCCGGAATCCAGGAGGAGCTGGGAAACTGCCCGGAAGCTCCTTTCCGAGAACCTCCAATCGACATTGTTCTCGTTCGATTGAAAGAATTTGACCGAATTCCTATTCTATATCTTGACGACAGAGATCCTTCTGATCTGATGGTCTGTTGATAGGGGGAATGGTTCGCCAATAGATCTGAAGATCTTCCCTTCATCAACCTGTCCACTGCCTAGTGGTGATATCAACCATATTGTTGCTTCTTCATCCAGATGACCTTGTAGGGTCCCAATGTCCTTGACCAGATCCTCAAAATGTTGATCTTTCCAGATGATAACCCTGTCAAAAGTTGAAGTAGATGGTATGGAAGAGATGGTGCCCAATGTAACAGCATTTCCTGGTATTATCCTTGACAACCATTCAAGGAATGAGGGAGGAGAGCCAATGAAAAGAGGTTTTGTACCTATGTCGATGTCAAGAAGTCTGAACAACTCTGTTCTTGAACAAAGATATCTAGTACCCATCTACGGAGCGTATGGTCATGGATATTGAAAAGGATAACGTCTTGAAGCAGGGAAAAGGATCATCCACCTCTTGCCTCTTTTGCCTTAATCCTGAGACCCTTGTATCCGCATTTCCTGCACTGCAGGGACTTCATGGGATTCCTGGCATAGCATCTCATGCAGATCTTTTTCACGAGACGTCTTGTCTCGACGATCTCTCTGATCTCGGGATCGAGGCTCTTTCCCATGGTATCACCGTAGGTTCCCGGCTAAAACATCCCGATATATAAACATTCCCAGTTGTTGGGAGGTCTATCAGAAATGGTCAATTCCCATATTATTGAAATCTTGGATGGGGGTCCTTGATACTAACTTCAGAAGAACCTCTGCCCATTTCAATTTCTTCAACTTGTTTTCCTTCAATTGATCATTCAGGTCCTTCCGCTTTCCACCATCATCAAGTTTACTTCCAACATTAACGGTATCGAAACCGATGAGTATGATCTTGTTAGCTCCGAGTGAATCCGCAAGGTGAACGGAACGGTCCCCGTCTGTGAATCCTCCGAAGTTGACAGCTCCGGGAACATCTTCGGGGTCCAACTGCGTGGAGCCAATGACCATTCCCTCTAGTTTTCCAACGGTATCCCTGATAACTTCTCTGTTGTCACCGTGTCCGTGGACTACCATCACAGCTCCTTTGTTGACAGCCCCGATCTGGTCCTCGATGCCACCGTCCAGGTCCGTGACAATGATGTCCGGAATGACACCTGCTCTATAGAGTACCCAAGGTACTTCCGTCAGCTGTGATCAATGTTAGATGATCCCTGTTTTGATCGATCTCTATTCTGGAGATGAGCTTAAGCGCCTCTTCCTCAAGGGAAGGCCCTCCTCCGAAGATGAAACAGGTCCTGTTCTCTATCAGTAACTTCATTCTATCCTGGACTCTCTTTCCCTCTTGGATCTTGGGATTATTTCTAAGATGATCGATTAGCTCTCTTGCAGCTTCAAGGTCATCTTTCTCTGAAAGGCATAGGTCCTTAGCAATCTCCTTGTAAATGGGGATCCAGGTTCCCATATCCATCCTGTATCACCCACTATCGGTCATCTAAGCCAGCCTACCTTCTTGCTGCCGCCGGACCTTCCTCTGTTGTAGATGAACACCATACCGCTGGCAAACAGGAGTATCAGACCGGCCAGGAAGGGTGGAAGGTTGTCCCAGATATCAAAATTGCTCTCCAGCTTTAAAGCATATCCCATGAATTGGACGGTAGTATAGCTGATGAATCCTATGGCGCCCAGGGAGAGTAATATAACCCCTGTGGACCTGACGAACTGCCCTGTTCTGAAATATGTGTCCAGGGAATTTCCCAGTGTGTATATGAATGCAGCTGCAAGAATGAACGGCCAGACATTTTCAAGGAAGTAGTAGACGAAATCCACCAGATCCCTGTTGCTCTGAGCCTTGAAGAATCCAACTGCCACGCCTACCGTTATTAGTACTACGGATAATGTAACACTTCCGAATAGAAGGTACCTTCTGGTTCGCATGGCATCTTTCATATCATCCATGAAACGGGTGATCTGGTCCTCGATGTTGAGGGCTTTGATAAGCAGGAAGAGAGCGAAGATGGTCATCATCAATCCTATGGCGGCCTCCACGAATTTGAAGACCATCAGTATGCCCCAAAGCATGAGCATCAGAGCAATGGGGACGATCACCTTCTTTCCTATCTTGGGGCTCTTGAAAGCTTCAGTGATTATGTAGTAAGTGGATTCGAGGGTCTGTTGCTGTTTCACCACAACCCTTGCGATGTGCTCTATCTGGACCCTCTGGGATAGCAAAGGCAGGATGACCTCGTCCTCGGCTCCGTCGGATACAAGGACCACGCTGTCAGGTGTAAATTGTTCCAGGACCGCATAGAACTGTCTTATGAGGTTTGCATCCGACTGCATTCCGACCATCCGGTCCCCGCAGATGGAAGCGATCTCGACCTCTCTTCCAAGGTCCTTGTACTTCTTGTAGAGGTTGAGACCCATGAAGATAACATTTGCATCGGAATCCTCCGGATCCTCGATACCGAGGGCGATTACAGCCTTCAGATTGTTCTTTCTTCCTATTACGGGACTGGTCACCTTGGCCTTCTCTCCAAGATCATCGTCACGGTCCACACATAGTACCTAAGGTTTTCATCTTCCTTTCCCTATGAAAGAGAGTCTATTTAATCATATTCGGCACATTATCCGAAAACGTATCTCTCAATATGAGATCGGGTAATAACTTTCAAACCGTGATTAAGTTGAACTTGATGAGGTGTATTATCTTCATCAATATCTCAGAGATAAAAATGATCGCAGATGGCGGTCATTCTTCAATGATAGTTTTTCTTCTCCTCGGGATGAAGATGAGCAATGCTGAAGATATGATAACTAATACTCCAGTCATTATTGCCGGGAGTAGAATGTTGTTGTGATTCTTGATGATCTCTCCTGGTTTTCTTCCCAGAATGGTCAGGTCCTTGGAATTTGATATCAATTCAATCCTTTAAGAGGTCCTTGTCCTCGAAATTCATGGAAGGATCTTCTTCAGGGGTTTGTTCCTTTTCCCCGAGGATATCTTCCTCCGAATCGGAAGGACCTTCCTCTTCATTTCTTACATCTTTGATTACAGTGGGAATTATGTTCAACACATCAACCGATCTGAGAACCTGAATTCCATCGATCTCTTTCATACAAAGGAGGTCCTCATCACCTGTAATGATCATTTCAGCGGGTGATTCCTTTGCACAGGCAATTATCATATTATCATCTTCATCACGACATGTACCGTTTTCTTCAAAACCTACTGAAATAATATTCGAAAATGCCATATATATCCTTAGAAGCCTGTCCTGTTCATTACTGGTTAGGGAGAATTTAGGATAGGCAAGGACCTTCTCTATTTCCAACAATATCTCCATGGTGGAATGGTTCCTGAGTGATCCGTTGATACATAGATCAATGATCCTCGATTCGTTCCCATTCCAGAGTGAGCCTGATATGAATACGTTGGTATCAATAACTACATCCATTCAATTATCCCTTGCCTTCTTGATGGCTGTCTTCACATCCTCTCTCGTCACATCCGAATTCTCTATACGTTCTCTTATGGCCCTGGTGGTGTCATCGAATTCTTTTTTCAGGGATGTGGAACTGATCTTCTTTATCATCAATGTGTCACCGTCACAGATAGCTATGAGTTCCTCGCCTTCATTGACATCCATGCTCTTCCTCCATGAAGCAGGTATGACTATCTGGCCCTTGGATGATACCCTGATTATTGATGCATGCATTTGATTACCAATGATGTGTAAGACATGTCTTACATTTATTCTTTTTGATGTATGAAAGGATCTTCATACTCATCAATCCTTGATATGGTCCTCTATTCCTCATCGGAATCTTTTCCCCTGTTCCTTGTGAAGAGGAATACAAGGATCCCCATGATGATCAGTATCGAATCCTTCCATCACTGCAATTATCCAGATGATACAGGATCAATTCTGATGTTTCCATCCTCATCTCGAATTGTATATTGACTAATTAAATCAAATAACTTTCTTTAGGTTCAAGGAACTGGCTCAATACCTATTGTATGGTATTATCTGAAATCCTGTGGAAGCCTAGGCGATAATATCATTATTCCACTGGAAATGGAGGGGTGGGGTCCTCTCGGGGACCTCCCCTGTTAATCCTTAATATTCTGATCTCCAGTGGAATATTATGGAAGGACGGACCTTGACAATATTCAGGACCTACCAGACCTCAACCCATCGGACATTGGGGTTCTTTACCGGTGAGGATGACGCGGTCCTGAACTTCTGCCACCTCAAATACGATATTGAGGTGGATGACATTGCCCTCGAGAGGGTTCCGGTAAGACGCGTGACCCGGTCCGAGGTTGTCTGTTTCAATGAGATAATGGACCAGTTGAAGGCACATAAGGAAAGGGTTCACATCGAAGAAAAGCACGAGTCGGCAGAACAGGTTAAGGACGGTATACTTCAGGTCCTTTTGAACTGTGAGATACCATGATTACCTCTTCTCCAGGAACTCCACCATTCTTTGAACGGCTCTTGTCCTGTGGCTGACCTTGTTCTTTTCATCCAGACTCATTTCTGCAAAAGTCAGTTCTTCTCCCTGAGGAATGAATATGGGATCATAACCGAAACCCTGCCTGCCCCTCTCCTCTAGTGCAATGCTTCCCTTGCACTCGCCTCTGAGCAGAGAAAGACCCTCCCCCGGTATCCTAAGACCTATGACCGTTCTGAAGACAGCTTCCCGAATAATTTCATCCTTCATCAGGGAGAGGATCCCCCTGTTCCCTATTGTTTTTTGAACATATGCAGAATAGACACCGGGAAAACCGTTCAGGGAGGAAATGAACAATCCACTGTCCTCTTTTATCAAGGGCACATCAAACTTCCTATCCCTTGTTAGCAGGTCCATTCCGGTGGTCACGACCTCTTCCAGAGAGTCCGCCTGTATCTCTATGAATGGTCCCTCTTCCATACTTAATTCTATGTCCAAGCCCGAAAGAAAGCGGGAAATTTCCCTGATCTTTCCCGTATTTTCCGTTATGAATAATATATTCATTTCCTTTCACCTCAGTGATTTTCAATCCTGTGACATGTACCTGCCCCTTGAATTGATCTCATCTACCTTCGTCAGGACCTCCTTGTATCCTGGATTGGAACTGATGTATCCTTCCAAGAAGAGTTCCTCTAATTCAATCAGTTGTGGATGAGTGGATGAGAAGACCTCTGTGAACAGCCTGATGTCAACACCCTTTCTCTCCAACTCTTCTGTCCTGTCGGATAATGATGTGTCGATGAGACAGAGGTCGATATTGTCTTCGACCATCGATGTGATCAGGAAATTGGATGTTGTCATATCACCATGGACGTAACCTGCTCCATGCAGTCTTCCCAGGATCTCACCCATTTTCCTCATCGCAGATCCCTGCTGGACAGGTGACAGGACGTTCAGGCATGAGGCAAGCCTGGGTCCTCTTATCAATTCGAGGACAAGGCGGTCAGCTTCTGGTTCGATATCCAGAAGATAAGGGGTCCTGATCCCGATATCCCTCATCGCCATCAACATCTTTGCCTCCTTTCTGGTCCTTCTGGAGGTCAGGAGACTGTCCAATTCGTGGATCCTGTATCCTTTTGGCTTCCTCTTCTTCTCGACAGAAGGTATCCCGCCAAAATCCATCGAGGTGATCACGGCCTCAGCCCCTTTTCCAAGGATGGTTCCATCCGGTGGGACCTCTCCTAAATCGAGGTCAACGGTCCCCGGGGTCGTGATTCGAGTAAGGACCTTGTCATCTTTCCAGATGACATCTACCTGATCCGTTCTGAACCTCTGGTCAATGACCGTTTCTTCAAGGGAATGGGAAATGCCCGCTCTGTGCATTGTCTCCCCGAGATAAGCTATCATGGCCCCGTTATCAACTGCAAGGTCCCTTGGAGGTGCGAAGCTTCTTCCTCCTCTTTCTCCGGCCATTATCCCTGCCATTTCCTGCAGCCTGGAATTACATACAACGCCTCCTCCCAGGAGCAGTTCGTCCGAACCGAGATGCGCCATGGCCCTTTCCGAAACCTCGCATAGCATGGAGAAGCAAGTCTCCTGGATGGAATGGCAGATGGATGGGATGTCCACACCTTTATCCCTCAGAGAAAGGGCAGCTGTCATCACACCTGAGAAAGAGACATCCATACCTTTCACTGAATAAGGCAATTCGATGAACTTGATCTTCGTATCTTCCTTCTCCCAAACCTCCGGGACCGTCTCACCACGAGCAAGTTTCTCGATCTTAGGTCCTGCAGGGAAAGGCATACCAAGTTCTCTTCCGATCTTGTCCAGCATGTTTCCGATACCTATGTCAAGGGTCTCACCAAGGACCCGGTATCTTCCCTTGACATGTGCAATGATCTGGGTGTTTCCCCCTGATGCATAAAGGAGCACCGGGTCCTCTGCTCCAAGGGATCTTCCTATCTCAAGATGTGCAACACAATGGTTTACACCAACGATAGGGATCTCATTCTTGATAGATATCACTCTGGCTATGGTCGCACCCACCCTCAGGCAAGGTCCCAGGCCAGGTCCTCTGGAGAACGATATCAGGTCCAGTTCACTCTCACTGACATTTGCTTTCAGAAGCGCCTCGTGGACCACAGAGGTACCTTGTTCGACATGATGGTCCGCGGCTTCCCGGGGGTGGATACCTCCCTCCATGGGGATATACATGGCTCTCACGTTAGAGAGGATCTTTCCGTCCTCCACAATACCTGCACCGAAGGTATGAGCTGTGGATTCTATCCCTAGGACCTTCATCGGGTCAAAGTTAGGCCGCTTCGATATTTAAGAGATTCCACCTGTCTATTTAGCCTTGCGGGCTCTCCATTTCCTTCTGCTCTTTGCCCATAATATCAAAAGGACCGGGAGGATTATTATCGATGATACGAAGGAATAGAGTATTGCAAGGGCTGTCACCTGGCCGAACTGTTGAAGGGGCGGCATTGTGGCAAAGGATAGAAGTCCGAAACCGCCAACCGTGGTCAACGCCGCTCCGAAGAGGGCCGATCCAGTGTTCACTATTGTCTTCTTGGAAGCTTCAAGGAGATCGCTCTCGTTCCTTTCGTCCTCGATGAACCTGTGGGTTATATGGATGCCGTAGGTTATTCCCAATCCTACGGTCAAGGCACCTATGGTGATGGTCATAACGTTTAGAGGGATCCCTGTCACATACATCGTTCCTGCTATCCAGATCACACAGAAGACCACGGGGAGTGTTGCTACACCTCCAAGGAAGAGGGACTTCTCCTCGATGAAGAAGGCTATCGTAAGGGCTACAAAGGAGACAATGATGGTCAGGACAAGTGACCTGATCTGAGAGTTGTTTATGGCCTCAATGATAACAGCCATCAGGATCGTGGATCCGGTTATGGACACCTTCTCCACACCATCCCCCTCCATATCCTTGAGCGGTCCCACAATATCCTTCAATTCATCGAATAACTTCCAAGCTTGGTCATCGTCCTCAGTTCCCACAACGAATGATATCACTGCCATGTCGACCTTTCCGTCCTGGACATGGATCATTCTCCTTGCGAGGGAGGGATAATCCTCATAGAAATCTACAAGCACTTTTTCGATGTCCCCTTTTGTGGAATTCTCCAGAGGAAGACCTGTTTCCAGATCGAATGTATCCGAATAATCCGCAAGGAACTGATCATCGGGGTCCAGGGCCCCTAACATATTCGCCGTGTCCTTCAGGGAATACAGGATGAAATCAGCCTTGGGTCGTAAAGAACTGCCCGTACCTTCATAGGTCAGGAATCTGGAATCCAGGTCAACTGCATTTTTCATTGTCTCATCCATTGCCAAGAGGACCTTCGGATCCGAAATATCCCCTTCAACGATTATTATACCTGTATCTCCACTTCCACCCAGTCTGAACTGGCCGATGAGGTAACTGATATCTTCTGATTCCTGCAATCCGTCAGGAAGGAAGTCGTTTACGCTGAAAGTGACCTCGCTCTGGATCGCGAATCCGAACATTACAGAAGTCAGGATCACTGCTGAGACAAGTATGACTATGGGATGTTTCTCTGCTCTTAAACTGAGGGCGAGGATCACCCTGTTCGATAGCCTCTTGTTCACCTTTTCCCTCTCACAAAGATCGCACTCACCTTCCCTTATCCCCCTGAAAAGGCTCTTCTTCCTTTCCGCTCTCCAAACGTCAATCAGTCTCTTGGTGGAAGGGAGGAATACCATCATTATTACGAAACTGGCGAAAATGCCAACTGCTGCCATTACTCCGAATTGGAGGATCAGACCCACTGGTGATGATAGATTGGATAGGAAAGCGAACACTGTAGTGAAAGTTGCCAG
Organism: uncultured Thermoplasmatales archaeon; assembly: GCA_963807965.1. GTDB lineage: Archaea > Thermoplasmatota > Penumbrarchaeia > Penumbrarchaeales > Penumbrarchaeaceae > Penumbrarchaeum. The sequence goes on from CAWEDU010000021.1 coordinate 129,739, forward strand.
AAGTAACGCCATTCCTACAGAGGATGACATCTCTTTCAGTGCCTCCCTCACGGTCAGGCCCTTTCTGATCTCTTCTCGGTATCTCATGGTCAGATGAATGCCGTAGTCGATCCCCAATCCTACCAGAAGGACCGGGACGGCGGTTATCATCGGATTGGATGAATACCCCATGAGTGAACCGAAACCGTACATCCAAATGATAGCCATTACAAGGGCAATGATATTCAGAACGATGTCGATCACAGACCTGTAAATGAAGAACAGGATCACGAGAACGAATATCATGGCCAGAGGAAGAAGGATCTGCATCGAATCATTGCTTGCCTGGGTGATCTTCTCATTGATCTTGGCAAATGCCATTGAGTGCATCGACTGATCGGACCTGTCATCCATCCCCTTTACGACCTTGGACAGGTTCCCCTCTATTTCAAGGAGCTTGTTCAATTGTCCATTCTCTTCCATTTCCCCCAATGAATAGTTAAGGTCCACAAGGACCATTCCTCCCTTTGCGGAGAGACTGTTGACCGAAGGGTCGAAATCCTCTGTGAGGAAATTCAATAGGAAGAACTGGCCGATACTGAATGTCCGTGTCACCTGTCCGAACACAAGAGGATTTCCAAGGGTCTGGGATATTTCAGAGGTTCCTTCAAGTCTTTCTATCGCATCATCGATGTTACTCTGGAGGTCCCTGAGGGAGGAGTTCTGACCGGGTGTAAGTTCTAACATATCGATGTATTCATCGATCCCATCCCTTGCCTCTGAAAGAGCATCAAGGGTCCTTTGGGCATTTTCCGGAAAGAAGTTCAGATCTCCGATTGCCGATTGGACATCGGGTCCGGAGATGTCATAGGCAAGCAGATCTGCCAATTCTAACTTGAATTCTTCAGTATCATTGAATGATGAGTAGTATTCCATTGCGGTTTCCGGTGTGGTAGTATTCAAAGAAGGGATCTCGACCTCGTCCATCATTTCCTGGATATCCAGGGAGAAAGAGGAAACCAGCGGTGTTGGGTCCTCCCCCTCTGTAAGTTCGGAAAGGTCCTCGGAAAATGTAAGGGAAGAATTTACAAGCGAATCAATGATCTCGAGATAGGAGGAGACCATGGATGCTGTCATCTTCATGTTGTCGGCATGATCGGCACCATTTCTGAGGTCGAACATTGCAGAAGCAGCGGATACGGGACCAGCTGATCCTTCATCCCCCCACTCCTGGTATGTATCATCCTTCTCGAGTAGATCTGAGAGCTCTGCCATGTCACTGAATCCTTCAGGTGTTACCAGATCTCCGTTTTGACCTCTGATGAGTACTATGAATGGATATGAAGAGGTGAAGGTTTCCGAGTAAAGGGAGTTTGCCTTTGCAACATCGATGTCGGGAAGGAAGTCTTCGTTGCTGAATGATGTTTCCATCGGGAAGATCACCATGGAGGCTGTAGCCCCCGCAGTTATCAGAAGAATTGCAAGGATGCAAAGCCAGGGATATTTATTTGTAAGTTGGCCGACCCTTTCCGTGAACATCATCTCACCTTAATCTGGCTAAAACAGAGGTATATTTATTGTTTATGGCTATTTTTTCAAAGGATAGAACAAGAATATTAAAAATATTAGATAATTTTTTAATATTATTGTATTTGGATTATCAGATCGATACAAAAAAGTAAAAAACCCCTTGAAACCTTTATGATATCTATGTCCATCGAGGGATTGACGCAGAATGAAAGCGCTGTCCTGCTAGCCCTCATGCGCAATCCGGAGCATTCCGATACGGATATATCGAAGGCCATCGGAATGAACCTGTTCACATTCAACAAGCTGAAGAACTCATTGATGAAAAGGAGACTTCTCTCGAAATACTACGTTCCAAATTACGGAAGGCTTGGTCTGGAGATACTGGTCGTCAGCCATGGCAGCTCAATGGACTCCTTCAACCTGGAACAAAAGGCTGAGGACCTGAATATTATGGCCGATGATGGATTCTTCAGCATTCCTATCTTCAGCATATTGGAGGGAAACAACGGAGTATCATTCCATATTGTAAGTGATTTCACCAACCTCAAGAGGATGATGAGGATAAAGGGCAACCTCCTAGAATCAATGGATATCCCGGTTCGATCCATACATCATTCTCTATTCTCACTAAAAGACCTAAAGATCGAACGGTTCTTCGATGTTCAGGGACTCCTTGAGGAGCATGTGGGAGATCGGGAGGTTCCAAAACTCGATGCAGATACTCCTGCACAATTTGCGGCTTTTCGAGATTGGTCCGAATTCTTTGATATGGCGGATGGACCTGAAGAGGATGTACTGGATGAAGGATCATTTCAAGTTTTAAAGGAGATCGTGAGACGACCAGAATGCAAGGAGACCGATCTGATAAATGAGATGGGTATCAGCAGGTACAGGTTCAGAAAGATAAAGGACCGGTTGCTGGAGACAGGATATATCAAACCATTCTATGGAACCAATGTGGTGGGTATGGGGTATGGGTACTGATCTTTACACATATGAGATTCAAACCGGGTCTGGATCCAAGGGAGCTTTTTCGACTCTACGAAGACCAGATGCCCAACAATCTCATGATAATAGCTTTCGATCACACAGAGGTTGTGGGATTGGGCATCTTCAAGAACCTTTCAGAGGGATCAAGGGCCCAAATGAACATGAGAAATGCGATCATGGAACATGGTTTTCTCGAAGGTGAGCCGGAAATCAAGATATTCTCACTTCCCAACTGTCTGGATGGCCCACCTCTCTCCTTCTATTCTCCCCTCTATAGTGGAGGAATGGTTTCAGATCCTATGAGGATCAAAGGGAATGTGTTATAGATCATTTCATTGCTTCAAGTATTTCAACCTTGCAGGCCGCCAATTCCTTGAACTTGATGGCATCATCCTTTCCACCAATGATATCTCCCCAGTGCATTGGGATCGCTTTTTTGGGATTGAATATACCCACTGCCTTGGAGGCTTCCTCCGGGGTCATTGTGTAAGTTCCCCCGACAGGAATGAGTACCACATCAATATCTTTCAGATCCTTCATTTCCGGGATGATGTCGGTATCCCCCGTGTGGTAGATCCTGGTTCCATCAACCTCAATGATGAACCCAAGCCAGTCGTTCTCCTTTGGATGGAACTCCTTCTTCGGATTATAGGCCCTCACAGCTTCAACAGTGATAGCTCCGATCTTCTTGATGTTACCAGGCACAACAGATACAGTCCCCGGAATGGTATCTGATACATCCTTGGAGCCGATGATGATGGTATTATCCTTCTTTAGTTTGGATATATCATCTTCGCTGAGATGGTCCATATGAGTATGGGTTATTAGGATAAGGTCCGCTTTTGGAGCACCTGAGATCTTCCAGGGATCCAAATAGATGATCCCTCTGGAAGTATGAATCCTAAATGATGCATGACCGAGCCATTCTATTCTTGGTTCCATTTTTTAATCCCCCTTTTTTTTTATTAGCTCTCTAATCATATTTTAGGTTATGTCTAATATTATACATGTATGAAATCTATCATTTTAGGGAAAAATCACGGCCCAGGCATCCATTAAGGCCTGATGGTATGCCCGCATCTGGGACATTGTGCTTTTCCGTTCTCGAAGGCCATATTCGAGGATGAGCATTTGGGACAGATAATGGACTGAAAGAACTCATCCAGCCATGCATTCCTGACATCCTCCTCATCCGCTTCCATTGCCTTTTTCAGATATTGCTTCTGGCTCTTTGTCTTGGCAAAGGCCGTCAGGTCCTCTGTCTGAGCTTCTTGATCTTCTCCTCCTTGTCAGGCGGTCTGATCAAAGCTGCAATAGGGAATGCCCCCACAAGACCACCGAAGTGAGCAATGTGGCTTGTATTATCATTGGTCCCGATAAGCAGGAAGAATGCCGTGATTCCACCGTAGATCATGAAGATAAGTGAAATGGGCCATTGATTTGTAATCCTGATAAAGAACAAAGGTAATGGAAAGAACACCTTGTCCTTGGGATACAGGAACCAGTAACCCCCAAGGATGCCGAATATACAACCGGATGCCCCTATCGAGGGGACATTCATCGAGTGTCCTACAGCATCAAAGGGTGAGATCATCAGAACGACGGCTCCAGCGACCACCCCTGAACCAAAATAGAGGATCAGGGACCTGTACCAACCGATCTTCCTCTCAAGCTGTGTCCCGAGAAGGAAAAGTCCAATAAAATTGAAGATCAGATGAAGGAAGTTCGCATGAAGGTAAGTGGAGGTGATGAACTGGTAGATGGTCTGATCATCCACAATGGATCGGGGATAGAATCCAAGCTCTCAATACAATTCCGAGGATGTGATATTCCCCATACCGCTCATGAACGGCAGGTCGTATATCATCTTGATGTGAAGATCAACTGTAAAACAAAAATAATAATGATCGAGGTGGAGATAACTGCTGTTGCCGAACCCTTCCCCTTCCACGGAAGGTATATCGAAAGACCAAAGAATATTATGACGCAGATCAGAAGTATCGATCCTTGAGGAGTAGATGGTAGGAAGGATGTCATGGCTGATCCTCCTCTTTGAGAGAGTTGAAGAGGGATAGGAGTGCCATCTGGCAGGCCTGTTCAAATGAGTTCATCCCTGGAAACCGAACCACCACTTAGATTCTCAATGAAGGATGTCCTCATTCCCATGATATTCCTTGTCTCCAAGGAATTTCCTCTATAGGCCATGATCCGTTCCAGTATCCTGGGTGGTATCTCAGGCCAGAACTGAGTCCGGGTCCCTTTCCCTCTTTGGTAAGAGATATGGCAGCAGTGGACCATGAACCAGGTTCCGTTCGTCTCGATTAATCCCGATTCAATTCCCACCAGATGATCCGAGATCCTAACTGCTTGGGAATCGATCCTCCTCCTAACTTCCTCTGTCCTCATCCTTGCTCCTTCAATAGGTCCGTCATGACCTGGATTCACATCCCTTTCTCCCACATTATATTGGAATATCTGAACTTCGGGCCAGTATCTTCTAAAAGCTTTTACCGCACCCCTTACCTTGTCAGGATTCTTCGAACCCAGGTGTATGCAGACCTTATTTGCAGTACCTGCATCTTTCACATCAGAGATCGACCTTCCCCTAATATCTATTTCACCAGTCGCCACACGGGTGGAGGATATCTTATCACCTTTCTCATCGAGGACCATATCAATGACGAACCTTCTCAGAGGTTTCAAACATCTCCTGCTCCTTTCAATGTCGATATCATCCACAGTTTGCTCTGTCTCCTTGGAGACAACTATGGAATCCATGCCCTCATTCACCGCGAATCCCAGCCTGTCATGGATCTCCCTGATGGAAAACTCGACCCCATATTCCATTGACAGTTCCTCAAGGACCTTCTTCAGGTCCTTCAACCTGACGTAGTAGGGAAGGACCTCCCTTTCCCTTGATCTCCTCGCCATTTTATCAGAGGTCAGTCCGATAGAAACCCTCTTTCCCCTTTTGAAAGCTTCTCTTAGCAGTATGGTATGACCTTTGTGCAACGGGGAGAAGGTCCCTCCTATGCATATGTTGGAAACAGCTCCCTCATCCATGTTCCTACATCCTTTCAGGCCATGCTCAGGATAAGGTATAGGACCAGAAGGAATGCAGCTCCAAGAAAGGGTAGATAGTTTCCAGAACTTCTTCCTTTTCACCATCCGGTCCCATTCGTTCTGGCATTTGGGTGAGCAGGTCTCTCTTTCAGGCGGGATCGAGGCCCCACAGTTGACACAGTGCTTATGAAACTGGACATCCACTGTTTCCTTCTCCGTTTCAACCCGACCATGTTCTCTGTCGTCAAGAGGTC
>CAWEDU010000022.1:0-113902 GCA_963807965.1 uncultured Thermoplasmatales archaeon
TCAGTTTTATTACCACTTAAATTTGAGGGAGATCGTACCGGACTTGAGGATGTGGGTGTCATTACAAAAAGTGAACATGAACCCGTCGAGAGGCCTCCAAGGACCTACAAGGACTCATTGGACCTTGGTGAGGAGCTTCAGGAAATGCTTCCATCTTCGTTTGATGTTGTCGGAGACATTTGCATTATAAAACTCCCGGATCCTTTAATTCCCTATAAGGATAAGATAGGAAATGCCCTTTTGGAGACGAAACGGAATTTGAGAACCGTGGCACTCGATAAGGGTGTAAAAGGAGATTTTCGTATTAGGGACCTTGAGGTCATTTCCGGATCAGATGATCTTGAAACGGTCCATGTTGAGAACAACCTCAGATTTAGATTAGATCCAGGGAAGGTCTATTTTTCTCCAAGACTATCATCAGAAAGAATGCGGATCGCACAATTAACAGAAGATGGGAGGGTACTGGACATGTTTGCCGGTGTAGGACCTTTCTCCCTTACTATTGCAAGACATGGTGATCCTGAGGAAGTGATCGGAATCGACCTGAATCCCGACTGTGTCGATTTCTTTAAGAATAATATTAGACTAAATTCTTTGGAGGGTATTGTTGATGTGTTTCTGGGAGACGCGAGTGAAGCCCCTCAGGGAATGGGTCCATTCGACCGAATAATAATGAACTTACCACATGGTGCAAAAGAATACCTTGATGTTGCACTTGACCTAATTGAAGAAGGTACAATACATCTATATTCCATTGTTGATGAAGGAAAGATATTGGATCATATAACTTCGATCATGGATATCGGTCGATCTATGGGCAAGGATATTGAAACATCTGGAGTAAGGGAAGTGCATAATTATTCCCCAACTCAATCTATGATGGTATTTGACTTAAAGATTAAAGCCTCATTATGACCCATTTAACAATAGCTTAACTGCAGAATGATCAATGGACACATTCTGTTCCTGATTCTATCTTAAGGACCTTCTCCTAATAGGTCGTCTATCGATTTCCTGATCTTCAGAAGAGACCTGTTCTGGTTCTTCAGTCCATCTCTTTTTCTTATGGGTCACTTCTTCCAGTAATATTGGGCTCCAGAATCTTGAACCACAATTATCACATCTTATAGCATCAGCTTCCACAGGTTTTGTGCAATTTGGGCACACATAGGGTTCTGGAAGTAGGTTCTCTCCACAACTTGGGCATTCTTTATCCCTCGGATCCACCTCTTTTCCACAAGCGGAGCATTCATAGATGCCAATTGATAATCTGGCTCCACAATGGGGACACTCATCATCGAAAGGACTCACCTCTTCCTCACATTTCGAGCATCTTACGATCCTTCTCTGCAGGACCTCTGCAGCCTCTTCATCAAAGGGAATGAATTCTTCTCTTCCCCTTCTCCTCGGTTCCTCCTCAATCGCCTCCACCTGCCTTCTTTGCTGCCTCGAAATGAACCAAATAATGGCAATCACAGCAGCGAGCAGTACGAACCCAATAAGGATGATCAGTATAATGTCCATGAAGGTCTCACCCCGTCAACGAATATGGAAGGCTGATTTAATAGAAAAACCTATCCGAACTAGTTCTTGGGTAAAACCACTAATGAGAATTACCGTATCCTCATACCACAAAATATAATATGAATCCAGCCCTAACTCTCCATAGGTATGAGCATGGCTGGGAAAGAAATCCAGAATATGTCAAGTATTGGAGAATTCGTCCACAAGATAAATGAGCTCATATTTGTGAAGAACAAGAAGATCACTTCCTGGGTGTCTGTTTTCCTCGTTATTGGCCTCACTTATTTCGTCTTCAATGCAGAAGCTGGGACCAACATGCTTGGAAAAGCAGAGATATTGAGCATTATAGGTTCAAGTGGAAACTCAGAAGATGCTCTTCCAAGGGAGTTAAGGGATTTTGTTGAGGTCCAAACAAAATCAAACCTGCCAGGCGATCTCAATGAAGGCAGTTCATCCCAAATGACCATCGAAAACACCGAAGAAAGGGTTCTGAAGTCTTTCAGTTACAGATTAACATGGAAGGATGACACTGATCCCCCTGGAAGACCCAGGTTGAGAAGATATGAAAATCAACCGGATGAGTTTTCTGTGAGGGTCCTTTCTCCAGAAGAAAATTCAAGCGTACTTGCTTTATCAGGTGGAAGCAGTGGAACATTGACCGGTAGCCATGTTTTGAATAACTCTGAGATCCAAGACAGTTTCAGAACTGGCAATTTCACCATCGAGGTCACTTTAATAAATGCAGGTGACTGGACCCCATCAATAGGAATTGGTTTGGTGGGTCTTAACGATCCTGGGAATTCTTATGAGCTGGTTTTGGACCTTGTCCATCTTGAGCCTGGTATCGAAGAATGAGATCAATCGGTAAATTCTTCCAGCTCATCGAGTTCTTCAAGATTATATCCTTCCATTGTTTCCATTTCTAAATTGATGAGTTCTTTCAAAGTCAAGGCCTTTGCATATGAGGGATCAATATCCAGAGCCTTTTGCACTGCTTTTAATGATTCATCAAATCTCTTCATACAAATAAGTACATCTGCTTTCCCCTTCCAAGAAACTTTGTCCATGGGATCGATATGCAGTGCATGGTTGAAGCAATCAAGAGATTCAGACAGATTTCCCAGACGAAGATTTGCGAAACCATTGAGATACCAGGTTTCTCTGTTTTTTGGTGAGATCTTCAAAGAATCAACAAAACAAGTCAGAGCTTCAGAATACTCCTTTAGCATTATAAATGCTATTCCCTTCCTTTCAATTGCCAAAGCCATTTCTGGGTCAAGGACCAAAGCATGATCGTATGCACTGATAGATTCTTTGAACCTTCTCAATGATCGTAGAGCATCACCTTTGCGCAACCATCCTGTTCGGTAAGTTGGATCCATATCTGTAACTTCCTCAAAAAAAGAAAGTGCCTTCAAATAGTTACTTCTGGCCATCATTCGATCACCACTATCCAGAAGTTCATTCCTTTCCTTTGTCAAGCTCTCTCTCTTTTTCATATCGGACCTTTCTTCTTTCAATTCATCCCCTTTGTATCAATGGAAGTGAAATAGAAAAACCTTCTGAATATTCAAATCGATGTCAACCCTAGTTCTGTATAACATTCTCTGATCCCCAATTTGGTGATAAGAACAATTCAGAGGAGTCTTTGATTATAAAGATCTTATAATATACAGTATCCTCATAGACCGGATTTTGCCTGTCAGCTATCTGTGCTCTGAGATTGAAGTAATCGTTGACGAATAAATTGAATCCTTCCATTTCAGAAAGATGATAGGTTAGAATTACAACCTTTACACCGTATTCAATTACGGATCTATTCAACTGTTCAGATGTAATATCTGGATATTGTATCTTTGCCACATTCACAATTGATGGAGGTACTTTCCTGTTTGCAAGGGCAGGGATAAGTGGGTCTCCAGATATTATGAAATCATCCGGAAGAGTTATTTCCTCTATGTATCTGGCTATCTTTTCCTGAGCAGGTTCCCCCCTAAAATGCACATGCAGGATCAAACCTGAACCTACAGAGGACGCAGCAATTATAAGAAGAACCGGTGCGATCCTTGCGAAAGTCATTAAACCAGGGTGGCCAAATTTACTTAGTCTATTAAGGAATCTCTTGGTTCCCAATCCAGCTCCAAGTGCCAACATTGGAGAAAGAAAGATCAGATGATGATCGAATGTCATTGCCTGCATCAAAAAATAAACTAAGAAGATAGGACCTATGATGACCACGACACCCTCTCTCCTCTTGTAGAGATCCTTCACACCAATAAAGAAGAAGAACATTGTTGGAACAACTGGCAGGGAATACTTGAGGAACTGAGAGACCTTCATTGGAAATGGAGCGATAGGTCTGTGCATTTGGTTAAAAATAGTGCTGTTGATGACCTCCATTGGACCAAAATGCATCATAATTCCGATTATGACAGCAAAGAAGCCTAACGAATATACAAAAAGATCTGAAAATCTAATATGGTGCCCTCCTCTTCGAGGGAGTATTATAGCACTTAATATCGGTTTTGAACCCCATCTATACTTCAAATAGTCCAAGAGGAGAACGACACCAACAGCCCCGAATGTGATCACTCCGAAAAGTTTGATCATGGAAGATATCCCTATCATCAAACCGGAAATTGCCAATAAGCCTCTGTGGCCTGTCTCTCTATAACCGATCAATAATGCAACCCCTAATACTGACCAAAACAAGCAGAACATATCAAGGGAGGCAAGGCGTGATTCCAGGAGGAACATAATATCTATCATAAGAAAAGAACCGGAAGCAATCATGGACTTCCAACCTCCAGCTTTACTGGATGCGAACATTACGAGTCCAATGATCAATATTGAGGCAATAGAGGAGAGGACCCGGAAAAAGGAAGGGGAATTGTCGATCAATCCATACACCAGAAGCATCCCCGGAGGTTGAACACTGTTGATCTGGTCGTAGAGGTCATAACCATACCCCATCATCCTTCCTGCCATTATCTGGATGCCTTCATCAACTCCGTTAGGAGAGATATCATGGCCCGGAAAGAAAAACCGAGGTAAAATTGCTATCATCAGGAGAATTGCCGATAAGACCAGAACTGTCCGATTTAGGGGTAGTTTCAGATGATTGAACAATCCTTTCTCTGAGAAAGGATTTTTTTTTCTGGATATCACTTATCCCAAGGATGACCTAATAATATTTCGAATTAACGGTCTTGTCCAATTGATATCGATGTTATTGCAATTCTGAAGAATATGCATAGAAAATTTTTCATTGAGATTAAAAATCAAGTGGCCCTATCTCAATATTTATCCAAAAACACTGGAAAAAGTGTCCCACATCCTGTCAATATACAAAAACCTTAAGACTTAGCCCGCAGATTTTACCATGCCCTAAGAGGTAACCAGATAGAGGTCCGTAGGTATTCATATTCACCCAATGGTGTACCTACGGTAAGGACGGTGATGTCAATGAGAAATAGATATAACGTGATCATCGCTTGTATACTGATTTTGCTAACCACTGCCATCATTCCGGCAGTTTCCACTCCCTCCAGGGAATTACTGCCACCTCCCCCGGAAAATGTCACGGTGACCCCACAGGACCAGATGATCAAATTGGATTGGGATTTCCCACTCGGATTCACAGGGAATGATCTTGTAGGCTTCTCGGTATTAAAGGGACCAGACCCTGGGTCTGTAACAAACATCATTGCGAGTCTTGGTCCATTCGTACAGACGTATACAGATGTTTCCGTTGTCAATGGGCAAACATATTATTACAGTATTAAGTCAATCAATGATACCGGATCAAGTGATCCTACCACACCGATCTCTGCTATACCCAGAGGTCCTGCCTTTGCACCTAGGAATTTTACTTCTTCTTATGAGTCGGAGACTATTCATTTAAATTGGAAGGCTCCAAGTGATGTCAATGGGTCACCTATCACCTTTTATTCTGTATTCAAGGGGATGGATGATGACCATATCGATATCAGGACCAATGTAAGCATGGACACTACATTTACCGATCATGGCCTGATGAATGGTGTCGCCTATTACTATCAAGTATGTGCTGTCACCGCTGCTGGTGATGGAAAAAAGACCAATGTGAAAATGATCACTCCAAGGACCGTTCCCACAGCCCCATACAATTTAACCTCCCAAAAGGGTGATAGCGAAGTGATCCTTCGATGGAATCTGTCAGAAAAAGATGGTGGTGCATTGATCCAGGGGCATAAGATATATCGTGGGATCGACGTTTCCTCAATGGAACATGTTGCTTCCATAGGAACTGAGAATACCTATACAGATAGGGAACTTGAAAACGGTCAATCATACTATTTTTCAGTAACTGCTTTTAACTCCGAGGGTGAGAGTGATCTCGCCTCAGCAACAACAGAGATTCCATTAGGTCCTCCCGGGAGGCCTCTCAACATGACTTTGGGACCTGGGAATCTAGAGGTGACCATTTCCTGGGAGGCTCCTGAAGAGGACGGTGGGACTCCCATTTTGGGATACAGGATATATTTCAACAAACACGGAGAGGAAATGGCCCTTGGTGGTGATGCTGGTGATGTACTTGAATATACCTTGACTGAACTTGAGAACAATCAGATCTACTATTTTCAGGTAAGGGCATATAATACCGAAGGGGAAGGCCCAGGGTCCACAACCGACCTGATAAGGCCAGAACCACTCCCAAAAATACCAGAAAACTTCAGGATCATAGATCTGGAAGGTCAGGTGAAACTTGCCTGGACAAAACCATCATACAGCGGTGAATATTCTTATGATGAAGTCATTATTTACAGGGGTCCCTCCGAAGATAACCTTGAATTATTCAAGAACCTCTCTTATGAACAGAACCAATTCTATGATGAAGATGTAGTGGTTGGATCGGTATATTATTATGAAATGACGATCGTGTCCAGAATAGGAGAGGGATTGGCAACACCTACCCTTGTTGGAAGACCTTTCGGGAGACCCACCGTTCCTCTGAACTTCAATGTGGAACCTGACATAGGATCAGCCCAACTCACTTGGGATCAGCCCACTTTCTTTGGAGGACGTGTAATAGAAGGTTTCAAGGTATTCCGAGGAACAGAAAGGGAAACCCTGACAGTGGTAGCAACCGTTGTAGGAATGCAGACATTCTATAATGATACGAATCTCAAGAATGGAAATACCTATTATTACAGGATCTCAGCATTCAACGTTGAGTTAGAGGGTAACAGCACAGAGATCGTAGAGATCATACCAAAAGGACCACCCCTGGACCCTAAAAATTCTGTGGGAGTACTAGATCCAAAGAACGGAACAGTCGTGATCACTTGGACAGATCCCACCAGTAACGGGGGGACCGAAATATCTTCATATAGGATCTACAGAGGACTGGAAAGGGACAATCTCACATTTATCATGGAACTTGAGCCTGGTGTGGAATTCGTAGATGAAGGAGTTGAGCCAGGTGTCGGTTATTATTATAGTATCACTGCTGTAAATGAAAAGGGCGAAGGACCTAGTTCAATGGTAATATTCGTTCAGATCCCCGTAGAGGAATCTTCAAGTGACCCGGGAGGAAATGCTGTTACTTGGATTGTTCTTGCCCTTGTTGTTATTTTCATCATGGTGATAATAGTGATTATCGCTGTTGTTCAATCAAATAAAAAGAAAAAGGAATTGGAGGAAAAAGAGACGGATATCCCCATCTTAGAGGAAAGTGATTCAGAGAGGGAGGAAAGATTGATCCGGGAAAGAAGGGAGATGATGTCACAATATACTGATGTACCTATTTCAACAATAGATGCTCATGCAGGAGACCATGAAGAGCATCATCTCTCATACGATGACCTTTATGGAAGCAAAGCAAATACAGAGAATGCAGGTCCTCCTCAACCAGTTGATGGGTCATCCAATGTAGAGACCACACCACCGCTACAATACACACAACCTGCTCAAGCAGAGATGCAAACTCAACCAGCAGCTGATACTCCACAATACCAACCCCCTCAAGACTCAACCTCTTGAGGATCTGATCTCAAACAATTCAAGATGCAAAGAGCGGGGATGCACTTGATCCCAATTCTCTCCGAGAATTCCGTTCACGGAAAGGGCATCTTCGATAGCCCATCTTGGCCATACCCTTTTCTATTAAATTAATTCAAAAGGGGAGCCGTTGGCCTATTATACTATCCCTGCTTCTACTGGATAAAAATTCAATCGCAGGGATAGCTTAGAACCCAATTCTCTTCGAGAATTCCGTTCACGGAAAGGGCATCTTCGATAGCCCATCTTGGCCATACCCTTTTCTATTAAATTAATTCAAAAGGGGAGCCGTTGGCCTATTATACTATCCCTGCTTCTACTGGATAAAAATTCAATCGCAGGGATAGCTTAGCTTGGCCAACGGCGTCGGACTTAAGATCCGATCCTTAGTGGTTCGTGGGTTCGAATCCCTCTCCCTGCACTTTCTGTTCAAATGTCAACCTTGGGATTCGAACCTTGGTCCTCGAAACATCACACCAATTACTATGTTTCGAGGCAGACAAAATCCTTGATTTTGGTGATGTCGAATCCCTCTCCCTGCACTTTTTTGATTATTTAATTATGAAAAAACAGGCTCAAAATAACCTATCTGGACAGAGACTGTTATATCATTTCCATCATCCGGTCTCCTTCTCAATCCTATTGGATCAACTATTGGGGTCTCATCTCCGGCTGATTCACATTTTATAAGGACCTTCGCCTCTCTTATGGTGAGGTTTCCTTCCTCGCTTTCCCAGGAATGTATCAAGGAACCAGATTCAGAAGGGCCTTGGGCATCAGCCTCTTCCATATCGATCTCCAGGATCGAGGAAAAGATATCGGGTAGGTTGGTGAACCTTGGACCAGCAGGAGATTCATCCATCCAGAATATCGTCACCTTTATCGATATGATCGACCATGTTCTATTTAACGGAATGTTCACATCAACATTTTCTCCCTCTCGTACGTATAGACCTTGGGAAAATGAAAGAGTCGATATACCCTCTTGATCAAAAGGGGATCCTGTCCTTTCAAGACCTATATTATCATTCATTATCAGAGCTCCGGGAGAGGAAAGGAGCATTGTTATCAATGCGATTATAAACACAGAGAGAATTGACCGAGTGACCCTTGTTCCTAACGACAAAGAAGAAGAATCCATACCTTTGAAGATTTTCATGGGACTGATTTTTACAATGGAAACTCCGATCCTATCAGCAATATTTGAAAGAATCCTTATCGGTCCTATCCCGAATGACCCATCTGGTCTATTGTCTCTCCAGAAAGAAGAATACATAATATTGATGAAGAAGATTATCAGAAGTGAGACCGGTATCAAAGAAATCAGCCATAGTACATCAGTTGCATACCCCAGATCGAAATATGAATCCTTAACCTTGACATCAAGAACCCAGATCGATAGGACCCAATCCCAGAATCCATGCATGATAATTGGTCCTAAGATATTCCTTGATTGAAAATAGAACAGTCCAAGGACGGATCCCATTGTGAAAGTCCAGCATAAGGTCAACATGACCTGGATGGGTTCTAGCCTGTAAATCAAGATGTAAATGGGAAGATGGGAAAGTGCGAACATTGCGGATGCAAGTAGTAGACCTACTGCAGGGGTGAAGGCCCTGCCTATCTGATCCTGAAGAAAAGACCGATATTGAAGCTCCTCTACTGGTCCAACAATGAAGAAAAATGTAAATGTCATCAGAATGAACCAATCCAAATCTCCATTTGTAATGGATGATCTCCAGAGGGATATCAATGCAGCGGATGTGGGTTCTGCCTGACCTGAGATCACAAGGACGAACCAGTTGGCTATTTGATAGGCCAACATTAGAAGGGCCGCTGATAAAGCTCCCACAGTAATAGAAGTAAACAAGTTCTTTTTTGTAAACCTCCATGGAAGGCCTTCCTCACGGGCTACGAACTTCCAATATAATAGAATCGGCGTGAGTCCAATTATCGGGGCGGCTAATATATGGAAAAGGAATCCCAGCCTGGTGAAGGCGCTCTCGATAATTGGAAGGGTTAAATAACGATAGGTAGCCCATAGTGCCCACTCGAAAAGGATCACTGCCAGGAGGATAAAAAGGAATGACCATTTATTGCTTATTTTACCCTTGCCTACTGGAGGAATACCTCCCCATATATTGCCCTCTACCATATCGGTGTATCAGGATGACTTCTTGAAAACCATTTCCCCAATGGAAGCTCCCAACTCTCTGGATATCAAACTGCATTTTACTACCAGAAGAAAATAAATTCCGTTAACATCTGAAAGACTTTCGTAGTTCCCCTGACCTTTGGTAATAATGATATCACCACCATTCATAGATATCATTTCCGGGGATGCCCATCCTTCATCCTTGAGTGATTCTACTTTGACACCTTCAATGTGATCCAATCCAGCCTCTATACAGTCATCAATCGTCACATCATTAAGAAGGGGGACCTTCTTGGCATAAGCAGTGATAACCAAGCCAGGTCTTTGTCTGATCAGCTCTCGCATGAAAAGACCGTCAAGGACGACTTCACCCGAGTTATCAAGATAGTAGGACAAGGTCTCCGCGTTTGAAAGTTCCTCCATGAACGATTTAAAATTATCCACTCCCATTCCATTCTGCATAGCACTTTTCAGAGTTTCCATCAAGTCGAGTTGATTAGCTGCCCCGTAGTCTACAACATTACCAGCAATAGCGATCTTTGCTGCCAATTCAAGTCTATCTCCTGCTGTTTCGATCATACTCTCCAGTTCATTGAGAGCATCTTTTGCTTTGTCAGTAGAGAGTTTTTTAAGTGCAAGGTAGGGATCTTTAACGACTCCATGCTCCATCAATTTTCGATGAAGTACAAGGGAAACACCCACAGGAGGAAGATCGAAATCGATATCGGATAGAACAAGGAGGACCTCCCGCATTGCCATTTCCATAACTTCTTCGGATAAGTTCGATCCGTCCATTTCCATAAGAGCCTGTCTTAGGAAGCATGGTATACAATGGAGCCTCATCCTCATGTTAGCACCATGCAGTGCATCGGACCTGACTTGATAAATCTACTGGTCACGATAAATTGGAAAGAATAAATAGAGATTATGTCATAGCGACGGCCATCCAACCTCAAAGAGGGTGTCCATGATGAAAGCCTTTAAGATGACCATAATTCTTGTTTTGACCCTGCTTCTTGTTGTACCGGGAACACTGAATTTGTTCGCTATAGCGGGTGAACAACGACAAGATTTTCCATCCAGGGACGGAGAAGAGGACCTGCAGATGAAGGTTGGGAGCGTTATCCCGATCACAGAGACAAAAATGTTCAATAATTCATTCTATTATCCTGTTCCAGAAGGAGCCACTGTAACTTCAGCGGATATGTCCATCTCGGTTCATCCATTCACAGAGGATGGAAGGGACTATCCCGAAGATGTGGTTATCAATTTTGCTAAAGGGATCAGAGAATACGAGTTCAATAATGAAGAACTTGTTTTCCAGGGGGCTTGGGGACGTAACTATCAGACAACTGATGGAGCGGTGTTCAATGCTGTTCAAACAACAGGTGGACCAATGAAATTAAGGTTCGCATTTCCCAAGAACGCAACTTTGATTAAGGCCACGATAGACATCAATGGTTCACAGAGATCAAATGAGTTCAACATCACCAAAACTAACCTTACAAGTACAGGGTCACATTTTGGAGAACTGATAAAGGTACTTGGAGATACCAATGGAGATGGGATTGAAGAGGTACTTGTTGGAGCTCCTAATGATAATGTGGGTGCAGGAAGGGTCTATCATCTTTCTTATCCCCTCCCAGAAAAACCAGTTGTTTTTGCATCAACAACACAATCCAAAGCCTTTTTCGGGAGTTCGATCTCATCTGTCTTCCAGTATTCGGATACAGCGAGCAATGCTGTGGCTATTGGAGCACCAAACGATGAGATAGGAAATCTTGGAACGGTAAAGACATTCTCCTACTCACCTGGTGCCTCCCCATCCACATACGATGTGAAGTTACTTGGGAACAATAGTGGAGAAGGTTTTGGTGCATCCGTCGCAGCATGTGATCTGGATGAAGATAAAAGCATTGAATTATTCGTTGGTGCACCGGACGCTAATGGAGGTGTCGGTGTTGTTTACATGTTCGAGATCAACAGCACTACCGCGACCCTTGTAACAGTAATAAATGGAACAACGGGTGAGCTCCACTTCGGTAGAGACATTACTACGGGTGATATGGATTCTGACGGAATAGAAGATCTAATAATATCCTCGGACGATTATGTCCGTATATTCATTAGTGATCCGAATTGGGACCTTATATCAGACCTTACTATCGACCCCTTGGGAGACTCGGGAGAATCCGAATTTGGTAAGATAGAATTCTTGGGAGATACCGGTGAGGGTGTCGGTACTTTAGGGATTGGAGTACCAACGCAATCAGCAGGTTCCATCCTACTTTACGATGGAGGACTATCTTTGGATTCAGTTATGGACAAGGAACTTGCTCCCGGTGTTCCTGTTCAAGGATTCGGAACAGGGTTTTCTTCAGGAGACCTGGATAATGACAATTCAAATGAGATCATTGTGGGATCACCCGGAACATCCTCCTGGCAGTCATCGGTTCTTATAATGAAAAGAACCAGTTCAAATCCATGGAAATCGATACCTTACACTGGACTTTCAACTGATATGTTCGGTTATTCTGTAGGAATTGCCAATTTACGCGGGACCTCATACCCCGATCCATTTGGGGATATAATCATAGGTTCTCCGCAGTTCTTTGGAACATCCTCTACAGGCCCAGGAGAGGTTTCCCTTTACGAATATTACGATATTGACTCCCTGACAGATAACAAACCAATGCTTAAGATAGATACTGACACAATATGGACCTTTCCAGGTGATAAATTATCAGGAACTGTAACATCAGTTGACATGTCAACTGTTATCAACAATTATCTCTCCAGTAAAACCGCGGATTATTCTTCAGACTTTGAGGGTTTTGTTTATCTTGACCTTACATTCGATTCCATAGCGGCTGACACATCAGAAGGATCGGATAGTTTCAATCTGACCAACTTCGATTTCAGATACGATCAAACCATTGATTTTGAGAATCTGGAAGGTGCAATGAACAATTACATTTTGAATTTCGATGAATCGATGAAAATAATTAACGGTCAGAAATTTGTACCTGTCCCCCTTTCTGTTACAGCCAAGGCACCGGGAAATTTCAGGATAGAAGCTTTCGATGTCGAAGTGGATGAGATCCCATATGTAGAGTATGATCCAGAGGAAATCCATGTTCCTGAGGATTCCCATGACGATAAGGTCATTGATCTCTATACCATCTTTGCAGACAATGTTACTTCTGATCCCTATCTCAATATCTCTGTGGGAGTGGAGGATTCGAAAAAGAAATTCGTTGATGCTTACATCACCCAACACAGGTATCTTGGTGTGGACCTGACAAACAAGACCGACGATATGGGTAGGAACTGGTCAGGAGAGATCGGTCTTATCTTCACTGTTGATGATTTTCTTGGAGGTCGGTTCATCTATTCCAATATCAAGTTAGTGGTGGATGAGGTCAACGATGCTCCTGCCCTCAAAGATACACCTAGTGAGTTTGTCTATCAGGACAGTATGTTCATCTTCTCTCCTTCCAAGATCGACGATGAAGGTGACGAGATCAATATAACACTTGATTTCTCAAAATGTCCCATCAATATGTCTGTGGATTATACAACAGGAACCATTTCCTGGAAACCTAACAAATGGGAGGTGGGTTTCGTGAACTTCACCGTCATTCTATCTGATGGTATCGATGAAAGAACCTACACTTTCCCCCTTGAGGTCAAGGACGAACCTGATAATCCAGTATTCCTTACTCAGGCTCCGGATCCTTCGACTCAGGTTCTTGTTGGGACGACATTTATCTATAACTTTTCAGCGACCGACCCAGATATTGGTGACCGGGTTACGTATATCATTGTATTCCCTGTACAAGGTGCCGGGATCGATGTCCAGACAGGTCATTTCACCTGGACACCTCCCCAGCATTACCCTTTCCCAATAGAATTCGTTGTGAGAGCACGAGATGTGGACGGACACGCAACAGACTTGAAATTTTCATTGAACACATCCTTTACGGATTCATCACCCATACTCAGGACCAATCCAAGAACAGCCCTTTTTGATACGGAGGAATGGGTATTCCACCTGGATGTATTCGATGCAGAAGAGAACCGGATCGAGATAGAACTGGTTGAAGGGCCTGAAGGACTCGAATACAATGATGTCGTCCAGAACCTAACCTGGATTCCTGATGTGGAACAGATAGGTGAATTTAACCTCTCAATCAAGTTGTCATCGACTGTTTTCGTTCAATATTATAACTATACTCTTTCCGTAGAGAGGTCACAGAGATACTGGACATTTAAAATACAAGGATTGAAGGATGGCCAATCACTGAAAGGGAAGGTCCAGATCGGTGGTGAATTGGTACTCACTCCTTCTACGATCAGGACCGTTGAAGTGAAGGTGGGGGACAGTGATTGGGTGGATGGCTTGTTCTCAGAGGGAAGATGGTCATATAATCTCAATACAAACGATTACAAGGACGGTAAATACCTGATCCAGGTCAGGGCCTGGGATGGTGCGATCTATTCTGATATTGAATCGGTCACTGTCAAGATCGAGAACGACGAAGAGAGCACCTCTCCCATTATCTTCATAATAATAGCCCTGGTTATCCTGGCTATAATTGGTCTAGCCGTTGGTGGTTTCTTCCTCTTCAGAAGAATAGAAGAGAAGAAACAGGAAGATGAACTGGAAAGACAGAGACAAGAGGCAATAGAAGCTTCAAAGAAGTCCATGGATGAGTTCATCCAGAAAACAGGTTCCGACCTGGATAGAAATATTGATTATTCCTCTGTAGAAGTGGATGAAACAGATCAATCAGATGAAAATTTTGATCGGATAGATGAGATCTTCCAGCCATTGAATATCCCCAAGGAGGATATCCCTGAAGGGGATTATGAACTACCGGAAGATCCATTGCTCCATTCAGGTCCGGCACTTATGGGATCTTTACCCATCGACACGATACCTGAGCCAGAGGAAAAAAATGATCAACAATCTCAACCTGAGGTGGACCTCCCGGATACTTAGATAGAGAAATACTGGGATACTTCAGGCCGAAAGTAATTCCGGCCAGAGATTCCGGATATGATGATAATTACAGTTAGGAGGGGATAAAGTATTTAATAATAGAGCTAAATCCCCTCAAAGTAAGGATATGGTTCCCAACATGGAGGGATAGAAGATGGGTTGGTTTAAAAAGAGAGCAGAACCTGAGGAGGAATACCCGGCTGATGAAATGAGAATGGGAAGAGGTTATATCGATCTGGGGCTCCTCAAAGGCGGTGCAACTGAGACGGCAAGGAAGTCCGGAGGTCCCTTCATCAAGTTCGCGGATATCGATGGATACAGGCAGATTCCTGAACTTTCGAACCTTGTTTACGAGGGGAATATTCTGGTACTTGATTTCACTCCCATAGCTAACGATGATCTTGAACTCAAAAGGACCATAACAGAGCTCAAAAGGGTCGTTGAGGATATCCAGGGGGATATTGCTGGAATATCACAGAACCTTCTGATCGTAGCCCCCAAGGGTTATTCCATCGATAAAAAGAAGATGAAGAGGCTCCAGAAGAACAGGGTGTGAGCTCACTTTTAGTTGATGATTCAGATGGGAGAAGAACCCTTTCTTACCTGCCCAGGTTGCATGGTTGGCGAATTGAAGATAAATACCGAGGAGATGGCGATCCCGCATTTCGGGACTGTAGTGATATCATCCTTGATCTGTTCTTCTTGCGGTTATAGATCAATAGACGTAATGCCTGTGGAGAATAGGCCTCCATCAAGATACATGGTTGAGATAAGATCCAAGAGAGACCTCGATATCAGGGTCATAAGGTCTTCAACCTCCACCCTAAGGATCCCTGAACTGGGGATCACAATACAACCAGGTAGCGCTCATGAGGGTTATATCACAAATATTGAAGGAGTCCTAAGCCGAGTCCATGGTATCCTCCTTCAGGTGGAAAGGGACCTCACCAATAGAAGTGAAGAATTTCTGGATATACAGGAGAGAATGAAAAGGGCAAGTGACCTCATGAAAAGGATAGAGATAGCAATGGACGGGTATATTGAGGAGGACGGGTCCTTTTCTGTCATCTTAGAGGATCCTCAGGGAAATTCAGCGATGATCTCTGAGGATGGGAAAGTCATTGAACAAGAACTTACCGAAGAAGAAATCCTTGAGCTAACAAGGGGAATGTACTGATCAAATTCATTTATACTCCTCTTTTATCTGCCAACCATAGGACCTTATGTGTCTGGATCATCACTCTAGCCCTCTTCAGGACATCCCTGAAAGGCCCTTCTTCCTGCTCACGGAATGAAAGTATCAATCTCTCAACTATGGTCTTTCCACCCTCATTTGAGCAGGGTGTAAGAATGATATTGCATTTAGGCTCATATGTTTTCAAAAAAGTATAGGTGAAATCCAGATCTTCTCCATCTTTTATTATGAATTTTAGTTGATCGTCTTTCTTTAAATGAGCAATATTCCTAGTTAGGAAACTTTCAGATTCTCCTGATGAAGGTGTCTTCACATCCATGGAAATAAAAAGGCCTTTTTTCTTCAAAGGAAGGATGGATACATCATGTGCCCCATTCGTCTCAATATCTGTTTCAAATCCCTCATTTAACAGTTTTTCCACAAGGAGAACGGTTTCCTTCTGCACAAGGGGTTCTCCACCCGTTATACAGACAATGGATGAACCAAAGGATCTGATATCCTTTATGACCTTTTCAATGGGAAAGGGTCTACCGTCCTCAGTGGAAAGAGAATATGGTGTGTCACACCAGGTACACCTTAGATCGCATCCTGCAAGTCTAATAAATGTGGTCACCAGACCTGTATGGATACCCTCTCCCTGAACAGATGCGAATATCTCGTTTATGTAAAGGGACATTTTCATTCCTCATACAACAGCGGGTCCTTTAATCCAGCATCCTTAAAACCCTTCAATCTGAAATTGCATGTGTCGCATTTACCACAGGCTTTCTCCCCACCACTGTAACATGACCAGGTCAATGCGAAATCCAGACCAAGCCTTTTGCCTTCTCTTATGATATCAGCTTTGGTCATGGATATAATTGGAGTTATTATCTCGATCTGTCGTCCTTCGATCCCTCTCTTCGTAGCAAGTTTTTGGGCAATTCGGAATGCCTCAATGAATTCCGGTCTGCAATCTGGATATCCCGAATAATCGATTTCGTTCACTCCAATGAATACAGCATCCGCATCAAGTGATTCTGCCCAGCTTACAGCTATTGATAGAAAAACAAGGTTCCTTGCTGGAACATAGGTGGATGGTATGCTTCCTATTCGGTCTATGTCTCTTTCCAAAGGTATCTCAGAATCAAATGTTAATGAGGATCCTGAGAACATTCCCGGTGGAAGTTCAGTGATCTTATGTTCTTTCACATTCAGATGGTCCGCTATCATCCTTGCGCTTTCTATCTCACGGTCATGACGTTGACCGTAGATCATTGTAAGGGCATATACCTCATATCCCTTCTCCTTTGCCATGGCGGTCACAGTAGAAGAGTCCAGACCTCCACTCAATAACACGACAGCCTTCATTGGTCTTACTCTCCGTTCATCTCCATGGATACCCAAGCCCCTTGACCCATTCCCTCGTCAATACCTAATTCAACCCTTGTGATGTTGGAGGGAAACTTGAATCCATCCAGAAGTTTTTCTAGAAGATACTTAGACATTTCTTCAACAGTGGTTGTGGGGATGGGAAGGAATTCAACATCGGGTAGAGGAAACGAATATTTCTTTCCGCACATATCAACATGGACAATCCCCTGGGATTCATCCTTAAGGATCAATATCTCATCATTATTGGTGGGTATGAGGGTCATATGGTCAAGTTCTTTGGCGAACTCCCTCAGATAACCCTTTATCTTACCAAAATCAAGGAGCATATTATTGTCATCTATCCTTCCGTGAACCTTAAGGTGTATACAATAAGAATGTCCGTGGAGTCTGGAGCATTTATCGTGTTTCAACAGCATATGACATGCTGAGAACCTGATGCCGCTTTTCCATCCGTCAAGTTCTATCCTATGTTCCATGGACTAGAATGTGATCATGGGATTAAAGATTCCCTCTCTTGATCACCTTTTCAGAAAGAGTCTCCTTGTGGGAATGGCTATGAAAATGAAAATAACAGGAAGCACCAATAGGGGATTCAATGATGGGAGTTCAGGTATGCCTTGTTCCGTTCCATGCAAATTTCCTGTTTCTATCTTCTGGTCCACATATTTTTTTATGGAACCATGTTCCTCGTAATTCACGCTTCTGAACGATGAAACAATATCAACATCTACAAAGCTGGGGCGCTTGAGGGAAAAGAAGTTGTAATAATCATCCAAGTTGTATAATGTCTTTGCTTCATCGTTGACTATGTAACTTCCATTATCTATCCAATCTGTTATCCTGAAAGGATCTCTGAAAAGGAACTCGCTGTTTACTGGATCGATCGGTGCCACTACAAAAGGAGTATCAGAGCCCTTTAGAGGTATAACTACATTGAACCAACCATGTCCGCCCCATTCATCTCTGACCTGATCGTAAAGATACCCTATCTCTAACCAGGCAGGGATCCCCACCGATCTGCAAAGAGACGCCATTAGGAGCGATTGATCATCACAATCTCCATACCAATCTGAAATACATGCCGTTGGCCATTTCGGCAGATCAAAGTAAAGATTGGAATCCCTGATCCTCTGTTCAGCATTGGTGTAATTGAAATGGTCTACTATCCACTCGTAGATAACCCTGACCTTCCCAAGTACTGTATCTTCCTCCTTTGTCAGCGATTCTGCTATTGAAGAGATCTTTGGATCGGAAGGATGATACCTGTATAGATCAGGTTTCCCGTCCTGGTCCTGGTCCCTCTGGACTCCGTTAAAGAAAACAGGCCAGTCATCTCCAAGGTATTTGTCCTTATATGCTTGAGGTATATCATCTACTGTTCCTGAATCCTCATCTGTCAACTTCCATTCATGGGTGTAGAGAGTAACCTCATAGATAGATTTGAACTGATAGTTGCTTGGGACCACATTATTGTATTTCCATCCGGAGATGGAATTGTATTCCTTGTTGAAATCGTGAACTGGATTTGTAGGGTCCGGTGTCATGATTATGTTCTTCACATCTTGAACAATGAACGTTCTGTTCCCTGATTCGGGTTCAAGAGGTATATCAAAAGGACTTGCGACCTGGATATCGATCTCATCAGCTGCACCATATTTTACACTGAGATCGAAAGAGACCTCCATGGTAACATCCACCCTCTCAGGGAATGTTCTATATGGCCTCATTAGGTTCTTAAGAGAATCAATCCCCGTCGCTTCTCTTAGATTTCTAAGTGGTTCCAATGGAGCGAACAATAGGAATACCACAATAAGTGTGATGAAGATCCTAACGGACCATTTTAGACTGGGATGTTCCATAGCTTCTCTGAATCCACTTACTTTCTTCTTTCCTCTTACAGTATTTCCTTTTGATCTAGACCTTTTCTTCGACCTTGATCGATCGGAATCCTTGGTAATCCCCTCATCATCATCATCCTCGTCATCGATGATGTCATCTTCCTCTTCCTCCTCCCAATTGTCCCAATCATCATCATCTTCTTCGTCGATGACCAATTTGGATGCTTTTTTATCTGCCATCAGATCCCAACCCGAAATACCAGCGAAAACCAATACCATCTTATCAAGTTGGCATATGTATTTATTTTTTGGCCAAAAAATATCAAATGAATATCAAGAAGTGATCTTGATCGAGATTTCTTTTCTCACTTCGTTGTTCCGAGTATCCTCGGCTCTGAAAATGATGGTGAACTGGATACCATCGGAAAGGTCAAGATCTGTCTGGTTGTCAAACGCCATTGATACAATGTACATCTTCTCTTTTCTGACATCATCATTGGTGATCAACCATTCGTTATTCAGAGCCCTTGATATGTTCTTCGGAACATCGAGATTCTCTTTGGCCTTGGAGATCGAAAGGTTAAGCATTGAACCGTCCTCAATAACCCGGGTTGAACCTTCAACATTGTATTCAACCGATATATCAACATTCTTTAGGTCCCAGTTGTCAGTGATGGTTGTGTAGATGTTGAGGGTGGAAATATCTTCAAGATTTGAAATGGAGCTGTATTCCTGTTCCGTTCCATCCACGAACATGGTGTCACCGATGTAATGGAATGTTTGTCCGGGTCCAACATCGATCTCGATAAATGGCTCTGAAACCGTGGGATCTGCAAAATCTGAGAACGGTGGATTCATCGACACAAGCCACACAGCGAACCATGCAACCACATACATGAAACCGTTCTCCAACCATTTCTTCCATTCCAGGTTCCTCACATCTATGCCAAACCTGGAAAAAAGATATACTGTCACAACAGCAAAGATCACCGGTATAATGAGAGGGATCACAAAAACCCCGCCCATACCGAACATATGCAGTCCGGTCATGATTCCAAATGTCACAATTCCTGCTGCAAGCGCTGTTGCCAGTGAGATATATATTAGCTTGGCCGACCTGTTCTCTGTCTGGAGGAACTCTGTCTCGTCAAATTCAGGAGGTTTGAAAGCATGTTTTTTATGCTCTTCCTTCTTTTCCTCTTCTTCCTCTTCTGCTTCGGGTCTTACCATTCTTCTCTTTGCCAAACGTTCTCACCAACCATACAGGTAACTGGGACCAGCCTTTTTTCCAATAAAACCTTTTGGGTAAATCTTCAATTCAGATTCATCGATCCAATAACCTTCTGTAGTGCTGGAGCCAGATCATTATCGACTTTCCCAGAAACACCGTCAACAGCAATATATCTCTCTCTTCCTTCACCCACAATTGAGGCCACATAGAATGGATACATTACGATATCACTCTGAATTATGGATATATCCTCTGATAATAGATGGACCAATCTCTCAGCCTCATGAAGCGAGAAAAAGGGTTCGATAAATGGTTCTTCAATCCCATTTAGAACCTTTGGTTGAAGGTCAGGGTCCTTACACCAAGCTCTCCTGGGTATGTTAATATCTGTACTGGTGGAATAGATCTTGATCTCACCTTCAAGGGAAGTGACCTCAACAATCCCTTTTTTCTGAAGAGAAGTAAGCGCCCTTCTAGTCTCCTTTAGAGGAACTGATGATTTTTTTGAGATCTGCAGATCTTCTTTTTTTGAATTAACGATCCCATTATACACCCGTGTTTCAAGGTCGGTCATCTTAAGAAGCTCTTTCAAACCTTTAGACCGAGCAAGTTCACCCCTTCCTCCGCATATCACCTCGCCCAAGATCCCATCAATGAATAGATCTCCTTCCTTCTTTCCCACAATAATATTGCCCTTATATCTTATCAGAAACCGGTATATAGGCAAATATAATGGAACTATTGACTCTATCATCTCTTTGGGTCCTCTGAGGAACGATCTTTTCAGGTTTCTTTTTGCTGATTCTGCTGCCGTCCTTTTTCCGATCCTTGGTGAAATTGCTGTTGCACTCTTTCCTTTCTTCAATACTTTCTTTCTTGGTACAACAGATGATTTTTCCATTGGAGGAACGGTTTTTTCCTTACTCTTTATATTTGAAGATGGTTTTTCGTTTAGAAGTTTGTTTGAAGGAGTTTTTTCCTTTGAGAGCTTTCTTTGTTTCAGTCCCTTCTTAATCTCATTTAGCTCCTCTCTCAATAATTCCTCCATCAACTCTAACCTTTTCATGTTCTCTTTTCTTTCCGACTCCATTTTTTTAAGAAGTTCTATAAGAGCTGGATCGGAGGTCGGCGCAATATTTTTCCTGGCAATCTCCAATCCTTCCTTGACAGATTGGACCTCTTTAACCAATGATTCCACATCTGGATGATTCTTCTTACCTTCCCATTCAAGGACCATTCCTCTTCCCTTTACCTTCCTCTTTTTTCTTGTTTTTCCTTCAAGCTTCTTCTCTAATATGTCGATCTTTTCAAGGAGCTTCTCATTTTCTTGTCTTTCTTTCCTTGCAGATCCCATCAGGTAGGCAAGTCTCTCCCCTGATTCAGGATGTCCTTGCTCGAACTCATCCTTTTCGATACTTTGATCCAGTATCCTTGAAAGGATATCTATATCGGATCCTTCCATGGATATTCCCATGACCTGGCACATCCATTGGAGATCGGACCTGTTGAGAGATCCGTCCTTTAAACCCATTCCAATTTGTTCTTCAACGGTCTCTTGATCCTCTTTTGCGGATTTCTGATGACCGATATCAGTTACTTTCGTTTCGTTTACTAATCCTATATCGGGATCTGATGATACTATCTTGTCAAACAAGGTCTGGTCTTGTTGGTCTTGTTTCTGATTGGATACAATCTCATCATCTTTACTTTCGGTGGGAATTCGTGTAGGTCGATCTACCCTAACAGGATCTTTGACCTGATCGTAGGACCCGGAAATCGGAATAGGGGTAGGGGTGATCTGTGGTTTCTCAATGAAAGCTCTGGGCATTGCAGATGAACCTGCATGGTGAGAGAACCTTGGTCTGAGCCTCAGTAGGAACGATCTTTGCTGTGTTCTCTGGTCCGCCATTATAGCAGTCCCAACTGATATAGCTCTGATGAAATCGGAATTGGCGAATTCGGATGGAAGTTTTGCCGGAACCCTTCTCCTAAGAGCTGTCATATCATCTTCCAGAGCCAAATTGTGCCCTATCAGAAGGTCCACCTGAGAGAGGATCTCATCTGAGGTTGAGGCAGGTCTTTGGGTTGCTAGGATGAGTGCGCATCCTGGCCTCCTTCCTTGTTTGGCATATTCCACTAGTGCTTCAGTTGCAGGTGTTTGTCTGTTATGTGGGAGAATAATATGCGCTTCGTCGATCAGGAGCCATGTGACCGGAATAAGATCTGGATCAAGTTCATCGTATACCTCTCTTTCCTCCATCCTTGCCGAGTATATCCTTGCGGAAAGTACTTTCCGGGCAATAACCCCGGTGATCAGACTTCTTTTCTCATCACCCAATCTGGGATTGGAAACATCAAGCACAGTGACCCGATTTGCGGAGGTCATCTCTCTTAGAGGGGTTCCCTCAACAGAAAAGATACCCCATCCGGCAGCAGCATTGAACCTGGCAATAATGGATCTTCGCGTTTGTACCTGTAAATCCACCGGTCTTTGAAGTGAGAACTATGGATGTATCCATGCACTGGATTATATCCCCTATCGAGAATCTATCCTTCCTTCCCTTGATATGGACTATCCTCCCCTCGTTTACCGAATCATAACCATTACGCACCTGGTCTATGGCTGATCCGATCAAGAGACCCTGGGTCTTGAACCTATCTACATCGAAAACCTGGCACCAGTCCTCAGCTGCCATCTCACCTACACCGATTGAGAATATTCCATCGGTCATTCCGGACGTATGTCCCATTGATCCCTCTGGAACAAGCACTTTGACCTCTGGAAACGAATGAGGTTCCAGACCCCATTTCTCTAAAACCTTCCTCTCCCTTTTCGATCGGTTCTCCTCCTTCAATGACCAGAAGATCCCGATGGGATCGATCATTATAACTCCAACACCAATTGCTGATCTCATTAGCTCTTCAGCTAGAATACCCAAAGTGTATGATTTACCACTACCTCTCTTTCCACAGATGAAAATAATATGTGGAAATGCAGCATCAAGAAAGACCTTCTTCCCGAAGAGGTCCCTTCCGGTATCCTGGTGTTCACCTACAGCTCCGATCTCAAGGAGGCCTTTCCTTCGCCATTTCCTATGGGAAGAACTGCTTCTACCAAGGACAATATACGCATCTCTATCGTCTGTAAGGGGAACCAAGGGGGTCCTTACCGAAAGTGCACCCTCATCCTCAAGCTCCACGCCCCACTGGTCCTTTCCCCCTAATTTGGGATCGATTGGATCCTTTTCACTTTTTTCCCCCATATCCCATTGTTCGGTGTCCATCTTGATCCTTCCGGGAGCCCTTGTGTCCCAATGGGGCAATAACGAATGATGACAAATCATTTTCCATCGATCAATGGAAAGTTACCTCACATTAAAAAAATTCGATTTAATTGATATTTGCAATAATGATAATTCTCTAAAAAAAATATATAAGGGGATTGGTCGTTCTAACTTCAGTTTATATTCAAATGGGATTGTACACACCCAAAAAGGAGGTGAAGAGATGCCGAGAAGGGCAAAGGTCGAATGGTCAGAAGATGATGATGATGTCGAGGTTAAAAGTTCAAAGAAACGATCAAAGGGAAAGACCAAACCAGAAATTGAGTTCGAAGAAGAAGAAGAGATAGTGGTCACTCCCAAGAAAAAAGGTAAAACCATTGTGATGGATGATTACGAGGATGAAGAGATCTCTGTCAAATCAAAGAAGAAGAAACCTGTGGTCCTTATTGAAGATGATGAAGAGGAAGAAGAAATGGAGGACCATGAAGAGGTAGAAGAAGCAGAAGAGGAAGAGTCAGAGGTCGAAGAGAAAGAGGAAGGACCAGAAGAGGACCTGGAGGGTTATCGGCTCAATGAGGACCTTCATGATGCAATGAGCATGAAGGATGAAATTGAATCCTCATATAACGATCTGACCAAGAAACGATCTTCACTGATCGATGGTGAGAAGGACCTTTTGACAATGATGGAGAAATACATCAAAGCCCATCTTTTATCGATCCAGGATGATAGGGATGAACTCGAGAAAAGGGAGGCCAAATTGGGCAAGGAAAGAAAGGACCTAATGGACAAGAGAGAGAACCTCCTCAAAGAGATAAAAGCCCTTGAAGGTGAAAGGGACGAGTTCTTGAAAATGAGAAAGGAGATTGAGGAAGAAAGGGAAACCTTCGATGTCCAGAAATCCGCCATTGAACAGGATAAGAAAGAAATAGAAAAGGAGAGGAAGGACTTAGAAGAGAGAGAATTGAAGTTCTTCGATGAAAAGGAAGCTTTGAAGAAGGAAAGAGTGGACCTTGAAACCCTGGAATCGAAGATAAAGAAAGAACGCATGCTAATTGATAAGGAATCCGAGGCTCTTGAAAGGAAGAGGGAACTTTATCAGAAGGATGTCGATGAGTTCCAGAAAGAAAGGGAAGAGCATGAGAAAGAATTTGAAGAATTCCAGGATAGATATAACAAGTTCAGAGTGGAATTCAAAGAGTATGAAAAAGGGCAGTCCAAGATAGAGGCATGGGAAGAGAAGCTTTCAAGGGATGAAGAAGAACTCAAGGAAGAGTCTAAAGGATTGAAAAAGGAAAGAGAATCCTTCATAAAGGAACAGATGGACCTTGATAAGATGAAAGAGGACCTGACTAATGAAAAGAAGGACCTCGAAAATGCCAGTAAACTACTCGAAAAGGATAGACAACGAATGTTGGAGAAAGAGACCGAAATTGAGGAGGAAATGAAACTCCTCAAGAATGAGAGGAGATCCCTCCAGGAAGAGATGGATTCCTTCAATGAGGAAAAAAGTCATTACATCCCCTTAGAAGACCATGACAGGGAGATAGAGGAGCTCAAAGCAAAAAAAGCAGAGGAACCTCTCAGAGAGAAAGAGGAGAAGAAGGACACTTCCAAGAGGCGTATCATTAAGAAGAAGGCACCGGTGATCGAAGAAGAGGAGCCTCCAGAGAAGGAAGAAGAAGAGGAAGAAGAAGAGATCACGGTAAAGGTCTCAACCAAGAAGAGGAAAAAGGCTGCCGTGATAATCGATGATGATGAGGAAGAAGATGAGCCACCTGTAAAAGAAGAAGAGGAAACGGAGTCCAAAACCTATAAACCAAAGGTTGTGAAATGCAATCAATGCGGTGCTAAGATAGTGGTAAAATCTCCGAAAAGACCCATTGTCGTCACATGTCCAAAATGCGGTAAGAAGGGAAAACTCTCCAAATAATTTCAGATCATACAAATAAGATCTGTATTCGTTCAACAGAAAAAACACCGGGGATCCTGTATCATTAACAGGATCCTCTAAATTTTTTTATAAGTTATTGATAACTTTGTTGTTTTTAGCGATATAAATGACTTATTTCAAGTCCTTAGACCTTTAATGATCTCATCTCTGGCCATAGCAGCTTCTATGAACGACGGATTCAGGGCTAAAGCCCTGTCAAAAGCTTCTTTTGCCTTTATGATCCTACCTTTCTCATAGAGTATTACACCTTTGTTGTAATAGTATTCGGAGTTGTCCGGTTCCAGAGCTATTGCTTTATCAAACGATGATATTGCCCTCCTGAACTTGCCCAAAGCGTCAAATGCATTTCCAAGATTGAACCAGGCCATGGAATTCTTCGGATCATGTTCAAGGACCTTCTCATATACACTGATAGATTCCTCGATCCTCCCCAGGTTCTTTAAAGCTGCACCTTTGTTTGCAAGAGCATCCCATTTATGGGGATTCAGGGATAGTGATTTATCAAAACACTCGATGGCCTTGTGAAGCTTCTTCATATCCATGAAAACATTACCCATATTGTACCAAACCTCAGACTTCTTTGGTCTCAACTTCAGGGATTTTTTGTAACATTCTAAGGCCTCCTCAAGCTTCCCGATCACATGCATGGAATTTCCGTAAGCGAACCAGGCATCTGGATTACCTGGATTTAATTCCAATGCCTTATTGTAACAAAAGATAGCCCTGTCTATATCATGGTCAAGCATGAACTTTGAACCTCTATCCAGCCATTCGACATCTGAAATGAGCTTACCCTCTTCATCAGTGTCGAACATAGAGAACACATCAACATTGTATCGTTTGTAAGAATCCTCGTCTATGGTCACCTTCTCGGAAAGGGCCTTCTCGAACCAGGTTTCCGCTTCTTTCTTATCTCCCATTGCCTCGTAAACGACTCCCATATTGTACATTGCCTCTGTATCCCTGGGATCAAGATCGAGAACTGCCTTGAAACAGACTATGGCATCTTTCACCCTTCCGAATTTTGCAAGCAGTACACCTTTGTTGAACCATGCCTCAACATTTTCCTTATCCAGGTCAGTTACTTTGTCAAGACATCTCATGGCATCTTTGGGTTCTCCCATCCTTGCAAGGAGTGATCCAAGATTGTTCCAAGCTTTGGAATAAAGCTTATCGATCTTTATTGCCTTCTTGTAGGCTTCAACTGCTTCGTCATCCCTCATAAGGTTCTGAAGCGCAATTGCCCTGTTAAAAAAACCATCAGGGTCATCCGGATCCTCTTTCACAGCCTTTGTGTACTCATCGAGGGCCAAATGATAGTCCTGGTTCTTCATTGCCAGTCCGCCCTTGGTCATCCTCGCCCGGAACTCACTGGAAGACATTAACATCCACCTGGCGTCCTGAAAGCCATAGCGGTTATTTAACATTACCATGTCTCAGACATCGATTAATAAGGGTGGATGTGATCGTCATGATCGTTTTTCAATTAAAAAGGAATGGTAACAATGATAACCGCCCTTGAACGTGACCTTATACCAAGAACCTATGAATGCGGTCCTGATGGAAGGATGCGGATCCATGACCTTATGAAACATTTGCAGGAAATTGCCTCTGACCATGCAGAGAAAATGGGATTGGGAATGGGTTGGATGATCAGGAACGGCCGAATGTGGGTCCTTGTTGATATTCGGATGAAAGTCAACCGATTACCTCTCTGGACAGAAAACTGCACCCTCTATACCATCCCTTCCGGATTCGATGATCTAAGAGCTTTCAGGGAATTCAGTTTAACTGATAAAAATGATAAGGAGATCCTGAAAGCAACATCGGTTTGGATGGTCCTTGATATAACGAGAAAAAAACCGATACGAACAGTGGACCTTGATCTCAATTTTCCTCCCAAAGGGAGAAGGTACTTCAATACAATAACCAGAAAGAATCCCCCTTCCAATTTGGAATTACTAGACACCATCAAGGTCTGTGAAAGTTCCATTGATATGAACGGGCATGTCAATAACACCGAATATGTCCGATGGAGTATCGATGGACTTTCATTGAATGGTTTGATAATTAAAAGGTCCGCTGATCTACTCCTCAGCTATAGGTCAGAGGTCTTTATTGAAAATATTATCGAGATCTACACCGGTACAGAAAATGGTTCAAGGATCGTCACCTTGAAAGTAAAGGGAGAAGAGGGCTCCGCCTTTAATATGGAGATCATGTCATAGTTAATATTAAAGGGATAGGTACGGAAAAATAATATAACGCTCCCGGATTATTCCGTTCTATGGAAAAGACCAGGGCTATCTCCCTTTCGGTTGTTGCCATCTTCCTAATAATGATCATGGTCCTTGGTGTGGTCCTTCATTATCCCCTCAATCTGATTGTAGATGGTATCGCTCTGGCCTTGGTGGGATTGGCATCCATACTCTATGTGGTGATATGGTCCTTCTTAGGAGACAGGATTGTCATTTGCATTGATCACATAACTGTCAGGTCGCGGAGATTCCCTATCTGGACCGTTGTGGACAGGCGTATCTATTTTAAAGATATCTCCTTCTATGTTCCCCATGGACTTGATACGATCCTTATATTGAAACATGGAGATCCAGTTCACATCAATAGATCAGAGACAGAGGAAGGTATTAAGATCAACGATCTTCCAGGGATATTGAAGGATAAGGGGATAAAAAAGTTGGAACACAAGGAATTTATCAAAAGAAGGGTTGGTAAAAGACACAGTTACTTATCAAAGATCTGAACAATACCAGACCTCATCCATGAAAGATTTAAGTTGATTCAATTGATACAAGTCCGATGATCAAAAACAAGGGAGAAATAACAAAAAAAAACAACCTTATGAAAAAGGGTTGGATCAAAGGATTCTTTCCCCTGGAGATGTTAGATGGTTTGAAGAGAGCACAGGTTGTTAGTCCAGGTTCCATTTTGATCCTGATCCTAATTCTCTCACCTATACTCATCTGGTTGAGTTACGATCCTGATTCAGTCAAGGACCCCCTGATCGCACTTGCTAAGTTCAATGCATTCATGGCCATCTCAACACTTTCTTTGAACTTTGTTCTTAGTGCCCGTTTCAAATTCCTTGAGAACATGTTCCATGGCCTTGACAGAATGTACAGGGTCCATAAAGTGGTGGGGAGGTCCTCACTTCTTTTCATTCTTCTCCATCCTTTGTTCCTGATAATATCAAAGGTCCCGGATTTCAATGAGATCATAGAATTAATTGTTCCAGTTGGAGGGATAGATGTCTCTGCCGGAATTATAGCTGTATATTTTTTCTTGATATTGATGACATTGACCGTTGCGGTAAATATCCCATATCACTGGTGGCATAATAGCCATAAATTCCTTGGAATAGTACTCTTACTTTCGGGTTTTCATGCAATATCATCCGGTTCTGACCTCGCTCAATATTCTGCACTCAGGTTCTGGATCATTTTCATTTGTACATTAGGAATTGTATCGTGGCTCTACATGCTATTCTTCTACAAAATAATGGGCCCCAAGTTCATTGTTACTTTGGACAGGGTCGAGCATTTGAAGGACATCACTGAGATCTATTTTTCCAAACCGGACAGATTTCACTTCCAACCTGGTCAGTTTCTTTTCATAAGGTTTCCCAGATTTGAAGGATACAAGGAACTTTTTCCATTTTCGATCTCAACTGAACCCAAAGGAAAGATTATCAGGCTTTCGATAAGGAGAGGTGGAGATTACACAAGAAATAAGGTTCCAGCCCTTCAAAAAGGAGATGAAGCCGTAGTGATGGGCCCATATGGTAAGTTCGGTGAGAAATATCTACGACATGATAAGGATATGATCTGGATAGCAGGAGGTATAGGTATTACTCCATTTCTTTCCCTTGCAAAACATGAAACTATATCATCAACGGAAAGGAGGATCCATCTAATATGGGTGATCAAGAACAGAAAAGATGCATTCCATGATAGTGAGCTCTTCATAGAAGCAAAACGGAATGAACAGTTCGACTACATACATTGGTTCACTTCCGAAAAAGGCAGGATAAAGGCCTCTGATATCGTTGAGATAGTGGGTGGAAAGGATGAACTTAAGAGTAGGGCGATCTTCATGTGTGGCCCACCTGGTATGATGTACAGCCTTTCCAAAGGATTCAAAGGACTGGGTATCCACAACCGGAATATCATTTACGAGGACTTCAACATGCTTGATTGATCATTTTGAGAACCTCACGACCACAACACCTACTGATGTTCTTTCTTTAGTATGAAAATGGAACATTGCTGGTATCTCAAGAGAATCTTCCCAAAGGACCTCCATATCGGCATTTAGTGCTTTTGAGATGTTCTTCAAGAAGACATAGGAGTTGCCGTTATGGATGGAATAGCAAACATGTGAGATCTCCAGGGCCCTTTCAATAAATGGACGATCTGCATGTCTGTTCTGAGCTCCGAAAGGTGGATTCATTATCACTGTATCGAACTTGGGGGAAAGAGGAATCTTCTCCCTCAGATCATGAAGCATTAACTCGAAAGGTGCATGAGGGACATCATTCAAACGGGATTTTGCTTTTTCAACGTTCTCTTTGGCAAGACTAAGGGCTTTATCATCGATATCAATTCCTAAAACCTCTTTTGCACCAAGGATCCATGAACCTATTGCGAAAGGAGCCCCCCCACAACCAAGTTCACAAACCTTCTTCTCTTTGATATCTCCACGACCAAATGCTTCATAGAGAATGTCGCATACCATGTTAGAAGGGGTCCTGTATTGTTCAAGGTCTGGTCTGGGTATATTCATATGGGGAAGATCGGAAAGTATCATTTCCAACTTCTTTCTTTTCATTTTTCTACCCCCTTTGTTATTTTCCTACAAATGTCCTTCTATAATATACCCATTATTGAACATGATCGGCAAATTGCTTCTCCCTCATTTTCAATAATGGGTTCTCCGCATCTTGAACAAGGGATCGTATTGGGTTTCGCTCTGGGGATCAATGGTGCTACCTGATCATGGAACCTTAAGAGAGAATGTCTGGTCCCTGGAGTCTCCTCTTCCAATTTAAGGATCAGGTCCCTGTAATGACCCCTTTTTG
Organism: uncultured Thermoplasmatales archaeon; assembly: GCA_963807965.1. Taxonomy (GTDB): domain Archaea; phylum Thermoplasmatota; class Penumbrarchaeia; order Penumbrarchaeales; family Penumbrarchaeaceae; genus Penumbrarchaeum. Next base: position 30,698 of record CAWEDU010000022.1, read on the forward strand.
CTGATCTAGAATAAGGACACTCAAGACCATGTATCGGAAGACCAAGTAGTACAGCTGAAAGATATGTCTCCGTCTCCGGTGTGGTCCTTAAAGGCATTGCTCTTGGAATGAATCCATCTATTGGATCAAGGTGTGGCCCAAGACGGGCGAGGCGATTAACATCGGCCTGCAGGATATTCATAAAGATGGTCTGTGCTGTATCATCCAGATTATGACCTGTAAGTAGAATACCGCATCCAGTTTCTACTGCTCCCTGGTTGAGGGACTTTCTTCTTAATATCCCACATATGGAACAAGGCCCCATCCCACTGGCTATCACAAGCTCATCCATCGTCTTACCATAAAGGTCTATGAAGGAAAGGATCTTCAGTTCAATATCAGATCCTTCCACTACTTTCTTGACAAGGTCTACTGATGATTGCCTGTAACCGGATATCCCTTCGTCAATTGTTATTGCCACAGGAGGTGGTGCCTTTAATTTTGATGAGACCTCATTTACCAATTTAAGAAGTAGTAAGCTATCTTTACCTCCGGAAACTGCTATACCAACCCTTCTACCCCTTACAAAGACTTTCTGGAACCTCATTTCTTTTTTTACCCTGCGTCTAATTAGATCCAGAAAATGGATGGAACAAAGATGCTGGCCTGAATACCTGATAAATATTATTGATGGTAGCTTGCACCTGTCACATGAAATTGGCATCGCTCAACCATATGCCAGGTTTTGTTATAATCATAACCCTTACTCGTTGTCATCCATGGCTATAAGATGATTGCACCAGGTGCACCTGTGATTCCAGAGACCGGAAAAGGATGTATCATTTGGAGGCGTGATCCTGTAAGGAGCCCCACACCTGGGGCAATGACCCACCCTGATCGACCTGAAATCGAGCTTCACCTTCTCTTTGGGTTCCATTTTGACAGGTTCCCTGTATACCCTTACTCTGGGTTCTTCTACAGGAATTGCCAGGTCCTCCACTACAAGTGTTCCAGACTGGATGTCCATAAGTTTCTGTCTTTCATCTTCGGCTGATCCCTTCCCGAATATGAAATCAACGAATGGTCCTATCACAGGAATTACAGCGAAAACATTCCTTGCGATTATCTGGCCGAAACCGATCTCTCCATCCAGGGAGACCACCTTTAGTCCAAACACTGCCTTACCGATGGACCTACCCATCCCTGTTTCCAGTATCGCCTTTAGTAGAATGGAAGTTAGGCCTGATATTCCTATTATCATTAACCAGGTCCATGGGTCTTCCAGGTCGCCCCCTGCAAAGTAAAATACCATTACCACAATGAAACCCGATACTGCCAGATCGAGAAGGTAAGAACCAATCCTCTTTGGTATGTACATCTCGGTCCTCGGGTATTCATCAAAGCCCCTTGTTTCGATTTCCCCTACACGGTCCATTTATCCCACCTGTAACCTTAACTAAATCTGATAATATATAACTTATCTGTTGGATATTCCAATATTGATCCATCATTGAGGATCTTTTCTTAATTCCTGAAGGAGTTCTTTCTCGATCATATCCGTTTCTTCCTCAAGGTCCAGGTCCTCGTATGGACCTCCTTCCTGATTCGATTCGCTCTCGGCATATCTTCGATGGTCTTCCTTCTGGGCGTCCTCTTCCTTCCGAACAGATTCTCTTCTCTGTAGCGACCCTTCCAACACTTTCCTGACAAGGTTAACCGTTATTGGTTCCTTCATTAAGGATGCATAAGCGGTCACTCTGTTGAATCCTCCTTCCAGCTCCCTTACAGAGGAGTCAAGGTAGAATGAGAGATAATCAAGGACCTCGGATGAGATGGAGAAACCTTCCATCTGAGAAAGGTTAAGAAGTATCTGTTTTCTTCCCTCGAATGTGGGAACCTGGATGTCAATTATCAAACCTCCCTCGAACCTTGACCTGAGTCTGGTTTCAAGTTCCTTGATATCGTTTGGAGGCCTGTCTGAGCATAGGACGATCTGCTTTCCGGAGTTGTAAAGGTAATTGAACATGTGGAAGAATTCCTTCTGGGTCGCTTCTCTACCTGATAACATCTGAATATCATCAACGAGGAGAACATCGACCTGCTGATAGAGATTCCTGAACCCTCTGATATCATCGGAATCAAGGTACCTTATCAATTCGTCCGTGAACCTTTCTGTAGAGGAATAGAGTATCTTAAGTTCGCCGTTATTTTCACGCATCCTGTTGGCGATGGAATGCAGTAAATGTGTTTTTCCCACTCCGACAGGTCCGAAAATGAAAAGAGGATTGTACTTTCTTCCCTTTCCAATGGCAACAGCTTCAGAAGCAAGATAGGGAAATCTGTTAGAATCATCAACTACAAAATTTTCAAACCTTTTTTCTGGAAGGACCGGGGATGAGAATCTGGAGATAGATGAGGTACCTCCCTTCTTCCTGGAGGACTTTCCCTTTCTCTTCTTTCCCGATGAAACGACCTCTTCGGGTTCGGTCTCATCTTCTCCCTTTTCTATCAATTTTATCATGGTTGTCTGCTGATGTTCCAACATGGAGGCCCATCTTGACTGAAGCGAATTGAACCTCTGTTCCATTTCTTGTATCCTGTTCTCTTGTTCTCTGTTACGGATCCTTTCGATCTCAAGTTCTTCCATTATAGGTTCCAGTTCCTCCTTTTTACCCCGTTTCCTTTCTACAGCTGGACCTCTACCTTTCGGTATGCTGGGTGAAGGTTTCCTCCTTCTTCCCCTTATCCAGTCTAGAATACCCATAACATATCCCTTGCCTGATCGTCCGGTTTTCGGAACATTAGCTTCTCTGAATTGAACCATTCCTTGGTTTGATATTAAAGATTTCGCTGATAATCCAAAGTTATCATAAAGTGATATTATTATCTATTCCCATTTATTTGGTTCAATATCTGCCTGGTTGGACCAATGATCCAAGGTTCAATTCTTTTTAGTTCCCTCACATTCGATACACCCGATAAGAACATAACTGCTCTTATCTCTTCGATGATAGAAGAGATCTCTTCTTTCAAGCTTTCATATCCATTTGAAGCCGCTTTGAGTATCGTCCAGGCCATTCCACCTGTCGTTGCCCCTAAAGTGATCGCTTTAGCCACATCAAGTCCATTCCTCAGGCCACCGGTGCCTATCAATGGGAGTCCCACATCAGCCTCTATGAGAGAAACAGGTGTAGGAATGCCCCAGTTCCACAACGTCTTACCCATTCTCAATGCTCTTCCTGTCGGGTCCTCTCTGTAAGATTCAACTCCGGAAAAGGTCGTCCCAGACATTCCGCCTACATCAATTGCCGATATTCCAGATCCTTTCAACAATATCGCATCCTCCCGAGATATTCCCGCACCTGTCTCCTTTGCAATTATTTTAAAATCAACTGAGAGCTGTTCAATGGATTCTCTCAATCCCCTGACAAAACAATCTCCCTCGGGCTGGATTACCTCCTGAAGATAATTCAGGTGTATACAGATACCATGTGCTCCAACCATTTCCAGAGCTGATGAGATCTCCTTTTGACCGAACCTTCTTTTATTATTAGAACTGGTGAACTGGGGAGCTCCTAGATTTCCAAGAACAAGCGGGATATCGTAATTACTTACGATCTCGTAACTTGATCGATGCTCCATTTTCTCGATCCCGGCACGTTGTGAACCCACCCCTAAACCAATACCGAACTCTGATGCCACCTTAGCGAGAAGGCCATTGTATCTTTCTGCTTGTTTTGTCCCCCCGGTCATTGCAGAAATTATCACGGGAGCAGATAATTTTCTTCCTAAGAGCTCTGTTGTAAGGTCTATCTCTTTAAGATCATCGTTCGGTATGGACCTATGGGGGATAATTATATCATCCCAGTAATTCCTGGTTGCCTGGACATCTTCTTCAAGACATATTCGTATATGATCGTCCTTCCTCTCTTCTATTGTCATTTCTGATCCTCCCTTGATATTGGCTCCCGATGAGGAATGAACCTTGTCCCTGCATTGCCACCATGGAGGATCTCATTCAATCCATCTATGTTCTCACTCCCTATCAGAAAACATTCAACTCCCATGGCCGCCAATCCAAAACATGTTCTTACTTTTCCCCAGATACCTCCACTGACATCACCCGGATTCTTTTCAAGAAGCTTCTCCCATTTCTCGCGGTTAGACATGAAGGTGGTCATATCGATCTCTCTTATCAAATCGCCGTTCTCTGGATCAAGTAAACCTTCAACATCCAGGATCATCACCACCTTAGAGACCGGTTCCAGCTCACCTTTCCCCTTTGTACACAGTTCCTGGATGAGGGTGTCCCCGGATACAACCGACCATCCACCATTCACATCAGGAACCATGTCCCCCCTGAGAACAGGTATTGAATTTCTTTCCAATATCCATTTTATTGGAGGATAGGATAATCCCACTACCTTTCCTTGATCTGAAAGGGTTATTGTGGATGTTGGAACAGATATTACTGGGACGTTCTCCCCTCCCAGAGTCTTTATAACCACTCCGGTAAGCTGGTCCATCCTCCATTTCACCTCCCATACCATCATCTGTTCAGTTCCTTTCCTGATCCCCATCTTCCACCTGCTGACCGTCCTATGACCATGTGTTCCCCCTCCATGGATGATGATCATTCTCTCTTCTTTGAAATCTGAAAGAACAGATCCTATCCTGTGAATGTCCCGTTCCTTTACCCTGTATGTCATGGACAGTTCGTTCGATCTATAAGGAGGTAAACTGTCATCTTTCTTGTAGGTTATTGAAGAACCTCCAAGCTTAATCACGATCATAGGTCGGCTCCATCACTTCTATTCCATATTTGCTATATTCTTTTTTGCTCTTTGAAACGAAATAACATTGAACCTTTCACCATCCAGATCCCGGTGGATAAGTGGACTTTTTGAACAAATGAAATTGCCATTTGGATCAAGATCATGAATAGACCAATCCTCATAACAAAGAAGGATGATCCTCCCTTTATCCGATATAAATGGAATGGAATCCTGAAGGAACCTATACGCGGTTTCCCAACCTCTTTTTCCTCCGATCAAGGGAAGGTCCATCCTTCTATCATAGTTGTTCAGGTCTCCAGGTAAATATGGAGGATTGAAAGTAATGATGTCAGCCCAACCTATGGTATGATCTTGGTATACCTTCAAAAAGGTCAGACAAGAAAATATTTGAAATTAATTCATTGATATGAAGATTATTCCTTAACTGGATCAATGCCAATGGTTCCCTATCGATAGAGACCGTTGATAGACCCCTGGAAGATGCAAATAGCGTTACCAATCCTGTACCACACCCCATGTCCATAAGCGTGTGTGCACCTTCGATTTCTTTCTCAAGCGCATCTATGATCATCAGTGTATCCCTTTCAACTGGATATACCCCCTTTTTTTCCAGGTAACAAATACCACCATAGGTGTGTGGAATGTCCATACTGTAGAAGTCCACCATCCGGTAATATAATTGTTCCAGGGTTCACTGAAAAGTTTTAAGTTAAAGATAAGGCTAGAACCATTGAGTGATTTTAATTGTCACCCAAATTATTCATGAAGGACCCTATAGAAAAAACGGTCTATGCACCGAAGAGGTTCAGAGCTTTTATCGATCTAGTCAGACCTTTTACACTTCTTGCACCCCTTCTCGGAGGTTTATCAGGATCCTTCCTTGGATTGATAGCTACAGATAATCTATCCACACCTTTTATTTCACTCGGATATCCGTTCCTTGGTTGGAACGGACTTCCATTCCTCAAACTCCTCTCCGGGATCCTCTCATTGATCCTTGTGAACGCTGCGTCAAATATCCTTAATCAGGTCTACGACAGGGATATTGACAAGGTTAACAAGGCTTACAGACCCATACCTTCCCGAATAGTATCTCCGAAGGAAGGATTCTGGTTGGCATTGTTCCTTTATGGTCTCTCACTCTGGAGAGCTGCCCTTGTCAACAGGTGGTTCTTCTTCTTTATTACAATACTTGCAATAATCACTGTCCTCTACTCGATCCCCCCCATCAGATTCAAGAAAAGACTGTGGGTTGCCAACCTATCCATTGCGATTCCCAGAGGGGTCCTTGGAATGGTTGCTGCTTGGAGTATAACCGCTGATCCATGGAACCCTATACCATGGCTCATCGGATCGATCATGGGTGTCTTCCTTATCGGATCTACTACGGCAAAGGATTTCACTGATATCAAAGGTGATAAGAAATTCGGGATCAGGACCCTTCCCGTGGTATATGGTAAAAAAGCTGCTATCTTCCTTTCCATTCCCTTTCTTATTCTCCCCTTTTTTATCCTAGGTATCTACTGGTTCTTTGGTCTCCTTCCCTTTTCAACTATTATCCTCACTATTGTTATGCTGTTTTGGGCCTTGGTAGTAACATATCTTTTCTTCAGGGAAGCTGATAAGGAGGACAAGCATTTCGAAAACTCGCCAGTATGGATACAGATGTATCTGATCCTCATGGGAATGCAGATCGGATTCCTTCTTGTCTACATCTTCGATTGAACCAACCCACCATAATAAATATCAAACCCTTCTTTTGGTGTGAATTCTGACGAAGAAGCTGAACTCTTTTCTGGCAACAGAGTTCTGGAGACTGCAATAAAGGCACTTCGAAGGAGACTCTGCGACAGATGTCTAGGAAGATTGTTTGCAAGGTCGGGATTTGGCCTTACAAATGAGGAGAGAGGAAGGTCTGTAAGAAATGTTCTTGCACTTGAATTGGAGTCCTCGAACCCGATAAAGGAGGATATACCGGATTACCTTCTTAGATCACTTCCCGTACATGGTGGGTTGAAAAAGGAGATAGAGGTCAAAGAACCTATTGAAGAAATTTCGGACTGGAACAATCCTCAAACACCTTCCTTCAGAAGACCCAGGGAAGGCTTGGAGCATGATCAAAGCAAATGCTGGGTTTGTGAGGATATCTTCGAAAAAGTGGAAGAATTGGTTCAAAAGGTAGTAGATGAGTCCATGAATTGGGATTATGGGACATTTCTAGTGGGATGCCAGGTGGATCCTCAAACCGTTGAAAGAGAACAAATGCTCTGGCAGGAATGCGATCCCCCCACTCCAGAACCATTGAAGGAGGAGCTGAACCGATCAATTGGCAAGAGGTTCTGGGAAATCTATCCGGAAAAGGTACACGAAAGGTCAGATCCTGACATTGCTTTCATTGTGGATCCGCTCTATAGGACGGTCAAGACACAGGTCAAACCTGTATTCATATACGGGAGATACAGGAAGCTTGTAAGGGGAATTCCTCAAACCAGATGGCCTTGTAGAACCTGTAAAGGAAAAGGTTGTCCACAATGTAAAGGAACCGGAAGGATGTATGAGACATCCGTAGAAGAACTGATCGGTAGTTATCCATGTAAAGTCCTCAAAGGTGATGACTTCAAACTACACGGGATGGGGAGAGAGGATATTGATGTTCTATCTCTTGGCACTGGCCGACCATTCATTATCGAGATCTCGAAACCACATAATAGAGGGATCGATCTCGTTGACTTCCAAGAAAGGATAAGGATCGATAATGGTGATAAGGTAGAGATTTCAGACCTTCGGGTAACAACAAGAAAGGAAGTTCCCATTATTAAGGAAGGCACTACCAATAAGAGTTATAGAGCATTGATAAGTACAAATGAGGGGTTTTCAGAAGAAACCCTTAAATATGGCATTTCTTTACTTGCCCAAAGTCCCATAGATCAGAGGACGCCAACAAGGGTAGCCCATAGGAGAGCCGATAAGGTTCGCCAAAGGTCGGTGTACCGTATCTCCGCTGAGGTAATTCCTGACGGAAAAGCCTTGGTCGAACTCACTACCGAAGGAGGTCTTTACATCAAGGAACTCCTTCATGGCGACGGAGGAAGGACAGAACCGTCCCTTTCTTCATTGCTGGGGGTGGAGATCAAGGTAGAATCCCTTGATGTAACAGGCGTTCAATATATGGATCAAGGGACAGGACCGAAAGAGGTTGAATCCCATGGTAAAGAGGTCGAAGGGAGTAATGGTAAGCACCCGCCAAATATTTAGGAAGAAACCCAGGAACAGGGGGATGCCCCCTATTACCAAGGTTCCTTAGAGAATTCCAGATAGGTGAGAGTGCAAATATTGTGATCGAATCCTCCAGCCAGAAAGGTGTCCCCCACAGAAGATACCAGGGAAAAGTTGGCACAATCATCGATCGAAGAGGGGAAGCTTACATCGTGAGGATCAAACTTGAAAGGACACATAAGGACCTGATCATTCGGCCTGAACATCTCAAACCGATCAAGTGATCCCTTTACATGGGGCGAAAGGTCCAAGGGACTGGAGCAGGGTTTTAGAAAAGTATTTAATATTAACAATATGCATACAACAACCGAGCTTGTTCCAAACCGGAAAAATGCTGCAAAACAATGATAAATGGTGGATAAAAATGTCGACTGAGGAAGAGAATGAGAGACTCCTGACACATGCGGAAGTGGAGGAGATCCTGAAGGAATCCATGGAAAAACCTGATAAGATCTACCATGGACCTGAAGAGGATTCCAACGATAGGAGGACATTCCTCGTCGATGAATCCGATGATGTGACAGAGGATGAAGGAGAAATGGACCCCTTAGCAAAGCTAAGTTTCGAGAAGAGAGCCACCATGGACCATGTTTCCGGAACGAAACATATTGACAAGAAAAAAGCCAATAAAATGTTGAAAGAACTGGCCGTTATTGAAAGGGTATCTGACATCCACGCATTCAAGATCGCAGAGATAATGCCCAGGGACGAGACCGAACTTAGGCCTGTTTTTGCTAAGGACAGGTTCACCCTGGAACCCGAAGAACTGAAAGAGATCATAACCACTGTTGACAAGTACAGGTTATGATCGATAAGGAGGGATGGCTTATGGAGGATTATGCCTATATCTTGGATTATCTGCCTCAGGGTCATCCCGAAAGGAAGACTTTCAAAAGAGAACCACTTGCATTTGGTCTGGGTGAGACCGAATTCAAATTATTAGAGCTTTCACCCAAGCCCAATGCCGGTCTTATGATCGGAGAAAAGGTCTATATCGGAAAGGAACTGGAACAGCGTGACAAGGTCCAGCACGTAAAAAGACGTGTGAATTACACAGATCTGACAGCTGCTGCACAATCCGAACTTCCCTATATTCTTGAAGAGATTATAATAAAGGATGAGGAGAAGTTCGTTCGATTCTTCAATGAGGCCCAGGCGATATCCACTAGGCTACACATGCTGGAACTGGTCCCTGGTTTGGGGAAGAAGACCATGTGGCACATCATTGAGGAAAGGAAGAAAGGACCTTTCAAGGATTTTCAGGACCTTGACACAAGAACCCACCTTCATCATCCCGAAAAGCATCTCTCTCAGAGGATTATTCAGGAGATGGAGGATAATTCTCAGAAATACCACCTTTTCATCAAGAGATGAAGGGGAAAGTACCTTTGGATTTATTTTTCCATTCTTTCTTATATATCATTATTAATGTAGGTCATTTCATTCATCAAGAATGGTATGACCTTTGTATGACATTATTTCAGGATATGGAGAGGTATCCGAAAGTTATATTTATATATACATCAGTATAGGTCTTACCTTCGTCTTACCATTTAAGACAGAGGGGGATTTAGGGATGCCATGCGGGAGGTAGGAAAGGTCCTATCCCATAGACAGGCACCAGGAAGGTGGGCCGATGCCTCGACTGACCAGCAAGATGACAGTGAAGATCGAACCGGAGCTCCTACGTCGGATCCAGGTCCTTTCCGATGATGCGGATGTCTCGGTCAGCCATTACGTCAGAAAAGCACTGATACAGTATATCAGGGAGGTGGAGAGCGAGAAAACACCCAGGTCCTTGAGGATAGATCTTAACCTCATGGAAACACATGTCCTGACCCAATTGATAAGGATAGGGGCCATAATAGAGCCTCAACAAATGTTCCACAAAGCCTTCGATTCATACCTTTCGAACGATCTGGAACGGACCCTCTCCTTTGCAAACAGATTGGAGGACATGAGGGAGTTTCCCTCCACGGTACCGCTTACCACCCGCGTTTCCGGAAAATCCATTTTGGATGATCTGGATGAGAATGATGACCTTGAAGGGGATACAGAGAACAAGGTCTGATGTGATACGGGGTTCGGCGAATAGACCGGACCCCGGTCCTTCCCATTAGAATTTCGGTGGGATCCAATGTCTTCATTCAAAGGAAAGAATTCTGTAGATGGCAAAGATGTACACCTTCTCTGCCTTCAAGGTGATCTGTCTGCAATAATGGATGGTCTAGGCCTGAAGGGTACAAAACGCACCAGTGTGAGGAAGGCGATCGAGATCCTTATGGGTCTTTCCCTAAAGGGATATGAAGGAAGGTCTGTTGGAGCCCTCTATCTTGTAGGGGATATCGAAGGTATCAGAAGGAACTCCACCCAGATGATAATCAATCCATTCAAGGGGTGGAAGGATATCAATATTGCAGACCATGATCAGATCCCAACAATTGAATCGTTTACCCAGATGGATGGAGCAATGGTGTTCGATTCACGAGGATTCGTCCATTATGCAGGAAGAATGATCAGCGTCAGTGGACCTGAATGCGGTGAAAATGACCTTGATTTTAAAAGAAGAAAAGGAAAAGGATCAGGAACAAGATGGAGAGCGGCAAGGTTCATCACAAATAGAACAAGGACAGTTGCGATAGTCCTTTCCAGCAGTGGAACAATTACAGTATTCAAGGATGGGAACGAGATAGGAAGATTGGAAAGGATGATGTGTTCGATGAGGTCATCGGATGTTCCGCTCTACCTTTACCCCGAATAAGACAATGTTATTCCCCTGATAAATCATATGTCAACTCAACTATTATCAAGGAAAAGATTATATTGTTACAGTACCAAATGGAAGTACGGAAATGAGATCGTCCCGGTAGGTGGTATGAATTGTCAGGGGAAAAAAAGGGAAAAGGTCCCTCCGGAGATGCTTTGGAAGATCCGGAGGTCATCCACGAATCGGATGAAGAGGAGCAGGACCTCCTTGATGCATTGATGAAGAAGATCGAAAGCACTGGTGCACTTGAGGAGGAAGTTGAATCTCATTTCTCTGATTTCTCTGATAGGGTAGATGGGGTCATGGACTCCATAGATAGGATCGAGAAGATCGAGAGGTCAAAGATGGAAAAGCTTCTTTTCCACGACGATGGAGAAGAGTTGGACGATGCCGAAAGGGAAGATGGATTTGATTCTCTTGAGGACCATATCTACCTTCTGACCGAATCCCCCTATGAAGATGTAAGTGAAGGAGGCATTCACCCTGATCTTAAGACTGACCTGATGGGGCATTATGCAGGTGAGGCGGAAAACATCCTTCTCAACTTGAAGAAATTGATAGAGATAAAACTCAACAAAGGTGAAGAGGAAGCCGCAAAGGACCTCTTTAACATGGCAATGTCAATGGGAACCTTTTCTAATCCTATGAAGAAGGAGTTCGCTCTCATTATGTCAAAACTTGGGATCTCAGCTCCGATAGATAAGGAGATGCCTGACATACCCTTCGAAGAGACAGAGACAAAGGTACTCGATCCTGACCTTGCAGGAGGGATCGACCTATTGCAAAAGAAGGCTAAGAATTCACTTGAGAAATTAAACTCTCTTATCGACAGTTCTGAACTTTCTCAAGAGGAGTTCAATGGTGTAAAGGAGAGGTATCTTGAAGCCACAGAGCTCTTCAGGGAGAAAAGGTTCCACAAAGCTCATCAGGTAGCTCTGGAAGGCCTGAAAACTATTAAGGTCCAGGCACAGGATGAACTCGAGAACCGCATACAGAACACTCTTTACAAGGCCAAAGAGATGGTTGAAGACCTTGAAAAGAGTGATAAGATCGATACTCCCTCAATAATTGATGATCTGAAAAAAGACATTGACAATGCAATGAAGGCATTTCTCACCAATGAGTATGAAAAAGCAAACCTTCTTTCAAAGAAAGTAATGAACGTCATTGTCGATCTGACGGAACCGGATAGTATCATAATAAAGGATAGGGCAAAGGACATTAAACATGAACTCGAGAGACTCAGGGAAAAGAACATTCTCCAAGATGACATCAATGAGCTCACCTCCATCCTTGAATCGGCTGAACAGTTGATAAAAAGAAGAGATAATACCAGTGCTGGAAAGGTACTTGAACAGATAACTGGTTCGTTGGATGATGTGAAGAGAAGGGTGGACTCCTATTCAGAAGCAAAGGAGATCGAGATCAGATTGTCAAACAGGATCAAAAGGCTCGAGGGGAGCGAACATGATCTGACAGATGCACAAAAGAAACTTACCTTCATGAAAGGATATATCAAGAATGGAAGGTTCGAAGATGTCCTTGTGATCGGGGAAGATCTTGAAAAGGAGCTCAGTTCCCTGGAACATGTAAAAAATGAGATAGAGGTCAAGTCCCTGATCGAGGAGATCGAAGGATTGATGGTCCACGCAAACGAACTGGAGGACCATGAGATCTTCCAATCCACATTCGAATCAATAAAAAAGCTTATGGATCAGGCGATCATGAAAAGGTGAAAGAGGATGGGGCTTTTCTTCTTAAAGAACTCCGTGCAAAGTCCAAGACCCTAAGTGTCGAAAGGTCAAAAAGGATCGTCAATGGAATGATCGAAATAAAGATCCTCCTTCTTAGAATGAAGAACCTTAATCTGGAGACAATGGAGATCGAACGGAGGGTAAGAAAAGCGAAGAACCTTCTCAAGGAAGGAGCTAGATCAGAAGGCCTCAAACAGTTGGATAAGATCGTTCATGACATGAGGAAGATGGTCAGGGAGAATCAGGATTACATGAAAACGTTCACATCCATTCACAGAGATTCTCTCGAGGCGATCATGGACAGGCACCGTGACCAACCAGTTATATTCCACATTAGGAATAAGCATATTCCCCTTTTAAGGAAAATGGAAGAACTGGGAAGATACAGAAAGGCAATGGATAATTACAAGAACCTAAGTGATAAATTCTCAGGACTTATCTTGCCAGAGGATCGGAAGGGATTGGTGGAAACTGAACTTACTGAATGTAAGTTCGAGATATACAAGAGAAAAGAACAGGGAATGGATATCACCGAACCATTAACAATGTACACTAAAGCCCAGAAAAGTTTCTCCTCAGGGGATATCGTTCCAGCTGAGTATCTGGTTGAGATCAGTAGACGCTACTGTGAAGAGTTCCTCCCCCTTAAACTCTGAATTGTGGATTCGATATCGTTAAGTAATCCCTCACCCTGACGGGCCATAGGGAGTTCTATGAAACTGCTTCTTATCCATTCGGACCACATGGAATACAGGGTAACAAAGGCCATTAAAGGTCTAGCTGAGGAAGGTTTGAAGGACTTCCAACGAATGGAGGAATGCCTTGTGGCATTCTGTACCGTCGAATCGAAGGATGGAGAATTCTCAGAAGATGTGGTCGAAGGAGCTGCATCAGCCATCCAAGAGATGTTATCAAAGGTCAACACAGGCAGGGTTATGATCTATCCCTATGCTCATCTATCATCAGACCTTGCAAAAGCTGCTGATGCTGTTACGATCCTTAAGAAGCTTGAAGAACGGCTTTCTGTTTATGAGATCGAGGTTACCAGATCACCATTTGGATGGTACAAGGCTTTTGAGATATCATGCAAAGGTCACCCACTATCCGAACTTTCAAGAGAGATAAGACCTTGGCTTGTAGGTAAAAAGAAGAAAGAAGAGATCTCCAAAGCACTAAAAAGTGAAGAGACGGCCAGGTCGGAATGGTTCGTCCTGGATACAGAAGGATTACTTCATCCGGTAAGGGACCAGGAAGGTAAGATCGAGGGATTCGACTTCAAAGGTCATGAGGACCTTAAAAGGTTCCTTCATTACGAGATTGCCAAATCAAGAGCAGTTTCGGATGAGCCTCCCCATGTCAAGTACATGAGAGCGCTTGAATTGGCTGATTACGAACCGGGTTCGGACCCTGGAAATCTAAGGTTCTATCCAAAGGGAAGGCTCATGAAATCCCTTCTTGAGAGATATGTGACCAGAAGGGTGAGGGAATATGGGGGCATGGAGATAGAATCCCCGATAATGTATGATTTTGAGCATCCATCCCTGAAATCATATATGCACAGGTTCCCTGCAAGGCAGTATACCATAGATACACCTGACAAAAAGGTCTTCCTTAGGTTCGCAGCTTGCTTTGGACAGTTCCTCATGGCCCATGATGCCACCATGTCTTACAAGCAGATGCCTGTCAGACTCTACGAACTTACAAGGTACAGCTTCAGGGTAGAACAGAGGGGTGAACTTGCTGGTCTAAGAAGACTCAGGGCCTTTACAATGCCCGATTGTCATGCATTCTGTGCTGGTATGGATCAGGCCAAGGAGGAGATGATGGTCAGATTCCATCTTGCCAGATCCATCCTCTCCGAAACGGGATTCAAAGTACCTGAGGGACTTCAGATGGCCATCAGGGTCACCAAGGACTTCTACGAGGAGAACAAGGATTTCGTTCAGGATATGGTCAAGGCGTATGGAACACCGGTGGTTGTTGAGATGTGGAAGGAGAGATTCTTCTACTTCCTCCTAAAGTATGAGTTCAATTTCATTGATGCAATTGGTAAAGGATCGGCCCTAACCACGGATCAGATAGATGTAGAAAATGGTGAAAGATACGGAATAACATACACTGACCAGGAAGGTAAGGAGCAGTATCCGTATATCCTGCATCTCTCTCCCTCCGGAGCCATTGAAAGAAAGATATATGCTCTTCTTGAAAAGGCGCATCTGGATTCTTTGAAGGGGGAACCCACGAAACTTCCCTATTGGCTCTCTCCTACACAGTTGAGATTGATCCCTGTCAGCGAGGAACACCTTCCGTTCTGCTTGGACCTATTGAAGGATTTCCCTGGAGTGAGGGTAGATATTGAAGATACGGACAGGACAGTGGGAAGAAAGATGAGGGATGCCGAAAAAGAATGGATCCCATATATTGCAGTCGTTGGTGATAAGGAGAAGGAATCCGGTATCCTGACAATAAGAAAGAGAGAACCGGGTAAGCCTCAGGTCCAGATGACAAGAGAAGAGCTAAGGGACGAATTCAGAACAAAACAAAGAGGGCTTCCTTTCGATATCTTAGGTATGCCGATCCTCCTGTCCAAAAGACCGAAATTCGTGGGCTGACCTTCTACCTGAACAGCAGCTTCTGTAAATTTTCAATGCAATCCCTTAAATATATAAATATCTCTTTTAGAAAAATTAAGGGGACTAATGATGAAAGTTATCATAGCTGATGAGAATGAGGCTTACAGGACAATGATCGCAAATACTTTGAGGACACAGGAACACGATCCCATCATCCTTGATTCAGGTGGAGAGGTCCTAACGGCATATAAAAAGGATGAGGAGATCTCAATATTATTCTTAGATTGGAACCTCCCCAGTATCGATGGACTTGAACTGGCCACCAAGATCAGGGAGCTCAACCACCACAATAACAGGGATTCCTATATCATCATCACTGGTGATAGGGGTGGTAGATATGATATAATGAACGCCACGGAGATGGGAGCCAATGATCTACTCACCAAACCATACGATAGAAGCACTATCATGGAGAGGTTGGAAACAGCAATAGATTATTTCCTAGAACTTCCTGAAGAGGTTGAAAAGAGCGAAACAGACCCTGTTGAAAACCTGCTTGACGAACACGGTATCCTAAGGTTTCAGGCAAAGAAGCTCGAGGAGCTGATCGAAAGGGTAGATCAAGAAGCGAAGAATAAATTGGTGGACTGGCTTTCAGGAAGATCATTTGTGCTCGAAACAAGCATACATCAGGATAAAGAGAACGAGTACTCGATAGCTTTCATGGATCGCTTGATAAAATCCCAGTCAGAAGTGGATCAGACCCTGAAGGAATCATCATCGAAGTTGATCGAAGAAGAACATGTCAAAATCGAAAAGGTAGTAGAAGAGGTCAAGGAGTTGTTCACAAGTTACAAGGAGAGCCTTAAGAAACCACCGGAAGCGAGCAAGGATTACAATATAATGGAACACATAGATGATTTTCCAGCCTACTGTCTGAAGTGCAAGGATAAAGTGATCATGTTAGAACCTACGATATTCCAGATGGAAACTGGTAACTACTCTTTCAAAGGAGAATGTCCCGATTGTGGGAGTGGAGTAACGGCCATTATAGGGAAGTCCATCGGATCCTCCATGAAACATATAGCGCTGAAAAGGGCTTTAAAAAGATATATCAAGATCTTGAGGGAGCACCTCAAAAGGGAAGAGGAATTTTATTTCCCTCTGGCAAATAGATACCTCACCATGGGAGACAAGACACGTCTCTTAGAGAAATTCAAGGATATCGAGGAAAAATATGGTATCAAAAGGATGGGCAAGGAATTCCTTCTTTCATCCGATAGTTGAAAGCGGTCTTGTAAAAAGGTAAAAATATACGGTAATATACATCCGGGACCATGGCTGGAGGGGCAGGGAACAAACATCCTTTGAAAAGGAAGTTGATAGAGTCTCTTGCCCTCCATCCCTATATTACCATTTTTACTGCCTGGCTGGTGGTCTATGTACCTTTACTGGTCTATATCGGTCTGAATTTCCAGGAAGAGCACTACACAGTCACAATAGGACCGGATGATCTATTTGCCACAAGTGATGACGTATGGGAATATAGTGAAATAACCAACGACACCATGCTTTTCATTGAATTCGGTTTGAACGGGAGCCATGTCCGGGTCCTTACTCCCCGTGGTTATATTCCCATAAGACTCGAACTGGTGAACCATACCAAACTCTATACCTCCTCTCCATATGATGACAACAGGACCTGGAACCTTCTTGATGGTGATGTGAAGAAGATAAAAGAGGAAGGTAGGAACACAACCTGGAAGATCGAGGTTTATAAAAAGGAGACAGATGCTCCATTTTACAAAGATAGAGGAGAAACCCTGCTTGAAGGTAGGATGATCTACAAGGATGTCCCTACCCTTAATCCACCATTGATCAATATCTTCTGGATCCTACCTGCACTTCTTGGAGGATCATTCATCGTATTCAGGGTATACTTCGCCCTCTTCGCCCTGATCTCAGCTTTTATGGTGATGAGAACTTTTTGGCCTGATGGCAAATGGAGGTCAGTGGTATATGGTTCCCTTTTCGTCCTCAACCCGTTGACGATATATTCAACAGTCGGTGCTGTCCAGGATGATATCATTGTTGCATTCCTATTGGTCCTGACCGTTCATGCAATCGTGCGAAAAAGAGGAGTATGGGCTTCAATGCTCATTGGGGTCGGGATGGCAACGAAGGTCTTTCACCTTCTGATGATGCCTGGTTTGATCTCCGAAAGAGAGAAATTGATCAAGAGGATCCTCAAATCCATCTTTGCCATGATCGTCCTTGCAGCCTTCCTTGCTCCGGTAACTTATCTTTCACCTGACGGTGTAGCTACATTTGCCAAACTCTACTTCACCGGGGACTCCGGGGGTCAGCTTCAGGGTATCTCCCTCTGGAGGTATCTCGGAGAGATCGGTTACTATCCGTTTATTAATACGGCTTTAATGGTCATTCTGGGGACCCTCCTCCTACTCCTATCATTCAGAAGGGAATTCGGAACTCTGAACACTTCCATGCTCTTCATCCTATTATTCCTCATGATATTCCCTAAGGTCCATTCTGGATACTATATCATGATACTGGCCTTCATCCCGTTCTTCTGGACTATGAAACTAGGAAAGACCCTGCTATTCCTAACAGGATCGATGATCATCGCTTTGGACATCTTCAATGGACTAGGGTGGAACGAGAATGAACTACTGTTCATTCCCATCATGGTATCCTCATTACTGCTTGCAATAATATCTTATTTCTTCATTTTGGTTTTAATATCTTCATCTAAGGATGCAAAGATCAACAGGCGTCACAGGATATGACATGATAGTTGACTCACATTTTGAACGTTTGACGGAAACCTTTAAGTGTCCAGCAACTGATTTTTTTTCGGGATGATCTGAGATCTCCCGGGAAGGCCCGATATGACCGATGGATATTCAGGCAGGAGCATCAGAGCCATCGAGGTCAAGGACGGATCTCCTTCCAGGCCAATATATATCATCGTGGTCATACTTCTGATGTTCCTTCTTTTAACGATCCCTGGATTCTATTATATTCTGAATGACGGAATTAATGAAGGGCCGTCAGGAGATGAAGGAAAGGAGAAGGACACAGAACTCGTCCTTACCCTCCTAGATGCTCCTGACCTGCTGATCTCAGATACAAGAATGACCTTTTACGGAGAGGTTAAAACCCAAAAAGGTGCGGACATCGATGGTGTGTCGGTCGCTGTTAGTATACCTGGAATCTCTGAGAATATATTCCGGTCTGTTTCAGACCCAAATGGTATTTTCGAGGTACTTGTGGAATTGCCCTCATTTGAAGGTGAAGGTACCTTCAAGGTAAATATCACAGCTGAAAAGGCTAATTATATATCTGACAGTCTCTCATTTGAGAAAGAATATCGACCACCTCCCAAATGGACTTTCATGATCTATATGAGCGATTGTGACCTTGAATCTTGGGCTTTGAAAGATATCAACGAGCTGGAATCCATCGGTTCATCTCCCCTCGTAGATATTATTGTTCAACTGGATAGATGGGAGAGCCTCTCACCCAAAGACGATAGGACCGATGGAAATTGGACTACTGCGAAGAGGTTCAGGATCGGTCACGATGATGAAAGTGAAATGATCACATCAGAGGAGTTATCTGATATAGGTGAGATCGATTCAGCCAACCCCGAGGAACTTGTGGAATTCGCTACTTGGTCCATGGATAATTACCCGGCCGATCATACTGCTCTCATCCTATGGAACCATGGTTCGGGAACCGATGGGATCTGTTGGGAACAGAGTCTAGAGGAAGAGGAGGTAATGAAAATTGATCAGCTGGGTTGGGCTCTGGACAGGATTACCTCCCATTTAGGACGGGATCTGGATATTCTAGGATTTGATGCCTGCCTCATGTCTGCATTCGAGGTAGCTTATGAGATCTCACCATATTGCGACCTTATGGTAGGATCTGAGATCACCGAACCTGCATACGGTTGGGATTATCTCACACTTGGAAAGCTCAAACAGGACCCTTACATATCCCCTGCTTCTCTTTCAGAACAATTCATGGTGGACTATTTGGACCAAATGGGAAAGCTTGGCTCAAAAACCTCAATGAGTATGGGGGTCTATGACCTGAAAAGAATGGATGCCATTGCAAGATCTTTGAACGCTCTTTCCAATACCATTGCTGAATCAGGGTCAGCTGAACTCTATAATATGAATATAGCCAGAAAGTATGCTCAACCTATACAGGAAGGACATACTTCTGATGCTGTCGATCTATTTGATTTTGTTGAGAACATACAGAAACTAACTGAAACACCTTCGATCAGAGAACTATCCCAGACCGTTCTCGATGATATCAACAATGCTGTTCTTAACTTCAATTCAACTCAGGTTGGTGGTTGGTCCATTGACGGTCTGAAGGGACTTTCCATTTACGCTCCGGATTTCAGGGATGTGATGGATCAGAACAATGATTATTCCGACTTGAAGTTTGTGAAGGACACTTCCTGGACGGCTCTCCTTTCAACTTACTTCGATCATCTCGAAGGTACAGGATCACCAAGGATTCTTCATTTTGACACTGCCTTCCTTTCTTGCACCACAACCGATGAAGACGGTGATGGATGCAGAGATACCATGAAGCATCAATATTCAGTCCAGTCCGATGAGGACGATGTGGAGGCATTCCTCGGGATCAATATTTACAACCTGAGGGGAGACCACATATCCTCACTGGGTCATTCTTTTAATATATCATCAAATGAAAAGAAGACGTTCACCGTATCATTTATGCTGGAAGAGGAAGAAGGTGGACCAGGATTATACAGGATAGTATCCTATCTTTGCACAGGTAATTCCTTCGACAGGGGTTATTTCCAGGATTATACAAGGTCAGCATACAGATGGCTCGAGGTATGTTCTGAGTAAAATATTTTAAAAATCCTCGGACCAGGATCAGGTTTCATATTGGATTCAGAATATTGGAGGTCCCTTTTATCTCAAGGTCCTCCCATTCGACCTTCTTAACACCATTCAACTCTTCTATCTTCTCTATAAGATCAAGGATCGGCATTTTCCTTGAGAGTTCCACATCAATGGTTATAATTTTCCCATCATTTATTGAATCGATACTGATCCTTGGAAATCTGGCACCGTTCTCCTGGAGTTGTTTGAGATATCTTCTTGGTATTGGAGCGCTCTTCTCAAGTGATATCTTCAATATCCCATCCTTGGGTTTGAGCTTGAACTTCCTTTCAAGAATCCCGAATATCGTCAGGACTATCAATGTAAAAGCAAAGGTAATGAACCCAATATAGTAAGCACCTGAACCTACCGCCACACCAATGGAAGAGGTTACCCATATCGTGGCTGCAGTTGTTAGTCCTTTTACATTTATACCTTCCTTGATTATGGCACCAGCACCGAGGAATCCTATCCCGGTTGCAACACCTGCAATTATTCTGCCCAGTTCTGCTTCTGGAATATCCAATCGATCAACGAGCATTACAAGTGAGGCGGCCCCTATACCCACAAGGATCAAGGTCCTCATCCCTGCTTTATGTCCGGTTACCTCTCTTTCAATACCCAGGATCCCTGAAAGAAGAAGGGTAAGAGCAAGTTTCAGGAATAGACCGACTACCTCCTCCATGGCCACCATATTGTCCATTGATAATTTATAATCCTTTCCCGGCTCAATCCAAATTAAGATGGAAGGCTTCCTTTATCATCGGATGATGAATGAATTTCTTGATCCAGACCGCTTCGGAAAGAGAATGGTTCCTTATCGTGGGGATCGTTGACATATAGCCCTCGACTTTCAGGTATTGGCTGAATATAGACATCCCTTTATTGTAGTGGGGGTAATTCTCGTAAACGGCCAACATCATCAGCTCTGTGGGTCTCGAAACAAAGAAAACCGTATCATCCTGGAGGAGTTCCCTCCTTTTACAAACCTGAGGATCTATCGGGTTTTTTGGATCCATCTTCACATGGAATAATGAAAGCATTGAATATCCCAGTTTGGAAAGGTCAGGTATACGAGTGCAGGCCAGATATCCTTCATCCATTAACATCTCCCTTGCCCGGGAAATTGTGTGTCTCGAATAAGGAATGATCGTGGAAAGACGAGAGGCCGATAGTTCAGGGTGTTTGATCAGGTAATATAAAATCTCCAACTGCTTCCTGGATAGATCAACATCTACAGGTCTCTTCTTGCTATTGGGTTCCTTCACCTGTAAGATGGGATCCTTTCTGTATATGTCCTCCTTAAAACCGGATATATCTTTCATCACAAGGTCCTGTTCGCCAGAAAGTTTTGCAAAAAGGAGGGGAGCGAGATTGAAGTAACGGTGAATTGTGGACATCTCGAATGGGAATATCACTTCCCTTGGTAGCTCGATCTCTAGAAGGTTAAGATCGGCAAGTATCTTCATTCTCTGGTGGGATATCCTCATGATCCGGGAAATATTCTCTGCTACTGAGATTGAGAACCCTCTATGGGATTCTCCCATGGAGAGTATCATCTCAGGATATATCTCAACGGTCCTTCGAGTATTTGTTATCCTTTCATCAACTGATACAGATGGGTTGAAATCACTGTATACTGCGGCAAGTAGTTCGAACCCTAGGTTCGGAAATATTGGTATATATCTCTCGTAAAGGAAACCTTCCTCCATTATCCTTGATTTTACAGATGCAAATGTGGAATTTGGAAGTGAAAGCATCTCTGCTATCTCTGTATCCTTGTTGTCTGGATAGGTGATCAGACCCATGAAGACAAGCTTCTCGGTGTTTGATAATCCCTTCATCATAGACACTTTTTCCGTGATTGGTTATCTATTATTTAAATATGATGAAATAGTGAGCTTCTTTTCAACTATTTCTTTCCATTTATTCGCAAAGTAAAACAAGATATCATAATTCAGTAACATATATATAGAGCTTTTCGAATTAACCTTTAACCCTCAGAGGGGTTTCAATCAGTGGAGGCTTCAAATGGGACTTACCTTGGCTCAGAAGATCATTAAAGAGCACTTAGTTGAAGGAACTGAAAAAGTTGGAGAAGAGATCGCGATACGAATGGACCATACCTTGACCCAGGATGCTACTGGAACAATGGCATATCTGCAATTTGAGGCTATGAACCTCGATAGGGTCAAGACAGATCTTTCCGTCTCCTTTATCGATCACAACATGCTTCAATCCGATTTCAAGAATGCAGATGATCACCGCTATCTGCAGTCCATTGCGAAGAGGTATGGCATAACACTGTCAAAGGCTGGCAATGGAATATGCCATCAGGTCTTCCTGGAGAGGTTCTCTCAGCCAGGAAAGACACTGATAGGATCTGATTCACACACACCTACAGCGGGTGGTATCGGTCAGATCTCCATCGGAGCAGGTGGATTGGACATCGCTGTAGCCATGGCAGGAGGAGCCTTTAAACTGAAATACCCGAAGATCATGGGTATCAAACTGGCCGGGAAGTTAACACCTGGTGTCAGTGGTAAGGACATTATCCTTGAGGTCCTCAGAAGGATCGACGTCAAGGGAGGTAGGGGTTACATCCTTGAATATTACGGACCCGGATTATCGAACCTTTCTGTCCCTGATAGGGCCACTATCACAAATATGGGAACTGAAACAGGATGCACAACATCCATATTCCCCTCCGATGAGATTACCAAGAAGTACATGGAAGCGATGGGAAGAGGAGAACAATGGGTAGAGGCAAAGGCCGATGAGGGAGCCGTTTACGACGAGATCATGGAAATCGATCTGAACACCCTTGGACCTCTGGTTGCAAAACCACACTCACCTGGAATGGTCGTCAAGATCGAAGAACTGGCCGGACAGAAGGTCGATCAGGTCTGTGTAGGGTCCTGCACCAACTCATCTTTCAGGGACCTTATGACCGTTGCGAACATGGTTAAAGGAAAGAGGATCCATGAGGATGTCACAGCCACGGTATCTCCTGGTTCAAGGACGATCATCAGGGAGATGGTCAGGACGGGTGCCTATGCAGACCTCGTCGAGGCTGGTTTCAGGATACTCGAGAGCGGTTGCGGGCCATGTATTGGAATGGGTCTCGCACCCAAGACCGATGCAGTATCGGTCAGGACCTTCAACAGGAACTTCCCGGGAAGGTCTGGTACAAAATCAGCACAGGTGTTCCTTGTCTCCCCTGAACTCGCTGCGGCAACCGCATTGAAGGGCGAATTCACGGACCCAAGGGATTTCGAAGGTCTTGATCCAATCGAAGAACCGGCAAAGTATCTCATCGATGACAACCTGTTCATCTATCCACTTCCGAGGGAAGAGGCAAGGAAAGTAGAGATCATCAGAGGGCCGAACATTCAACCACTTCCTGAATTCCACCCGCTCCCATCAGGTCATGAAGGTGAGGTTCTCATCAAGGTCGACGACAACATCACCACCGACCATATCATGCCTGCAGGGGCCAAGATCCTTCCTCTCAGGTCAAATATCCCTGCAATATCCGAATACGTCTTTTCTCAGGTTGATGAACAGTTCCCCAAGAGAGCCCAGGAGAAGAATGGTGGTTTCATCATTGCAGGAGATAATTACGGCCAGGGATCTTCCAGAGAACATGCAGCAATTGCTCCGAAGTATTTGGGCGTTAAAGCTGTTATCGTGAAATCTTTCGCAAGGATCCACAGGGCCAACCTGATCAACTTCGGCATTCTGCCTTTGATGTTCAAGGATCCCGAGGACTTCAACAAGATCGAACAGGGAGATTATCTCAAGCTTGACCTATCCAATCTAACTCAGGAACTTATCCTCGTGGTCGAGAACAAGGGACTCCAGATCCCGATCCTCCACGACCTCTCGGATAGGGAAGTAGATGTCATCAAGCAGGGTGGCACTCTGAACTATACCAAGAACCTTTTATCCTGATCGAAGGCGATAAAAATGAAGAAAACCCCTAAGCTTATAAGAGAGGGATCGGCTGGTACAGAAGAGCGTGAGGATTGCATCGTCAAGCTTTTTCCAGCAGAGCTAGGAACCGGGATACAGATCGAGATCGAGGGGAAATCAAGGGATTTTTTTCGTGACGATGTATTCAAGGTCTTAGAAGAGACATTGAAAGGGATGGGCATCGAGGATGTGAAGGTATGGAGCAATGGCAAAAGCCCTCTGAACTTCACCATCATAGCCAGGACCAAAGCAGCTGCTATCAAAGGAGGTGCTTTCGAATGAGACTGAGAAGGTCCAGGCTATATGTTCCCGGTAACAATCCCAAAATGATCCCTCCTTCAGGCCTTTACGGTGCCGATGTCATTTCACTCGATCTTGAGGATGCTGTCGGTCCCGATTTCAAGATAGACGCAAGGATGCTTGTTTCGGAGGCCCTGAAAGTGGTCGATTTTGGTCCCAATGTCGAGGTCACCGTCAGGATCAATCCCATAGACACTCCCTGGGGCATCTGGGATGTCAAGCAGATCGTTTGTGACAGGCTTGACGGTATCTATATCCCCAAGGTGGAATCACCAGAAGATGTCATCAGGGTCGATGAACTGGTTACCGAGATGGAGGCGAAGAAGGGTATGGATATCGGAAGGATCAAACTCTTCGCCACCATGGAGACAGCAAAGGGGATCCTCAACTCTCCCGATATAGCAAGGTGTTCCAAAAGGCTCGAGGGGATAACCATCGGGGGAGAGGACCTCACAGCTGACCTCGGAGGCATCAGAAGCTCTGATGGAATCGCCATCCAAACGTCAAGGCAGTTGATCGTTCTAGCAGCAAAGGCAGCTGGAATTCAGGCCATAGACACCGTTTACTCCGATTTCAAGGACATGGATGGCCTCCGTAAAGAGACCGAGACCGTAAAGATCATGGGGTATGATGGAAAGGCATGCGTTCATCCAAGCCAGATCGAAGTGATCCACCAGGCCTTCAATCCTACACCTCAGGAGATTGCTTACTCTGTCAAGGTAAAGAATGCAATAAAGGAAGCAAAACACAAGGGATCCGGTGTGATCTCTCTTGGCAGGAAGATGATCGACAGACCCATAGTCATCAGAGCAGAGAAGATACTGGCAAGGGCACAAGCAGCTGACCTGTCAATTCCTACTTACGAGGAGGTATTGAAGGGCGAGGAGGAAAAGAAAGTTGGGGGTGAAAAATAATGGTCAAAGCTGATGACCTGGAATGGGTGGAAAATGGTATTGGGAGAATGGTTCCCAAGGAGGTGGAGGGTGTTGCAATATCTCCATACTGTGGACCTTTCAATGCAGTTCCTACCAAGAAGAACAAGTATGGCCCCAAGCTCGGTTATATAGCTGACCAGAAGAGTGAGCTTGTCTCCTCGCTTAGCGAGGTAATGGACAAGGTCGGTCTAAAAGATGGAATGACCATATCATTCCATCATCATTTTAGAAATGGCGACATGGTCATGAACATGGTACTTGCGGAGATCGAGAAAAAGGGCATCAAGAACCTTACGCTTGCTCCCAGTTCCACTTTCCCATGTCAGGAGGAGGCAATAATCAACGCTGTTCAGTCAGGGACCATCACCAAGATCGAAGGAGGGTCCGCCCGTGGAGAGATAGGAAGGATGGTCAGCTCCGGAAAGCACCTGGACAAGGTTATGAGGATCAGGTCCCATGGTGGGAGGGTAAGAGCTATTGAAGCCGGTGACATACAGGTCGATGTAGCCTTCATTGGGGCTCCTTCAGCAGATGAGCTTGGGAACCTCAATGGTATCGACGGTCCCTCGGCCTGTGGTACCATCAACTTCTCATTCGTGGATGCCAGATTTGCCAACAATGTCGTAGCCATAACCGATCATCTTGTCGAATACCCGAACTTCCCCATGTCTATTAGCCAGGAGCTTGTGGATTATGTGGTGGTAGTGGACAAGATCGGAGATCCGAACAAGATAGCATCGGGAGAGCTAAGAATAACCAACTCTCCCACCAGATTGAAGATCGCCAAGGATGCAGTTAGGATAGCAGACCTTCTTGGATTCGTCGAAAATGGAATGAATTTCCAGGCTGGTGCGGGTGGCATATCCCTTGCTTTCACGGAATTCCTCCATCAGAAGATGAAGGAGAAGGGTGTCACAGCACACTGGGCACAGGGGGGAACGACCAGGTACCTTGTGGATATGCTGAAAGATGGGTACTGTTTCAAAGTTGATCACCGGTCAGGCCTTTGATACTACAGCGATAGAGTCCATGAAGGAGGATCCAAGGAACCATGTAGACCTCCCTATCGGAGCTTATGCCAACATCCATGGGAAAGGGTGCACGGTCAACAAGCTTGATATCGTGGTCCTGGGTGCATCTGAAGTAGACCTTGATTTCAATGTCAATACTGCTACCCTTTCAAACGGTCTGATTGCAGAACCGGTTGGAGGGCATTCAGATACTGCTGCGGGTTCCGAACTTACCATCATCACCGTTCCCTTGTTCAGGGGAAGATACCCAGTGGTCGTTGACAAGTGTACAACTGTTGTCACACCTGGAGAGACCATTGATGTTGTTGTCACTGAAAGAGGAATAGCGATCAACCCAAGGAGGATGGACCTCCTTGAAAAGCTCAAACATGCCAAGATTCCAAGGGACCTCAGAATTTGTACCATAGAGGAACTTCAGAAGATGGCATACGATATCACAGGCGGCAAGATCGAACCCAACTGGGGAGAGAAGATCGTCGGCCTTATTGAATATAGGGATGGAACGATAATCGATGTGGTTCGTGATGTTGTTCCGAAATATTATGATGATGCGATATTTGTGAACAAGAAGAACAATCCCGACCTTGAGAGGAGGGAGAACTGAACAGATTCTTAAAGGAGTTGAGATAAATGGAGACAAAAGGATCGAAGATCATCTACACCAAGGTAGATGAAGCACCGGCATTGGCAACATATTCATTGCTCCCCATGATCAAGGCTTTCACGGGTGCAGCAGGGGTCGAAGTCGAGACAAGGGACATCTCCCTTGCCGGCAGGACCATCGCCCAGTTCCCGGAGAGACTTACCCAGGAGCAGAGACAATCTGACGATCTTGCCGAACTCGGGAAGCTCGTGAAGACCCCTGAAGCGAATGTTATCAAACTACCCTGTATCAGTGCCTCCATCCCTCAGTTGAAGGCAACTATCAAGGAACTACAAGAGAAGGGATATGACATTCCGGACTATCCAGACGAACCCGAGACCGATGAGGACAGGGACTTCCTTGCCCGTTTCGATATTGTCAAGGGAAGCGCTGTGAATCCGGTTCTCAGGGAAGGCAACTCCGATAGGAGGGCTCCCGGTGCAGTTAAGAACTATGCTAAAAAACACCCCCATACCATGGGAGAATGGCTTCCCAACTCCAAGTCACACGTGGCTCACATGACAAGCGATGATCTCAGGTCCAATGAGACATCCATGACCGTCAGCAAGGAACAATCTGGAAATGCCAGGATCGAGTTCTTTGGAAATGATGGTAAGAACAAGGTCCTCAAGGAGAAGGTTCCCCTGCTGGATGGTGAGGTCATAGATGCATCCCACATGAACACGAAGGCATTGAGGAAGTTCATCCAGGAACAGATAGAGGATGCCAAGGAGAACGATATCCAGTTCTCTGTCCACCTTAAAGCAACAATGATGAAGGTGTCGGACCCAATAATCTTCGGACACGTTGTCTCGGTATTCTACAAGGAAGTGTTCGAAAAGCATGCTGCTGTCTTCGAGAAACTCGGAATCAGCCCGAACAACGGTCTCGGTGACCTTTACAACAAGATCAAGGAACTACCTGATAACAAAAGGAAGAAGATAGAGGATGAGATCATAGCCACCTATGATAATAGGCCAGAACTTGCGATGGTGAACTCCGATAAAGGTATCACCAATCTACACGTCCCGAGCGATGTTATCATAGATGCTTCAATGCCTGCTGCGATCAGGAATTCTGGCAGGATGTGGGGAAGGGATGGAAAAGCACACGATACCAAGTTCGTGATCCCAGATAGCAGCTATGCTGGTGTATATGATGCTACTATAGATTTCTGCAAGGAGAATGGTGCTTTTGATCCAACAACAATGGGAACAGTTCAGAATGTAGGTCTGATGGCTAAGAAAGCTGAGGAATATGGATCCCATGACAAGACCTTCCTCTCACCTGGTGAAGGCAAGGTCAAGGTCATTGCAGAGAACGGAGATCTGCTCCTTGAACAGAAGGTCGAAAAGGGAGACATCTTCAGGATGTGTCAGGTCAAGGACGTTGCAATCCAAGACTGGGTAAAACTTGCTGTGAAGAGGGCAAGAAGGACCGGATGGCCCACAGTTTTCTGGCTTGATAAGAACAGGGCCCATGATTCAGAATTGATCAAGAAGGTAAACATCTACCTGAAAGATCACGATACCAATGGACTTGACATCAGAATAATGTCTCCATTAGAGGCAACAAAATTCTCCTGTCAGTGGATCAAGAATGGTAAGGATACTATCTCGGTTACTGGAAATGTATTGAGAGATTACCTTACAGATCTCTTTCCTATCCTGGAGGTTGGAACAAGTGCTAAGATGCTCTCAATAGTCCCATTGATGAATGGAGGAGGTCTATTTGAAACCGGAGCTGGTGGATCAGCACCTAAACATGTCCAGCAATTCCAGGAAGAGGGGCACCTTAGATGGGATTCCCTTGGTGAGTTCCTGGCCCTAGCTGCTTCATTGGAACACCTTGCGATCAAAACAGGTAATGACAAGGCTCAGGTACTTGCGGATACACTCGACAAGGCCACTGAAAGGTTATTGGAAAACAATAGGTCCCCTTCCAGAAATGTACATGAGATAGATAACAGAGGCAGCCATTTCTATTTAGCAATGTACTGGGCAGAAGCTTTGGCACATCAAAAGGTTGACGATGAGCTCAGAGAGAAGTTCACATCGGTTACGGAAAAGATGCTCGAGAATGCGACTAAGATCATGGAAGAACTCGACAATGCACAGGGAGTTCCTGTTGACCTCGGTGGATATTACAAACCAGATGATGGGTTGGCTTTTAAAGCAATGCGTCCAAGTGCAACCTTAAATGGGATCATAGATACCATCTGAATTGGAAACATCAATGTTCGGTCTGCTGCTCTAAATACACTCGCAACATGAACATGGTTTACACAAGTGATAGTCAATATAGCCATTTTAACTAGGTTAGTTGACGAACTCTTTGAAGATCTTCTGGTTATCTCTATGTGGGATATTGAATAAATCCTCCCATTATCATAATCATCATCAAACTAATAAATGGTGGCACAGAAAAAATATTGAATTCTATCCATCTTGGGTCCATTTCAAAATCAAGAATATATGAGGATAGGGGAAAATTTGGGGCCTAAGTAAGAGATAGGCCCCGGACAAAATGAGTGAGATCACTCCTTTCTCTCAACCATGTAGAGGATATCATCCCATGGATGTCTGTAAAGCCTCTGGTTCATTCTCTTCTGATCAAGTGAATGGCCGATAAGACCGATTGACCTGCCAAGAACGAAGATACCATTGAGATATCCAAGTTCGACGATACTGTCCACTTCATCTGCATCGAAGAAACCAACACCACTGAGCATATCAACCATCAGAACACCAATGGTGCCATCAACATTTAGGATCAGATTGGATTTTTTCTGGGTGGTGACACTTTGAACCCCAAGGGCAAAATCAAGTAGATCTGTCTTGGGGAAGTTATTGCGGGCATACTCAATGAGAAGTGTAACCCTTCCATCTGGATTTTCCAGTGATTTGACCCTATGACCGATGCCTGGGATCTTGATGTTATTGTCCTTCATATCCTTGACGAACTCCCTAGGTGTCTGCTCCATCCTGTAGGCAGCTTTCATGTGCTTTGCACACCCATCAACAGCTCCCCCGAACCTGGGACCAATGGTCAGTAATCCTGACACGAGACAGGAGACAAGATCCTTGCCGGCCCGTGAAGTTACAATAGCATTATGGGCCCCAGATACTGCTGGTCCATGATCTGCAACGATCATTACAGCGAGTTCAATGAATTCTGATGCCCATTTGGGAAATCTCCTTCCAAACCAAAGTAGAGAGATCACATCACCTAGGGTTCCACCTGAATGGACGATCTCGGAGATAGGATAGCCACCGTAATTGACCTCCTCACCTCTGTCATCAGCAACAGTAGTGATGAAAGAGGTGGGTTTCCTTATGGTTCCTCTCTTCATTGCATCTGCATAATCAACAGGTATTACGGGAAGATTGGTTGGTTCTTCAATTGGAGTGATCTTTCCTTCATCCTTCAATTTGATGAACGTCCTGGCTATCTCGTCACCCAGGGTGTCAAATGAGCTAGGGACAACAACACCAGCTTTCTTCAGTGCCTTGTTCTTGGCATCAGCTGTCTCAGTCTCTCCACCTGCCTTTGCACCAGCGTGCCCGAACTGAACCCCGGCAGGGAATACCTTTGAACAGGTTCCCATGACCCAGAAGACAATAGGTTTGGTGAGCAGACCTTTTTTAACCGCTTCCACTACCTTGTATTCCTCATCTCCTCCCAGTTCACCAAGGGCTACCATCATCTTGATCTTAGGATTGGCTTCGTATCTCAGTAGATGGTCAATAAGGGAGGAGCCTGGATACTTATCTCCTCCAATTGCGACTCCCTCGAATATACCATCAGTATTGTGAGAAATTATATTGAACATCTCATTCAATAATCCACCAGATTTAGTAACAAGTCCAACAGAACCTCTTCTGTAGAGTTTCTGTTCTCTGATGTTCTCCAATGTTCCGCCTGTATTTCCGACCTTAAAGGCTCCAGCTCCGATAGCTCCCACAGTTGCTGGTCCTATGATGATCTTCCCAAGTTTTTTAGCAAGGTGGCCAAGTTCTCTGGCTTTTCGCTCTGGAACACCCTCGGCAATAACCGCAACGACTCTGATCTTCTCATTGAGAAGAGATTCCTTTGTTGATGCATATGCTGATCTGAAAGAAGCGAAGTTGACAACGACATCAACATCAGGATTTGCGTCGGTTGCAGATACTATGGAAGGGTAAATTGGTATCAGAATCTCTCCTGTTCCCCAATGTGCTTTGTGTGTACCAGAGTTACCTGGATTTACCAATGCTGCGACTGAAGGTTTCTCTCTACCAGAGAGGTAATCAAAGTCCAGCATTCTCTGGACAGCTTTAACTTGCATATTATAAACAATGGATCTTGTATTCCTGGAAAAAAGTATGTATGGTTCCATCAGTTCACCCCCCTTCCATCTTCTTTAAGGGCCATTGGAATGATCGATGTCATATGCACTTCAGGACCAAAGACCTTGATGGGGATCCCGATATCATTGCCCAGGGTTCTCATCTGATCCAGTCCTGCTTTGTAGTTCGGACCACCTCTTCTGACATATATCCTGGCACCAACCTCTTTCATCTGATCTGCATATTCACGGAGTGCTTGTATGATTCCCGTGAATGTCTTAGCGACATCAGTGAAATTTGCAATACCTCCTCCGATTATCAGTATCTTGCCTTTTCCGGTCTTATGCTTTTGATTGGTCATCAATGTGAGGATAGTTTTGGCATACAGGTATGTTTCCTCGGTTGATGGATTGCCTGAATATTCGCCATAATTGGATAGTTCCTTACCTGCTCCGAGATCTACGATGGTATCAGCATATACTACAGATGCCCCTCCACCTGCAACCATGGTCCATACTCGTCCTTCCGGATTCAGGATTGTCAACTTTAGAGAAGCACCTGTTTTCTCATCAAGGGATTTGATATATGCCTCTTCTTCAGCTGGATCCTTACCAAAGGGTTCAGGGAACTTGTCCATATCCCACACTCCTACATTTTGGAACATGGCGGTATCATCCATTTTTGCAACCATATCCAAGACCTTTATCTTGTTATCAACAATGGTGAATGGATTGATCTCGAGATAGACAAGATCATGATTGGAAAAGAATTTGTACATGCCTTTCAGAAAAGGTTCCAGTAATTTCTTCTCCTGTGCTGATATATCCAATAATAGGTCCTTTGTTTCAAGTTCAATATCATCAAGGGGGCCTATGGTGACCTCCTTTACTGTTTCCCAGACCGATTCAATATCAACTCCTCCCTGAGTTGAGAAATAGATATGGTCCCCATCAGCATCCATTTTCATTGCGATATAATATTCAAGGTCATGGGGAAGGAATGGTTCAACCAGGAAATATTCCAGTCTTCCCTTTACCTTTCCAACAGTCGCCGACTTACCCATTTTCTGTTTGATGAAGTTCTTTGCCTCATCGAATGAACAGTTCAAAAGAACCAGGCCGGATTTCCCTCTTTTTCCGAAGAGTTGATCGGGTTTTACCACCAATCTGATGTTCTCAAGCCAAGGATTGTCGTCCACAAGCTTATCCAGATCAGTATCCGGACCCACCAATATGGGCATGATATCGAAGGTCACCTTCTCACCGGTATACTTCGGCATCATCTTGTAAAAAACTCTCTTTGCATCGTATTCCCTTATACCCCGTCGTGCCATGAAATGACCACCGGATTCCTGAACAATCTGTTATGATATAAAAATATTGGCAGTGAAAATGAACTATTGTAAAAATTTTTCAATAATATTGCTCAATATTACGATATCAGTTCATCATATCAAAGATGATGGTCAGTTATTGAGATTCATTTATACATGCTCTATGGCTGTTTGAACATAAGCCTGTAACAAGAACCATATACACTTCATGGGAAGTGAGAGCCTTTCTTTAACATACTTTCATTCATCGCCATTCGCGACGAGAAAGCACCGGATCATTTTCGGAGTGGGACCTTCCCCTTGGGGAAGCCTTCACAGGTCTTCCGGAAGAGACATCTTCCCTCTTCTCCATGTACCTTCTCTCAGCAACTGTTATCGGTCTCCTGCTACGAGGTGGCCTTTCAGGTTCTTCATCATCAACCTCCTTGACAAATCCATATCTTCCACAGAACCAGTGATGTGTCAGCGGAATGATCGATACTGTGAAGTTGAAGTAGAGGTCCAGCTGATGGTACCATCCTTCATGAGGTCTACCGAAAAGTCCGAATCCCTTATCTACCGCATCGTCGAAGAAAAAATTGACAACTATCTCAGGTCTTGCGATTATCCAATGGTAGGCAAAATAGAGAATGATGATACCAGGTATGAGTACAGCCAATCTTCTGATCACTCTGCCATTGGGATCCTCTATATGATTGAAATTCGTTGTATAAACACCAAGAAGAATAGCAGGGATCAATGGGAAAGTTCCCATATACAAGATATGGTGCCAGGTTTCCCTGTCCGTTATCTCGCTTTCAGGGGAGATATGCGGTGCAATGTTGAAAAGAAGGTACGAGATCGCAGCTCCTATGACAAATGCTGCTATCAGAAGAAAGATACCGTAAAGATAATCATTCTTCATACGGAGCTTCTCCTGAAGATATGGAAGCCAGTCCTTGAAAACAAGAGCATATAGAAGGGAAATAATGATGGTCCACTGACTTATTGCAAGCATTCTATCAAGGGCCTCTCCATCGAAAGAAGTAGCCTTTGCGGCACCTGCGATGCCATCCTCCCAGTAAAAGAAGATCGCCCATACAAGCCATATGAAAAAATACCAGAACAAGGCCTTCATCACATTGCTTTTCATCCAACCAACCAACTTCCCTTTGAACATGAAATCGTCGAATCCGTAAATGAAGAAGCCGAACACAATGAATGTGAAATGTCCTCCCATCACGATCCCGCCGTGTATATATGATTCAGGTGGAATATTGACCCCAACCTGCGGGAGATCGAATATATTGAGCATAATTGCCTGATTGGCATAGAAGATTAGAACAGCACCGAATATGGAGACGAACTGCCTGAACAAACCTCCCATATCAGGTTTTGGCTCTCTTCTGAAATAATGACTCTGGCAAATGGAAATGAGGACGTAATACCCAAGCATCGGTGAATAATAGTTCCAGAATGCCTTCTGATCGTCCCCGAATCCCAACATAGAATTGAAGATCAATAGAATAGGTAGTCCTAACCCAAGGCCAAGTGCAAGAGCATAGATCCAGGTCCGGTTCCCCCATCTCAACTCATAAGCCATATCCAAATACCTCCTGATAGTAAACGTTGTGTCCTTTATCTCAGAGAAGAAATGTCTTCTCTAACTCGAAAACTGGACGGAAACCCCGAAATCTTTCACGGGAACGTCAGAATGTCTTAATAATGTTTCCAAAGGACAATGTCAGCCAGAGGAAAAAAATTAAAGGAATAGACCGGATTTACCTATCGATCCGTCCCAAATTGAGGCCCTCTTCCAAGATAAGGGGTCAATGAGTTGGGACATTGAGGGATCATCACCACAAGGGGGCCTTGAATTGTACCAGGAAGATATCCAGTTGATGTCGAAGGAAGAGATCGAAGCATTGCAGTTGGAAAGATTGAAGAAACAGATCAAGCACGCATATGACAATGTTCCCATGTACAAGAAAAGGTTCGATGAGATCGGACTCAAACCAGAAGATATCAAGGAGCTTTCGGACATATCCAAGATTCCATTTACTGTCAAGAACGATCTAAGGGACCATTACCCCTACGGAATACTGGCCGTTCCTTTGGAGACCTTAAACCGTATCCATGCATCATCTGGAACTACAGGGATACCTACAGTTGTCTCATATACAAAACAGGACCTTGACACGTGGTCCGATCTAATGGCCAGATGCTATTCCTGTGCAGGTGTCATTCCTGAAGATATTGTCCAGAATGCATATGGATATGGACTTTTCACAGGTGGTCTAGGATTCCATATGGGAGCGGAAAGACTTGGGACTATGATGGTACCCACTGCAACTGGAAACACAGCCAGGCAGATCAAGATGATGAAAGATATGAGGACCACCGTCCTTTGCTGCACCCCTTCCTATGCTATCTACCTGATAGAGGAGTTGAAAAAGGAAGGGATCGATCCCAAGGACCTCAACCTCAAGATAGGCATGCACGGTGCTGAACCCTGGTCGGAGGAGGCAAGACAGCATATCCAGAAGAGCCTTCATATCAAAGCCCAGGATCTTTACGGTATGTCCGAACTTTATGGTCCTGGTGTTGCCGTGGAATGTCCGGAACAGGACGGTCTTCACATTTGGGCTGACGAATTCCTGGTGGAAACCATCGATCCCGATACGGGGGATGTGATCCCACCGGGCCAGAAGGGTGAGATCGTCTTCACAATGCTCACAAGAGAGGCAATGCCTCTGCTAAGATACAGGACAAGGGACCTGGCAGTGATCAATTGGGAGAAGTGTAAATGTGGAAGGTCACATCCCAGGATCATGAGGGTTAAGGGAAGATCCGATGACATGCTGATCGTTGGTGGTGTCAATGTATTCCCATCACAAATTGAGGATATCCTTGTTGGTATCGAGGAACTGGGAGAGCAGTTCCAGATAATCCTTGAACATACCAAGCTGGATTATCTCTATGTCCAGGTCGAAGTTAAAGAGGAATTCTGGGAAAAGATCGATCTGGACAAGCTCAAGAAAAAGGTCTCTGACAAGTTACAGGCATCATTGACCCTCAGAGCAAGGGTGGAACTTCTTGCCCCGGGAGCACTTCCCAGGACCGAAGGAAAAGCAAAGCGGGTCATCGATAAGAGAAAAGGGATCTGACCCTTGGGGAAGTCTTTAAACGAAAGTTACCTTACCGCTATTCGGTGATCGAATGGCAAGGAACCTCGACCAGCTTAGAGAGATCGAGATAATCCCCAATTTCCTGGATAACCCCATTGGTTCCGTGATCGTATCCTTTGGAAGGACCAAGGTCTTATGTACGGTCATGGTCGAAAATAGTGTCCCTCCATGGCTTATGAGGGATGGTACAGCCCTCCATGGATGGTTGACCGCTACATATAACATGCTTCCTGCTTCAGGCAATTCCAGGATCCAGAGAGAGAGAAAAGGCCCAAAGGGAAGGACACAGGAGATCGAAAGATTGATCGGGAGAACACTCCGAACGGCCGTGGACCTATCTCTTGTAGGACCAAGGACATTTTGGGTGGATTGCGACGTTCTTCAAGCTGACGGAGGGACAAGGACCGCTGCAATTACTGGTTCATGGGTCGCCCTGAAGCTTGCCGTTGATAAAATGATACGGAAAGGGATCCTTATAGATGATCCCGTCCTCAGACAGGTCGCAGCAATTTCTGTGGGCGTGGTCAAAGGCAGAGGTACAGCTTGACCTGGCCTACAAAGAAGATTCGGAAGCAGAAGTCGATATGAACGTTGTAATGGACGAAAAAGGGAATCTGATAGAGGTTCAGGCATCCGGTGAGGAGCATGTCTTCTCAAGGGAACAACATGATAAACTTTTGGACCTGGCAGAAAAGGGGATCCATCGACTTATGGAGATCCAAAAGGAAGCCTTATCGAAATGATCATTCACTAATCCATTTCACCAGCATCTCTCTGGTGATCCCCACACCTGGTCTGGCAGATAATCTCCTTCTTTCAATACCGTTCTCACTCCCTATTACCGTTGGAAATGTACTCGATCCCCAGTTCCACCCATGCAGGATCTGACTCACTGTCCAGTATCTTCTCCCTTCCATTTGGAACCAATGACCTATAATGACCAATGAAGGCTCTGCAAAAAGGACACCATGTAGCATGATAGCATAAGTATTCCATATCCAGGACAAGGATTGAGAGGGATAGATTATACGACCCCTTGACATGTTATTGATTCTATACCATTGTAACTGTACCAGAAAGTTATATAGGCAACCGGTATGGATTTTAACTTGGACAGATTACAGCCTGTCCGAGGCCCAGGAGGAACTCAGTTGAAAGCAGGATCTAAGGTCATATCCACCATTTTCATTATCATCATCATATCATCATCCATCGGAGCTATGGGACGATCCTCAAAATCTAATGTTCAGAGAGAAGATATCAATGCTCCAGATCTAACAACTTTAGATCTTCAGATCGATTTCGATCCAGCATCCATCTCCTTATCCATGAATCAGGGTTACTCTATCATTACAACACCGGATTCATCCCTCCCCTTTAAAGAGGGTGCCGCAGCCCTTCCTTTCAAGATCTATCAAGTCCTCATCCATCCAGCAGCTGATGACCTTGAGATAGATATCACCTATATCACATACCAGACAATTTCCCTATCAGCTCCTATGGCCGGAATAGCACCTTTCGACCATATTGAAGGTGATGTCAAAACAGAGATCAAAGAAGCAGAAACATATCCTGAACAGCATCTGTCAATTGAAGGTGAGGGATGGATAAGGGGGATGAGAGTTCTGGATATTAGGTTCGATCCAATAATCATGGATTCCACAGGTCATCTATCTACCGCCACTTCTATCGAAGCAATGCTCACCTTCGAAATAAATGATGAACCGGGATTTGAATTAACAATACCATCCTTAAGATCGACCTCGATCTTCAGGTCCTCTTTGGAAAATGACATCCTCAATCCCCAGGACATTGAAAGATTCCCTGTTAAGGCGTTCCAGACCACCATGTCGGTCCTTGAAGATGACGATGTCCAATTTGTACTAGTGACTGATACCGGTAAAATTGGAGATTCCTTCGATGGGTTTGTGGAGTGGAAGAACAGGAAAGGAGTACCGACCAGAATTGTCGAGATGAGCTTCATCAACTCCAACTACAACGGGACAGATAAAGCAGAAAAACTAAGGAACTTCCTCATCGAAGCCATGACCAGATGGGATACAGAGATCGTTCTACTCGGAGGGGACACTTCAGTTGTTCCCTACAGAGGAGTATATGTCAAAGCATATTCTGGATCATCAGGCTGGGTCACCCAGACCGCAGTTCCCAGTGATCTATACTTCTCGGACCTGGATGGGACCTGGAATGCGGATAATGACAGTTACTGGGGGGAGGTCGAGGATAATATAGATATGAAACCTGACATCTATGTAGGCAGAGCCTCTGTCCAAACCGAGGATGAGGCTGATACTTTCGTATCGAAGACCCTGACCTATGAGAAGAGTCCTCCCTCTGGTTACCTTGATAATGTTACTCTTGCGGGAGAGTATCTGGATTCCTCTACAAACTCCTCATTGGGGATGGATATCCTCAAGAACAATCTTTTCCCGGCAAACATCCTTCCCACTTCGCTTTACGATTCTCAGTATAATAAATTCGGAAACCTGAACAGGGTTAACTTCATGGGACAGGTGGATAAAGGTGCATCATTGATCTTCCATTCGGGCCACTGCAATTGGAACGTTATGAGCGTAGGAACCGCAAATGGAGGAAGCATGTACAACTCCAATATTCCTTCTTACTCAGGAGGATACAAATTAGGGGTTCTAAATACAATTGGATGTATTGCCAACAAGTTCAGCCAGAATGATGCGATCGTGGAGCTTCATGTCATGGAACCTGATGGTGGAACCGTTGCCGGTATCGGGAATAGCCATTACGGCTGGTATTCCTACGCAAGTCCGGGTTATGGCCCATCTGAAAGGGTCCAATATATGATGGTCCAGGAACTGTTCCAGAATGAACATACAAGGATGTCAGAGCATTTTGCTGAAGGAAAGGAGTATTTCACTTCTTCATCCGGATCCTATGGCTCAATTCGTTGGGTCGAGATGGTCCTTAACCTCATTGGTGATCCCGAGGTCATGGTGAGGACCATGGAACCTTTGGAACTGAATGTCTCACTCCCCATATCCATCGGTTTCGATTATACGAACCTTCCCGTTACTGTTTTCACGACAAATGGAACACCATTGAAGGGAGCATTGGTATGCCTGGAGAAATCCGATTATTATGCTTACGGTCTAACGGATCCCAGTGGTAAGGTGTATTTTGATTATTCATCCGGAAACCTCGATAAACTCAATGTTACTGTCACGGCCTGGAACCATCTTCCACTTGAGATGAACCTCACTGTGGATATCGTAGCTCCATCTATCATAATGAACTCTGACCTAAACGCAACTACAGGTGACCCATACAGGATCAACTGTTCTGCCTTTGATGCTTCCGGAATGGATTTCGTGATCGCAGAGGTTGGAGGCGAAAACACCACAATGAACCTTACATCCTATGAAGGATCATGGATAAGTGACCTTGATATCCCCCTGGATTCTATTGCACCGATCCCAATAAGGATAAGGGCGATGGACAGGTCCGGAAATATAAATATAACCGATTGGATGAATATTTCAGTTCTTGACAATGATTATCCATCTCTTGTAGCTGATGAAACAGAAAAGGAGACATTTACAGGGGACCTTATGAGCTTCAAGGTCCTTGTATCCGATAACATCGAAGTAAGTAGTGTAAAGGTTGAATTTCAGATCGATGATGAGGAGAAGATATTGGCAGATATGGAGATCAATGGACCCTACTGGACATATGATCATGTGATGCCTATGGATAAAATCGGAAAACGTACTTATTCATTCAATTTCATGGACCAGGGGGGTAATCAGGCATCTTCACCATTGTTCTCCTTCTCTGTCAATGATGATGAACGACCGGCATTCATCCAGGACCTATCGGATAGTTCAACTAACACATCATCGATCCTAAGATTAAGGACTGTTGTGGAGGACAATATTGCCGTTTCAGTGGTAACTGCTGAATGGTGGGTGGATGGATGGAATATCCACAACAACGATACAATGGAAATGTCAGACGGTGATTGGGTCTTAGACCTTGTGGCTCCTGAAGATGAACTGAAGGATAGGTACTATATCTTCCATGCTTGTGATGATGCCGGGAACTGGAATTCCACCGAAGGAACTTCAGTCCTTATCATTGATGGCGAATCCCCAAGGATCCTTAGGGATGAAACACCAAATACAATCGGAGCAGGAGAGGACCTGCGATTCCAGGTGACCGTTACTGACAATATTGGAGTTGAAAATGTGACCCTTTTCTATCAACAGGGAAATGGGCCAGATCAGATGATCCCACTCCAATTCACGTCGGGAACTTGGAAGACCGTCATCCAGACTTCAGTTTCCAATATCGCTGACATATCTTACAGATTCGTGGCCTTTGATCTTTCCGGCAACTCGAATTGGATCGGTTCCAGGAACGATAATTGTGAAGGATGTTACCCTACCGGATATCAATGATATCTCAGTACCTTCCTCTGCAAATGCCGGGACCTCTATCAATGTTTCCATGACCTGCTTTGATAATATTATGATCTCAAATGCTACCGTTAAATGGTGGTTTGGCGGTGAGGATCCAACGGTAATGGGTCTTGTTCCAAATGATGGGGTCTACCTATATTCCATCGATATTCCAATTGAATCATTTGGCACACTCTATGTTACATTTTCAGTCTCAGACACAGTTGGAAATACCGTTATTTCTGACAGATACAGCCTGACCATCATCGAGTTCGTAGAAGAGATCTTGGATGAAGAACCCGAAAGATAGGGTCCCTCTCCGGGGTGAGGACCTCGATATGGATGGGATGGACGACCTCTGGGAACATGAAAATGGGCTGGACCTTGAAGTAAACGATTCTCTTGAGGATGAAGATGGGGATGGATACAACAATCTAAGGGAGTTCAATGAGAATACCTCACCCGTTGATCCATTGAGCCATCCAGTTGATCCTGAGACCAATGATGATGGTCTTCTCATCATGGTCCTTATAGGCTCGGCTATCATACTTATCCTTGTTCTATCAGTTCTGGCTATTGTCATACATAGAAGAAGGAATATCTCCCATCGATCTCCTCCACCTATGGCCAGGATCATCTCCGATGGCAGTGAATCTCCATCAATAAAAGAAGAGAATGGATAATCCGATCAAGTAGTAGCTTCTCAGATAAGTTGTGAGATCTCTGAAAATGTTATGGGTTCAGACCAATAATTAAAAGGGGTGTTCCTCAGAAGTCTCTCCTTTTCCTTGACATCGCCGCTCCTCACATCGGTTGCTTCTGAAAGTACTCTAACATCATAACCTCTGAAGGCGAGCTGCTGTGCAGTACAAAGGATGCATCTGTCCGCTGTCAATCCGAAGAGGACCAGAAGGTCGACCTCCTCATAAGTTCCTACATTCCTCTCCAACCAGCTATCGAATGCGGCAGGGTCCTGAAAAGGTTCTCCAGGTTCCTCTTCCTGAACACCGCCGTTTTTCCTTATCCAAGTAGGATCGTTCATGGACTTGACCCATACCTCATCCTTCACTATATCACGCGGAAGGATCGATTTGAATCCCCAATCTCCTGGGATACAGCAATAGCGTGGGTCACCTCTTCTAGGCTGCCTGTAATCCGACATTATCTCAGAGACTATCACTTCATGGTCTCGTAAAAAGGGAACCAATGTCTCGTGAATGAAGGAAACGGAAGGTCTTTCCTCGAAGCAGATCCCACCTTCGGATGCAAAATCGTTCTGAAGGTCAACAGAAATGAACTCGATCCCTTCTAACATATTCATCCCACTGGACGCATCAAGTGACACATGATATAAAAAATTATTAAGCCATATCACGAATGTTCTCAATTCGATGGGATACATAGGTAGATCCATTCCTGTTTCATTTCTCATGGTCCTCTTTATTTTAACCGCAATATCCATTCCTCATGGATCAAGTCCCGTTATAGCAGACCCCCCCATCCCACAAGTGATCTCTCCACCTTCCGGAACTACTGCAGTATCAGGAAAAGACAGAATATATCTGACCTGGGAGGAACCAAATTCCGGGATTGTTACTGCCACGGGTTTCTCCATTTACAGGTCAGATGATACTATAGATTTCAAATTCCTTGTCTCAGTAGACCTAAGATATCTTCTCCTTCGAGGATACGAATATCATCATTGGAAAGACCTATTCCTACTTCCTCAGAACGGATACTGACATTGGCCAGAGTGAGAATGGACCCATCGTCTCCTCTGCTGCTGACAACATGGCACCCTATGTTGAGCTATTGAAACCCTCCGAAGGTAATGTTTTCGGGGTTGGAAAGGTAACTGTCACATGGAATATTGATGATGAGGGTAGTGGAATAAAGAGGGTGGAACTCTTTCTGGATGAGGGATCTCCTTTGGAGATAGTTGATGGGACCAACCTCGTTCTAGAGAACCTATCCGAAGGGGATCATTCAATAATATTGAAAGCCACCGACATTGCAGGAAACCTTGGTGAGGATTCAGTTTCCTTCAAGATCGACCTTACTCCCCCGGTTGTCATGATCACAGATCCCTTGAACGCTTCCATCCATTCATCTTCTTCCGTGATGGTCTCATGGACCATTGAGGAATCGTTCACTGAGGTCATATCAACCTCAATATCCATTGATCAAGGGAATCCAGTTGTTATAAAAAATGGATCATCCTTCTTTCTAAAAGGTCTCTCGGATGGTATTCATGAGATCTCTGTAAGCGCCACGGATATGGGCGGACATGACTCAGGAGATACCATATGGATAACTGTCGACCTAGAACAACCTGAAATACATATCGTCTCTCCATCTGAAGGGACCTTCTTTGGGGAGGATTCCATAACTGTGAATTGGGAAGGTTCGGATACAGCGACCGATCTGGTTTACAGGATAAGGTTTGATGGGAATACCTGGATTGAGAAGGGTTCCAAAACAGATCATGTCTTTTTTAACCTACCCGATGGCATCTATGATCTAGAGGTGGAAGCGACCGATCTCGGAGGTTGGACCACGGTCGATGTATTGGAAGTAACAGTAGATACGTATCCTCCCGAGCTGAATTTGATCACCGAAGGTTCACCACTAAGAGGTACAGAAAATGGTCCTGGTGCTTGAATGGGAGACCTTTGATGGAACATCCGGAATAAAGGAGGTGCAATGGTCCCTTGATGGAGATGAATGGAAGAGAACTCTTAAAATGGATGGGTTGACCATCAGAAACCTCGATGACGGGAGACATTCGATAGGATTGAGGGTAATCGATCTGGCAGGAAATTCCAGAGATCAATACATCGATACAATATGGGATTCTGTCCCACCGGTCCTACTATCCTACAGTCCTAATGGAACAATTTCAAAGAGACCTGGGGAGATCGAGGTCCATTTCTCCAAGGAGATGAGAAGAGGAAGTCTCCGGATAAGCAGTGAACATGTCGAAGGCCATATCACAGAAGGTGGGAATGCTGCTACCATCGACCTTCTCGGTGATATCCTATATGGAAGGTCATATAGGATCTACCTTCAGGGTGAGGACCTGTTCGGGAATTACCTGGAAAGTACCATTCTTGAGTTCCATCTCACAAACTTGGTATCAATATCAGGCAGGGTCGTTGACTCATCTGGAAGGGCTCTTGAAGATGTTACAGTCACACTTGATACAGGACGTTACACATCCACTGGCTCAGATGGTTCTTATATCATTCAGGAAAAATTGGGTAATATAATTCTACACTTCACTAAGGACGGATACTCCAAGGATTCATCCTCAATCAATGCTGTTCCCGGGGAAACGAATTGGGCGGGAACCATGAAACTTGATAAGGATAAAGGAACGAGTTCAAAGGTTAGAGCCTGGATCTCAGACCCTATTAACCTGATAATTACAGCCTTCATTGGGGTTATCATTATGGTTGTATCTGCTTTGATATGGAGGTCCTGGGATAGGGAAAGGTTCACAGAGGTTGACATCGAAATGGATGATGAGG
Organism: uncultured Thermoplasmatales archaeon; assembly: GCA_963807965.1. Taxonomy (GTDB): domain Archaea; phylum Thermoplasmatota; class Penumbrarchaeia; order Penumbrarchaeales; family Penumbrarchaeaceae; genus Penumbrarchaeum. The sequence continues at coordinate 74,491 of CAWEDU010000022.1, forward strand.
TATAGGATCCGATATAACAACTTTCCACAACTTCAGAAAGAAAAATTACTGACACGTTCAGAATACTTCACCGATTAGCATTCTGATCCCCAGACCGATAAGGACCAATCCAGCACAGATCTCGGCCCATTTGTCCAGGTGACCTTTTAACCCATGTCCAATAAGGACGCCTATCAATGAGAATAGGAAGGTTACTGAACCTACAATAAGTGCAGGTACAATGATCGAGATCCCAAGGAATCCGAAGGTCAGACCAACAACAAGAGCATCAATAGAGGTTGCAAGTGAAAGCATCAGGAGTGCCCTATTCGATAATGGAAGACATTCCTTGTTCTGATTCCAGCTTTTTAGGGAGTCAAATATCATCCTTGCACCAATTATCAGAAGCAACAGGAAAGCAACCCACACGGTAAGTGAAGATAGAAGGTCCTTGGAGGTCGATCCAACCATCCATCCCATAAGGAACAAGGTGAATTGGAACAGACCGAAGAAGGTTGAAACCTTGATGCTGAGGAGGAAACGAGAATTAGTCTTAGTCAATCCACATGACAGCGAAGCGGCGAATGCATCCACTGCAAGAGAGATCGAAATTATGATGATATAGAGGACGAGCATCCCATTCCCCGAAGAGGTCCGCTGAATCCTTATGACCTTGGGACCTCCGGTTAGGTTAATTATATGCTGGTCATTAAAGGTTCCCATGAGGATAGCACATATCTCCGATCTACACATTTCCAGCCATTACTTTGTTCCTGAGTGGGCGGATAGGATGATAGGATCGATCAATGAAGGGGGAGTGGACCTGGTACTTGTGACCGGAGACATCACCATGGATGGCCATCCCCATGAATTCGATGAAGCCATGAAGGTCATAGATAGATTGGAACCTAGAAAGATGGTGGTCCCCGGCAATCATGATGCAATGAACCAGGGTTATGAGATCTTTGAGGAGATATTCGGAACAAGAAAACCATCTTTTTCCAATGAAGAAGTTGCTATTGTTGGAATGGATTCCAGCGAACCAGATATTAATGATGGGACGATTGGAAGGCATAACTACTTTACCATCAGGGAAAAACTCCAGGTAGACAAGGTTACCATACTTGCCTTACATCATCATGTTATCCCTGTTCCCAGAACAGGCAGGGAATGGAATACACTGACAGATGCAGGGGATGTTCTCGCTCTTTGTGTGGATATCCAGCTCGATCTGGTCCTTTCAGGTCACAGGCATCTACCATGGATCTGGAAACTTCAGAACACCCATTTTGTAACAGCTGGAACAGCATGCACCAGAAGATTAAAGGGGAGGTCCTTCCCATCGTTCAATATGATCAACATTGATGGTGATAGAATCTGTCTGGATCAGGTCAATGCTCAAACTGGAGGATCAAAGAGGATCATAGAGACATTGAGCAACAGGGTTTCTAGGAAGTGATGAGGAAATATATGTCTAAACCACCGTTGAACATGAACAAAGACAGCATATTTACCGTTACAATTTTGGATACGGTTTTCTTTTTAGCGGACCTGAAAATGATACATGGAACGGTCAAGGTCAATGGGATCAGAGAGAAAAATAGAAAAGGTGTTAAAGATAGACCATTCATATCAGGTGAGAGTAAGGCTGCAACTCCATAATAGAGAGTTTGGAAGAGAACAAGAAAGAAAAGGATCGTTAAAGAGCCCTTTCTCCCCATATGCATGACCCAGGTGTTCTTACCTCCCTTGATGTCAGCTTCAAGGTCAGGGGTCTGAACATTTATTATGAATGCCAAACCAGAAAGGGACATTGGGAAGAGAAGATAGAGCAATGAGATGTCAAGGGACCCCGATGATGCGATGAATCCGTACATTGGTACAAGGACACCCACAGTAGCAGCGGTTGAGATCTCTCCCAGACCTCTATAGGATAACTTAAGAGGAGGAGCTGTATAAAACCAACCCAGCAAAGAACCAAGCACCACAAGCCCAATGAACAAGGGTGAGAGGGAATATACAAGTGTGAATATAATGGAAAGGGATATGGAGATCAAGATCAAGCTAATGGAGATGTACAATGCTACCCTTTTCAACTCTGGTCTCCGCTGAAGGACCCCACTTCCTCCTGAAAAAATGGTCCCATCGTTGAAACTATCAGCATAAACATCGAAAAGGTCATTGGAATATGATACCGAGAGGTGGGCTGGCATGAATACAATATATCCGAAAACTGCTCTGATCGGGTCGATATCATATCCCATGTTACCGGATACCAGGACGCCTAGAATATAGAGAAGAAGACCACCGAAAAGGAAAGGAAATCTACCCAATTCCATCAGATCCCTGATCGTTTCCTTTATTTTCTCCACGATTCCCATATATGGGAATGGTTCATTTTTTTTTCGGCCTTCAGGGTCCTTTTAAGAGGGATCTTGCTGATTTCCTGACATCCTGGGCAAGATCTGCGTTTAGGATGAGGAGACCTTCCTCTGTATCCACAACAATTACATTTTTCAGACCAATAACAGCTATTTTCCTTGAACTTGGAGCCTTGATAAGTATATTTTCGGAACCATGAAGGGACCTATTAGGACCTTCGCGGGTATTTCCAACGATCTCTCGGATCGAGACCCAGGAACCTACATCAGACCAACCTGGATCTGTAGGGGCAACCCTTACCTTGGATGATCTTTCCATTACCGCATTGTCAACACTGATCCTGTCCATCTTTTCATAAGCTTTTTTAAGTGAAGTTCCGTCTGTTACATCGATACCATTCAGATGATCCATGACCAGAGGTGAATACTCCTTCATTTCCTTGATGAACTCTCCTGCTTTCCAGAGGAACATTCCAGAGTTCCAAAGATACCCTCCCTTTGAAATGAAACCATCAGCTGTTACCTGGTCTGGTTTTTCTGTAAATCTGACCACATCAAATATTCCATCCATCAACTGGTCACCGATCTCGATATAGCCATAACCTGTTTCTGCTCGGTTGGGTTCAATTCCGAAGGTAAAGAGACCTCCTAGATTTTTGAGAGCCCTTACAGCAAGGTTATAAGTGGTCCAGAAAGCAACCTCATTTCTGATCAAATGGTCCGCTGGTACAGTTAGGACGAGCTCATCCTCCTTACAAAGGAGTGACGCGAGTGCGCATGCTGGTGCAGTATTCATCCTTCTGGGTTCACCAATTATATTTCCAGATGGGACCTCAGGTAGTTCCTTTTTCGTCATCTCAAGGTGTTCGATCGATGTGATTACCATAATATCATCAGGATCGAACTTTTTTACGAGCCTATCATAAGTTGTCCTTATCAGTGATCTTTCATCCAGGAGTTTGAGGAATTGTTTAGGGGTTCCGGGTGTTGATAAGGGCCAGAACCTCTCTCCTGAACCACCGGCCAGAATTACCGCTTTCATTGTAGATCACAAGACCATAGCCTAATAATAATATAAAACCTGAAGGTATCATAAGGTTGTAAGATATAGGAGGTACAAAGATCTCAATACATCCAATCCCCCTCCCTAGCCCCACTCCTTATGCTTATACCGCCTATTTAGTATATAAAAACAACAATATTGACATATTCTGGATTTTTTATAATATTTATATATTTGCTTTGCATTAGTGCATTGCATGGAAGTGCTGTCATGAACGCGTCGGAGGTAGATTTGATCAGGGGTAAGATCCTATCATTCTTGAGGGCCAACCCCAAAGGATCGACCGTAACGGAAGTATCAAAGGAGATAGGTTTGAACAGGAACTCCACAGCAAAATATCTTGACATCTTAAGGGTGAACGGACGTATCGATATGAGGCCCCTTGGAAGGGCCAAGGTTTTCTATATATCCCAAAGGGTTCCGATATCAGCACTTCTGGACTTCTCTACGGAATATATCCTCATACTTGATGGTTCCATGAGAATAGTGGAAGTGAACGAGAATTTCCAGAAGTTCTTCCATATTAAAAAGGAAATGCTTTTGGATGTCCCACTCCTCCAATCGAACCTGCCTATTCTCACATCCAGGGAAAGTCAAAAGAAGATCAGGAATGCCATTAATGGAAAGAGCTCCAACTTCGACATGGAGATCAGTTTGGAGGAGGGGGTTCGCTACTTCAAAGGGAAACTCATACCTTCCACACTAGGAGATGGCGGAAGTGGAGTAACTCTGATCATGGAGAATATTACAGATCAGAAACTGATTGAAATGAGATTGAAGGAGAGTACGGAGAGATACAGGGAGCTCATCGAGAACCAGGGCGAAGGAGTTGGTATTACCGACCCCAAGGATGTGTTCATCTTTGCAAATCCAGCTGCGGAAAATCTTATGGGTGTTGGTCCGGGAAGACTTGTTGGAAGGTCTGTCATGGACTTCCTGGTAGGAGATCATTCAAAGAGGGTCCTGAACCATAATGAGAGAAGAAAAAAGGGTAAGAAGGATACCTATCAGATCGAGATCCTTGCTGAAGACGGCAAGCATAAGACCATTCTTCTCACTGCTACTCCAAGGTTTGACAGATCGGGGGATTTCATCGGTTCCTTCGGAGTATTCCGTGATATTACCCAGATGAAGGAAAATGAGAGTAGGATATCAGAAAGCGAGGAGAGATATCGTCTCCTTTACCAATTCACATCTGATGCCATCCTTATCCTCAAGGGTACAGGGATCATTGATTGCAACGATTCAACCCTAAAGATGTTCGGGTATTCAGAAAAGAAAGATATGATCGGTCTGGAACCTCAAAACCTCTCACCTCCGTTGCAGTTGAATGGAGTTCCAACAGAATTGGAGATAGAAAATAAGATCAGTGAGGTCCTCGAAAAGGGGTTTATAACCTTCAACTGGGTACATCAAAGAAAAGATGGAGATACCTTTCTTGCAGAGGTCCAACTTCAATCTATCAAGATAGGGGAAGAGTCACTTCTTCAGGCAAGGTTAATGGACATAACCGAGAAAATAAAAGCAAAAAAGGAGCTCATTAGATTGTCATCAGCTTTCCACATTGCAACGGAGGCGATAGCAATTTCCGATCCAGATTGGAAGATCGTTGAGGTGAATGATGCTTTAGCGGAGCTGTTCGGTTCAAAGAACAAAGAGGATTTTATTGGACTTCACTATATCGATCTTCTTGAACAGGACGACAAGGAAGAAGGAAAGAAAATGATACAGAGCATTTTGAAAGAAAAAAGTGTGAAGGACATCCATTTCAGGATAAGGAGAGAGGACGGTTCGCTCAAGGAACTTGAAACGAACGGATCCATTTTAATTGATAACACGGGCAAACCTCTGGGTTTCCTAACCGTAAGCAGGGATGTCACAGCTAGGAAGAGGATCATGGAAGAACTGCTCTTAAAGGATAGGATCCTTGAATCGATAATCTCTCTGTCCGATGTTATGGTCAGGGAAGGAAATTGGAAGGATAAGATCAAGGATGGAATGGGGAACCTTGGTAGGTCCATTGGTGTTTCAAGGGTATATATTTTTAAAAACAGAGAAGAAGATATGAATATTCTGACAACCCAAATCCTCGAATGGACCGCAGAAGGAGTGGAATCCCAGATGGAAAACCCGTCACTCAAAGATTTTCCAATGAACAATGACTTTCAAAGGTGGATAGGGCTCTTGTCCAATGGAGAGGCTGTCCATGGGAATGTGAAAGAACTCCCTAAAGAAGAACGAGCCATCCTCGAGCCCCAATGTATATTTTCTATTGCAGTTGTTCCAATCCTGTTGAGAGGAAGATTTTGGGGTTTCATGGGTTTCGATGATTGCAGGAATGAAAGGGAATGGTATTCAGAGGAGATCAAGGCCTTGAAACTTGCTGGATCAGTGATTGGAGCGGTGGCTTCCAGACATGATATCATATAAAATTCGAATAAAAAAAATAATATGAATTCGTCTGGCCAATCCAATGTCCATTGAAAAATCGTAGAGAGGAGCAGGAGGTCATCTTGGGAAGAGAGGAGAATAGATGAGTAAAAACTTAATGTCCCTGTTAAGGGACACCCCCTGCTCCAGTTTATCATATTATTTTACTAGTTCTTAAAAATATTCGTTGAAATGTCAATATCGGAAATTGATCGCCTCTATTAGAAAAATATTTACTTTTCTATGAATATCTTCACATAAAATGATATCATATCGGTATCTGTAACCATAACATATATAATGGGCAGAGGAAGTAAGACCTCTGTATTTATAGGTGAAGGAGATGGGGATATCCATGGGCATGGACGATGATCCGTTAATGATCAAGGATGGGAGAACATCACTTATCCCAACATTGAGAAGAATTCTGGATAAAAGGTCTATGGGAAAGAAGACCTCCAAGGAATTGGACAATTTGGCAAGTCAGATCAGTGACCTTCCAGTCACCAGGAATGGTGCAATAGATGTACTGATACCAAAGGTTGGGAGCAATGGTAGGGAGATAATTGTGGCTCACCTCAAGAAAAGTGATGTTGGAATGGATGGAATACCATTGCTTACCATCACAACATCTAATGATCCCTCATGTGTTGAGATCAACCTGATCAATGCTTTCGGATCTGATGACCCATATCTCGATTATACAACAACCAAAAAGGGTCCCAAGAAAGGATTGGTGGACATCAAGGACATATTCAAGGATCTCCTGAGAAGTGGTTTCATTGCAAGGGTTACCAATATTGAAAGTGATGAGGGAAACTGGTCCAACCGGACACTGCTGAGGAAAGTGTTCGATCTTGATAATACCTCAGAGAAGGAGATGGTGATGGACCTTGTCAACTCGTTAGCTATCCTTGCGGGTATCATCGAGAAAAGGTCCTACCCTAAGAGAAAGAGAAAGAAGTTATGGGTATATTCAAATGAAGACTTCTCCAAGGACACAGGACTTCCCATAGAAAAGATAGGAGAGCTGAAATCCGAACTTTCAAGGAAGAAGAACATCATATTCCAGGGACCACCTGGAACAGGTAAGACCTACATCGCTGAAAGGCTGGCCTGGAATTTCATTGAAGGAACCAATGGGCAAACCGGCCTTGTCCAGTTTCATCCATCTTATACCTATGAGGACTTCGTCCAAGGTTTCAGGCCAGTTCTAAGGAACAAGATGCTTTCATACGAGTTGCAGGATGGTACATTCAAAGCATTCTGTCATGAGGCTAGCAAAGACCCGGAGGAACCTTATGTCATGCTTATCGATGAGATCAACAGGGCGAATATCTCCCGGGTCTTTGGTGAATTGATGCATCTCCTTGAATACAGGGAAAAGGACATCACCCTGGAAGCATCAGGTGAGAGGTTCAGGATCCCGGAAAACGTATACCTTATCGGTACGATGAATACTGCAGACAGATCCATTGCAATTGTGGACTATGCTTTGAGAAGAAGATTCACATTCCTCAATCTCTATCCTGACTACAACGTTTTAAAGGATTACCTGGAGAGTTACGATCTTCCCTACAGGTCCCTTATAGAGGTGTTGAAGGATATAAATGGAGAGATCAACGATCCCAATTATTTCCTCGGGATCTCCTACTTCATGCATGACGGAAGGAGGCTCAAAGCCGATCTATCTGATATATGGAAGGGAGAGATAGAACCATATTTAGAGGAATATTTCTATGATACACCTGAAAAATCAAGAATGTATAATTTTGAGGCATTGAAGGAAGGGCATCTCAAGGAGTGGACCTGATGGAGATGAAACTGGTATCCATTCCAGAGATGAGTGAGGAAAGTATCCCCGAGGATCAGTTGGACGAATCAACTGCTGTACTGCTCAACCGCTACTTCTCAGATAAGATCCATGTTGAATTTCCCTCGATCCTGAATGGACACAACTATGTCCTGAGAGTGAAGGACGGGATAGGCCAGCTATCACTTCCAGGCAGGATAACTCTCCAACTGGTTCCCAATGCACCGTTGGTCAATATATTCCAGATGTTGGAATATACATACAAGATCAAGGCCTCTCAATATCTGGAAGGTATCTTCTGTATGGATTCCCTGACCGATCTTTTCGATCAGCTTGCAATGGACCTTGCAAAAAGGGTCCATGACAGGATCAGGAAAGGTCTCTATCAGGACTACATCACCAAGATAGAGGACATGAACTTCCTGAGGGGAAGATTGGACCAGGTTGCCACCATGCGTAATTATATGAAAGGGGATACGAATTTCGTTTGTGAGTACCAGGAACATACTCCGGATATTGATGAGAATACAATAATTGCCTGGACCCTTCTCAAGGTGTCCAAGTTCGGTATCAAGGATGAATCGACCAGAACAGAGGTCAGGAAGGCCTATCACGTAATGAGGAATACAGTAACTGTAAAGAAACACACATCAATAGATTGCCTTTCCATAACTTACAACAGACTCAACGAGGATTACAGGTATATACACAGGCTTTGCCAGTTCTTCCTTGACCAGGTTAACAATGAAAATGATTCTGACCAGAGATCATACATTCCGATCACCCTATCTATGAAGGTCCTGTTCAGATCGTTCGTTGCGGAATGGATCAGGTCTAATCTCCCCCGTGACCTGGCCCTCAGGGTAAAGGAGATCACAGATATCGAACCGCACCTGGAGATCAAAGATGAAATGGACATCGTCATCTACGATGCCGATACATCCGTTCCCAAATACCTCTTATGCACGATCTACAACCATGAAAAGGAAGATATCCAGAGCGACATCTATAGAGGAGTTTCCCTTGCTGTCCGTAAGGGTTGTCAAGAGGTTATTCTTGTTTATCCAAGATCTCTCAACCATCATATCGATACGAACATTGGCAAGATCATTGTCCGAGCCATACCATTCCCCCTCCAAGGAGATCTGAACAAGGCGGGAAGGAGATTCCTTGAATCACTTTTCAGAAAACACAGGAAGAAGATAATCATGCACAGTGAAGAGAATCTGTTTACGAGGACAGTTCCCGAGGACCCGCAAGCATATGAAACTGAGAAGTCGATCAAGGGTGGTGCATGAGATGAGACCAGAAAAAGGAGATGAACTCAGGACATACGATCTTCATGGATGGCTCACATCGATAATCAAGGGTACCAAGGGTGAGGAAGGTCGAGGTGTATACAGGATGGATGCTCTGGAGAATATGTCAAGGTCCATTTCAGAAATGCCTGAGATCGACCAGAGGGAGGTACTTGAAGGTCCTCTCACCGGGTGACATGGAAGTTCCCTCCATGGCATACTGGATATCCATCATAGGCAGAGAAGAGGAAAGGCCACACAGAGGTGCCACCTATGTTGCCTATATCTTCAAGAAGGATTTCTCCGGTGTCTTTCTCTACCTACACCAGAACGCAAGGACACGAGAAGAGGATGATGTTTTCGATCGAGATACCATTCCATATATCAAACTCAAGAAGGATTATGACAGACTGATCGGAAAGGGATTCAATCTGGACCTTAGACTGGTATTCGATGAGGAGAGGGATAGGACCGAGGAAACCACCATATCCTACAGATATTACAACGGAGACGACATCCCCGAAAATGATGTACTCCTATCGGACCTTAGGTCTGTAATTACTGTATTTGACAGATACAACAAAAGGATGACCGGTTCCTCTATCCACCTTTCAGATGATTCCATAACGAGATTCTCCAAAGAGACCGGATTTCCCAGAGAAACAGTTGAATTCTGGAGAAGACAGCTATTCAGAAAGAAGAATGTGATATTCCAGGGACCTCCTGGAACGGGAAAGACCTTTATAGCTGAGAAGCTGGCAAACCACCTCATAGCAGGAACGGATGGCAAGGTTGAACTGGTATATTTCCATCCAAATTATACATATGAGGATTTCATCCAGGGCCTAAGACCCCTCGTTGAGAACCGTATCCTCAGATACGAGATGGAGGATGGGATCTTCAAAAGGTTCTGTCAGGAAGCCGAGGATAATAACACCGAGCCTTTTGTCATGATGATCGACGAGATCAACAGGGCAAAACTTTCAAGGGTATTCGGAGAACTTATGTACCTCCTTGAATACAGGGACAAGGAGGTCACACTGGGGACAGGAGGAAAAAAGTTCCGGATCCCGGACAATGTATACCTGATCGGGACCATGAACACAGCTGATAGATCGATCGCTCTTGTCGACCATGCGCTAAGAAGAAGGTTTACATTCATCACAATTCCACCTAACTACGAGGTATTGGCCAAATATCTTGAGAAGAATGGACTGCCTTCAAAGCAGTTGATCAACACCCTCACCGCTTTAAACCATGAGATAAACGATCCCAAATTCGAGGTAGGTATATCCTTCTTCATGAAGAGCGGACCTGCACTGAAGTCAGAAATGAAGAGCATCTGGCAGGGAGAGATCGAACCATATCTAAGAGAATATTTCTATGACACACCAAAGAAGCTGGAACAGTTCACCTGGGATGTCCTTAAGGACCACCTTTTAAGCGATTATGCCTAATCTGAATCGAAACATCAATTCACATCCTTGCGAGAAAATGCAAGACAGGCAATAGATAGAAAACCAAATCCCATCAATGTCAAGGTGATTATCGATCCAATGACACCTGCCTTCTCATCGATTTCAGCATACTGTCTAACAGCATCTGTCCCTAAGAAGATGGATCGCATGTAGAACATGATCGTAGCCTGTTGAACGTTCAACGCTATATTGACCATGAACACCTCCCAGAAAAATGAGAAGATCAGTCCAATTACCAGGGGTCTTTTGAACATTACACCCATAAGGGTGAAGAGTGCAAGATAAGCAAAGATGCCGAAATATTGCGCCCCCATCAATGCTACAAGGGCCATGATATGGTCTTTCATCACATCCATTGAAGTATGGAGTGAGAGTGTGAAGAATGTTAAAAATGTTGAAATTGTGAAAAGGACCGTCAGGGATATGTAAACACCAAGGAATTTATACACTAGGACCTCGAACCTCTTTGAACCTCTCGTTATCAAGTAGGTTATTGTCCTTGAATCTATTTCCTCATTCATTATGGAAGTTCCGTAAATGAGTGAGAACATGAGGACCAGTATCTGCATGTATAGGAACACTGCAAAAGCTATGAAGGCTTCGGGCCAATTCTTTACCCCTTCCGGCGGATCGAATATCGTATAAAGCGAAATGAAGAAAGGTATGAGGATAAGTGGAAATGCAAGGAACATCCATTTACTGAACAAAAGGTCCTTCACTGACCTCAATACCTGGACCGAAGCTCTATTCGTCCAGGATGCAAATGGTGTTTCTCCATTTCCTTTCATTTATTCCACCAGATATTGGAAGACCGCATTGAGATTGTCATCGGGAGAATCCACTCCTTCCACCGTTATCTTCTCTTTGACGATGAGTTTCTGAAGTTCATCAAAGAACCTGTTGGGATCTGTGGTCCTGACCAGCAGTTCTCCTTTATCGCTAAAAGTGATCGAGGATACCTCTTGATTGTACGTGAGGAGTCTTGCAAGTTTTCTCTGATGCGGACTCTGGATCCTGACAGTAAGAGGATACCTGTCAAGAGAATCCCTTATTGAGTGAATATCGCCCTCGGCAACTAGTTTCCCTCTATCGATCAGGACAATCCTTTCTGTAAGCCTCTCAACCTCGTGAAGGACATGTGATGAGACCACAAGGTGTCTTCCCTCTTTTTGTAGTTCAAAAAGAAGGTCCATGATCCTGACCCTTCCGATAGGATCTGTTCCAGCAAGGGGTTCATCAAGGATCAACAGATCAGGGTCATGTACCAAGGATTGCGCAAGCTTGATCCTTTGCCTCATACCCTTGGAGTATTCCGAAATGTTCCTGTCCATGTCCTTCTTCATGTTCACTTTCTCTATGGCATCCAGGGATAGGGTGGATGCCCTGGACCTAGAGAAACCGGACAGTCTGGTATTGAACATGACAAACTGCAATCCCGTCATGTTCTTGAAGAATGAGTCCTGTTCCGGGCAGTAACCAATGTTGAGGTTCAGATGTGGATTGTTCCAGGGATCCTCCCCCATGACCTTGATACGACCTTTGGATGGTTGGATCTGTCCAGTTATAATCTTCATCATGGTGGACTTTCCGGCACCATTTGGACCAAGAAGCCCGGTCATTCCACTGCTGAAATCGACTGTCACATCGTTCATACCCATCACCTGGCCGTAGAACTTGGAGACCTTATGAAGTTCGATCACGTTTCGCTTCATCTTGCCACCTCCTTCTTTCTGAACCTCGAGATCACCAGGAGCCAAGATCCCGCAACCAACCCAACAAGGGTAAGGAGGAGCCAGTACCAATCAAGTCCTACCTCGGATGTGGGATATTTCAATCCGAAAAGTGGCATGAACAACTTAGTCATGACAAGATTAACGTTCAAGAGCTTGAGATAATCGTTATTGAAAAGACCCTGGAGAATATCCGAAACAGTAGATGAAAAAATGAAGAATACAAATATTCCTACCCCGGAAAATATCCATTTTTTCATCAATGTAGAAAATGCCATACATACTGAAGCAAATACCATCAAAGCTACAAAATATGAGGTGATCATCCCTCCAAGAATGTAGAGATGCTCAATGATATAGATGATATCCTTCGTTGAGAAAGCCATTCCCGTTGAAAATAGGACCATCGCAGGGATAATAGTAATTAGGGACAGTAGAAGAACAAGTGATGAGAATTTGGCAAGGAGATAATCATACCAGGTGATCGGTCGTGAAAGATAGAGTGCTATGGAATTCTCCTGGAGGTCCTTCGCGATAACTCCAGCTCCCGCAAATGCAGATAGAAGTATCAGCCAAAGATACCTTTCATAGTTGAAACCCCCTCCCCAGAGCATTCCGTGATACCTCTCCCCAGGTTCCTGTGGTGCATACGATGAACCTGAAATGGACACTGTCATATGATAGGCATCCGAGACGTGGAATGAACCGTTTGTAATATCGGTCGCTGTTATTAAAAGAGAATAATGGGCCTTATAAGGTGCTTCACCGGTTTGAAGAGTGATCATTACCTCCCATTCCTCACCAGGTCCCAATGTTATCACAGGATCATTGACCTCCATCTGTTCAGGATCCATTATGAACACTACCCAACTGGGATCCGTTATTGGCATTAAGAAGCAGTCAAGTTCGATCTGAAGAGGTTCCTGCCCGATATTCTTCAGGTGGACCTTATGCTCCTTGATCTGTGGGGCTGTCATTGACTTTCTGTATACCTTGTCATCATCACTGCCCATCCATATCCTTAGATTCGAAGGAGAGGTATCGGTATCTATCCCGAGCTCTTCCGAGACATCCGTATCAGAAGGATCGAGCATGAGAAGGGTACCCGTCGATCTTATCCTGATGTCAATGTTGTCAAATCCATAATCTGAAATTTCATCCATCAGGAGGTCTGGAATGACGGCAATCCCCATGATCCTGGATGTATTGGACTGATAAACAGCATTGGCAGAGGGTGTCTCTCTTCCGATGGGAATGTCATCTCCTTTATCGGAATAGGGCCTGCTGTAGGATATGATCTCTCCTTCCATCCAGCCGCTATAGCCCAGGTTCCTGAACACATCCAGGTCACCCTGTGCGGCGAATTCTGAAACGGATCCAGGTATTGTCACATTCACATGGACAATGACGGAATCCCCCTTTCCCAGCATCCGGTCCCCTTCTATCCAGTGATCTGTCTCCCAGTTGGAGTTGGGTGGAAGGACCAGAACGTTCAACCCATCCTTTTCCTTCCCTGTGTTGGTCACTTTGTATGAAAGTGTATAGGTATCACCTAAATTGACGGATATCCTTCCTTCCTGGCCATCGATCGGTTCTATCCAGAATAGGACCTCAGGATCAAGTTGATCAAACTGGGCAAGGAGATCTTCCTCACCTCCACCAAAAACAAGGGTCAAAATATTGAAGAAAACGAAAAGGAAAGATATTATCATCACGCCAATGGACCATCTTGATGATGCCAGCTCCCTGAAATTTGTCAACATTATCCTTGTGTAACTATAGGCTCTGCCACCGTATTGACCCTCGAATTCCCTGTAATCCTTCGTGGGGCCTCTCAGAGATCCTCTTTTCTTTCCCTTTCCAACAGTCCCATTTACAGAGGATCTCTTCTTATCTTCATCTATCCCACCCTCCTCCATCTTGCTCTTGGTTAAAGGATTCCTATCCATTCCCACCACCCTTCCCAATATTTTTCACGAATAGGTCCTCCAAGGACATGGTAGACTTTGTTGCATGTCTAAGCTGAATGTCTGTTCTATCTATACTGGCATATATCTCGTCAAGGATCCCTTCTTTATAAGGGACCTTAAAAAAGGACCCTGCTCTCTCATGTGTAAGTCCCATCCCCTTCAATATTTCCCCAAATTCCTTCTCATTTCCTTTGATCCTGATCTCGTAATATGTTACCTCACCTTTGAGGTCCAGTATCCGTCCCTTTTCTACGACGCTTCCCTGGTCCATTATGACAACCATGTCACAAATGTATTCAACATCAGGGAGAAGATGTGAGGAGAACAGCACGTTCTTGCCATGGGAATCGGATATGTCAACTATCAGGTCCAACATCTCCTTCCTTCCCTTGGGGTCCATGCCGTTTGTTGGTTCGTCCAGAATGACGAGATCCGGGTCGTGCACCATTGCTTGAGCAAGTTTGATCTTCTGTTTCATCCCGGTGGAATAGGTGGAAATCTTGCGGTACCTCTCATCCCCTATACCAACATAATGAAGGACCTCGTGAGCCCGCTGCATGGCATCGGATGGAGGCAATCCTGAGATCTCACCCATGTACTTGACGAACTTGAGTCCGTTCATTGATGTTATGAGGCAGTCGTTCTCAGGAACGTATCCTATCTTCATCCTTGCAGAGAGTCTTTCCGAGAGGTTATCAGATGAATAACCAAGAACTGTTGATGATCCCGAGGTGGCCTCCAGTAGTCCCAGGATACATTTGATGAACGTTGATTTTCCCGCCCCGTTAGGACCCAGCAGGCCAACTGGACCGGGTGGGATATCCAGGTTCAGACCTTTCAAAGCCATGAGGTCGCCATAGGATTTCACCAATCCGCTAGTTGAGATCACTGCACTACAGTCTCTTCCAGACATTGGTTTCTCCAACGTATCGATGAAGTATCGATTTATAACTTTTCATTGATCCATTGAAAGAACCTCATCCAAGGATATGTTTTGCAAATTCTTTCCTCTTAATACGTTTCTATCACTTCTCTTGAATCTTCCATCTCATATTCTTCGACACATTGAAATATTAAACCCGAATAACAAACCCGGTGCCATATGGACGATCAGGTAATCACCATAGTATCCGGACTACCACGGTCAGGGACCTCACTCATGATGAGAATGCTCGATAAAGGGGGACTTGAACCTCTAATTGATCATATCAGGAGCCCTGACGAAGATAATCCGAAGGGATACTATGAATTTGAGAGGGTGAAACGCCTGCCCGAGGACATCTCATGGCTTGATGATGCAAAAGGCAGGGTGGTCAAGGTCCTTGCAGAACTTATCAGACATCTTCCCTCTGGATATGATTATAGGATAGTGTTTATGATGAGGAAAATAAATGAGATCATCAGTTCACAGAAGAAGATGATGATCCGAAGAGGAGAGGATCCTGATGCTGTTCCTGAGAAGGAGATGGCAGATCTTCTCAGAAGATATCTGGTCCTTTTGAAGCAGACAGTGAACTCAAGAAAGGATATGGAGGTCCTTTACATATCCTACAACGATCTCCTGTTGGATCCTGATATGTCGATACTAGAGATCAATGAATTCTTCGATGAGGAACTTGATATCAGTGAAATGAAAGATTCCATTGATATGTCCCTCTATCGAAATAAAGTCCTAAATTTGATCCGGACCAAGATCCCAAATTTTATTCTTACATAATATCTAATGACAACATATATATAGACTTAATGCCTCTGCATTAAATGTCATTAAGACCATGAGGCGATAACATGACTGAAGAGAGAAAGCACACCACGGTCTCGATCCCTATACCCCTATATAAGAAGATCAAGGCCAGGATAAATGGAACCGGTTTCACATCGGTCTCAGACTATGTTACCTATGTTCTGAGGGAAGTTCTCGCTTCCCTTGAAGAAGATGATAAGGAAGAGGCCTTTTCCGAAGAGGAAGAGGAGAAGGTCAAGGAAAGGCTCAGGGCATTGGGCTATCTTGATTGAGAATTACAATGAAGGGTGATTAAATGGTAAACAAACCACACGGCGGTCGATTGATTAAAAGAACAGTTAATAAGAAGATCACAGAGAGGATACTCGGAGAGGTTAAGGAATATCCTCGCATTGACATCAATGAAGCAACAGCTGTTGACGTCCATTCCATTGCCCATGGGGTCTATTCACCTCTGGATGGGTTCATGATGTCCGACGAACTTCAGTCAGTACTTGTCGATATGAGGCTCCCTGATGATGTTCCCTGGACAATACCGGTGGTCCTTGATGTTCAAAGGAAACCAGAGACTATGGACGAAGGAGATGCGGTCATGTTGTTCTACAAGGACAGACCGTTTGCCAGGATGTATGTAGATGATGTCTATGGTTTCGATAAGAAGGAATTCTCCTCTTCGGTCTTCAAGACAACGGATGAAGCCCACCCCGGAGTTAGAAGAGTCTATGAGATGAATGATACTTTGCTTGGAGGAGACATAGAAATGCTGGGGGAGCTTGAGAATCCTTACAAGGACCATACCTTAAGCCCGGCAGAGACCAGGGTCTTGTTCAGAGAGAAGGGATGGGACACCATCGTTGCGTTCCAGACCAGGAACGTTTCCCATCTTGGACATGAGTTCCTCCAGAAGACCGCAGCCACCTTCGTGGATGGTCTCTTCATTAATCCGGTTATCGGGAAGAAGAAATCCGGAGATTTCAAGGACGATGTCATCTTGAAGACCTTCGAAGAGCTTATTAAAAACTATTATCCAAAGGACATTACCCATATGTCCATACTCAGATATGAAATGAAATATGCAGGTCCCAAGGAAGCGATCCATCATGCCATCATGAGGAAGAACTTCGGATGCTCCCATATCATCATCGGAAGGGACCATGCAGGCGTAGGCAATTATTATGGACCTTTCGATGCACAGGAGATCTTCAAGGAGTTCCCTGACCTCGGAATGGAACCCATGGTCTTCAAGGCATTCTTCCACTGCCACAGGTGTGGCAATATCGTCAATTCGAAGATATGCCCGCATGACAAGGAACACCATGATTTCCTTTCTGGCACAAAAATGAGGGAGATGCTCAAATCCGGAGATGTCCCGAAACCATACCACATGAGGAAGGAAGTCTTCGATACGATCAGAACTTTCGAAAACCCGTTCGTGGAATGATAATATGCTGATAATTCACCACTGGGATACAGACGGCATCTGCTCCGCCGCAAAGCTCATTCGAGCCCTCGGGGTAAAAGACTATGTCAACATGTCCCCGGAAGTGGGTGATTTCAGTTTCAGTGACAGGATCAGGAATGCCATATCCGAGCATGAAGAGGTCTATGTGGTCGATCTGAACCTTCCGGCAGAGATAAAAAACACGAAGAAGAAGATAACCTTTATTGACCACCATATCCAGGAAAGGATAGAGAATCCATTGGTCGATCAGATCAACCCGTTAGTAGATGGTAAGGATCCGAAGGGATTCCCATCCTGCACGATCGTTATTTCGGAACGATTCGGTCAATGGGACCTTCTCTCTTCCCTGGGAGCTATCGGGGATATTGGAGAGAAAGCCCTTCTCCACCCGAAGGTGAAAAATCAGTTGGATGCAGCTGGAATTACAGTGGAAGATGCAGTGAAAATTGTGTCACTGATAGATTCCAATTATCTGGCCGTGGACCTTGCAGCTGTTGAAAAAGCTGTGGAAGAGGTCCTCCGGCTGGATCCATCCGGGTTGATCGATCATCCGGAATGGAACAAGAAATTGTCAGAGATAGACAGAACGATAGAAGAAACCCTGGCTTCCAGGATGGAGTTTGGGGAGTTCTGCTACATGGATATGGAAACACCTTTCAATGTGATCTCCAAACTTGCAAGGAAGGCGGTCTGGGAATTAGGATACGCCGGAGCACTTGTTGTTAACAGGGATTTCCATGGAAAGGGGCAGACATATCTCAGGATAAGTGCCCAGACAGCTTCGAGGATGGACATGGCCGCACTCATCTCCAAGTTAAAGGAAATTGGGATCAATGCTGGAGGAAAGAGTGAGGTCGTCGGGTCCGTCTATCCCCGTGAGAGAGTGACAGATGTCCTCTCGATCCTAGGACCTAAAATCGGATTTGCAACAATAATTGGAGGTATACTTAATGAAAGAGAACGGATACAAAGGATTCACAATATGGCTGACAGGACCCAGCGGAGCAGGGAAGACCTATCTGGCTGATGGTCTGAGCAAATACGTTGAGAATTTGGGAATGCCCCTGGAGATATTCGATGGTGATTCTGTAAGAAAGAAACTCTATCCTGACATCGGTTTTTCAGCCGAATCAAGGAAGATGCACAATAAGGTCGTGATCAACCATGCAAAGCTCATGACCAAGTATGGGATACCAAACATTGTCTCCCTGATCTCCCCCTTCAAGGATGTAAGGGACATGGCCAGAGAGGAAATAGGTAACTTCGTTGAGGTCATGGTCGAATCGACCAAGGAAGTTAGAATAGAAAGGGATCCAAAGGGACTCTATGCTAAAGCTATTAAGGGCGAGATTACGAACCTGACCGGATATGATGGGGTCTACGAACCTCCTGTGAATCCGGAGGTGACGGTCTACTCCCATGAACAGACCCTTGAAGAAGAGATCGATGCCATAATTGCAAAGGTTAGGGAGATGGGTTTCATCTCCTGAATACGAGTGAGGGAGTGATTATTTGGATACAAGAAGGATCGCAAGGCTTTCTCTTCCGGTCCTTCTGCTTTTATTGGTTATCTCACTTCCGAGACCGGACGGGCTCTCAAGTGACGGACAGGCCATGTTCGGTGTCCTGGCCTTTGCGGCTACAGCATTTCTGCTTCAACCGATACCCCTCGGATTGGCGGGTGTCCTTGTTCTTCTTCTTCCCCTTCTACTGGGTGTTACGAATATTGAACAGACCTTCTCATCCTTTGGGAATTCAGCTGTCTTCTTCCTTATAGGGGCTTTCATGATCGCAGCTACCATAGAAAAGACACCAATTCACAAGTTATTTTCCCTCCGCATCCTGAAGCTTTCTGGTAATTCCCCATCATCCCTTGTTCTGATGTCGATGCTTTCAGGTGCACTCCTATCATTCATCATGCCTGAACATGGCGTCATAGTCCTGATCGTCCCTGTCCTGATGTTCACAGTGGTGGGAATGGGACTGGTTCCCCTCAGGTCGAATCTGGCCAAGGGTGTGATGATAGGGGCTGCTTATGGTTGTACCGATCGGAAGCCTTGCAACCCCTCTGGGCGGGGCCAGGAATCCGCTGACCATAGGCTTCCTCAGGTCCCAGGGCATAGAGGTGAATTTCCTTAGATGGATGGTCCTCTCCCTCCCAATCGTGATACTCTCCATTCTTTTTGTCTGGATCGTGCTGTTATTGATATTCCCTCCCGAGATCAAGGACCTCAGAAAGGGAATGGCTGTAATCAAAGAGGAGGTCAGGGAGCTTCCAAAGGTTCGGTTTAAAGATGTACGGATAATCGTGGTATTGATGTCCGTGGTCCTATGCTTTGTTATCCTTCCCTCCTTCCTCGAAGTCGATCTGGCAGTGATCGCCTTGATCGGTGGGATCGCGATCTTCCTGGTTGGAGGTATGAAATGGGAAGATGTGGAGAACAAGATACCGTGGGGCATCATTCTCCTGTATGGAGGTGCCATCTCAATGGGTGTGCATCTTGCCAATTCGGGAGCTGCCGAATGGCTCTCACTTGAGGTACTCAAACTAACATCCGGAAGTGTTTTCCTATCGATCCTTATTGTTGTCCTTTTAACCAAGGTGCTAACAGAGTTCATGTCCAATACAGCTGCAGTTTCCATTCTACTACCGATTGGTTTCGCAGTGTTCACCAGTGTAGGCCTCCCACCCGAGATGGGAGCTATGCTTGTAGGCCTCTCAGGAGGTCTGGCCTTCATGTTCCTTATCTCCACTCCAGGGAACCTTATATCCTTCTCATCCGGTTACTTCACTCAGAAGGACCTCCTAAAGGCTGGGATAGCTGCAAACATTGTAACGATGGGAGTGGTGATGCTAATAGCTTATACATACTGGAAATTGATAGGGGTGTGGTGATGTTCAAGAGAATAGTGGTATCGTTACCTATGGAGCAGTTCCCGGACCTGGCTCTTTCGAGAGCGAGGGACATCTCCCGGGCACTTGGGTCAGAGGTAGCGGTATCATACATAATCGAGGATAATGTCTTTGACAAGGTCCAGGAGATGAGCACACACGTTCTCACTGATAAGGAACATGAGATCTGGGAACGTAAGATGACGAGGACCCATGAGAAGATGGCAAAGGATGTCCTCAAGAAGGAAGCGGAGAAGATACTCGGAGATATTCCTGTCCAGCTAATTATCAGGAAGGGTAGCTATTCAGATACGGTTTCCAACACGATCGAGAGAGAGGAAGCCGACCTTTTGATCATGGAGTACAGGTCCTATGACCTCCTGAAATACAGGATCATGGACCGATCCACAGTCCCTGTATGGATCGAAAGGAATGGCGGACCCATCAAGAACATAGGTCTATTCTGCACCAACCTTGGACCCAATAATAAATCCCCCCGGGCTGCAAAGGTCCTCCAAAGGACATTCAATTCAAGATTGGAGCCTTATTTCATCATGGACCCGAAAGGAAGATCGGATAAGGATGAACCTGACAGGATATCAACTGCTAACAGGCTGAAATGGAAAGAAGTTGCAGATGAAAGGGTCGACTCTTTTATTTACAGGAAAGCAAAGGAGAGGGACCTGGACCTGATAATACTGGGAAGGATAAAGAAAAGGGGATATTTTCACCTAAGGTCCCGTTTCGCAAAGAGGTCCAGTGCCTCTGTACTTCTAATAAACTGATGATCGTGACCATCCTATTGGTCCTCCCATCATTCGTAATGGAAAGGGACATAGTGGCAATAATGTTCAGATGATCTGAGCAAGGTTTTTGTTGAGATATGTCCATACAGGTACATGGATCGTATCAAGGTGGGAGTGGCCGGGGCCGGCAGGCACGGATCAAGATACATCGATCATATCCTTAACGACATACCGGAAATGGAACTCACAGGGGTAACAAGATCGGATCCCTCCTTGGAACTTGAAAAGAGATGGGTCGAAAAAAAAGTTCGATCGTTCGGAGATCAGGAGGGACTTTTGATCCGTGGGATCGATCTCCTGATCATTGCAACCCCCACTGATACCCATCATGAACTTGCATTGAAAGGACTCAAAGCAGGGGTCCATGTACTACTGGAGAAACCAATGTGCGGTAATTCCGATCAGTGCAGGGACCTGATATTGGCAGAAAAGGAGTCGGAAGGAAGCTTGACAATAGCCCAGACCCTCAGGTATTCACCAACCATGATCGAACTGGATAAAATACTGAAAGATAAGGGTCCTGTGAGATGGTTCGAGGCTGTCAATGCACTGGAACCTCCCAAAACACCCTGGTTGATGGAAGATAGAGCAATGGGAGGGTGTGTCCTGAATACTGGGGTCCATGTTTTCGACCTTATCGAACATCTTCTGGGCAAGGTAGTATCAACATCCTGCTGGACAGAGCGTATACTCAACCCCGTCTGGGAGGACTATGCTTATGGAAACCTGACACTCTCTGATGGATTGGAGGGGGCATTCAGGATCTCAAGGAACACAAACCAGAGGACCAGATATCTCAGAGTGGACCTCGATGAGGGATTCATCTGGGCGGACACCCTCACAGATACTATCTACAATGTCAACAACGGGAAAATGAAAAAGAGGAGAGTAAAGAGGGAAAGGAACACTCTCATTCCCCTCCTTTCAGATATGGTGAAGGTCATAAGGGGTGAAATTGACCCGCCGATATCTGGTACCGATGGTCTGAAAGCAGTCACCATTGCTGAGAGCTGTTATTCTTCGGCCATGGAAGATAAAGAGACAAGATTGAAATCAGAGTAATCTTTTCTCCATTCATGAAGGTCCTTATAACAGGAACCGCCGGTTTCATAGGTTTTCACCTAGCAAGACATCTTCTCAACAGAGGGGACAAGGTCATAGGATATGACAACGTCAATGAGTACTACGATGTAACTCTCAAGGAATCGAGGATGAACGTCCTTGACGAATATGATGATTATACTTTTTACAAAGCAGATATCTGTAATAGGGAGGAACTAGATCGAGTAGTCAAGGAACATAGACCTGATAAGTTCTGCAACCTGGCTGCGCAGGCCGGTGTAAGATATTCCTTGGAACATCCAAGGACCTATATTGATTCCAACCTCGTAGGTTTCCTTAACGTATTGGAAACCTGCAGACATAATGGCGTTAAGGACCTTGTATATGCCAGTTCCTCATCGGTTTACGGAGGCAATACCAAGGTACCATTTTCCGTTGAAGATAATGTGGATTCGCCCATCTCCCTTTATGCAGCTACAAAGAAATCCAATGAACTGATGGCGCATGTCTACTCCCATCTTTTCGGTATGAACACCACAGGACTCAGATTCTTCACCGTCTATGGTCCCTACGGCAGACCGGACATGGCACTTTTCAAGTTCACAAAAGCGATCAAAGAGGGAGAAGCGATCGATGTATTCAACTTCGGAAAGATGGAGAGAGATTTCACTTATGTTGATGATATAGTGAGTGGAATTACAGCTTGTCTAGAGAGACCTTTCAAATACGAGGTTTTCAACCTCGGGAATAACAGACCTGCTGACCTGGAATATTTCATATCACTTATAGAAAAAGAGCTTGGAAAGGAAGCAAAGAAGAATTACATGCCCTTGCAGCCTGGTGATGTCCCGAAAACTTATGCAGATATTGACCATTCAAAGGACCTTCTGGGATATGAACCAGGGACTACTTTGGAAGAAGGTATACACAAGTTCATTGAATGGTACAACGAATATTACGGATCCTGATCTCATTCCTCCATTATCTCAGCTCTATTTCCCTTCCTAATCCAGATATAACCAGCAAGGACCAGGACAAGGATGATCAGGATAATACCTATGATCATTGGAAGATAATCCTCGCCTCCCTTCTTTTCATCAACTACCCGAATATTTATCATCTCATCGTGGTCTCCGACCTTGACATGCATCTCGTGTGTTCCTACCTCATCAGGGGCCATTACATCAATATTGAAGGTGTTGGAGGAACCCAGAGTCGTTGAGAATGTCCTGCCGCCTAATGTCACTGTCACCTCGGAACCTCCAGGAACTCCTATGATACTCCCTGATACAGTGAATACCTCACCTTTTCCAACCGTGGCACCCTCTTTAACAGAGGTTATCTCAATGGTTATCTTCACATTTTCAAGTGTGGTGAAATTCAATGTGAAATTCCTGGGTGATAGGATAACTCCTTGCTCACTAAAAGGACCGTCCAGGGTCAGCAGATATTTGGTGATCTCTGATAATCCATCTGGGAATTCGATGAGTACGCCTCTGCTATCATCATCCCAGACAAGTCTATAGCTTTCCAGAGGTGAAAGGGTGAGAGAGCTTCCCACGGATTCCCTCTCCATATGTTCCGAGAATTCGATGTAAATGGACACATCCAATGGGATATCGATCGAATCGTTGATGATCGATGTCCCAACGACTCTAGGTGCAAGTGGAGATCCTGTGACCACAACCTTGACCTCGTCCGATCCGTGATTGCCAGCCTCGTCATAGACCGTCAATGTGACAAAGTAGGTTCCTGGATCGTTGAATGTATATTCAGGTCGAGGACCCGTGAGCTCCACTGGTATACCTTCATCCTGAAATGTCCATCTGAATGATGTGGGAGATAATTCCCCATTGTCTGTTGAACCTGTCCCGTTGAAATGGACCTTTTCACCGGTATATACCTCAATGTCATCCCCGGCATTTACACTTGGAGGGGTATTATCTATACTTATCCATTTCATTAAGGAATTGTTCTTACCTGAGGCATCCCCGGCTCTAACATTGATCAGGTAAACACCATCGAGGACCTCAGAGGTGTTCCATTCGAAAATCAGGATCCCTTCCTCTGATGTCCAATTTGCCAGGAGTATCAATTCCTCCGTATCATTGTTAATAATGTCAAGATTGATATTGAGGATATCCTCATAGGGATCGGTAACATTGATCCTGATATCTATGGTCCCACGGACCGATGATCCATTCTCAATCGAGAGTATCTCTATCATTGGAGGTGGATTCTCAAGGATAGTTACCGTGATCTTTTCTGTCTCGTTAATGTTCCCAGAGGTGTCAATACCCCAGAGCCACATTGTGATCGTCCCAGGGGCATCCTGTGGTGAGATGGAATAGATATTGACAGTAAAAGTAAACGGATCATCCACAACCTGTGTCTGGTTATGTTCGACACCTTGGACGTCCACATAGACCAGTCTAACATCATCGATCTTGATGTTATCCATCCCTGTAGCCCTGAACTCGATCTCCTCTCCCACATCCTTGTAGTTACCACCTTGTATTGAGAGTGTGAAGACTGGAGGGTCGTTGTCCAGAACCTCCCTGGTGATCATGTCAGTGTTATTCCAGTTACCTGCATCATCCCGGACCGAACAGATGTAATGAAGGGGGTCCAGTGAATCCGATGAGATGGAGATATCAACACCCCACGGATCGCAGACGATCATGGATTCGTTGATATGGGTCTCATCGTTTCCAAACCAGTATTCCAATGTTGGAAAGACACCGAGTCTCTCATCTCGTGGTCTTGCTCGTACCCTGAAGATGTCACCAGTGGTGGGATCCCCTTCAGTTACGTCCGTGATCGTCGGTGGAACAAGATCGAACTGCAGGGGGAGCTGATCTCCCGGCCAATGTGGTTTTTTCGTATCTCCCAATCCATCACCATCAAGGTCTACTCCGGTATAGTTCGACCAGTAATTTCCCCCCAGGTAAGTTCCGCCGATAATATTAGTCCCCGGGATTTTCGTGATGTTCCAGGAAAAATGGGTTCCGGTTCCTGCAATATCTGTTGAAATGAACTCATTGTTGAAAATTTTGCAGTATCTGGAGTCAGAGGGGTCGAGATAGGATCCGTTAAAGGAATTGCCGGAAAGAGAGATGTTATTACAATTTCCCATGAACAGACCCGATCCAAGTCCGATGAAGGAATTCCCGGAAAGTGAGGTTTTTTCAGTCAGGAAAAGACCTGCTCCCATGTTTGAGCAATCCAGAAAGGTATTTCCATTCAAAGTGGAGATACCACCATACGCATATAATCCGGAATCTTCCTCGATGAATGTCGAGTTCCCTACCTTTGATCCCTCACTATTGAAAGAGTTCAAACCCTGGTTCCTATTCTTTTCGAATGTAGTGGATTCAACTATCGTTCCTGGGGCGTAGTATAGGTTCAATCCTACCATCTGATTGTAAGATATGATGCATTTTTCGACCGAATTGGATAGGGCGTTTGGTGAAAGGGTTCCCGAAACTATCTCTATTCCGTTGATCGAATTGAAGGACATATTTGTATCCAGGATCCGGTTCACAGGTGATTCATGAATACGGATCCCTTTCTGGTTTCCGAAAATACTGCATTCCTGGACAAGATTAACCTTGCTCATTTTGGAATATTTACTTGTCTGGATATGTATGCCATTTCGAGAGTTGTCATGAATTTCGTCCTTTGATATCGTGTTGTTGTTGGAATCGAGTATCCTGATGCCATTTTGACAATCTGATATTTCAGTTTCCAGGATCCAATTCCAATCACTTTCCTCTAGTAAAATGCCTTCCTGGTCACAATCTGATATCCTGCATCCTGCCAGTGTTGAAGATGAGGTCCTGAAGGTTCGGATACCAACCGAGCAGTCAGAGAAATTGGATCCTGTTATCGTGATCATAGTGGAGAAACCGATCTGAATAGGGTATTCAATTCCAGTGATGGTCTGAGGGTTTATGGAAACAGAAATGCAATCCGCGATTATCAGCTGCCCGGCATCAATGTTCAAACTGTCACTGGAGACCTTATTAATGTAAACAAGGTCCTTTCCATTGACCTTGTTGGAGGTATCCAATGAATGGGAATTCCAGAACTGCAATCTATCTCCAATGATCGAAAGGCATGAGTTCTCCATTGTGTTCCCATGGAAATATGCATTGGTCGTCCAACTGAGCTCTACATCATTTTTCAAGGTGTTGTTTTCAACAATAACCCTGTTGCATCCGTTCGATTCTAGCGAGAATTCAGATCCATAAAGAGAACAGTTATCGATCTCCGTGTCATTTACTCCTTCGATCATTATCCCGACCCTGCACAATGTGGTATTAATGAATTTAATAGTTACATTAGCTGCTTCGATAGAAATTGCCTTTTCTATTGTTCCAGGAGATATCACAGTTCCGGTCTCTTCCTCCCCCCTTAGAACTAACCCTCCTGTCCTGATATAGACATTCTCGGAATAGTTACCGGGAGAAATCCATATCTCATCACCCGGTAAGGCAGCATCGACTGCATCCTGGATCGAGGTGTACATCTTCAGAACCATCCTTTGAAACTGTCAATGTGGATGCCTGCACCCCTTCCCAACCTCCTATGAGAATGACGGAAGATGCTATCAAGATAAGGACTATGGATGAACTCGTTAGATTTCCCGTATGTTTTCCCCCTGGTCCATATGAGATGTAAGAAAAACCAGTGTATATATTATATTACTATCCCTTCGATGTTTTCTTATCCATTGTTCGATCCAGTGACCGTTACATTTAATTCCCATTCTAGATTACCCATCCAAGTCCTGACAAAAATACAAAAGTGAGATCTCATATCGGGACCATTGATACGATTCTCTCAGGAAGTGACAACATGAGAATACCCTCATCCATCCTCAGACACCTCTACACCTATGGCAGCCTTTCGAATGTAAAGGAGGGATTCAGGTTCGCCTTGAAGAATCAGATATCTGATTCCACATTGACAGAGGTGAAAAAGGTCGCTATCGATGGAGTGGACCTTGACCTGGAGAAGGTGAAATTGAGGGTGGCTACAGAGGACTTCCAAGCACCATCCATCAATTCTGATAATCCAATACCTTTCCATATCGGCCAGAAGGTCGATGTGTATGTGATGGGTGTGGACCTAGAAATGGACCGAACCTACAAGCTTGAACTCTCATTCAGGACAAAGAAATTCGGGGTCCTGACCTTCGATGTTGAGGACCGTGCAGCTCCCCCTGAAACAAAGAAGATATCCATTCCATACGACAAGGAGGAGAACTACGAAGATGAGATCATTAAAAAGAGAAAGGAATTCGTGAAAGACTATTCCGGTGTGGACCTTCACCATGTCTCCTCCTATTCATTCGATCCACACGTTACCAAAGGCAATATCGAGAACTTCACAGGTGTAGCTCAGGTCCCCCTCGGTTTTGCAGGACCACTAAGAGTGAACGGTGAATATGCGAAGGGGGATTTCATCATCCCTCTTGCTGCCAGCGAGGGGACTCTAGTAGCTTCCTACAATCGTGGAATGAAGGTCCTCAACCTTTCAGGAGGCGTGACAACTACTTTTTCAGTGGATAGGATGCAGAGGGCGCCTGTTTTCATTTTCGATTCAGCAAGAGGGGCAAGGGATTTCTCTTTGTGGGTCGAGGAGAATGAGAAGAAGATCGCCAAGATAGCCGAGACCACTTCAAGGGTTGCCAAGCTTCAATCCATTGACAGGTTCCTGTCAAACAAGTTCGTATTCCTCAGGTTCAATTACACAACAGGCGACGCCGCGGGCCAGAACATGGTTGGCAAAGCCACATTCTTTGCCTGTTCATGGATAATGGAGAACTACGAGGGGATCCGTAACTTCTATCTTGAATCGAACTTCGCCACGGATAAGAAAGGCTCCCAGGTGAACATTCTGAACACCAGAGGAAAAAGGGTTACGGCTGAGGCAACCATCCCAAGAAAGGTCCTACTCAGGGAGCTTAGGGTGGAACCTGAGACACTGGAAGCACATTCCAGGGCAGGCACTCTCGGAGCTTTCATTTCAGGTGCGAACAACAACGGTCTTCAAGCGGCCAATGCGATCACTGCAATGTTCATCGCAACAGGTCAGGATGTGGCGAACGTTGCCGAGTCCTCATGTGGCATAATGTATTCTGAAATAACACCGGAAGGTGACTTCTACATATCACTGACATTACCCTCATTGATCGTAGCAACTTATGGGGGAAGTACCAATCTTCCCACACAGAGGGAATGCCTTGAGGTCCTTGGCTGTTATGGGGACGGAAAGGTCCGGAAGTTCGCCGAAATCGTAACAGCGGTAGCCCTTGCTGGTGAACTTTCACTTGCTGCAGCCATTTCATCCCTTGAATGGGTCTCCTCCCATGATGAGATGGGCAGGAATAAATAGAAAAAATCTATTAAATTTCAATATAAAAGGATCATAGAAGTATCAACATACATGTTTAATTTTCAACTGAATTCACTCTGAATGTAATCGGGAAATTATTAAGAACTATCTCAAAATATTTGTTGTATCACCAGGATTAATACGTATTTTTTGATATTTTAACGGTTAACTTAATATATTGAGATTTTAATGTATATTTGGTGATATTGTATGACCAAGCTTGGAAATGTGAAGGTAATTTACCTCGCTGATGGAAAGAAGAAGAGCGCCGGAGGAAATGGTGAGGATATGGGCGCCTTCATTAAGGTATTGTTGAATCCATCAAAGAGGAGGACCAAGTTCAACACGGTCCTTATCCCTTGGGCCAATGTTGTAAAGGTTATCGTCCTTGAGTGAGATGCCCATACTGGCTAATATCTTCCACTTTAGCATTCAGGACCAATTGGGTTAGATTGGTACGGATTCGTTACAGAGATTGTACCGTATTTTTTAATAGTGCTCAGTTTGCTATTTGATCGAGAGGTCGGCAAGAACCTTAAACTTGCGTATCCTACACTATTCGACCTCTCATCCTTTTGTTGAGATCTTATTTATTGAAATAATTTCGATCTTATCCAATTATGTGTAGATCAATTTACCAGTATCGAACCGGTCCTTACAATGCCGGACAGAATACTTTGTTTCCTTGATGAGTGAACGTTCACTGCAATCGATAGGGCAGACCTGATCTCCCTGAGCGTCCTTTCCGTATCTTCTGAGATCGTATGGAACTCATGGTCCCGTTCATCTATCTTGATCAAGATCACTTTTTTGAAGAAACCCTTTCTCGCTACCGTTACATCATTCTCAGAGGGCAACTCCGTAACAAATTGGTTTTTCCAACCCCGACCCTCTCCTACTTTTTCAATCCTTTGTTCAAATATCATTGTGCTTGAATGAATTGACAGTCTTCCATGGACCTTTTCCATTCCATGCATTCTGATCATGTCCTTTGACCACAGTAGATCATCATTTTCAAGACTCACGATCTTTCCTCGCACATATTCGATCTGGTCAGGCCCATATAAAGCTTGATGACATAATATCAGGATCTTGAAAAATGAATTGGGTCTTCCTTGGGATATCTCGTACCTCCTTGATATATACCCTCACAAATGGATAACTGGTGCTCCACATGAATGAAAACAGTGAGAAGAGGCCACTTCAAAAGGATACTCTTGATATCGAGGAAAATGGCATCATGATCTACGAGGTCCTTTCCGGGGAAGAAGATATTCTTTACGTTGGAGCAGGTCCTCTAAAGTCCATGTTGAGTGAACATCTAACGGAGGGTGTTTTCCCTATGCCAGAGGCAGAGTACTATAGGATTTACCGGTCCTATCCTGGATGTGATCTGGAGGGAAGGAGAAGATCCCTCATCAATGATCATGTTGAGATCACAGGAAAACGACCCAAATATAATCATGATTGAGGCTTCTTCAATACAATATCATATTTCAGGTCCCCCACAATAAAGGATGACATCACATGGTGATGTTCCAAACCCGTGCTGTGGACCAATGCTTCCCTAAACAGGGCTGTGGCCTTGACACGATCCATGATCTCCTTTTCTGAATTGAGGAAATCCACCAATATGATATTGCTTTCATTCACCAGGAGCAAATCCACGGATGCAATTGGTGATATTGTCTCATCACTCTTTGACCCAAGGTCCATCTTGAAAACTGGAAAATCTATGGCCCTACATTCAGGATGGTTCAGCAAAAGGAATTCCTTTACATCATCCTGATCTGGACCTTTTAACATCTTTGAAATAAGATAGAAGAGGCCCTTAAAGGACTTATCCGGACCTTCAATCTTAATTTTGGATGTTGAAATTACAACTTCTTTGATTTGAATATCCTTGATCGAAGGTATCGTACCTTTTTCTTCAATTTTCCTAATATGATCATATAATTTGGGCCATCTTGTTTTGGATCTTTTCATTTTGATTGAATGATACTTCCATGGTTTTTCAGCGTGTTCATATAAGGATCTGCTCACCAAAGGACCATTTCCTTCATCGCATCTGCACCCTCTGAGAGCATACATTCCAAATTGCTTAACATATCTACCTATCCAAGAATACAGGGTTCTTCTAGGGTACTTCGATTCCATATTGTTCTTCAAGTCTTTCAGCAAATATATTTCGGGGACCTACCCAGATTGTAGAGTTCCATGGCTTTGAACACCATTTCGTCCGGATACCAGCTGTATGGATGGAGGCTGGAGCTGAAGAACTTGCCGCATCTTCTGCATTGCAGCTTCTGGACAGTTCCCTTTTTGGTCTCTCTCTTTCCTCTCCTGATGACCATGTCTGATTTTTCACATACTGGACAACGCATTTCCACTCACTCCAATCAACGCAATTGATGTTGCATCAATGATGAAATAGTATTTAACTAAAACGTATACAAACAATGGTTATTTGAGATATTATGAGTACATATATTGATGTGACGTTTATTGCATTTCTTTCTTAAATAATTAAAGCTCATGCTGATCAAGTGGGCGATTGAAAGAAAAATGTATGAAATGTTAAAGAGAAAAAGAAGTTATTTATTTGAGAAATGTTCTTGTTCTATGATGAACTATAAAATAAAGGAAGGCTATTGGGATTTATATGCAATAATTTTGCTTAGCACTTTATTTTCTCTAATTGTTTTGATTTTTCCAAATCTTGAACTTTTGAGAATCATATTAGGATTTCTATTTATTGCTTTTTTACCTGGTTATGTTACTATTTCTATCATATGGCCAATGAAATATAAAAATGAAGAATATTGTGAACAAATAAACAATATTGATGATTTAAAATACAAGAAAAAATTATTTGAACTTAATGAATATTCAAATGTTGAAAGAAAAAGTATTAATATATTTGTAAGAATTGCGTTTTCAATAGGAATGTCCATACTTATATCTTCATTTATTGGTTTTATTTTTAACGAATTATATATATATAATAATTCTTATTTTGGAATTAAAATATTACCAAATTTACTTACGATATATCTTTTTATCATGATAGGTTCTGCTATTGCAATTTATAGAAGAGAAAAAATTCCAAAAGATCAAAGATTTTTAATATCATTTAGAATTATTAGTCCCTTTGATAATACTCTTCATGATAAATTAATAACAATTACTTTGATTTTACTTATTTTACTTTCTTCTATTTTCTCCATTTTTCTTTACAAATATTACCATAATAATGAAAAATATAGCGAATTTTATATATTAGGTAATAATAAAAAGATTTCTGATTATCCTAATAATATTTTTGTAAATGAAGAAATATTATTATATATAGGTATTGTAAATAATGAATACAAAGATATTGAATATGAAATGAGGTTTTTTCTTGAGCATCCAGAAAATTTTTCTGATAATACAATCTCCAATAATATAATACTTAGTCCTAAAATTGGATATTCATTTTTTACAAATATCGAAAATAATGAAAATTTTCAATCTCCGTTATATATAAAAATAAATGAATCTGGTGATTTTACTATATATTTTCAACTTTTAATAAACGAAAATATATATAGAGAATTAAAACTTAAAATTAAAGTTTTTAAAAATGATGATATGAAATATAACAATATTGATAATTATAAGTTATTTTTAGAAACTCCATCAGGAAAACCTGGCGGCTTTCCAATGAACATAGATGATAATTATACACTTAATATTATTTTAGGATTGGAAAATTTAGATAATAAACCAAAAATATTTAACATCTCAATTTTTCCTGAAAATCCTTTAAGATGGTATTTTGATATTGATAGAGAATTTCCAATCATAAATAATACTGGATATTATTTTTATATAGATTTAGATGAAAATAGTTCTATAAAAATAAACTTAAATATTTATATGTATACTGGATTATGGTCTCTATTTTTTAATATTAATAATGACATTAAATATACAATCAATAAAAACGTCTACGTTCATTAATGTGTTTATCTAATATTATTTTTAATTCATTTTTGTCTGTTTTTTTATTTTCATTTAATGGAATGTTTTCTATAAATATAATATAATCAGGTATTGATGTTTTACTTAAATATTTTTCTAATATTATTCTAATTTTCTTTTCAGAACAATCATTTTTTACTGTTAATAAAGCTGCGATTATATTACCTTTTAATTTATCTTCTTTGTGAATTATTTCGACATGATCAACTTCTGGTATCATATAAAGAATCTTTTCTATTTCCAATAGTGATACTTTTTCCCCTTTTACTTTTAAAATATCATCAATTCTTGATATGAAAAATAAATCGCCTTCTTCATCAAATTCAAAAATATCTCCAGTAAAAAGAACTTTTTCTAATGGATAAAATCCATCTTTTAATATTTTCTCTGTTTCAGTTGGATTATTCCAATATCCTAACATTACATTATTGCCTCTTACAACTAATTGACCTTGTTTTCGTGGTTGTGTTATTATAATTCCTTTTTCATCAATAATAAATATTTCAGTATTTGACATTGGTTTTCCAACTGAGTTTGGTTTATATTTAATTTTTTCCAGGATTGATAACTAATACGTTTACATTCTGTTAAACCATACATTGAATATATTTTCGCTCGAGGCATCAACATTAAAATATTATTTATGGTGCTTTCTGATAATTTTTGGCCTGTATTAGTTATATAACGTAATGATTGAAATTGGGAGCATTTTAAATTTTTTATTTTTAATATTAATTCAATAATCGCTGGTAAAATGGGAAAAGCTGTTATTTGATATTTTTCTATATAATCTATAACATTGGATATGTAAACAATTTCATTATATATTACTAAGGTTCCTCCACAAAAAAATGATAAAAATATTTGATATAAACCGTAATCAAATGAAAATGGCAGCAAATTTAAAATAATATCCTTATTATTATTTTTATTTAAATAATTATTTATTGACTTTAAAGAAGTTATAATATTTAAATGCGTTAAAGTCACTCCTTTTTGTGTTCCCATAGAACCAGAAGTGAAAATTATTGCTGCAATGTCTTTGTCAATGATGGATTGTTTTTTATTTAGAATTAAATTATAAATAATTTTTTCTTTAGATCTACACAATTTTATATCGTTTATTAAAATATATTTAATAATTTTATTTTTTATAATATTGTTAATTTTTATTTTAATTATTTCATTTGTAATTATAGCTTTTGGATTCACATTTGATATAATATAATTTAATTTATTTTGCACAATTTTTATATTTAAAGGAACAAATATTGACCCAATATTTAATATACTAAATATTGATATTACATATTCAATAGAATTATCTAATATTATTAAAACTCTATCTCCTTTTTTAATATTATTATTTAATAATATATTAGAATATTTTATTACTTTCTTCATATATTTCATGATAAGTATATTCTCTATTATTTACTATTACTCCAATATTATTAGGCCTACTTATAAATTGTTGTAACAATATATCATGGACTAACAATATAATTTCACCTCATATTAATTTATATACTATTAAAATTAAGTATTTATTATGTTTAATATTTCATTAATTTCTTCTAAATCTTTATCTATATCAAATTATTATTTCTTTTAAATATATGATAATTTTTTTCTGATTTATTTAAATATTTATTTAATATATTTCCTACTTCATTACATACATCATCTATTTCATTATCTATCTTTATTTTATTTGCAATAGATATATTTTTATTAATAATTACTTTATTTTTATTAGCAGGAAATTTATTTATTATATTATTATTATTAATATTATTATTTATTCTTCTATGGGGGATATTTCCAATATTAATATTTCTATTATTCAAATTGTTAATATTTTTATTTTTCCTTTCATTATATTTTAAAATTAATAAATAACTTGAAAATATAATAATCGTTATAAAAATAGTTAAAGATAGAATATATTTAATAGAATAATTATTCTTACTATCAGAAGTTGTGTTATTTAATTCTTTTTGTGGATATTCTGTATTATTATCCAATTTATTATTATAAAATTGTTATAATTAATATTTTGATTATTATTGGAATTATTTTGAGAAGTTCTATTTTGTTCTAAATTATAAGAATTATTTATTGATGTAATATAATCTTTCTGCGTATAAGAATTATTATTTAAAAATATAATAAATGTAGAAGAAGTTAACGAATTATTATTTGAATCAGTAACCATAAAAAAATATTTTACATAGTATTCTTTCAATTGGTTTAAGGGTATTCGAATTTCATATATGTTATTATAATTCACCATTTCTTTAATAACATAATCAACAGAAGAATATTGCAAATATACTTTTCTGACATTTATATTATCTAAAGCTGTTACTTTGAATTTTATATATTCTTTCTCTATTTTTGCACCATTTACATAAAATAATTCTAATATGGGTTTTTTATTATCAATTACATTGATATAATGAGGAATTGTTGTTAATATGTTTCCTCTTTTATCTGAAATTTTGATGTGAAAAATTAAATATTTACTTGTATTTGGTATTAATATTGAATAATTTGATAGTGAATAATATTTTCTGGTATAGGTAATATTCATTATTATCTGTATAAATTATAATAATATTATCAATATCTATATTATATCAATATTTGCTATTATCTGAATTTCCTCCCCACAACATGCTTCTACTGGATAAGAAAGATAATTTAATTGAGGGGGATCATTATCAAAAATCTCTACTATTTTTTAGGGATTTTATTAATACTGCTTTTTTAGTTACTATGAATATATTATAAAAAAGATTCCCCTCATAGTTTTTCGGTATCATAATCTTTTCATTAATATTATCTTTTAAAGTACAATTTAAAATGTTCTTATTATTTTCTTTCATATAATATTCGATATAAATATTATCTATCTCATTTATATGATTTACACTAAAATTAAAAATATAGTAATCTCCTGTTGTCGCATATATATTTGAAATATCTCTAATTATGCTTTCATTATCTATAGAAATATTAATAATATTTGTTTGTGTAATATTTATATTTTCTGAATTATCCTCAGCTATAATAATATAATACAACTGATTTATTAAAGAATTTGGAATTAAATATTTCCAGCTATAATTTACATTTCCAATTAATGTTACACTTTCAGCTACTTCATTTTCATACCAATATTTTAAAATTACATTA
Source organism: uncultured Thermoplasmatales archaeon (assembly GCA_963807965.1). Classification (GTDB taxonomy): domain Archaea; phylum Thermoplasmatota; class Penumbrarchaeia; order Penumbrarchaeales; family Penumbrarchaeaceae; genus Penumbrarchaeum. The sequence continues at coordinate 110,229 of CAWEDU010000022.1, forward strand.
TTTACGTATAAATTATCTACAATATTTAAATTTATATATAATATTTCTCCTGCTTTAATATTTTTATTTGTAAAATCCTTAATACTTGGTTTTATGATATCATTTACTTTAATTTTATAAATTTCAGAAGTATAATTAATATTATCTGCTAAAAACAATTTGATTAAATAATTTAATTCCGTGGAACTTTTATTTATAAAAATTTTACAACTCCAATAACTAGTACTATTCTCTTGTAATATTTTATACATAGAAATGTTTTCAATATTATTATTAGTAAACCAATATAATATATTTATACTTTTTATATTTATTTTATGAGTTATTGTAGTATTAACAAAATAATATTTTCCAGTATATGGAATTTCTTTATAATTTGTTTCTAATTTTATTAATTCATCTGATATGCTATTTATACAAATTGTATTATAACTTTTTGATATATTTATGGAAAATTTAACATATCCATTAATATTAGATTTTATAAAATATTCAATTTCATTATTTATATTTATTTCATAATATTTCAGTGGTTCCATATCACCAATTAAGTAGTTCATTTGAAAATTTTTCATTTAAAATTTTCTTTCCATATTTTTTCATAATTTCCACTCTTATTCCAAGTAACAATTTCAAGGTCCATCCAATTGTTTCTTCTTTCTGTTTCATTATATTTGATCCACCCAGATGTTGGATTTAATGAAATATTAGCATAATTTTCTATAACTTTTTCCTTAGATGTATACCTAAATTTCCCATCTGAATATATCCTTATTCTGGATCCTGATAGCACAGAATCTAAATTGATATGATATGGAGGTTGATATTCTATAGCACCTATATCTGGAATCCCATATATTGGATTTCCATAAAAATCTGTTATTTCACCTCTACTTGAAAAATTATTTCCAGTATCTATTGCAGGCGAGTTCCACTCTAAATTATATTTTTCATTCTCATCTAAATATATTCTTGGATTACCTACATCTCCATTTATATCATTATTTAATAAATTTCTCCATTTGTACCATGATATTTTATCCTTAGAATCTTGGAAATTTATCAAACCGGGACCATAAAAATTATAATCTGAAGTGAAACGACTATCTGAAGAATTATAAGTGTCGCTAAATAACCAAATACTTTTTGATGGCATACGATTTAGATTTGTTGTTAGTATATTGGATTCCAATTTGATTGATCCCATTCTAACACGAGGATCTGCTATCCTAATAATTTCATATTCACCATTCCAAATGAAAGTATTTTTAAATACCTCAATATTTTTTGTTGATTGATAATTCGAGTCTCCATCGGAAACATGAAATAATCTTTTCTTATCTCCCCCCAAAACTATATTACTCCATACTTTGACATTCTGTAAATTTGCTATATAAAAATCTGAATTATTTCCATCAACCCCATGAATGTAATTCCTGAAAAATTCAACGAATTTTGCTTCGTGCCCTGAAGATATTTGCTTATCTTTATTATTGAAAACTTCATTATCTTTAATAGAAATATACGATCCTGATATTACATCAATACCATCTTCACCATTACAGAATGATTTCGATTCCAAAATAGTCAGATTATCGCCTAAATCATCAGGCCAGGAAGGATGTAATTGCATACCATCTTCACCATTATGATAGGTTGTGCAATTTTTCAAAGTGACATTACTTGTTTCATGGCCTCCAATTGATATTCCACAATTATCATTGTAATATGATGTGGTATTGACAATCAAAACATTATCTGATTTTGTAGCCAATCTTATACCACAGTTAAGATTATGATGGGAAATGCAATTTTCAATAACCAAATTATTTGCACTTCCCCAAGGTGCAAGATTAAATCCAGTATTTGTAGCATTAGTTACTATCAATCCAATTATTGTTATATTATTTGCAGTCACTCTTATACCATTTCCAACTTTCTTATTTGCATTAATTATCGGTTCTTTTCCGGTACCATAAGAGGAATAAATTATTGGATGATTTTTTGTTCCATCATTATTAATTTCTAACGTCTCCCCATACCATATACGATCCTTCTTAAATAGAACCTTATCTCCGGGTTTAAGATTAAGACTGTTAATTTTAGATATACTTTTAAAAGGTGTTTGAACAGATGGTTCCATTATATGTATTTGCACCATGAATATTGTCAATATAATATATTGATGATGAATTTTCTATATTTTGATTAATAAATATATTATTTTTCGATAATATATTCATTTCATTATTTTTATATTCTATTTTATTAATATTAACTATTATTATAGATGATAAAAGTATTATGAAAAATAAAATTAATGAATGAATAACTTTTCTTCTATATATTTTCGGGGACATTAAAAAAATAATAAATTTTCTAATATCTATCGATTCTTTGGCAATTCCCTGGATACTTAGATATTCGAATGATATGAAAATAATTATTAAAATTATTAAATATGGTGGGCTTTCTAGAAATCCTATCAGTATGAATAAAGAATAATTCATACCTCGTTCAATATTGGAAACCATGAACATGAATAATATTTCTCGATTCTGATTACAAGACCTTCCTAGCTCGTACACAATCTCACATCTTACGCTTGATAAAGGAGTTCATGGTCTCTACTTGTTCCGTTGACGATATCGATCAAGATTATAGCCAGACTTCATCTCTTTTCGGTATTTATCTCTGGTCTTGAAGTCCTTGGACCTGTTCTTCCTTGCCGGAATGATGCTCTTAGCTCCAAGTATTCTCCCGAGCATACATGTGATTCGATTCCGAATCATATCCCTCTGTCCGCAAGGACAAGACCTATATCGACCGAATCATTTTGTTCTAATTTCTTGTATGATCGAATGAAATCTTTTTGTCATTATCAGGACCTCTCCTGATGCTTGTTGAAAGGACTGTTTGGATATCAGTATCGACAACAAATGTCACTTTCAGATATCGCGTGATAGCTCTTCGTTTTCGAGGTCTGCCTCTCTTACGATCACAATTATCTCTGACCTTGATCACAATTGTGTAGTAATAACTGGCATTAGTCAGTGAGAATCCGCTTAATCGATCGCTGTTGAATATGATCCCTTTTCATCTATCAGTCCAGATATCTGAATGAAGGCATCCAGATATCGCATAGGACACCTTTGAGTAAACTTGTGCAAGATTGTGAAATGTGGTATATCTGAAATAGCCAGTACCTTCCACAATTGTGTGAAGTTCTCGATCCATTCAAAGAATCTGATGTAGCTCATAGCAGTGTTTACCCTGAGCATATGCAAAATCAAGATGTACGTGATTGTTGTAGATATGATTCGAGAACTTAGTAGATCTCAATGGAATTCGAGCTTTTTTGATGATGTTCAATGCTCTCTTCACAAACCTGATAAGTTTTGTTTCCTTTCTGGTACATGCCATAGCGCCAGACCTCCATTTTGGTTGAGTTTTAGCAGGACTCTAAAACCTAAATGGGAGGGGCGATACTATAGTATTTTCGGTGTTTGGGAGAGAGGGTTTCTATAGAGCCGATTATGAGGAAGACTGAAAAATCTAATTGTAAAAGGCAAGAGTCAGATATTTATTATTGGAGTGAACCAATTGTAACGGAATCATTGATTGGCTGATATTAATTCTTTAAAATTTTATTTTTTTCAACTTTTCTCTTAATA